>CAVOIQ010000008.1:0-509134 GCA_963696085.1 uncultured Actinomycetota bacterium
ATCGAGTCATTCCTGAACGACGAGAACGGCGCATATCGCGGCTTCGCCGCGTGATGGATGCCTGGAGTGCGCTGTGGTTCTGGCCGCTCACGGGGAGCTTCGGCCACCCTCCCTCGACGAATGGCTCGACGGCCTCACCGCCGTGATCGGTGGACATTCTCGGATCACTGAGCGTCGCGCCGGCATCGGCGCCCAGGCGTTTGGGCTGCCGACCGGCTGGGGCGATCTCGCACAGGCCGAACAGGAGGATCTTGATTGGGCGAGTGCCCTCGAGATCGCCCAAGCTCTCTCAACCCACCCCTGGCTTCGGACGACCGAGCGGGTCGCCGAGCAGCAGGGCTTCTTCCACTGGGAGCTCGACTTCGCCGGAGTCTTCGCGCGCGGCGGCTTCGACCTGCAGGTCGGCAACCCGCCGTGGGTCCGGCCCGCTCTGACGTCGACGCCCTGCTCGCCGAGGGCGACCCGTGGTGGCAGCTTGCCGTCAAACCGTCGCAGGCCCAGGTCAAGACCAAGCGTGAGCAGACACTCCAGTTGGATGGGATGCCGCGATCTCGTCGTCGACGGCACGGTCGACGTCGCACGCGCGACGTTCGTCGGATCACCGACGATCTACCCATACCTCGCCGGCCTGCAGCCGGATCTCTATCGCTGCTTCATGGAGCAGACGTGGCGGCACATGCACGGACGCGGCGCCTCGGCGCTTATCCATCCGGAGACGCCACTTCACGGACGAGAAGGCCGGACGCTTTCGCGCGCGACGTACGCGCGGCTCCGTCGACACTGGCAGTTCGTGAACGAGCTGTCGCTCTTCGAGATCGACGATCACACGTCACTACGGCGTCACGTCTATGCGGTCCGATCGCGACCCGCAGTTCCTCAATGGCGACGCATCTCTACCACCCCGAGACTGTCGTCGGCTCACTCCGACACGAGGGCGCGGGCCCGAACCAGGTCTCAAGACCGAGGATGGCAAGTGGGACCTGCGGCCCCACACGGCCGAATCACTCAGGTCGACGACGAGACGCTCGCGCTCGTGGCACGCGCTGCTGGAAGACGCCATGACGCCGGTCGATCACACCCGTATGGTCTACGCCGTCAATCGCGCGACCGCAGACGTTCTCGCGAAGCTGGCCGAGGCGCCGCGGCTCGGCTGAGCTCGGACTCGAGTTCTCCCGCGGGTTGGCACGAGAACAACGACTCAACCGAGGGCTATTTCGACGTGGAGTGGGGCGGTCGATTCGTGGGACTATGCGATCCTGCAGGGCCCGCACTGTTCGTCGGCAATCCGTTCTACAAGTCGCCGAACCCGACGATGCTCCACAATCAGGACTGGTCACCGGTCGACCTCGAATCGCTCGCGCGCCGATGCGATGCCAGTAACGCCTACAAGCCCGCGAGCCCGAGGGCCGAGTACGACGCCGCGTACACCGACTGGGGCGCGACGGCATCGCCGCGCCCGCCGGTCTCTACCGAATCGCGTGGCGGGCATGGCAGCCAACATGGCGAGCGCACCCTGATCCCGCGCATCGATTCCGCCCGGCGCCGCGCACGTCGACGCGGTCAGGCTCTCGGGATGCCCGGATCGGCCCGCACGAACTCGCTGCTAGTCGCAGCGACGTCACGGGCTGCTCTACGATCTACGCGTGCGCGCAGTTCGACTCCGGCGTTCGACGATCGATCGGTACCCGCTTGCGACGCTGCCACGCATCGGAGACAGTGCGACTACGGCTCGAGCCTCTATCGATGCAACCGCTCGGCCCGTGCGAGTGCCTGACGCTACGCTTCGCCGACGTCTGGGATGCGGTGGCAGAGGAGCGCTCCCAGCCGCTCGACAGATCTTGGAGCTACGTCGACTGCGAGGATCGCACCTCGAGCACGATGGCCCTGGACGGCGGTTCGCGCTCCGCTCCGCTACCGACCGCCGTCAGGCGCAGGTGGAGATCGACGCGATCGTCGCGCTTTCCCTCGGCATCACCGCCGACGAGCTGTGCACGATCTACCGCACGCAGTTCGCCGTGCTGTACGGCTACGACCGCAACGCCTACTTCTACGACGCGAACGGCCGCCTCGTGCCGAACGAGGTGCTCAAGGTCTGGCGCCAGAAGGGCGACGCGATCACCCAGCGAAGAGCGCACCGCGACGCAACGCGTCGGGCAACACCTACGAGTACGAGCTGCCGTTCGTCACGCTCGACCGCGAGGCCGACATGCGGCAGGCGTACGCGCACTTCGAGCGGATCCTGCAGGAGCGCTCGTGAGCGAACTGCTGCCGTCTCGCCAGGCGGCGCAGCATCCGGACGAGCCTCGTCGACTACCTGACGACGACGTTCGCGCTGTCCGACGAGGAGGCGCAGCGCGCACTCGAAGAGTTCCTTCACGACCCCGACGACGGCATCTTCCGCGGCCCGTATGTGCGTGCCCGCGTGCCGTTCCGTGCCGCCGACGACGGGTGGCGCGACGCGCTCGGACTGGTACGAGGGTCACACGCCGTACGGCCACCAGGCCGAGGCGTTCCGGCGCCTCAGCTCGGCGAACCTCGGCGAGCAGCCCGACGGAACCGTGAAGACCGCTCCGCTGCCGACGCTCGTCACCACCGGCACCGGATCCGGCAAGACCGAGGCTTCCTCTACCCGATCCTCGACCACGTGCTCCGCGCCAAGGCGGCCGGCGTCACCGGGCATCAAGGCGCTCATCCTCTACCCGATGAACGCGCTCGCCAACGACCAGGCCCGGCGCCTCGCCGAGCTGATCACGCGAGCGACGCCGCGCTCGACGGGCGTGACGCGCGGCGCTCTACACCGGCGAGACAGCGGCACGCAGCGCACCCGGGTCACCGCCGACGGGCTGATCACCGACCGCGACATCGATCCGCGACGACCCGCCCGACATCCTGCTCACCAACTACAAGATGCTCGACCACCTGCTGCTGCGCCGCGGCCGACCAGCAGCTCTGGCGGCAGCGCGCCGACCAGCCTGCAGTACGTCGTGCTCGACGAGTTCCACACCTACGACGGCGCCCAGGGCACCGACGTCGCGATGCTGCTGCGCCGACTCGGCCTCACGCTCGAGCGCCTGCGCCCGGCGACGCGATCACCGCACCGGACCGGCACCGGCCCGCTCGGCGACGTCACCCCCGTCGCCACCTCCGCCACCCTCGGCGACGACGGGCGACCCCGGCGCGCATGCTCGCCTTCGCCGAGACCGTGTTCGGCGATGCCGTTCCCCGACGACAGCGTCGTCGCGCGAGACCCGTCAGTCCGTGCGGCGAATGGCGTCGTGCCGCCGTCGCGGCGGGCACGCCGCGGGCGGCGAGCCCGCGCGCGGTCGACAACGCCCTCGCCGCCGACGTCGCCGCGCTGCCGCCGAAGACTGACGATGCCGAATCGGCCGATCCTCGCCGACGCGCGTGTTGGCGAGCCCTGTTCGCGGATGGTCGAGACGTCGACTGGGCGACCTCGTCCGACGCCGACCTGCTCGCATCCGTGGCCTCCGCATCGACGCTCGTCCAGTCGATCGCCACGCGCGCGCCGAGACGCGATCGACATCGACGACCTCGCCGACCAGGTGCTGCCCGCCGGCCTCGGCGTCGACCGAGACCTACGAGGCGACGCCGCGCAGCCGCGCCGGAGATTCCTCACCCGCGTGTCTCGCGACGCTCGAGCCACGTGCGCGCACGCGTCGGGCGCGGCGCGCTCTCCGTCGACCTGCACCTGTGGATCCGGGAGCTCACCCGCATCGACCGCGCCGCCACGTCCGCCACGCGCTTCCGCTGGTCCGACGACGGGCCCCGTCGCGGCCGGCGACCTCGACGCGGAGACCGTCCGTGGTTCCCCGCGGTGTACTGCCGCCACTGCGGACGCAGTCGGCTGGGGGGTGCAGCTCGCGCCGGTCGGCAACGAACTCGACGTCGACCGACGACGACATCCGCGCGACCACGCGTCACGGCGACGTCGAGTCGTTTCCGTGCGCTGCTCCACGCGCCGGCCGAGGCGGACGCGGCCGCCGAGCGGCGACGCCGTCGACGGGCTCACGCTGGTTCGACCACGTCGCACCGCGCCCTCACTGCACGACCCGCCCGGACGACGACCGACGCCGACGACGGGCACGGCGCTCCCGGTGCTCGCCGCTCACCGGCGAGGACGCCGACGACCACGTCCGCGAACGACACGTGCCCGGCCTGCGGCGAGCCGACGGCATCCGATTCCTCGGGCAGCGCGATCGCGACCATGCTCTCGGTCGTCGTCACGACGCTGTTCGGCGACGCCGATCTCGACCGGCGCCGAGAAGAAGGCGCTCGTCTTCACCGACAGCGTGCAGGATGCCGCGCACCGCGCCGGCTTCGTGCAGAGCCCGCGCACACGTGTTCGCCTTGCGCAACGCGATCCGCCGCGCCGTCGGCGACGACGCAGCTCTCGCTCGACGAGCTCGTCGACCGCCTCGTGCAGGATGCCGGCGACGACCCCGACGCCCGCTACCGACTGCTCGCCCCCGACCTCGTCGACCGCGACGAGTTCGCGACCGTTCTGGAAGGCAGCCGACGCTCACGCGGCGTGCCCGCGGCCGTGCTCAAGCGCGTGCCAAGCGGCGCCTGCAGTTCGACCTCGCGATGGAGTTCGGTCTGCAGTCCCGCGTCGGACGCACGCTCGAACTCACCGGCAGCCTCGCGGCCGGTGTCGACGATCCGAGCCGCCGAAGCGCGTCGGTCGGCCCGCCGGTCGCTCGACGAGACACGCCCAGCCGACGGCATGCTCGACGGACTGCGACCCGCACCGATCCGACGACGTCGCCTCGTGCGGTGGGTGCGCGGTGTGCTCGAGCGGATGCGCGACCGCGGCGCCATCGACCACGAGTGGTTCACCAAGCTACATCGAAGAGGACGGCAAGCGCTGGCCGATCTGGGGCGGCCGACCGCGCGGCGTCGGGCATGCCCGCCTTCCCACCGGGCCGTGACGCTCCGGGCTACCCGCGCGTGGGCGCGCACGCCCCGACCGGCGACGACGCGCAGCGCACACACCTCGACGTCGTGTCGTCCGCCGCAGAGCTGGTACGCCATCTGGGCGCGCGAAGGTGCCTCGGCGTCGACCCCGACCGACGGCGTGCGGCTCACCACGGCGCTGCTCGCCGAGCTCGAGCGCGACGGGCGTGCTGCGGTCGCACACCGTGTCGGGCGGCGCCGCGACGGCCTACCTGCTGCCGCCGTCGGCGATCGTCGTCGCGCCCGTGATCGCACGACGACCTCGCACGCCGGCGCGTCACGCCTCGAGTGCGACGTGTGCCGCAATCCCGTCACCGGCACCGACGACGCCGTCGCCCAGCTCGACGGCGCGCCCGTGCGTCTCGGCGCGTTGCCCGGGCGCCTCAGCTTCCCGCGCCGAGCGACCCGGAGAACTACTACCGCCGCTCTACGACCACGGGACCGATGCGACGCGTCGTCGCCCGCGAGCACACGAGCCTGCTCGACGACGAAGATCCGCCTCGAGTACGAGAACGGCTTCAAGGCGTCGTCCGACGACCCGCATCGGCGCCGAACGTGCTCGTCGCGACGCCGACGCTCGAGATGGGCATCGACATCGGTGACCTGTCGACCGTGATGCTCGCGGGGCTGCCCCGCACGGTCGCGTCGTACCTGCAGCGCGTCGGCCGCGCCGGACGCCTCACCGGCAACGCGCTGTCTGTCGCCTCCGTGACCGGGCGCGGCGACCAGCTCCCGCGCATGGGCGATCCGCTGTCGGTGATCAACGGCGCCGTGCGGCCGCCGGCGACGTTCGTCGACGCCGCAGGAGATCCTGCAGCGGCAGTACTTCGCGTCGATCCTCGACCGACGCTCGCGCCGCAGACCGACACCGATGCAGACCGCGCAGGACGTGCTGAAGACGAGCGAGCCGGGCATCGTTCCTCGGCGACGCTGATCGCCTTCGCCGACGACGAGCGCCGTCGAGCTCGTCGGACGAGTTCCTCGGGACGTTCGCCGAGCCTCGGCGATGCCGGCCGCCGAGCGCCTCGGCGAGTGGGCCACCCCGTCCGGACGGAGTCCGGCACATCGCGTCTCGCCGAGCACCGTGCGCGACGCCGTGCGCGCTGGAACGACCGAGCTGCAGACCGTGACGCCGCCGTCGCACCGAGATCGGCAAGGCGCTCCCCGATCTCGAGACCGCCGCGGATCGCGGCGTCGAGAGCGATGCGAAGGACGCCCTCCGCGCCGCGCAGGCGGCGGATCGGATGCTGCGTGCGCCAGCAGACAGGCGCTCACCGAGCGACTACTGGATCGGCGCGCTCGAGCGCTTCGGCCTTCTGCCCAACTACACGCTTGCTCGACGATTCGGTCCGCCTCGACGCCGCGGTGTCGTGGATCGACCCCGACACCTCGGAGTGGCACGACGACACCTACGCCTACGAGCGCGGTGCGGCCGTGGCGATCCACGAGCTCGCGCCCGGATCGTTCTTCTACGCGCAGGGTCTCGAGATCCCGGTCGACGCCGTCGACCTCGGGCCCGGCGGCGAGGCCGTCGAGGACTGGACCTTCTGCCCGGAGTGCGGGTTCGCCCGTCGCACAGCCGACGGCGCTCGTCGTCGAGTGCCCCCGGTGCCGGAGCCGACGGACATCGGCGATGCCGCCCAGCGGATGCCGGTCGCCGAGCTCGAAGACGGTGTCGGCGGTCGCACGGCGCGACGAGGCCGCGATCGGCGACAGCAGCGACGACCGGCAGACGCACCGCGTTCACGGTGCAGGTCGCGGCCGACCTGGACCCCGCAGGCATCGTGCGCCGCTGGTACGACAAGGAGACCGGCTTCGGCGTCACCTACGCGCGCGACCTCACGATCCGCTGGATCAACCTCGGCAAGCGCACGGCATCCGGCGCGACGCGGCTGCATCGCCGGCGCGGAGGTCGCCGGCGCCGCTGTTCCGCGTGTGCGACACGTGCGGTCAGCTCGACTCGCAGGCGGGCGGCAACAACCGTCGCGACCACCGCCCGTGGTGCCCGCGACGCGATCAGACCGCCGAGCGCACCGTGACGCTCGCGCTCACCCGCACACTCGTGACGCAGGGGATCTTCCTGCGGCTGCCGCCGGCGCTCACGCTCGGCGACGGCGTCGTCGTTCCCAGCCTCAGCGCGGCCGTGCTGCTCGGGCTCCGCGAGACGATGGGCGGCGACCCCGACCACCTCCGGATCGTCACCGTGACCGAGCCCGTCGGCGGTGACGGACGGCGGCACGGCACCAGGCTCTGCTCGTCCACGACACCGTGCCCGGCGGCACCGGATACCTCGCCGAGCTCGCCGACCCGACGCAGCTGCACGGCATCCTGACGGCGGCATGGGAGGTGCTCCGGGACTGCCCGTGCCAGAACGAGCAGCGCGCCGCCTGCCACCGCTGCCTGCTGCCGTTCGCGCACGGCGACGCGACGGTCTCGCGGGCGTCGGCCGAGCAGGCGCTCGCCAAGCTGCTCGACGTCACGCGACGGTGTCGCCGTCCGCGCAGTTCGACGTCACGGACGACGACCCCGGCGTCAAGCTCGGCGAGTCCGTCATCGAGCAGCTGTTCCGCAAGACGTTCATCGAGCGCGCCAAGGCGCTCGGCGGGCACGGTGAAGGAGATCCCCGGCGACTGGGGCAACAAGGTGCAGGTGTCGTTCCCCGGCGACTCCCGGATCTGGATGCTGCGCCCCCAGGTGTCGCTCGGCCCGACCACAGCCCGACTTCGTGCTCGAGCAGTTCGGCGGCGGCGGCCGAGCCGATCGCGATCTACACCGACGGCAAGGCGTTCCACGCCACCGTCGGGCAGCAACCGGCTCGCCGACGACGCCGAAGAAGCGGCGATGCGGCGCGCGGACTCGGCTACCGCGTCGTCGCGGTCACGTGGGCCGACCTCAACGGCGACATCTCTCGACGCGATCGTGGTTCGACCGCGGCGTGGGCCGAGAAGGTGGCCGCGACAGGCTCAGCTTCCCCTCTGCGCAGCTCGTCGAAGCTGACCGTCGATCCGGTGACGCTGCTCATGGAGTGGATGCAGAAGCCCGACGACGAGGCGAAGCGTCGCGACACCCTCGCGCGTGCGCTCCCGCTGATCCTGCAGCCGTGCGCGGTGTCGATGCCCTTCGGAACCGCGTCGGCGGCACGAGCGCTGCCGCTCGGGTGTTCGCCGACGGACTGCCGAAGAGCGCCGTGCACGGCCGCCGGACTGGATCGTCGCCGACGGGCCGCTCGTGTCGACCGACCCGACTGAAGCACGGCGGCGTGACGGACTTCGCCCTGGTGCTCGACGACCGCGACGAGGCGCTCGCCAACGACCGGATTCGATCGGGCGTGGCGACTGTGGCTGCACCTGTCGAACATCGTCGGCTGGCGCGACGACATGTCGGGCGTCGAGATCACGACGCGTGTCGCGGCTCGCCGCGGCTGCCAGCACCGACTTCAGCGCCGACGACGACCTCGACTGTCGAACTGCCGGCCGAGTGGGCAGCGCTCGCGGCGTACGCGACCGCCGCCGAACGAGCTGTCATCGAGCGGCTCGCCGCAGGCAGTCCGTCCCGCTCCCCGAGATGGGGGTCGAGGCCGGCGGCGGCATCCCGCTCTCGTTCGCATGGCCGGACGCGAAGGTCGCGATCGCCTTCGACCTGCAGGACGGCGAACATCGACGACGCTCGCGGCCGACGGATGGACGCTCATCGACCCGGCAATCCGAGGACCTCGCCGCCGAGGTCGCCGCTCTGACCGGAGGAAACTGACATGCCGCCGATCACCTATCGCAGCGAGCAAGCAGCCGAAGCACGGCAACGACGTGAAGGCGAAGATCCAGACCTTCCTCGAGAAGCTCGGCGAGAGCGACGCGACACCCGGACTGCACATCGAGCCGATCAACGGCTCCGTCGACCCGCGCGTCCGCACCGGCCGCGTCGACCAGTATCTGGCGGGCCGTGCTGTTCCGGTCGACCCCCCGAGGGCGAGACCCACTACGTCTACGCCGGCACCTGGCCGCACGACGAGGGCGACCGAGAAGGCCAAGAAGCTCACACTCCACGTCAACCCGGTCAACGGTGTGCTCGAGCTCCGCGAGGCGATCGCGGCGCAGCGAACCCGCTGTCGCCGGTCGCGCCGCCGAGGCCCGCCGCCGGTCGCCGCGAGTCGACGAAGCCGCTGCTGACCGAGCTGCGGCTACTTCGTCACCGACCTCACCGAGCAGTTCGGCTTCCCGCAGGACTCGCCGACGCAGCGTTCGCGCTCGCCGACGAGGACGCGCTGCTCGACTTCGCGGAGAGCCTCGACACGCCGTGGCAGCAGGAGGTCCTGCTGTCGATGGCGGCGCGCGAAGCACTCCACCTGATCCGAGAGCAGCTCGGCCTCGACAAGCCCGTCGAGGTCGATCCCGACGACGACGAAGCCACCAAGATCCTCGAGGCGCTCAAGCACCCGGCATCCCGGATGCAGTTCACCTACGTCGAGGACAGCGAAGAGCTGCGCCGCGATCATCGAGGACGGCGACTTCGGCGCGTGGCGGGTGTTCCTGCACCCTGAGCAGCGGAGTACGTCGAGAAGGACTACTCCGGCTCGTTCCGGCTCAGCGGCGGCGCCGGCACCGGCAAGACCGTCGTGCTGCTGCACCGCGCCCGGCGACTCGCGCTCGCGAATCCGAAGGCGCGCGTCATCCTGACGACGTTCACCCGCGCGCTCGCCGACAACCTGCGACGCGATCTCGAACGCCTCGATGCCGACGGTGCCGATCGCCGAGAAGCTCGGCGACACCGGGCGTGCTCGTCCGTGGCGTCGACCAGCTCGCCGCCGAGGTGCGCCTGCGCGCGGGCGACGAGTTCGGGCATGCGGCGCTCGCGACGATCGGCTCGACCCGCGAGAAGACGGCGTCGCCCGGCCGAGCCCGACTGGTCGTCGGCGATCACGCAGGCGGGCGCGTGCGCTGCCGATCGCGCTGCAGTCGACGTCGTTCTTCGACGACGAGTACGCGCAGGTCGTGCTGCCGCACGAGATCATCGACGCCGACGCCTACTTCACGGTGCGCCGGCCGGGCCGCGGAGTCGCCCTCGATCGCGGCAAGCGCGCGGCCGTGTGGGCGGTCGATCGAGCAGATGCGGAAGGACCAGCGGATCGCGAACGCAGCTCGGCTACGGCGAGATCGCCGCCATCGCCGCGCACTGGTTGACGATCGAGCGGGACGACCTTCGCCGATCACGTGCTCGTCGACGAGGGTCAGGACCTCGAGCCCGCGAAGTGGAAGCTGCTGCGCGCGATCGTCGCGGAAGGGCCGAACGACCTCTTCATCGCCGACGACACCCACCAGCGCATCTACGGCCGGCCGACGGTGCTGAAGCACTACGGCATCAAGATCCAGGGACGGTCTCGCCGGCTCACCCTCAACTACCGGACGACGCTGGAGAACCTGCGCTTCGCGCTCGGCGTGCTCGCGGGCGAGGAGTACGAGGACGCCGAAGGCTGGAGGTGTCGACGCGAGGGCTATCGGTCGGCGCGCAGCGGGCCGAAGCCGACCAAGCACGCCGCGAAGTCGGATGCCGAGCAGCTCGACTTCATCGCCGCCGACATCGCGCGGTGGATCGAGGACGGCGTCCGGCCGAGACGATCGCCATCCTCGCGGCGTCGAACAACGCCGCCGAAGAAGGTGCAGCAGGGGCTCGGCCAGCGCGGCGTGTCGGTCGCGCTCATCACCGCAGCCGCGGGTGACCGGCGGTCAGCCCGTGGCGATGACGATGCACACCGCGAAGGGCATGGAGTTCTCGCGCGTCGTGCTGTTCGACGTCTCGGACGGAGCCTTCCCGCCGCCGTGGGCCTACAAGGGTGTGCCGGAGGAGGACAAGCCGGACAAGGACAAGCAGTTCCGCTCGCTGCTCTACGTCGCCGCGAGCCGCGCGCGCGACGAGCTCGTCGTCACGTGGAAGGGCGCGCCGAGCGGGCTGCTGCTCGGCGTGAGATGACAGCGGACGGGGCGATCGCCCCGGAGTCATTGGTGGCAGGCCAGCCCGACCAGAGGTTCTGGATGGAGATCGCCGGAGCGAAGGCACCCGGCGTCGATCTGCGCGCGCCGATCACGGCGCCTGGGAACGGCCGATCTGGCACTGGGACCTCGTGCGCCCGTCCGAGCGGGATGTCGTCTTGCACTGGTTCACGACTCCCGCCGGCGCGACGGCATCGTCGGCTGGTGATCGCGGCGTCCGCACCGATCATCGAGTCGCACGTCTGGGTGCCGCGCACTCGCCGACCTCGATCCGATGAAGCGCGGAGCGTCGGCCGCACTGGGTCGTTCCGCTGCGCGACTACACACCGCTTCCGCGTCCGATCACTCGCGATCAGGTCGAGTCGGTGCACGCCGAGGTCGTCGACCTCGAGGACCGACTCAAGGATCGGTACCCGCGGTTCAAGTACTTCCCGTTCCAGGACTATCGGCCGACGGAGATCCGCGCACGGCAGGCGTACCTCACGAAGATGCCGGTCGAGCTGCTCCACCTGTCTGCCGACTTGGGCGACTCGGCTTCGAGGTCGAGTACGAGGCGCACCGGCCACTCGCGGCGGTGACGGCGCTGACGATCGCGCTGCGACGATCGCGTCGGGTGCCGACCTTCACCTCGTGCTCCCAGAACCGGAGCGGCGTCCACCCGCTGCCGCCAGGAGCATCGCGTCGGTCTCGGCGTCGCGCTCGCGGTTGCGCGTTCGCTTCGCCAGCCAGAACTCGGCGTTGCGCACGGGCGCTCTGGTAGTGCTCAGGGCAGCCGTGCCAGAAGCATCCGTCGATGAAGACCGCGACCCGTGCGCGGGTGAACACGATGTCGGCGGTTCGCCGTAGGTTCGGGATCGGCCGGACCGACACTCGATAGCGGAGGCCCATCGCATGCAGACGACGTCGAACGGCCAGCTCGGGCGACGTGTCGCGGCCACGGTTCGACTGCATCGACGCACGCGATGCCCGGCGTGCTCGCCCAGGATTCGTCCCGGGACGGCGCGACGTTCGACTCGCTGTCCGGCATCCGTGGTTCCTCCTCCCCTCCACAGTAGATTTGAACGCGATGACTCTGCAGGCGCCGTTGCACGTCGACGACCCCGACGACGACTCGCGCGAGCGACCCGCACGATCTCGGTGCTCGACCTGTTCGCCGGCGCAGGCGGTCTCACCGCCGGCTTCCACGCCGCATCCGATCGCTTTCGCGTCGAGCGCGCGGTCGAGCTCGACACCGCCGCGGCCGCGACGTTCGCCGCCACATTCGGCGCGCGATCTCGTCTATCGCGGCGGGATCGAGACGTGGCTGAAGGACGAGGACGTTCCGACACGTCGACGTCATCGTCGGCGGCCCACCGTGTCAGGGCTTCTCGATGCTCGGCAAGCGCGACGCCGCCGACCAGCGGAACTACCTGTGGCAGGAGTACGCCGCCACGATCCTGCGCGCTCAACCGAAGTACTTCGTCGTCGAGAACGTCGCTGCCTTCGCGAAGTCACAGCAGTTCCAGGACTTCACCGAAGTCGACGCAGCCCGACGGCTCCTCAGCGACTACACGTTCGAGTGGGACATCCTCAACGCCGCCGACTACGGCGCCTTCCAGGCACGCAAGCGCGCGATCCTGATCGGCCGCCACCGCGATCTTCCCGCGATCGGCATGCCAGAGCCGACGCACGTCGGCAAGCATCGCACGGTGTCGCGAAGCGTTCAAGAACATCGTGCCGACAGTGACGGAGACGCAGCTGGACGACGCGTCACCAAGACGTTCTTCGGAGTCGAGCTTCCGGGCGTCTTCCGTCCCTTCGAGCTCCACGTCGGGCGCGACTACTCCGAGCTCTCGAAGCGTCGGTTTCCCGAGATCCCCGCCGGCGGCAATCGGTTCAACCTTCCCGACCACCTGCTCGCGCCGTGCTGGCGCGGTCACACGAGCGGGTCCGGTGACGTGATGGGTCGGCTCCACTGGAACAAGCCGTCGGTGACGATCCGGACGGAGTTCTTCAAGCCCGAGAAGGGGCGCTACCTGCACCCGATCGAGCACCGGGCGATCACGCACTACGAGGCGGCCGTGCTGCAGGGTTTCCCCGACACGCACCGGTTCGTCGGCTCGAAGACGGCGATCGCACGGCAGATCGGGAACGCAGTGCCGATCCCGCTCGGGAGGGCGATCGCGGATCGGCAGCTCGAGCGTCTTTAAGGCGCCACGTGGATCCGGTCCGTGCGCGACGCTAGGGCGACTGGTCACCTCACTCCGTCCACGGCACATCTCGATCCAACGTGTCGACGTGATCGTCAAGCCGCGAATCGACAGATGCGCGGCGGAGGTGGAGTCGACGGTGCCATTCACCGAGCGGGAGGCGCGCCATCCTGGCAGGTGCATCGCGCGATTCCGGATGGCCTCGGCACGGGCGATGCTGGGTGGACCAATGCCGGCAACCTACCTGCGACTTGTGTGCAACGGTTCACAGTGCTCGACGGCGAGCGGTTGCTGATAGGTCATGGGTGGGACGTCGGCTCGATAGGCGGCTAGCCACGGCCGGAGCGCCGGGGATGTCAATGTGGAGCACGCGCAGCGAAGCGAGCATGAACGACATTGACATCCCCAAGTGCAGGCTGAGGATGGGCCGTCGAGGCGATGGCCTGTCGTGATCACTTGCGACTACCGCTGGTGACGCGGCCTTGATCGCCGTTTCGGCGAGTGAGGAGGTTCGTGATGTTGCTGCAAGCGCCCTTGGCGCCCTCAGCTCCGGTTCGGTGGCGTCGCCCTCGGAGCCAAGGCCGCCCGCACCCAACCTGGTCGGGCCGGTTCAAGACGGACGATGGGACTGCTCGCACTGACACTGGCGCCATGCGCGCGCCGACCACCGGTCCAGGCGACGGCTCCGAGCAGTCAGCCGTGGACGTGCTGCGGGCCGTGCGGCACCGGCGGGGCCACATCGGCATTGGCGACGTTCTCCGCCATCGCCCGGCATCCCGTTTCGGCGCCGTTGACGCGACGCCGCGATGTCCGACACTGGCCCGATACTGACCATCGAGCCGGCAAGAGCGGAGGTCGAGATGGGCACCATCTCCCCGTACGAAACGGTGAACGGGCGCCGCTACCGTGTGCGCTACCGAAAGCCGGATCACACCGAGACGCAGAAGCGCGGCTTCACGACGATGCGCGAGGCGAAGCTGTACCTCTCCATGGTCACGGTGTCGAAGTCGAAGGGCGAGTACATCGACCCATCGTCGTCGCGGGTTCCGGTCCGAATGTTCGCCGATAGCTGGCTGCGTTCCAAGCAGCCGCCAATGTCGAAGCCCTCGTACTACGTGACGCTCGAGCAGGCGTGGAAGCAACCACGTCGCTCCGGTCTGGGCAGACAGGGAGATCTGGTCGATCCGGCGCTCCGAAGTCCAGGATTGGGTGTCCGACCTCGCAACGCAGAAGTCGCGCACCGTCGTTCTTCGCGCGCTCGGGGTCCTCGCCGGCATCCTCGATGTCGCCATCGACGATCGTCGCCTCACGAGCAATCCGGCCCGCCACATCCGCAATCTCCCTCGCAACGGGCCCGGGCAAGCGCCGCGTCTACCTCTCGCACGACCAGGTGGCGACGCTGGCGGCGTGCTCGGCGCATCCGACGATGGTCCTGACGCTGGCGTACACCGGCCTGCGCTGGGGCGAGGCGACGGGGTTGCGGGTGCGCAGCGTGAACCGGCTGCGTCGACGCTTCGTCATCGAGGAGAACGCGGTGATGATCGCCTACGAGATCCATGTCGGCACGCCCAAGACGCACGAGAAGCGCTCGGTCCCCTACCCCGAGCGGCTCGCTCCGATGATCGAGCAGGCCTGCGCCGGCAAGGGCCCGGAAGGGCTGCTCTTCGGCGACGGCGTCAACCACATGCGCAACTCCGGGCAGCAGGGCTGGTTCGCGAACGCGGTGAAGCGCGCGCAGGCGGTCGATCCGTCGATCCCGCGGCTCACGCCGCACGACCTCCGCCACACCGCCGCATCGCTCGCGATCAGCTCGGGCGCGAACGTGAAGGCCGTGCAGCGGATGCTCGGGCACGCGTCGGCGGCGATGACACTCGACACCTACGCTGATCTCTTCGACGACGATCTGGATGCCGTCGCGCAGCGACTGAACGACGCTATGCCGCTGGTGGCGCTGCCGGCGGGTCCGCAGACCCGCTACGCCCGACCGCAGCGACCGTAGAGAGCAGATTGCTCAGTTTTTCGACGAGCCACGATCTCGCCCAAATGCTCGATTTCGGCGTTCTGAGACGTCAAACGAAGCCTCGCGAAGGCCCTTGTATCAGCCCTGATTTCGGCTCATAGCGTTTCTCAAATGCGGCCAAAAAGCGGCCAAAAACGCATTCTGCGAGGTCTGACCACAGAAGAAATCCCTGGTCAGAAGTAAAAAAAGGCTGTGCCCCTGGAGGGACTCGAACCCCCAACCGTTTCCTTAGGACGGAACTGCTCTTCCATTGAGCTACAGAGGCTGGCGGTATCCAGTCTACCGATCCCGATCACGCCGAATCGGCGGATGGATCGATCAGGACGACGACCTTGCCGAGGGCTCGTCCCTCGCCGACGTACGCCAGCGCCTCCGGCACCTGCTCGAGCGGGAACACGCGATCGATGTGAACCTGCACCTCCCCCGCCGCGCAGCTTTCGGCGAGCGAGGCGAAGTGCTGCGGACCCTGCTTGACCGCGAGCACGCCCAGCCTCCTTCCTGTCAGGGCTCCGATGAGGGCACCCACCGTCAATACCCGCACCAATGCACGCGCTGTTCCACCCACGATCAGATAGGTGCCGCCACGCGCGAGTGCTCGGCGGTAGGCGAAGACCGAGCGACGCGCGACCATGTCGACGATGAGGTCGTACGGCCCGGTGCGGGTGAAGTCGTCGGCCCGGTAGTCGATGACCTCCGCCGCGCCGAGCGATCGCATGAAGTCGAGCTTGTCCGCGTTGTCGACGCCGGTGACGTGCAGCCCGCGCGCGGCGGCGAGTTGGAGCGCAAACGCCCCGGTCCCTCCGCCGGCGCCATTGATCAGCATCCGTCCACCGGGCGTCGCGCGCGCAATCGCCTGCGTGGCGATCGCGCCCGACTGCGGCAGGGTCGACGCCTCTACGAACGAGAGCTGCGCAGGCTTCAGCGCCAGCGCCTTTTCCGATGCCACGACGTATTCGGCGAACCCACCCATCGTCGCGAGGATGTCGCCGTACACCGCATCTCCCTCCCGAAACCGGGTGACGCCGTCGCCGACACCCACCACGATGCCCGCGATGTCGGACCCGAGGATGCGACGCGACGGCCGGAACAGCCCTCCGAAGCGCGCGTACGCCGGCCAGCCCGCTAAGCCCTCCCAGTCGCTGAGATTGACTGAGGTCGCGACGACGCGCACGAGCACCTGCCCCGCACGCGGCACGGGAACCGCGATGTGCTCGAGGCGCAGGACCTCCGGCGGCCCATATCGGTCGTAGACGACGGCCTTCATGGTCGCCTCACCGGCGTCCGAGTCTGACCGTGACATCGGATGCCGGGTCACCGGTGCTGGTCGAAAAGAACCTGATTGCCGTCCGGGTCGACGACGATGAAGCTGGCCGGACCCGCATCCGCCGCGTCGATCTTGCTCTCGAAGCGCACACCGCTCCCCTCGAAGTCGGCTTGGAGTTCGCGGATATCGGTGAACGAATCAAGGTCATGCCCCTCGGCATCCCATCCGGGGTTGAACGTCATGATGTTCTTCTCGAACATTCCCTGGAACAGCCCGATCGTCGCGGTGTCGTTCTGCAGGATGAGCCAATTCTGCGACTGGTCTCCGCCGATGATGACGAACCCGAGCTTCTCGTAGAACACGCGAGATGCCTCGATGTCGTGCACCGCGAGGCTGATCGAGAAGTTGCCGAGTTTCACGATGTGTCCTTCCGCCGTCACTGCAAGAGTGCTGAACCGCCGTGGTCCCGTCAACCCTCGAGCAGCCACCTCCTGAACCTCCGTATCCGGTGTGAGTCCACTCCAAACGGCGACGAGAGCTTGCATCCGCGCCGGATTCTCGGAATCGTGGCCGACTCGCCCGCAATCCACGGAAGGGAGCATTCATGCTCACGCTCACCGAGAACGCCGCATCTGCAGTAAAGAACATCACCGCGCAGGTCCCCACCGACACAGGTGGAATCCGCATCAGCGACTCCGGATCGCCCGACACCGGGTTCGCCCTGGCTGTCGCGCCGGCCCCCGAGGCCCAGGACGCCGTCATCGAGACGGATGGCGCACGCGTCTTCGTCGACCAGGCAGCGTCCATCGCTCTGGACGACCGCATCCTCGATGCACAGGTCGACGATGATGGTTCGGTCCGCTTCGCCCTCGCGCAGCGCGGCTGAGAACCGCAGCAGAACTTCCACGAAAGCCCCGGCGCTGCTCGAACCCGAGCGCGTCCGGGGCTTTCGTGCGTCCCCAGAACAGTCAGCGAAAGTCCCTCGACCGATGCTGCACACCGACCCGCAGATCCTCGAAGGCATCCGCGAGAAGGTTCGTCACCCCCTCCGGCGAGCGCTCCAGCATCCCGCGCGCGATCAGCGCCGGACTGTCCCGCAGCACGCGCCGATAGCGATTCCACACTCCGGTCGAGCAGATCACATTGACCATGCCGTGCTCGTCTTCCAGGTTCAGGAACGTCACCCCGGATGCCGTCGCCGGCCGCTGCCGGTGTGTCACCAGCCCCGCCACCTCGATCCTCCGCCCCACCTCATTCGTCCGCATCTCTCGGGAGGTCAGCACGCCCCGGGCATCCAACTCCGAGCGGTAGTGCGTCATCGGGTGATCATCCGTCGAAATCCCCGTCGCCCACAGGTCTGCGGCAAGCACCTCGTAGCTCGTCGGATCGGTGAACAGCGGCGGCTGCACCGAGATGAGCGAATCGGGGAGAAACTCGATCCGGTCCTGCGCCGCCGAGCCGGCCAGCCAGATCGCCTCCCGGCGAGACAGCCCCAGGCACTCCAGCGCCCCCGCCGTCGCCAGCGCTTCCAGTTGCGCGGTGTTCGCCCCGGTGCGGCGCACGAGATCGCGGAGGTCCCGGTACTCCCCCGCCGACTCCCGCTCGGCGACGATGCGCTCGGCGAGCTTCGCGCCGATCCCCGTGACCGCCGCAAGTCCCAGCCGCACCGCGAAGGCGCCATCCCTGCGGTGCTCAGCCGATTCATCCGGCGCCCCGAGGTCGAACAGCCCCACCGGCGGCTGGATGCGGTGGGTACAGGCATCCCTCCCCGTCGGCATCGCCCGCCCACCTGCCCAGGAGACTCACGTCTGCTCCGGCATCCCCAAAACAGGAGATATCACCGACACAGGAGGTTTTGCCCCCGAAACGTCCTGTCTCGGCGATTTCTCCTGTCCTGATGACATTTCCTCCGACGCCTCCACCTCCTCCATCACCGCCTCCGCCCCCGACAGGTGCAGGTCGGGCCGCCGCACCTCCACCCCGTGCCGCCGCGCATCGGCGGTCAGGGTCGCGGGCGAGTAGAACCCCATCGGCTGGGCGCGCAGCAGCCCGGCGAGAAACGCCGCGGGATAGTGCAGCTTGATCCACGAGCTCGCATAGACCAGCAGCCCGAACGACAGGGAGTGCGACTCCGCGAACCCGAAGTTCGCGAACGCCTGGATCCGCGCGTAGATGTCATCGGCGGCATCCCCGACCAGACCGTTCTCGGCCATCCCGGTGTACAGCTTCGCCTTCAGCGACTCGATCCGCTCCACACCGCGCTTGGAGCCCATCGCCCGGCGCAGCAGATCCGCATCCTCCCCCGAGAGCCCGCCGACCGCCATCCCCATCTGCATGAGCTGCTCTTGGAAGATCGGGATGCCGAGCGTCCGCTCCAACACGGGCTTCAGCTTCGGGTGGGCGTAGGTGATCTTCTCCTGCCCGAGCTTGCGCCGCACGAACGGATGCACCGCCCCACCCTGGATCGGCCCCGGCCTGATCAAGGCGATCTCGATCACGAGGTCGTAGAACCGCCTCGGCTGCAGGCGCGGCAGCAGCCCCATCTGCGCGCGCGATTCGACCTGGAACACCCCGATCGAATCCGCCCGGCACAGCATGTCGAACACCGCCGCTTCTTCCTTCGGAATCGTCGCCAGCTCCCACCGCTCCCCCGTCGCGTCGGCGATGAGGTCGAAGCAGTACTGGATGGCGGCGAGCATCCCGAGCCCCAGCAGGTCGAACTTGACCAGTCCCATCCAGGCGGCGTCGTCTTTGTCCCACTGGATGACGGTGCGATTCTCCATGCGGGCGTGCTCGATGGGCACGACCTCACCCACCGGCCGATCGGTGAGCACCATCCCGCCGGAGTGGATCCCCAAGTGCCGCGGCGCCTTCAGCAACTCCCCCGCGTACTCGATGACCCGGTCGGGGATGTCGTGATCCGCCGCAGTGTCGAGCGCCGCGCCCCACCCCTCCACCTGCTTCGACCAGGCATCCTGCTGCCCCGGCGAATGGCCGAGCGCCTTCGCCATATCGCGCACGGCGTTCTTGGGCCGGTACTGGATGACGTTCGCGACCTGCGCGGCCCGCGAGCGCCCATACGTCGCGTACACCCACTGGATGATCTCCTCGCGCCGGTCCGAATCGAAATCGACGTCGATGTCGGGCTCTTCGTCGCGCAGCGCGGAGAGGAACCGCTCGAACGGCAGGTCATAGGCGATCGAATCGACCGCGGTGATATCCAGCAGATAGCAGACGGCGCTGTTGGCGGCCGAACCCCGACCCTGGCACAGGATGCCGCGCCGCCGCGCCTCTTGCACGATCCCGTACACGATGAGGAAATACCCGGGAAAGTCCTTCTGCTCGATGACCGCGAGCTCCCGCTCGATGCGGTCGCGATCCTTCTCCCGCAGATCGGGATATCGCCGCGGTACGGCGTCCCACACGATCTGCCGCAGCCACGTCATCGGCGTGTGCCCCTCCGGCACCGGCAGTTTCGGCAGCGCTGGCTTCGCGCGACGCAGCGGAAAGGCCAGCTCATCGGCGAGGACGACCGTTCGCGCCACCGCTCCCGGATAGCGCGCGAAGCGCCTCGCCATCTCGGCCCCCGACCGCAGATGCGCGCCGGCGTGGGCGGGCAGCCACCCGTCGAGTTCGTCGAGCCCGCGGTTCGCCCGCACCGCAGCCACGGCGGCCGCGAGATGCGCTCGCTCGGGCACGGCGTAGTGCACGTTGTTCGTGGCAATCACGGGCAGCCCGCGCTCCGCGGCGAGCCCCGCCAGGATGTCGTTGTCCCGAGAATCGAGGGGATTGCCGTGGTCGAGGAGTTCCACCTCGACCGCATCCGGCCCGAACCGGGCGACAAGTGCGTCCAGCGCCTCCCCCGCCGCGGCCGCACCGGCGGCACCGCCCCGCGCGAGCCCTCGCCGCACCGCACCCTTGCGGCATCCGGTGAGCACCGCCCATGAACCGTCCGACTGGTCGGCGAGCTCATCCAGGTCGTAGCGGGGGCGTCCCTTCTCGGCGCCGCTGAGCTGCGCGTGGGTGATCGCGGCGGCGAGCCGGTGATACCCCTCTTCGCCGCGCGCGAGCACGAGCAGGTGCGCTCCCGCAGGATCTGCCTCCCCGTTCTGCGGTTTCGGCAGCTCGAGCGACAGCTCCGCGCCGAACACGGTCTTCACCGCGAGCTGCTCCGCGGCCTCGGCGAAGCGCACGATGCCGTAGAAGCCGTCGTGGTCGCTGATCGCCAGGGCGTGCAGCCCCAGTCGCTCGGCCTCCTCGGCAAGCTCTTCGGGCGAGGAGGCACCGTCGAGAAACGAGAACGACGAGTGCGCGTGCAGCTCGGCATAGGGAACGACGTCCGCGGGCCGCTCGATCGCCGGCGCACTGTACGAGCCGCGCTTGCGCGACCAGGCCGGGCTGTCTCCGCCATCCGCACCGACCGGTGGCCCCGGCGCCCGGTTGCCGCTGAGCAGCCGCTCCATCTCCGACCACGGGACCGCGGGGTTGTTGAAGCCCATCAGCCGTGCCTCCTTTCAGTCATATCGGCCCTCGGCATGCCAGACGCCCTCTTCGCACACGAGCAGCCACGCGGTCTGCCCGGCATCCACCACCTGGAACCGGTGTGCACGGCGGGAGCGCACGGCATCCCATCCCCGTTCGATCACCGGCCACGGTCCCGCCCACGACCGGATGCCGCGGGACTCGCCCTCCGTGACCATGGCGGCCAGCCCCGCGGTGAGCTCGCCGCGCTCATCGACGGCGACCATGTCTCCCTCGCGATCGATCACCGCCACGGGCACCTGCTCCTCGAACACCGTCGCGGGAAGCGGATCGGGCAGGCTCCCCGGCCATGGCCGGCTGCGATCCTGCGGGGCTACCGCTCGGTCCCCCCACGGCACGAGCACCTGCCGCTCGCCGAGCCACCGCCCCCCACCCACGGCGGGCGTGAGAACCCCCCGGTGGCCGAGCATGGCCTGCACGCGCGAAAGCGCATGGTGCACGCGTTCCTCAGGGCCTGATCCGAACAGCCGTGCGGTGTGATGGGATGCCTCATCCACCCCCTCCGGACTGATCCGCACCCGAGCGACGCCACTGCGAAGCCCCTCCGCCTCGGCGAGCTGCCAGCGAATCCGGTCGATGACGGCCGCCGCATCGAAGGATCCCGGATGCAGCCAGACACGGTCGCTGCGTTCACCACGCTCCCCGGTGACGGCGACCCGCAGCTCCGTGCAGACCAGGCTCTGCGCGCCGAGGGCCGAGATCATGTCTTCCGCGACGACACGCATGCTGAACGCGACTTGCTCTGCCAGTTCCAGCGGAGGCTCGAACGCCATCTCGCGATGCAGCTCGGCGGGCGGCTCGCGCGGCGTCACCGGACGAGAGTCCGATCCCGAGGCGAGGGCATGGAGCCGCTCACCTCGCGGCCCGAAGCGTTCGGCCAGCCGCTGCGGCTCGAGGGCGGCGACATCGCCCAGAGTGTGCACCCCCAATCGCCCGAACAGATCGGTGGCATCGTCCTCGAGCACTGCCACAGACAACGGTGCGAGGAACGCCGCAGAACCTCCCGGCGGCACGATCCGCAACGGATCGGATTTTCGGGTTCCCGACCGTGCCGCCTGCTCAGCGGTGAAAGGACCGTCCGCGACGGCCGCCCGCACATCGTCGATCCCCGCCTCGGCGAGCACACCCCGCAGCACTCCGGCCGCTTCCGCCTCGCCGCCGTAATAACGGGCGGGACCGCGGGCGCGCAACGCGCACAGCCCCGGACGCAGCAGCTGCACGCCGGGGGCGAGAGCCTCGATCTGGGCGACGAGCGGGGCGAACACCCGCTGGTCGCGGCCCTCGTCGCTCTCCACCACGATCAGCTGGGGACAGCGCGCCTGGGCATCCCGCCGCCGCTGCCCGCGCCGCACCCCATCTGCTCGGGCAGCCGCCGAGCACGATCGCACCGCGCCCCGGTCGAGCACCGCGAGCGGCAGGTGCGGATCTGGTGGCGACGATCCGTCGCGAGAGAGGGCGACCACGGGCCACTCGGGGATCCAGATCACCAGGCTGCGAACAGGAGTGACATCCATCTCAGCCCGCAACCCGCACCGGCAGCGAAACCACCGGGGCCGCATCGTGCAGTGGCGTGACGGAGCCGTCGGGGGCAGGCAGCAGCATCCGGTTCTGCCGCGGCACCGGAAACCTTCGACTCGACACCGTGACCGTCAACTCCCGCCCGGAGAGATAGCCATACCCGTCGCCAAGCCCCGACCAGCGGGGATCAGCCACGTCGATCATCGCCTCCGTCTGCGGCCACGTCCCCTGCACGAGCAGGACCGATCCGCGCTCGCGCATCCGCGCCGCGAGGCGAGCGATCTCGCCATCTTTCGCCCGTGCGGGAGGGCGCACGGCCACCACCGGGAGAACCTCGGCGATCGTCGCGGTGACGGCGAGCCAGCGGGGCCCGGGCTCGGGAATCAGCACCAGCTTCGACAGATCGACCCCCGCCCGTTCGGCGGCCTCGGCACCGAAGCCCGGAACACCGATGACCCCGCACCACGACCCTGCCTGCGACGGCTGAGCCAACAGCGCGAACAGCAGCGACATCGATGGTCCGAGGGCATAGGAAGCGCCGGGACGCAGTCCGCCACCGGGGAGAAGCTCAGCCAACGCGGGATGGGTCGGCAGAACGGGCGCATCGAGCTTGCGCCCCTGCACACGCTCGAGCTGCGCGCGCAGTTGCTGCACATCTGCCACGGCAGCGGAGTTCCGCACGATCGACCTCACTTCGATAGACTAGAACTTATGTTCTAGATCCTCAACATCTATATCGAAGATAAGGACGAGCACCGACATTGCGGTCGGCGCCCCGTCAGGGCGGGTTCAGGACGCCGTCACCCCTAGGCGGCGAGTGTCAGATACGGCTCCCACATCGGGTCGGCGCGGTCGGTGCCGCGCACCGTCCACTGCACGCCACGAGGCGGCTTGGGCGCCCAGCGCAGCTCCCAGCCCATCTCCTGCGGCGTCCGGTCGCCTTTGAGGTTGTTGCAGCGCAGGCAGCAGGCGACGAGGTTCTCCCACGAGTCCGCGCCCCCGCGTGAGCGCGGCAGCACATGGTCGATGGTCGCTGCGCCCTTGCTGCAGTAGGCACAGCGATGCGAATCTCGGCGGAGGACGCCGCGCCGGGTGACGGGGACGCGTCTCGAGCCGGGGATGCGGACATAGCGGGTGAGCACGATGACCGCAGGACGGTCATATGCTCCTCGCGTTCCCCAGATCGGTTCGCCATCGACGATCTCGATGACGGTGGCTTTGTCGTTCAAGACGAGCACAAGCGCCCGCTTGAACGACACGATGGCAAGGGGCTCATAGCCCGCATTCAGCACCAGAGTGCGCATTCCCTGTCCTCTCGAACGGCCGTGACGGCTTCGCGGTTGTCCGGTTCTACGGTTGCGACGATGCGTGGGCGCAAGGGGGTGCGGGCACGAAAAAGGCGCTGTCAAAAGACAGCGCCTTGATTGCACGGCGGATGCCGTGGCTTTGGTGCACACGATGGCGAAGGACATAGCGTCCGAGCGCATTCATGGTTCGAATGCGGGGTACGTAGACCATTCGGCTCCCCTTCCGCTCACACGAGCGTCGCGATCAGGCTAATACAGCCTGAGGGAGGCGGGACGCAACATTCCGTGAACGGATGCCGCGTGTCTCTCTTTCGTGGCGTGAAGCGGCTCAGCCGGCGTTGGCCTGCAGCCACGCCTCGCCGTTGACGTACGTGCCACTGACGACGACCTCGAGGTGAAGGTGCGTGCCGTAGGCGCGACCGGTGTCGCCGACCTGGCCGATCAGCTGTCCAGCCGAGACCGTCTCACCGACCTGCACAGCGCGCGTGCCATAGGACATGTGCGCATACAGGGTTGTCACGCTCGTGCCGCCGATGTTGTGGGCGATCTTGACGTAGACGCCCCAACCCGGTCCGCTCTCGCTCGATGCGACGACGACGCCATCCGCGACAGCGTAGATCGGGGTGTAGCGAGCACACATGTAGTCGGTGCCGCGGTGGCCTGCGTAGGGCGTACCGAGGTTGTCGTAGCCCGCAAGCGGACGGCGCACGACGCCGGACCCCGGAAGAACCAGCGGAACAGCGCCGCTGTAGCTGGAGGAGGATGAAGACGAGGACCGGGAAGAGGACGCGGCTGCCGCAGCTGCACTCTGTGCGGCGAGGCGAGCGGCGAGGGCCGCAGCTGCGGCCTCTTCGTCCTTCTTCTTCTTGATCTCTTCAGGGGTGGTCGCGGTGTACCCACCGCGATCGAGCGCTGCCGGCTCGGCTTCGGAGGCGACGACGAGAGACTGCGCGTTATCGGCGGCGACCTGCTGAAGCGTGACGGCTTCGGCGGGGGTTCCGCGCACGACAGAGAAGGCGGGGATGGCGACGGTGGCCACGAGGCCGGCGACGGCGACAACAGTGATGAGGCTGCGCACCGGGTGCGCACCCTTGCGCGCGGGGCGGGACGTGCGAGACGCCGTCGGTGACGAAGTCACGGTGGCGCGTGCGGCAGTATTCCGCGCTGCAGGGCGACCGATCGTGAAACGTCGGGTACGGCCTCGCGGTGCGAGACCCGTCGAGTCGACATCGGGTGTGTCTATCGACGAATCGTTCTGTTCAGCCAAACTATCCTCCGGCGCCTACGCGCCAGGGGCGCTGACTCGTCGACATATCGGTGTCATGGCACTGACGTACGGGTTCACCACGCAGACGACGAGCCAGAGAGGCAATCCGCGGAGCGGTCCTTTGGCGGGCTTCTCGCCGTTGGACTTTTTCAGGCTACCCGATGGTAACGAATATGTCACATTCTGCCAGAACGCGCCGGGATCCTCCCGGACGATGCTCAGCCTCGAACGCGCGTATCCAGCAGAAAAATGTGTGACGCGACCTCGACAGGAAGTTCAAGTCCCTCGTCGTTGCCGTCCATCTGCACGAGGACATATCCCTCGCTGAAGCAGTACTCTCCCGTCGCACCCGGCACGACTCCAGCCGCTCGCAATTGCTGAAGCAATTCGGGGTCGACCTGCACGGGCTCGGCGAGGCGACGGACGGTCCCGGTGACGGGGCCTTCGCTCTGGTTCAGGAGTCGGACCAGGCCGATCACGCCCTGGTCGAAGGTCGGCGAGAGGACATCGCCCAGCTGATCGAGACCCGGGATCGGATTGCCGTAGGGAGATTCGGTCGGATGGCCGAGCAGTTCGATGAGCCGGCGCTCGACCAGCTCGCTCATCACGTGCTCCCACCGGCACGCCTCTTCGTGCACGTACGCCCAATCGAGTCCGATGACGTCACTGAGGAGACGTTCTGCGAGCCGGTGCTTGCGCATGACGTCGACGGCCTTTTGGCGGCCGGCACCGGTGAGCTCCAGCGACCGGTCGTCGGTGACGATCACGAGGCCATCGCGCTCCATGCGCCCCACGGTCTGCGACACCGTCGGACCGGAGTGTCCGAGGCGCTCCGAGATTCGTGCGCGCAGAGGAACGATGTCCTCCTCCTCGAGTTCGAGGATCGTGCGCAGGTACATCTCAGTGGTGTCGATCAGGTCGGTCATCGCTGCCTTTTGTGCATCAGGTTGCATTCGTGTGGGGTAAGGCAAGCCTATCCCGTGGCGCCGAACTCGATCCGGCACGGAGGGCGAGACCACCCTAGAATCGGGGCATGCCGCACGTGACGCTTCCCCGAGACATCCTGCCCCTCGACGGCCGATTCGGCTGCGGGCCGTCGAAGGTGAGGCCGCAGCAGCTGGCCGCGCTCGCCGGTCCCGGGTCCGCGCTCCTCGGGACCTCTCACCGTCAAGCTCCGGTGAAGGGCCTGGTGGGGCAGGTCCGTGCGGGCCTCTCGGGACTGCTGCGTCTCCCCTTCGGCTACGAGATCATCGTCGGCAACGGCGGATCGACGGCGTTTTGGGATGCCGCATCCTTCGGCCTGATCGAGCGGCGCAGTCAGAACCTGGTCTTCGGCGAGTTCGGCGGCAAGTTCGCGGCGGCAGCCGGCGCCCCCTGGCTGGATGCCCCCGACGTGCGCACGGCCACACCCGGCTCACGCGCGACCCCCGAAGCTGTGGAGGGCGTCGATGTCTACGCCTGGCCACACAACGAGACGTCCACCGGCGTTTCCGCCCCCGTCGAACGCGTCCACGGCGACGAAGGCGCGCTGACCGTCATCGATGCGACCAGCGCGGCCGGCGGTATCGACTTCATGGTCTCGGAGTGCGATGTCTACTACTTCGCGCCGCAGAAGAACCTCGGGTCCGACGGCGGCCTGTGGTTCGCCGCCGTCTCGCCCGCCGCGATCGAGCGCATCGAACGCATCGCCGCCTCCGGACGGTACATCCCCGAGTTCCTGAGCCTCAAGAACGCGCTGGACAACTCCCGCCTCAACCAGACGCTCAACACCCCGGCGCTGACGACTCTCTACCTGCTGGACAATCAGCTGGACTGGATCAACGAGAACGGCGGCTTGCAGTGGGCGTCGTCCCGCACCGCCGAGTCTTCCGGCGCCCTCTATGCGTGGGCCGAGGCATCGCCGTACGCCACGCCCTTCGTGGCCGATCCTGCCGACCGGTCGCAGGTCGTCGTGACGATCGACTTCGACGCTTCTGTGGATGCCGCGGCGGTCGCTGCCAGCCTTCGTGCCAACGGCGTCGTCGACACCGAGCCGTACCGCAAGCTCGGTCGCAACCAGCTGCGCGTCGCCACCTTCGTCTCGATCGATCCCGAAGACGTGCGTCAGCTCACGCGGTGCATCGACTACACGATCGAACGGCTCTAAGGAGCTACGACTGCGGTTCGGTGAGCAGCGGCGCCTGCGGGCGAAGAACCGCACTGACGATCGCCTCAATCGCGAACGCCGTCGTGCGCCCAAGATCCACCGATTCGGGATTCAACAACCACTGCACCTGAAGGCCGTCCATCGTGGCCAGAATCGCCGCCGCGGCATCCTGAATCGTGTCGGGCGCGTCGACGCCCTGCTCTTCGCACATCGCCACGAAGGCGTGGGCGACTTCGGCGCGCAACGTCTGGTACCGCCCGAGGAAGAAGGCGTGCGCGGGGTGGTTATCGGTCACGGACTCGGCGGAGAGGACGACGAAGGCTTGCACGATTCCCGCGCGCCGCGCATTGGCGAACGCCGTCCGGACCAGGTGGCGGAACAGTTCTATTCCATCGGGGATGTGCTTGTCCACGAGGTCGGCGACATCCGTTTCGTCGCGGTATTCGAGGACCTCGAGCAAGAGCTGGTCCTTCGACCCGAAGTGATGGAGGATGCCGGCGTGCGTCATGCCGACCTGCTCGGCGATATCTCCCAGAGTGCCGTTCGCGTAGCCCTTGCTCCCGAAGATCTCTTCGGCGGCCTTCACGATCTCACGGCGACGTGCAACCGTCTCGGGGCGTGAACGCGGCTGGCGGCGTTCGGTGGACTGCGCCGTCATGTTGACCTCCTCATCGAGCGTCACCGCACAGACATTGTTGCGATTCACGGTATCGCTAAAACCCCTCTTGCTTTACTTACTTACTTGAATGTAAGTTAATCCCGCAATCACCCACTCGACGTCGAGTAACAGGTTCGACGGCGAACCACCTGAACAAGGAGAAGCAATGAGGCTCACCCCCGCTCTGGCCGCAGCAGGCCTCTCGGTCGCTCTTGTGCTCACCGGATGCTCGGCGGGCGGTGGCGACACCGCCTCCTCCGACGAAGCCGGCGCGTCCCTGACGATCGCCAAGCCCGACGGTCCGATCACCACCGAGAACAACAACCCCTTCATCGGCGACTCCTCCTCGCGTGGGCTGGGGTACGCGAACGCGGTATACGAACCTCTCGGCATCGTCAACGCGATCGACCCGAGCGCCGACGTCGTGCCGTGGCTCGCATCGGACATCGTCTGGTCAGACGACTACACCTCGGTCGAACTCACCGCCCGCGACGGTGTCAAGTGGAACGACGGTGAGGACTTCAGCGCCGACGACATCGCCTTCACGTTCAATCTGATCAAGGACAACGCTGCCCTCGACACGACGTCGCTCGGCATCAAGGATGTCGCGGTCGATGGAACCAAGGTCACCGTCTCGTTCGAGAACCCGATGTTCATCAAGCAGGACAAGGTCCTGCACACGTACATCGTTCCCGAGCACAGCTGGAAGGACGTGAAAGACCCCACCACCTTCACGAACGACGACGCTGTCGGCACCGGGCCCTACACGATCACCGACTTCAACACGCAGGCCGTCGAGTTGACCGCGCGCACCGACTACTGGGGTGGCGACCTCGCCGTCCCGACGCTGTACTACGTGTCGTACGCCGACAACACCGCACTCACGACCGCGCTGGCAAACGGAGACGCGGACTGGGCGCAGGCCTTCATCCCCAACGTCGACTCGGCGTACGTCAGCAAGGATGCCGACCACAACAACTACTGGGCTGCAGCGGGTCTCGGCATCGACACGATGTTCGTGAACACGACAACCAAGCCGTTCAACGACCCGGCATTCCGCAAGGCCGTGAACATGGTCATCGACCGCTCGAAGCACCAGGAGATCGCCCGTGAGGGTGGCGTTCCGCTGCTGACGTCGGTAACGGGTCTGCCGACCCCCGCGGGAGACACCTACATCTCCGACGAATACTCGGGAGAAGACCTCACGGTCGACGTGGACGGTGCGAAGAAAATCCTCACGGATGCCGGCTACACCCTGGACGGCGACGTGCTGACCGACCCGGACGGCACCCCCGTCACCTTCGATCTGCAGGTGCCCCAGGGCTGGAACGACTACGTCACCGGCATCAGCTTGATCTCCGACGCGGTCAAGGAGATCGGCGTCGTCGCAAGCCCGCTCACTCCAGACCAGGACAGCTGGTTCGCCGACACCGCCAGCGGAGACTTCCAGGCGATCCTGCACTGGACGGATGCCGGCACCACGCCGTACGACCTGTACAGCGACCAGATGGACGGCCGTTTCCTCAAGCCGATCGGCGAGGCTGCGGACTACAACTTCGGTCGTTTCGACAGCCCGGAGGCAACGGCGGCGCTCGCCGAGTACGCCAGCACGACCGATGATGATGCCCGCGCGGCAGCGCTCGCGAAGGTTCAGAAGATCTACGTGGACGAGGTTCCGGCCATGCCGATCGGCACCCGCCCGTTCCTGAGCGAGTACAACACTCGCAATTTCGTGGGCTGGCCCAGCGATGACGACCCGTACGTCCCCGCTGACCCGACGCAGCCCACCGCGGTGATGATCCTGACGAAGCTCGAAGCCGCCAGCTGATCCATCACCGCAGCGAGGGTCGGGCGCACTCCCCCGGGTCGCCCGACCCTCGCCTTTCTTGAAACGAACCCCACATCATGACCGATGACGCTCTCCTGACCATTTCCGACTTCAGCGTCACCTATGAGGTCGAGCCCCCCGTTCTCGCCGTCCGCAATGTCAGCCTCGAGATCCGCCGCGGCGAGATCCTGGGCCTCGCGGGCGAATCCGGATGCGGCAAGACGACCCTCGCTTACGGCGTGCAACGGCTCTTGAAGGCCCCCGCCGTCATCAGCAGCGGAGATGTCATCTTTCATGACGCCTCCGGCGAAGACATCTCCATCAGTGAGATGACCGACGAAGAGATGCGACGCTTCCGCTGGTCGAAGGCCTCGATGGTCTTCCAAGGCGCGATGAACGCGCTCAACCCCGTGATCAACATCGGGCGCCAACTCGGCGATGTGTTCACCACGCATCGCCCCGCTATGTCCCGGCGCGAGCGCACCGAGCGCTGCGGGGAACTGCTCGATCTGGTCGGCGTCGGACGCAACCGACTGAAGTCGTTTCCGCACGAACTCTCCGGCGGCATGCGCCAACGCGTCATGATCGCGATGGCACTGGCCCTCAACCCGCAGTTGATGATCATGGATGAACCGACCACGGCCCTCGACGTTCTGGTGCAGCGCGACATCCTCCAGCAGATCTCCGACCTGCGCCGAGAGTTCGGGTTCTCGGTCATCTTCATCACCCATGACCTTCCCCTCCTCCTGGAGATCTCCGACCGAATCGGCGTCATGCGCGAAGGAGAGATCATCGAACTCGCCTCCGCCGCCGAGATCTATCGCAACCCCCAGCACGAATACACCCGGAAGCTCCTCGGGTCGTTCCCGAGCCTCACCGGCGACCGGGGCGATTTCATCCGCGGCACCGGCGGAGTCGCACCCTCGGAGATCGCTCCATGACCACGCTCGAGTTCCGTCACGTCAGCAAGCGCTATCGCGTCCGTGGCGAAGGTCACATGCTCGCCCTCGACGACGTCAACTTCACCCTCAAGAGCGACCACACCATCGCGCTGGTCGGGCAGAGCGGAAGCGGCAAGTCCACGATCGCGAAGATCATCACGCAGCTCGAGCGAGCGACCTCGGGCGACGTGCTTCTCGACGGCGAGCCGATTCCCCGCTCGGGACGAGGGCTTCGGCGCTACCGGCAGCAGGTGCGCATGGTCTTCCAAGATCCGTTCGCGTCCCTGAATCCGTACCACACGATCCGCCATCACATCGAGCGCCCGCTCCTCCTCGACAAGGTGGTCCCCACCGACGAGGTCGACGCCGAAGTCGTCCGCCTCCTCGAACGCGTGCGACTGGATCCGGCCAGCACGATCGACCGCCGACCGCACGAACTCTCCGGCGGACAGCGTCAACGCGTCGCCATCGCGCGCGCGCTCGCGTCCCGCCCCGGGTTGCTCATCGCCGACGAGCCCGTCTCCATGCTCGACGTGTCGATCCGGCTCGGCGTCTTGAACCTGCTCGCCGATCTGCAACGCGAGTCGCATTTGGGCGTGCTCTACATCACGCATGACCTGGCGACGGCGCGGCACTTCAGCGACGAGATCATGGTGCTCAACCGCGGCAAGGTGGTCGAGTACGGCCCTGCCGATGATGTCATCCTCCGCGCCAAAGACCCGTACACGATCGCGTTGCGAGATGCCTCGCCGGATCCTGCTCGCCACTTCGCGGCATCCGCGCCCGAGGGAGGACTCTCGTGAGGTTCGCCGTCCAGCGCGCACTGTTCTATCTGTTCACGGCATGGGCCGCGATCACCATCAACTTCTTCCTGCCCCGGATGCTCAAGGGCGACCCGGTGAGCGCGTACATCGCGAAGAACCAGGGGCTGATCAGCCCGGAGGCCGCGGACGCGCTGCGGACGCTGTTCGGGCTGGACACGCAGAAGACGCTGTTCGAGCAGTACATCGATTATTGGAAGCTTCTGCTCAGCGGCGACCTCGGTCGATCGTTCTCACAGGGCCTCGCGCCGGTGACCGACGTGATCGGCAGCGCCTTGCCGTGGACGGTCGGCCTCGTCGGCCTCGCGACAATCCTGTCGTTCCTCCTGGGGACCGCCGTCGGCGCGATCATCGGCTGGCGCCGCGGGCATGTGACGGATGCCGTCGTCCCCGTGGCGACGTTCTTCTCCACCATCCCGTACTTCTGGATGGGTCTGATCGCGATCGCGTTCTTCTCGTCGACGCTGGGGTGGTTCCCGGCATCCCATGCGTACGGCAAGGGAACCAGACCCGGTTTCACATTCGAGTTCATCGGCCAAGTCGCCTATCACGGGTTCCTGCCGGCACTGACGATCATCGTCGCCTCGCTCGGCGGTTGGATCCTCGGCATGCGCAACATGATGATCACGGTCCTCGACGAGGACTACGTCACCGTCGCTCAGGCCAAAGGGCTCCCCGACCGCAAGGTGCTCGTCACCTACGCTGCGCGCAACGCGATGCTCCCCCAGCTCTCGAGCTTCGCTCTGTCGCTCGGTTTCATCGTCGGGGGAACGATCGTGATGGAACTCGTCTTCTCTTATCCCGGTATCGGAAAGCTCCTGCTCGATGCCACCAACGCCAAGGACTATCCGCTCATGCAGGGCATCTTCCTGGTGATCACATTGGCCGTCTTGGCGGCCAATATTCTCGCGGACATCGCCTATGTGATCCTCGATCCTCGCGCACGACAGATGGGGGCCTGACATGACCATCCACACAACAGTGGAGCTGGAAGCGACCACACCCGATAAGAAGTCGACGACCGTGTCGTTCTTGGGACAACTCGGGTCCTCGTTCGCGATGTTCGGCAACCGCAAGTCGATCACGGGGCTCTCGATCCTCGGCTTCTTCACGATTCTCGCCATCTTCGGCGACCTCATCGCGCCGTATGGTCCGTTGGACAAGGACTACAGCGCGTTGAAGCAGCCGCCCTCGTGGACGCACCTGTTGGGGACGAGCCATCTCGGCGAAGACATCCTGAGCCAGATCATCTACGGCACGCGGGGCGTGCTCATCGTCGGCTTCGTCTCGGGAGTCCTCGCCACGTTGATCGCGATCTTCGTGGGCGTCACGGCGGGCATCCTGACCGGGTGGAAGAGCGAAACACTTTCGGCCGTCACCAACGTGTTCCTGATCCTGCCGGCCCTGCCGCTGATGATCATCGTCGCCTCCCAGTTCGACAACCCCAGCCTTCTGCTCATATCCGGCGTCCTCGCTTTAACCGGGTGGGCGTGGGGAGCGAGGGTCCTTCGCGCTCAGACGATGTCATTGCGCAACCGCGACTTCGTGCAGGCGGCGCGCGCCAACGGCGAACCCTTGCTGCGCATCATCACGGTCGAAATGCTGCCCAACCTCATGGCGATCATCGCGTCCAGCTTCGTCGGGACCGTCACCGCCGCAATTCTCGGACTTACGACGCTCGCTTTCATCGGCATCATCCCGATCACCAACCTCAACTGGGGCACGATCCTCTTCTGGGCACAGCAGAATGGTGCCTTCCCCGACTTCTGGTGGTGGTACATTCCGGCAGGGCTTTGTATCGCCCTGCTTGGGATGTCACTCGCGCTCGTGAACTTCGGTATCGACGAGTACGTCAACCCGCGGCTTCGGTCGGCGGGAGAGCGCTCCCGCGCCGAAGCGAAGAAGCGCAAGACGGAGAAGGCGGCGGCCAAACGCCGCCGCAAGGAGGAAAAGTTGTGACTGTCACTGCTGCCGCGTATCTGGACGCGACGCTGTCCGTCGACGCCCGTATCGCCGATCTGCTCGGCCGGATGACGGTCGCCGAGAAGGTCGGGCAGATGCTGCAGCTCGATGCCCGCGCGGGGCTGGACGTGGAGATCCTCGAGATGCACGCCGGCTCGATCCTCCACGCTTCTCCGGAGCGCGTTCTTCGCGCTCGCGAGCTGACCCTGCAGACGCGCCTCCAGATTCCACTGCTCGTCGCCGAGGACTGCATTCACGGACACTCGTTCTGGGAGGGCGCCACGATCTTCCCCACCCAATTGGGCATGGCCGCATCATGGGACCCCGATCTTCTCGAACAGGTGGCCCGCGCCACCGCGGCGGAAGTGGCTGCGACCGGCATCCACTGGACCTTCTCCCCTGTCATCTGCATCACCCGCGATCTGCGCTGGGGCCGCGTGAACGAGACGTTCGGCGAAGATCCCTTCCTCATCGGCGAACTCAGCTCGGCCATGGTGCGCGGCTACCAGGGCGGCGGACTCGATGACCCCGCCGCGATCCTGGCGACCGCCAAGCACTTCGCCGGCTACTCCGAAACCCAGGGCGGCCGCGACGCCAGCGAAGCGGACATCTCACCGCGCAAGCTCCGGTCGTGGTTCCTGCCACCGTTCGAGCGGGTCGCCCGCGAAGGATGCCGAACGTTCATGCTCGGCTATCAGAGCATCGACGGCGTGCCGATCACGGTGAACGAATGGCTGCTCAGCGACGTCCTGCGCGGCGAGTGGGGCTACAACGGCACGCTCATCACGGATTGGGACAACGTCGGCCGAATGGTGTGGGAGCAGCAGGTCCAGCCTGACTATGCGCACGCCGCCGCCGCCGCGGTCGCCGCCGGCAACGACATGATCATGACCACGCCGGGGTTCTTTCAGGGGGCACAGGACGCGGTGGATGCGGGGCTGCTTTCCGAGGATGCCTTCGACGACGCCGTGTCACGGATTCTGCGTCTGAAGTTCGAATTCGGACTGTTCGAGAACCCGCGCCTGCCCGATCGCGAGCGGATCGACGCCGTGATCGGCAATGCCGAACACGCCCAGCTCAATCTCGAGACCGCCCGGCGCTCACTCGTCCTGCTGCAGAACGACGGAATATTGCCATTGACCAGCGACACCGCGATGAAGGTCGCGGTCGTCGGGCCCCTCGCCGATGACGCGCAGACCCAACTCGGCGACTGGGCGGGATCTTCCGGCCAGATCGACTGGATGCCGAACGGGCACCCGCGAGAGATGATCACGACCGTCCTCGATGGTCTCCGCGAGCAGCTTCCCTCGGACTGGGAGATCGAGTACACGCGTGGAGCGGACATTCTCACTCTCGCCGACGACCCGACCGGAACCCTCTTCCCCGACGGCCAGCCGCGTCCGAAGATCGTGATTCCTGCCGAACCGGATCAGGAGCAGATCGCCGCGGCGGTCGCCGCCGCCGAGCGTGCCGATGTCGTCGTCGCCGTCGTGGGCGATCGCATCGAACTCGTGGGAGAGGGCCGCTCCACCGCCACCCTCGAACTGATGGGTGGCCAGCGTGCGCTGCTCGACGCGGTCGCCGCAACGGGCACGCCACTGGTCGTGATCCTCCTCGCCTCCAAGCCGCACGTGCTTCCAGAGTCGGTGACGTCGGCCGCGGCTCTGGTCTGGGCGGCGAACCCGGGCATGCAGGGCGGGCGCGCGATCGCCGAGCTCCTCCGCGGAGCCATCGAGCCGCAAGGCCGGCTTCCGCTCTCCTTCGCGGTGCACTCCGGTCAGCAGCCGACGTATTACAACCAGATCCGCGGTCAGCACGGCGACCGGTATGCCGACTTGACGCAGCGTCCGGCGTTCGCCTTCGGCGAGGGACTGACATATTCGACAGTGACCTACAGCGGGCTGGAGATCGTCGACGCCGAGCACGCGCTAGGTGGCACAGTGCGAGCCCGGGTGAGCCTGCGCAACACCGGCACGCGCCCGGCACACGAGGTCGTGCAGGTCTACGTCCGTGACGTGGTGACGTCAGTGAGCTGGGCAGACCGCGAACTCAAGGCCTACCGTCACATCGATCTGGCACCGGGTGCGAGCACGACTGTCGAGTTGAACATCCCCGTGCAGGACTGCTCGATCGTCGATGCTCGCGGACAGCGGCTCGTCGAACCCGGCCAGTTCGAACTGCTCGTGGGACCAAGCTCGCGTAGCGAAGACCTGCTGCGAGCGGTCTTCTCGGTGCGGGCTGACTAGAGCGAATCAGTCGTCGTCGTCGGCACTGTCGTCGAGCTCGTCGATGTCGACGCCATCGACGTCGCCGGCGTGGAGGTGGCGTGAGCCATCCTCATCGAAGTCCGCGGCATCGAGGTCGTCGAGGTCTTCGATGTCTTCGATGTCGATCTCTGCGTCGCTGTCGACCTCGTCCAAGGCTCCAGTTTCGTCCTCGTCGCTCGCCTGTTCTTCAGCGAGTGCGGCCTGTGCCGCGTGATACTCGGCGAGCCTGACCGCCCACGGCAGCCAATCAGGAGCCAGGAGCGCGCCGTCGCCGGGCATGAGTCCAAGTTCCAGCACGGTGGGTTCGGCATCCTCGACCACAGCGACGCTGACCGTCCAGAACCACCCGGGATATCCCTCGAGGGTTGTCGCGAATCGCAGGGAGACGACCCCATCCCCTTCGAGGATGGACTCGGCGGTAGCGCCGATGGTCGATGGCGCAGTGATCTCGGCGAGCGCGGTGCGCGCGAGGTCGTGCGCCTCCAGAAGTCTCTGGTCGACCTGATCAGGCATCGAGGTCATCGGCGACCTTGCGGAGCACGGCCGCGATCTTCTTGCCGTGCTCGCCGCTGGGGTAGCGTCCGCGGCGAAGGTCGCCGCCGATGCGATCGAGAAGCCCGACGAGGTCCTCGACGATGATCGCCATGTCGTCGGCCGACTTGCGGTTGCGCTTGGCCAAGCTCGCCGGTGCGTCGAGCACCCGCACGGCGAGAGCCTGCAGACCGCGCTTGCCGTCGGCGACGCCGAAGTCCAGGCGGGTGCCCGCCTTCAGCGTCGTGATGCCGGCGGGCAGCGCTGTGGCGTGCAGGAAGACATCCTGACCGTCGTCGGATGAAATGAAGCCGAAGCCTTTTTCCTCGTCGTAGAATCTGACCTTGCCGGTGGGCATCGCTGAACCTCGCTGAAACGGCCCGCGGGGCGGGCATGGGGAATGACGGACCGATCCGGTCCTGCCTTCCAGCCTAGGGCAAGAGTACGACGCACTAGGCTGAGACGAATGAGTACGCCCACCCCCGGCAACGACGTGCCGGTGCGACGGATCGACCGCATCCTCGCCTTCATGTCCCTCGGTCTGCTGCTGTTGTCGATTGTGTGTTTTTTCGCGATCATGATCGCGACCGCCTCCGGGGCTGATTTCAGCAATCCCCTCTGGGGCGTGGTCAGCACAGTCATCTACATTGCGCCGATCCTCGCCTTCCTGCTGCTGATTGCGGTGTTGATCATGACATTCGTACGCAGGAGCCGGGCGAACAAGGGTCTCTGACGGTGGTCGCGCCCGATGGTCGGGATTTCGCCACGTGGCTGGCCGCCGCGGACGATCGGGCCCTGGCACGCCTTCTCGCCGAGCGGAAGGTAGCCCCGACTGCCGGCTGGACGGATTTCTTCGATGCCGCGGATGCGCTCCAAGATCCCGTCGTGCTCGTCCGCTCTCTCGCGACCTTGACGCGCGGCGAAGCAGAAGCACTCGCCGCGGCCGTCGAAGACGGGACGCCCATTCCGCCCGACTCGCGCGAATCGCTCGGGCGGCACGGACTCATCGCCCCCGACGGACTGCCCTACGGCGGCGTCGCCGCCGCGTGGATGCCGATTCCGCCGGCATCCGAATCACCAGAAACCGTCACGGCCGGTATCGAAGACGCAGCAGCCGAAACGGATGACGCGACCGCCGAGCGCGCGTTCACCGCATCGACCTCGCTCGCCGACATCCTCCAACTCGTTCTCACCATGCCCCTCGCGCGCATCGGCAGTGGCGCACTCGGGGCTGTGGACCGGCGCCGCCTGGTCGACTCCGGCGCGGTGACAGACGGCACGACCGCGGATGAACTGCTCGCGATCGCGGAGCGAACCGGTCTCGTCCAGGCCGAAGGCAAGCGGTGGCTGGCCACCGAACTCGGGCTGGACTGGTTGCACACCGGGACGGTCCACCGCTGGAACCGTGTCGCCGAGGCGCTTCGCGCGTCGCTTCCGAGCGCACTGAAGACAGAGTCAGGCGGGTGGATCGCGCCCGCAACGTGGCGATCCGAATATCCGCTCGATGCATCGTGGCCCGACGAGGCCGAGCGCCTCCGCCGACTGTTCCGGCGCTGGGCGCTCATCGGCAACGATGGCGAACCTCCCTCGTGGGCCGACGGCCTCTCCCGGGGCGCTCACGCCGACGAGTCGCGGTTGCAGGCGATGCTCCCGCACGAAGTGGATCGGGTCTTCCTGCAGAACGATCTCACCGCCATCGCACCGGGACCGCTCGAGCCGCACCTCGACATGCGCCTGCGCTCGATGGCGCACCGCGAGTCCCGCGCGCAGGCATCGACCTACCGCTTTTCCGCCGAAACCATCGATGCCGCGGTGACCGCAGGGGAGACGGCCGAATCGCTGCGCGAGTTTCTGAGCGCGCTGTCGATGACCGGACTTCCCCAACCCCTCGCCTACGAGATCGACCGCGCCACCGTCCGGCATGGGCGCATACGCGTCGGCGCCGACCCGACCGGGCGGACCGTCATCACCAGCGACGACGATGCCCTCCTCGACACGATCGCCGTCGACCAGGCGCTGCGGCCCCTGGGCATCGTTCCCGACGGCGAGACGCTCGCGACGCGGATCAACGCGGAGACCACCTTCTGGGCCCTCGCCGACGCTCGCTACCCGGTGGTCGCTGTGGATGGGGCCGGTTCCCCGCGCGTCTTGCAGCGCCATCGACTCGCCGCGCCCGCGACTCTCGAAGCGGACCCGGAACAGGTGTACGCCCCTCTCCTCGAGCGCTTGCACTCCGCGCACGACGACGATGCCGACGGCGCGTGGCTCATGCGCGAGCTCGATCAGGCTGTGCGCGCACGGGCGTACGTCACCGTGGTGGTGCGCTTGCCCGACGCCAGCGAGCGCACGTTCACGCTCGAGGCGACCGGCCTCGGCGGCGGCCGCCTGCGCGGCCGGGATCGCGCGGCGGACGTCGAACGCACCCTGCCGGTGTCGCACATCGTCAGCGTCCGGCCGGCCGACTCCTAAGCCATCGCCACCCTCGCCGCGAGGCACCGGTAGACTGGTCCGCTATGGCTGATGGCCCCCTTATCGTCCAAAGCGACCGCACGGTGTTGCTCGAAGTCGCCCATCCGGACGCGGAGACGGCGCGACACGAGCTGGCGATCTTCGCTGAGCTCGAACGCGCACCCGAGCACATCCACACCTACCGCATCACCCGGCTCGGGCTGTGGAACGCGCGCGCGGCGGGCCACGATGCCGAAGACATGCTCGCCACCCTCGAGCGCTGGTCGCGTTTCCCGGTGCCGCCCTCGGTCTCCATCGACATCACGGAGACCGTCGGTCGCTATGGCCGCCTCGTCATCGAGCGCAACGAAGACGACGAACTGGTCCTTCGGTCGACGGATGCCGCGGTCCTGGCCGAAGTGTCGAAGAACAAGCGCATCCAGCCGCTCCTGGTCGGCCACCCGAGCACCGATACGTTCCTCATCGACGCCTGGGCACGCGGACACATCAAGCAGGAACTGCTGAAGATCGGCTGGCCCGCCGACGATCACGCGGGCTACACCCCCGGCACGCCGCATCCGATCGAACTCGACGAAGACGGCTGGACACTGCGCCCCTACCAGCACAAGGCGGTCGACATCTTCCGCGAAGGCGGCTCCGGTGTGGTCGTCCTCCCCTGTGGCGCCGGCAAGACGCTCGTCGGTGCCGCGGCAATGGCCGACACCAAGACGACGACGCTCATCCTCGTCACCAACACCGTCAGCGCACGGCAGTGGCGAGACGAGCTCCTCAAGCGCACATCGCTGACTGCCGAGGAGATCGGCGAGTACTCCGGACAGGTCAAAGAAGTTCGACCAGTGACGATCGCGACGTACCAGATCCTCACCGCGAAGCGGAAGGGCGAGTACGCGCACCTCTCGGTTCTGAACGCCCTCGACTGGGGCCTGATCATCTACGACGAGGTCCACCTGCTCCCCGCTCCCGTCTTCAAACTGACGGCGGATCTCCAGGCCCGCCGCCGCCTCGGGCTCACCGCGACCCTCGTGCGAGAAGACGGCCGCGAAGGCGACGTGTTCAGCCTGATCGGGCCCAAGCGATTCGACGCACCGTGGAAGGAGATCGAAGCCCAGGGCTTCATCTCACCGGCGGTCTGCTACGAAGTGCGCATCGACCTGCCCGCCAGCCAACGTCTCGAGTACGCCGCGGCCGCGGACGACGAACGGTACCGCTTGGCCGCAACAGCGGATGCGAAGGTCTCGGTCGTGCGCCGCCTGGTCGAGCGACACAAGGGCGAGCGGATCCTCGTCATCGGGCAGTACCTCGACCAGATCGATGTCCTCGCCGACGCCCTGGGCGCACCGAAGATCACCGGAGCAACCCCCATCGACGAGCGGGAGCAGCTCTACGGCGCGTTCCGTGAGGGTGAGATCAGCGTTCTCGTCGTCTCGAAGGTCGCGAATTTCTCGATCGACCTGCCCGAGGCATCCGTCGCCATCCAGGTGTCCGGATCGTTCGGCTCCCGCCAAGAAGAGGCGCAGCGCCTGGGCCGACTGCTGCGTCCGAAGAAGTCCGGCAACACCGCGAGCTTCTACACGCTCATCGCCCGCGACACGGTTGACCAGGATTTCGCTCAGAATCGGCAGCGCTTCCTCGCCGAGCAGGGGTACAGCTACACCATCTTGGACGCCGACACCCTCGCAGCCTGAATCGGGATAATGCGCGGATGTACCGCACGCGCATAGGTTCGGTCGCCATAATGGGGCTATGACTGCACCGCGAATTCTTGTCGTCGACGACGAGCCGAACATCCGCGACTTGCTCATCACGAGCTTGAAGTTCGCCGGCTATCAGGTGCGGGCGGTCGCCAACGGCGCCCAAACCATTTCGGCCGTGCTCGAGGAAGAACCCGATCTGATCGTCCTCGATGTGATGCTCCCCGATATGAACGGGTTCAGCGTCACGAAGCGGCTTCGTGGCGCCGGGTACACCGCTCCGATCCTTTTCCTCACCGCAAAGGACGACACCGAGGACAAGATCGCCGGACTCAACGCCGGCGGTGACGACTATGTGACCAAGCCCTTCTCCCTCGACGAGATCGTCGCGCGAATCCAGGCCATCCTGCGCCGCACCATGCAGGCCGACGAGGAGTCGGTGATCCGCGCGGGCGAGATCACGATGGATCAGGACACGCACGACGTCTTCGTGGGAGACGCCTCGATCGACCTGTCCCCCACCGAGTTCAAGCTCCTGCGTTACCTCATGCTCAACCCGAACCGGGTGCTGAGCAAGGCGCAGATCCTCGATCACGTCTGGGAGTACGACTTCAACGGCGACGCCGGCATCGTCGAGAGCTACATCTCGTACCTCCGCCGCAAGATCGATCCGCACTCCACGGAATCGCTCATCCAGACCAAACGCGGATTCGGCTACATGCTCAAGGCTGTCAAGACCGCTTGATCTCGCGCTTCCGCGCCGCGGAGAACCAGGAGGACCCGTCCTGAGCGGCGACAGCAGGAAGACCGACAGGCTCACCCGATGGTGGCGTGGCATCAGCCTGCGCACCAAGGTGACCGGGGTCACGGTCGCTCTGCTCGCCGTGGGGCTGTTCGCCGCGGGGATCGGCACGATGGTGTTTCTCAGGAACGCGCAGATCGCGGCTCTCGATCAGAATCTCGGCTCGCTGGTGACCACCGACGTCGCCAGCACCCTCCTCATCGTCGAGGTGGAGGACGGTCTTGCCTCCTTCACCGTGGACCCGTCGGCCGCGCCGACGCAGTTCTTCGTTGCGGTGTACAGCCCCGAGGGTGAGCGGTTGGCGACGGCCGGCGGTGGGGGTGGGGTCGCACCCGCATTCCCCGAGACATTCCCTCTCGATCAAACCCTCATCCGCGGCACCGAGCCGTTCAGCTTGGAGGCAGAAGAAGGTGCCACGTCCTTCCACGCGAGCGTCGACACGCTGGCCATCGAGGGTGCCCGTGACTACAACACCCAGATGGTGGCTGTGCCCCTCACACCCGTCAACCAGACCGTCGCCAATTACATCGGCATCTACACGATTCTCGCCCTGTTCGTGATCCTCGCGGGGGCCCTCCTCACGCGTTGGCTGGTCACCCTCACCTTCCGCAGTCTCGGCGAAGTCGAGAACACGGCGATGACGATCGCGTCGGGAGACTTCAGCCAGCGAATGGGTGACATCGTCCCGGGCACTGAGGTCGGGCGCCTCAAGACAGCGATCAACGCGATGCTCGCCCGCATCGATGCGGCACTGTCGCAGCGCGATTCGACAGTGCAGCAGATGCGCCGGTTCGTCGGCGACGCCAGCCACGAACTCCGGACGCCGCTGGTGACCGTACGCGGCTACGCGGAGTTGTATCGGATGGGTGCCATCTCCGGTGACGAGCAGACCGCCCAGGCGATGGAGCGCATCGAGAAGGAAGCCATCCGGATGGGCGTCCTCGTTGAGGACCTCCTGGCCCTCGCGCGCCTCGATGAACGCCGGGATCTCGTCGTCACCGCGGTCGACCTCCGCCCCGTAGCCCGCGATGCTGCCCTCGATGCCCGCGCGGCATCCCCGCAGCGCACCGTCACGTTCATCGACGCGTTGCGGACAGCGGCCGCCATCGCACCGCCGGCGCCAACCCCCGACGAGGATGGCGACGACACCGGGGCGGGCCGACGGCGTCCTGCTCCTGCGACGGCAGCCTTGGGCATCGCGGGAGCCACCCTCTCGCGGCTCCGACGTCGGCCGAAATCGTCCGAAGCTGCGGACGGAGCCACCAACACGGCGCCCATCGACACGAAGGACTCCGCAGCAGCACTGGATGCCGATGTCATCGCCGTCGCGCCGATCGTGTCGGGCGATGAGAACAGGATTCGCCAGGTCGTGGCGAACCTTCTCGGCAACGCCCGCCGGTACAGCCCGGAAGACTCGCCGATCGAACTGTCCGTCGGGATCGATCACTACGCCGGAATGGGGTGGATTGCGATCATCGACCACGGCGAGGGGATCCCCGAGCAGCTGCGCGACAAGATCTTCCAGCGCTTCTGGCGAGCAGACACGTCGCGAGCCCGTGAGACCGGCGGATCGGGACTCGGCCTGTCTATCGTGGCGGCCATCGTCGATGCTCTGCACGGGGCGATCGACGTCACGCAGACGCCGGGCGGAGGTGCGACGTTCCGCGTGGCGTTCCCCCTCGCCCAGGGCCGGGATGCCACCGAGCATCTCCTCATCCAGACCCAGCCGCTCCCCCGCATCCGCGGCGAAGAGGTGTGACCCGGCGGGGCCTCGTCAGCGAGTCTCATTCCTCCCCAACGAACGCACCCCGCCTGCACTCCACCGATCAACGGCATGGTGAGCTGGGGATCCGACACTCCTCCTACCGTGGAGCGCACCACCCCACGGAAGGAACACCCATGGCCGTATTCTCCGTCGACAGCGATGCTGTCTTCACCGCAACCGCTGCTGTCCGCGGCACCGCCGATCGCCTCCAGGGCGAGACGGCGGCGATGCTCGCACAATTGACCCAGCTGCAGACGTCGTGGACGGGCAGCGCGGCAATCGCGTTCCAGTCCGTCATCGACCGGTGGCGCGGTGCCCAACGTGACCTCGAATCCGCGCTGGCCGACATCAGCGGGGCACTGTCGACCGCCGGTCAGCAGTACGCCCAGACCGAGATGTCCGCGACGGGTCTCTTCCGCTGAGCACTCCTCACGGCATCCGCCTCAACGAAGAAAGGCCCCAGCCGAAGCTGGGGCCTTTCTTGTCAGAGCTGGTGATCAGTGCTGGATCAGAAGTCCATGCCACCCGACGGGTCGCCCATCGGGGCGGCGACCTTCTCGGGCTTGTCGGCGACGACAACCTCGGTCGTCAGGAACAGAGCCGCAATCGACGCCGCGTTCTGCAGAGCCGAACGAGTCACCTTGGCCGGGTCGATGATGCCCTGTGCGAACAGGTCACCGTACTCGCCGGTCGCGGCGTTGAGGCCGTGACCGATCGGGAGTTCTGCGACCTTGTTGGCGACAACACCGGGCTCGAGACCGGCGTTCAGCGCGATCTGCTTGAGCGGAGCCTCGATCGCGACACGCACGATGTTGGCGCCGGTTGCCTCGTCACCGACCAGGCCGGTGATGGCCTCGCTGTCGAACGCGATCTTGCCCGCCTGGATGAGCGCGACGCCGCCTCCGGGGACGATGCCCTCTTCGACGGCAGCCTTCGCGTTGCGGACGGCGTCCTCGATGCGGTGCTTGCGCTCCTTGAGCTCGACCTCGGTGGCCGCACCCGCCTTGATGACGGCGACGCCACCTGCGAGCTTGGCGAGGCGCTCCTGGAGCTTCTCACGGTCGTAGTCGCTGTCGGTGTTCTCGATCTCGCGACGGATCTGGGTCACGCGACCCTCGATGAGGTCACGCTCGCCCGCACCCTCGATGATGGTGGTCTCATCCTTGGTGATGATGACCTTGCGTGCACGACCGAGAAGGTCGACAGTCGCGTTCTCGAGCTTGAGGCCGACCTCTTCGGTGATGACCTGACCACCGGTGAGGATCGCGATGTCCTGCAGCTGCGCCTTGCGACGGTCGCCGAAGCCGGGAGCCTTGACGGCAACCGACTTGAAGATGCCGCGGATCTTGTTGAGAACGAGCGTCGCAAGAGCTTCGCCCTCGACGTCCTCAGCAATGATGAGGAGCTCCTTGCCCTCCTGGATCACCTTGTCGACGATGGGCAGAAGGTCCTTGATGCTGGAGATCTTCTGGTTCGCGATGAGGATGTACGGGTCCTCGAAGACCGCCTCCTGGCGCTCCGGGTCCGTGACGAAGTAGGGGTTGATGTAACCCTTGTCGAAGCGCATACCCTCGGTGAGCTCGAGCTCGGTGCCGAACGTGTTCGACTCCTCGACGGTGACGACGCCTTCCTTGCCGACCTTGTCGATCGCCTCGGCGATCAGCGCGCCGATCGAGGGGTCTGCAGCAGAGATCGATGCGGTGGCAGCGATCTGCTCCTTGGACTCGACCTCCTTGGCGTCAGCAAGAAGCTGGTCGGTGATGGCCTTGACGGCCTTCTCGATGCCCTTCTTGAGCGAGATCGGGTCAGCGCCGGCCGCAACGTTGCGCAGGCCTTCGCGGACGAGTGCCTGGGCCAGCACCGTAGCGGTGGTGGTTCCGTCACCGGCGACGTCGTCGGTCTTCTTGGCGACCTCCTTGACGAGCTCCGCGCCGATCTTCTCGTACGGGTCGTCGAGTTCGATCTCCTTGGCGATGGAAACGCCGTCGTTCGTGATGGTGGGGGCGCCCCACTTCTTCTCAAGTACGACGTTGCGACCACGGGGGCCCAAAGTCACCTTGACGGCGTCGGCCAGGATGTTGAGGCCGCGCTCGAGGCCACGACGGGCCTCTTCATCGAAAGCGATGATCTTTGCCATGTGTTTTTCGTCCCTCCCGGACGTTGAGTCTTAGCACTCGACGGTAGTGAGTGCTAACCCATTCTGGCACTCGACCATGGTGAGTGCAAGCCGCGAGGGGTGTGGCGTGCATCGCTGTGCGCGAACGTGTCCGATCAGCCTTCGGCCGCAGGCGTTGCATCCGTGCGGTCGAGCCCGATGACGACCGTGAGTTGCCGAACAGCGCTTTCGTCGACATCCGCGGTGTTGGGGTCGTCCGTCGGCAAGTAGGCCTTGCTCTCCGCGACCTCGGCTCCCCCGATGACCTGCGCAAGACCACGGGCCGCGCCTTCGTCGGCGGGTGTGGCATAGAAAATCGTCGTGGTGGGGAAGTCCTCCGACCCGGCGTCGCCGGCGAGTACGACATCCGGCGACCAGCCCGCGGCGACGATCGTGTCGCGGGTCGCGTTGGCAAGGCCCTGCTGCGGGGTGGCGTTGAGAACGAGCACCTCATAGCTCGTATCGATGACGGGTTCGGCGACCTGAACCGTCGTGGGTGTCGGCGACGGGGTCGGGAAGAGCGTGACTCGACCCGTTGCGACCAGAGTCCCGAAGATACCGACAGCCACGAGAACCACCACGGCGATGGCGGACCACAGGACGACAACGCTCGCACGCATCCGGGGATTCTCCGCACGATGCGCACCGACGCGGGATGTGCCGGATGGCAGATCGTCGAAGCGATCTTTGGGGGTGGACGAACTCGGCACCTGTGAATGCTACCCGGCGCGGCCAGGAATCACCGCGACGGCGCGGCGAGGGCCGCGCGGTGGTCGCGTGCGTCGCGGAGCCGGCGAAGGCGGTGCACGAGCAGCGGGTCGTAGGCGAGCGCGTCAGCGGTCTCGATGACACGACCGAGCAGCTGGTAGTACCGCGCCGGGGTCAGCGACAGCTCGCGACGAACCGCTTCTTCCTTGGCACCGCCGTGGCGCTGCCACTGGGACTCGAAGTCCAGCAGGGCGCGGTCACGGTCGGTCAGGGGCACGTCTTTCACGCTAGCGCGCGACGGCACCTCGACCGGGTAGCCACTCCAGCCAGCCGCCAAGAGGATCAGCTGCGGCGAGCACTTTTCCGTCGAGGGCCACGGCAAACCCCCCGGGCCAGGTCGCCGTATCGATGGGGGAATCCCAACCATCGTGCAACCCCGGGTCATCGATCGTGATCCACTTCCCGGCCCGGCGCGCGTCTTCGATCACGCGGTGTCGTGCCGTTCGCGGAAGGTGCGCGAGGACGCCTGGCGTCGTCACGACCAGGGTCGCTCCGTGGGGCGCTCGGGCAGCGACCTCGGACAGGATCTCCACCGCATCGCCCGCGATCAGTTCGGGCGGATCGTCCGCGGCGATGGCGAGGGCGTCGCCGATGCGCTTCGCGCGACCGGTCTCCCCCGGCCAGACGAGACCGGTCAGCCAGTCCTTCGTGGACGGCGAGCGCGGATCGAGGGGCTGCAGATCGATCCCCACGCGCCATACGACGTCGGGGAGAGCCATGGCCGGGATGTCGCCGCGGACATCGCAGCTGAGCAGGACCTCGGATGGCCCATCCGCGGGATCCAACCGCCGGGTCGCGCCGGTGTCGGAGCGATACTCGTACGAATAGCGGTCGGGGTAGAGGCACAGCCCCGCACTTGCGCCTACTTCGAGCAGGGCTATAGGGCCGCTGACGAGGCTCAAGGCGGGGAGAAGTGCCGCGCACCGCAACGGCTCGTTCGTCTGCACCGCACGGCGTTCGCACTCGAAAACCACCTGGTCAGCGTGCGCGAGCACCCACTCGCGCCACTGATCGAATCCGAGATCGCCGACGCCGAGCATCCGTGTCACCGCGAACACGAGTGCGGGTTGACGCCGGTCCGGTCGGATTCGCGCAATCACCTGCTGCACGCCGGCATCCGAAGCAACACCCGCTGCCCACTGTTCGTAGAGCTCCGACCTGCCGGGTGCCTCGTCCATCGCGAATCGCAGATATCGCGCCGCAACGATGGCATCTTGCTCTGCGTTCACACCCACCTCGCCATTGTGGCCGAACCATCGCGGACCATTGGTTCAATTCCTCGGGTTGAATAGTGGTGAACGTAGAGGAGTCGACAATGACCTATTCCGTCGAAAAGGACGAAGACCAGTGGCGCTCGGAGTTGAGCCCACAGCAGTATGCGGTGCTGCGGGAGGCGGGTACCGAGCGGCCCTGGACCGGTGAACTCCTCGACGAGCAGCGCGCCGGCCTGTACACGTGCGCGGCCTGCGGGTCGGAGCTGTTCAAGAGCGGCACGAAGTTCGACTCGCACTGTGGATGGCCGAGCTTCTACGAGTCGATCCGTCCGGAAGCCGTCGAGCTGATCGAGGACACCTCCATGGGGATGTCACGAACCGAGGTTCGCTGCGCAAGCTGCGGGTCGCACCTCGGGCACGTCTTCGATGACGGCTTCGGCACTCCCACTGGCGACCGGTACTGCATGAACTCGCTGTCCCTGCAGTTCGCCCCCGAGACCGACGCGTGAGCGAGGTCCTCGAGGCGGTCCGCTCGCGACGCTCATGGTCGAAGGTCACGGATGCCGCACCGACCCACGCCGAGTTGGAGACACTGGTCTCAGCCGCGGGCCGAGTCGCTGACCACTCGTCGCTGCGCCCGTGGCGCCTGATCGAACTGCGCGGCGACGATCGCGTGACGCTCGGGCGCGCGATGAACAAGGCGGAGAACCACAAGGGCGCATCCTCCAAGCCGATGCGCGCGCCGCTGCTGATCGCGGTGGTCGCCAGCTACCGCAAGAGCAAGGTGCCCCGCTGGGAGCAGGAGGCGGTCGCTTCGGGCGTCGCCCATGTCCTCAGCCTGCTGCTCGACGATGCCGGATGGGGCGTCCTGTGGCGCACGGGAAGCTACACGCGCTCCAAAGCCGTCGCGAAGGCCCACGGCCTGAAGAAGGACGAAGAACTGCTGGGGTGGCTCTATGTCGGTGGCAAGCCACCGCGGGCGCGCCTCGGACGGCGGCGCGCCGTCGACGCGCGGGCGCATCTCAGCCGGATGCCGAAGATGGGCGGGTCTGTCGGAAAAAGCGGCAAGAGCGCAAAGTCCGGCAAAGCCTCCGACTGACCCTCACGAGCTGCGCGCTCGCCTGAGCCGGCCCCACGGCACAACGACGGTCACCACGCCGATCAGGGCGACGCCCACGGCCGTGATCGCCACACCCCACGGCGGCCCGGCGTCAGGCGGCCAGAGCGCGTCGAGCGCGACGGATGTTGCCAGGAGACCCACCACAGACCCAAGCCCGAGCAACAGCACGCCCGTGTGTCGGACGAGGACGGCCGACATGAAGATGTACAGCACTCCGATCGCGCCCCCGAGATAGAGCCAGGGCTGCGTCGCCGACGACTGCGGCATGCCTGCGATCGCGACGTGCACGGCCGCGGCGACGGAGAGCGCGATCGTCCCGCCGATGAAGTTCACGAGCGTCGCCACGAGTGGACTGCCGACGCGCTGGCGCAGGCGTCCGTTGGTCGCCTGCTGCCAAGCGATTCCCGCTCCGGCGAGAAACGGCAGCACCAGCATCCACCATGGCACTCCATCGAGCCCATCCCCCGCGAGGAACAGCACCACAGCAACGATGGAGAGCGCGCCGCCGACCAGACGGGGCGCGGTGACAGCGACGACGCCGGCCGGCCCATAGCCGACTCGATCGAGCACCAGCCCGTGCACGGTCTGCCCTGCCACGACGCCGACCGTGAACAGCGCGACTCCGATGGTGGCGACCGCCAAGCCCTGAGTGGCCACGGTGAGCGCGCCGGCAAGTCCACCGAGCAGCATCCACCACGGGATGTCTCCGCCGACGCCGCCGATCAGTCGGCGTACGCCGGCCCTGCCCGACGGCAGAATCGCGCACAGGACGAGGAGGATCGCGAGTCCAGATCCGAACGAGATCACCGCCGCGACGAATCCATCGTCCAGGCTCCGGCCCAGCGACCCGTTGATGCGGGCCTGCACGGCGGTGAGCACGCCCACGAGAACGGCTCCACCGATGGCGATCCAGGCAGGAAGGCGCGCTGTCGTTGGTGTCGCCATTTTGAGCCGACTACGGGACTTGAACCCGTAACCCCCTAATTACAAGTTAGGTGCGCTACCAATTGCGCCAAGTCGGCAGAGCGACAAGTCTATCTGGGCTCAGCGGTGGATTACGGCGTCGGCGAGGGCGACGCTGTCTCCGAAGGCGTCGGAGTCGCCGATGCATCCGAAGGCGTCGGAGTCGGGGTCGCCTTGTAGAAGGCGTCGCTCGCGCTGGTGAGGACGAACTGCGAGAATTCCTTGGCGTCATCGAGCGCACCGATATACGGGACGCCGTTGACGAGAATCATCGGGGTTCCGGTCAGCGAGATGTCATCGGTGTCGGGGATTCCCTCGACCGCACGCTCGGTCGCAGCCTTCGCCCAGGGGGCGAAGGCGGCATCCTCGATGCACGACCGCACGACCTTGGGCGACTCAGCCCCGGTTGCTTGGGCGAGGTCAGCGAGTTCCGCGTTGGAGAGGCCATCGGCGTCGACCTCGGGCTGACGGCTGAGCAGATCATTGTTGAAAGCGAAGAACGTAGCGGGCGAGTGCGTTGCGACGCATGCCGCCGCGCTCGCAGCCCGCAGAGAGTACTTCGTCCCGTTGGACTTCGACGTCAGCATGGCGACGGGGTAGTACGTCAAAGTGACCGCGCCTTCGTTCACCCACGAGGTCAGTTGCGGAGCGTTGGCGAGTTGCCAGTCCCGAGCACCGGTGGACAGGTAATCGACGTACACACGGATATCGACCACCGGCTGTGTGGTCGGCGTCGGCTGAGGGGTTTCGGCTGCAACGGTCGGCGTGGGGGTCGCTGCCGCGGCATCGACATCCTCGGCCGAAGTGCCCTGCACAACGGCGCCCGACACGTCCGCGACGAGGAATCCGTCTTGCGTGACGTTGGCGGGCGAAAGCTGGGGCTGATTCATGGACGACGAGACCGTCAACGTGATGACAACGGCGATGACCGCCACGACTGCGGCGATGCTGATGTAGAGGGCCGTGTGACGAGCGACACGCGCCCGAGACTGCTTGACGTGTACTTGCTTGGCCTTTTCGCGCACCGCGGCTCGACGCTCGCGCGCGGAGGGCGCAGTCGTTGTGTCGTCGGAATCGTCGGTGGACATTGAACCTCTTCGCAAAAAGCGGGCGAAATGAAGAAAATCATGGGCCGCTTTCGGATCGCGGCCGGATTCGATGGTAGTCAGCAAGGCTGTGAAACCCCACACAGCGGTGGGTACTCCCAGGGTGCCATGGCATACTAAGCGGGCGCCCAATGATGGGCGTGCGGGTAACCCCGCTATTCCTCACTACGGATCGTCCGGCACGTACCTGCCGGTGAAGGAGAAGAAATAATGGCGTCAGTCACGTTCGATAACGCAAGCCGCGTCTACCCCGGGGGCACCCGAGCCGCCGTTGACAAGCTCAACCTCGAAGTCGCCGATGGTGAATTCCTGGTTCTGGTCGGCCCCTCCGGCTGCGGAAAGTCCACGTCTCTGCGAATGCTCGCTGGCCTCGAAGAGGTCAACTCGGGCCGCATCCTCATCGGTGACCGCGACGTTACCGACGTCCCCCCGAAGGACCGCGACATCGCGATGGTCTTCCAGAACTACGCGCTGTACCCGCACATGACGGTCGCCGAGAACATGGGCTTCGCCCTGAAGATCGCCGGCATCGGCAAGGAAGAGCGTGCGCAGCGCGTTCTCGAAGCCGCCAAGCTCCTCGACCTCGAGGAGTACCTGACCCGCAAGCCCAAGGCCCTCTCCGGTGGTCAGCGTCAGCGCGTCGCGATGGGACGTGCCATCGTCCGTCAGCCGCAGGTGTTCCTCATGGACGAGCCGCTGTCGAACCTCGACGCGAAGCTCCGCGTGCAGACCCGTACGCAGATCGCGTCGCTGCAGCGTCGCCTGGGCGTCACCACGGTCTACGTCACGCACGACCAGACCGAGGCTCTCACCATGGGTGACCGCATTGCGGTGCTCAAGGATGGCCTTCTTCAGCAGGTCGGCACCCCGCGCGACCTGTACGAGCGCCCGAACAACGTGTTCGTCGCCGGCTTCATCGGCTCGCCCGCGATGAACCTGTTCCCCGCGGACCTCGCCGAGGGTGGCGTTCAGTTCGGCTCCGAGGTCGTACCGCTCGACCGCGACACCGTGGGTCGTGCGACCGGCAGCCAGGTCACTGTGGGCGTCCGCCCCGAGGACATCGTGGTCGGGCCCGCCGACGGCAAGGGCCTCTCGGTCACCGTCGACCTCGTCGAGGAACTCGGCGCAGACGGGTACCTCTACGGCCACACTGACCTCAACGGCAAGCGCACCGACATCGTCGCGCGCGTCGACGGCCGCAACCACCCCATCGCCGGTGACACCGTCACGCTCGCAGCGACCGCAGGTCACGTGCACGCGTTCGATATCGAATCCGGCGAGCGCCTCAACGACGCCGTGGTCATCGCGGACTAGTAGCATCATCTCGTCGGCGCGGGTGGGTCACTGACCCGCCCGCGCCGATTCTTTTTTCACGAGCAGAAGCTGGAGGACGTATGTCGCAGTCCCTGTCCATGACAGCGAGCAGCATCGATCCGGGACTTCTGGCCCTCCCCTGGTCGACGACGCTCGGCGATTGGCCGAGCGCGAACATCGTCTACCTTCCTAAGGGGCTCTCCCGCCACTTGGTGCGTTTCGCCAACCTGTCGGGTCGCGTCGTCGCCGTCAAGGAGACCACCGCCGAGATGGCCCGTCGCGAATACGACATGCTCGGGAGCCTCGCCCGCTTGGATGTGCCGTGCGTGGACCGCGTGGCTGTCATCGACGGACGACAGGATGCGAACGGGAATCCGCTCCCGTCTGCGCTGGTGACCGCGCATCTGAAGTTCTCACTCCCCTATCGAGCCCTCTTCACGCAGGTCTTGCGACCCCACACCGCGACGCGCCTCGTGGACGCGCTCGCGGTCCTGCTCGTGAGCCTCCACAACGTCGGGTTCTTCTGGGGCGATGTCTCGTTGTCGAACACGCTGTTCCGCCGTGACGCGGGCGCATTCGCGGCATACCTCGTCGACGCCGAGACCGGTGAGCTCCACGAAAGCGGTCTCACCCGTGGGCAGCGACTGCACGACCTCGAGGTCGCGCACACCAATATCGCGGGCGAGATCATGGACCTCGAAGCCGGCGGACGCCTTGATCGCGGCGTGGACGCCCTCGCGATCGCCGACGGCATCGTCTCGTCGTATCACGCGCTGTGGGCAGCGCTCACCGAACTCCAGACGTTCGAGTCACACGAGGCCTGGCGCATCACCGAGCGCGTGCAGCAGTTGAACACCCTCGGGTTCGACATCGGCGAGATGTCGATCGATTCTGCGTCAGACGGCACGAAGGTGTCGATCCAGCCGAAGGTCGTCGACGCCGGCCACCACCAGCGTCGCCTGTTGCGCCTGACCGGGCTCGATGTCGAGGAGAACCAGGCCCGGCGTCTGCTCAACGACCTCGACGAATTCCGCGCGCGCATCTCGCGACTGGGTTCGGACGAAGAGATGGTCGCGCACGAGTGGCTCACCCGCGTCTTCGAGCCCGTCGTGAAAGCCATCCCCTACGATCTGCGCGCGAAGCTCGAGCCGGCAGAAGTCTTCCATCAGGTGCTCGAGCACCGCTGGTACATGTCGCAGGCGCGCGGCAAGTCGGTCCCGTTGGCCGAGGTTCTCTCGTCGTACATCGACGACGTGCTGCGTTTCCGCCGCGACGAGGCGACGGTGATGGGTCCGCCCACCGAGACGATGTCTCTTCCGATCATCGACGAGGACGCTCCAGTCACCGACGACGCGGATGCCGGCATCGACTGGCGCGACCTCGTCTGAGCCCGAGGGCGCTCGCTACAGCCCCGTGACCGCGGCCGTCAGTACCCGACGGTGAAGGCCGCGCGATGGTGCGTCGGGTTCTCGATCTCGTCGAGAACCGCGACGGCGAGATCTTCCCCGGAGATGTAGGAGTCCCCCGTCTCGTCGGTGACCACGACGTCACCGCCGGTGCGGTAGTTCCCGGTGCGCTCGCCCGTGCGGAACGCGCCGAACGCCAGGGGCGGGTGCACGAAGAACCAGTCATGGCCCAAGACGTTCGACTGCAGATCCTCGAGTATTCCGATGGCCTCCATCGCCTCGGCGAGGAATTCGTCGGGGAAGTCGCCTTCCACGACACGGGGGCCTCCGGGAGCGATGCGGCTGCCGCCGGCGCCGCCGATGACTCCGAACCGCACCGTGGGGGGCAGTTCCGCGACGAGCTCAGCCGTGTTCGGGCGGACGAGTCCGAGCATGTCTCCGCGCGGGGCGACCGCCGACACGACGACCTCGACGCCCTCGAGTTCTGTCACGAGCGAGGGCGCATCAAGGATCGTCCCCTCGATGTAGGTGGCGCCCTCGACGCGTTCCGCGGCCACGGAGCGCGTGACCGAGACGACGGTGTGCCCGCGCTGGGCGGCTTCGGCGATGATGTGGCGGCCGGCATAACCGGTACCTCCGAGGACGGCGATGCGAGTCATAGGACTTCCTTGATCAGAACGACGGGGGCGTGTGCCAGATGCGGTCGATGTAGTCACGCATCGAGCGATCGGAGGAGAAGAACCCCGTGCGCGCGACGTTGAGGATCGCAGACCGCGTCCAGGCATCTTGATCAGCGTACGCGGCATCCACCTCGTCCTGGGCATCGATGTACGCGGCGTAATCGGCGAGCACCATGAAGCGGTCGTCGTACAGCAGGTTCGACACGATCGGCTCGAAGACGGTGCGGTCGCCGCCGGAGAACGCACCGGATGCGATGAGATCCATCGATGCGCGAAGGCGCTCATCCGACTGATAGAAGTCGCTGGGCTTGTATCCCTTGGCCCACAGTTCTTCCACCTGAGGCTCGCTCATGCCGAAGAGGAAGAAGTTGTCGTCGCCCACGAGCTGGCGGATCTCGACGTTCGCACCATCGTCCGTGCCGATGGTGAGCGCCCCGTTGAGCGCGAACTTCATGTTGCCCGTGCCGGACGCCTCCTTACCGGCGAGCGAAATCTGCTCGGACAGGTCGGCGGCGGGGATGACACGTTCGGCAAGGGTCACGTTGTAGTTCGGCGGGAACAGCACCTTCAGCCGACCCTCGACCCTCGGGTCGTCGTTGACGACCGAGCCGATGGCGTTGATGAGGTGGATGATGCGCTTGGCCATGACATACCCCGGCGCCGCCTTGGCCCCGAAGATGAAGGTGCGCGGTTGGACGTCCTCGATGCGTACCCGACCGGAGAGGATGCCTTCGTACGACGTCACGATGTGCAGCGCCTTGAGCATCTGCCGCTTGTACTCGTGCAGACGCTTGACCATGACATCGAGCATGTGCCCGTCGCTGACCTCGAATCCATCACGAGCGAGCAGGACGCCGTTCAGTCGTCGCTTGTTCGACGCCTTGACCTCGGCGAACGCCGCGCGGAAGTCGGGATCTTCGGCGTAGGCCTCGAGCTCGCGCAGACGCCCGAGATCAGTCAGCCACCCCGAACCGATCGCACCGGTGATCAAGCCCGACAGCTCCGGGTTCGACAGCCGGAGGAAGCGGCGCGGCGTCACGCCGTTGGTCACGTTGGTGAACTTGCCCGGGTAGAACTCATCGAAGTCGGGGAGGACCTTGTCGCGCAGCAGCTGCGAGTGCAACTCCGCGACGCCGTTCACCTTCGCACCGGCGACCGTCGCGAGGAAGGCCATGCGCACCGAGCGGTCGGGGAACTCGGAGATGATCGACATGTTGCGGATCCGCATCTCGTCGTCACCGAACTGCTCGCGGACGGCCTCGAGGAACTCGTCGTTGATGCGGTAGATGATCTCCATGTGCCGGGGCAGCAGGCGACCGAGGAGATCGACCGACCACACCTCGAGAGCCTCGGGGAGCAGAGTGTGGCACGTGTAGGCGAAGCACTGCTGCGTGATCTTCCACGCCGCATCCCACTCCAGGCCCCTCTCGTCGACGAGCACGCGCATGAACTCCGGCACCGCGATCACGGGGTGCGTGTCATTGAGCTGGAAGATGACACGGTCCGGCAGGTTTTCGAGGTCGAAGCCTTCCGCCAGCTGGTTGTCGAGGAAGTCGGCGATCGACGCCGCGACGAAGAAGTACTGCTGCTGTAGGCGCAGCTCCTTGCCCTGAGGGGTGGAATCCTCGGGGTACAGGACCTTCGAGATGTTCTCAGCGAAGGTCTGTGCGCGCACGGCCTCTTCATAGTCGCCGGAGTTGAAGATGCGCAGGTCGAAGGCGCTGGTGGCGACGGCGCTCCACAGTCGGAGGGTGTTCACCCGGCCGTTCTGGAAGCCGGGCACCATGTAGTTGTAGGGCACGGCCTCGACGTTCCAGCCGGGAACCCAGCGTGAGCGGGTCACGCCGTCTTCGTCGTCGAAGGTTTCGGTGTGGCCGCCGAACGAGATCGTCTGCGCGGCCTCGGGGTGCGGGAACTCCCAGGGCGAACCCAGGGTGAGCCACGCGTCGGGCTGCTCGACCTGCTGCCCGTCGACGAAGGTCTGACGGAAGATGCCGTACTCGTAGCGGATGCCGTACCCGATGTTCGGCACGCTCATGGTGGCGAGCGAGTCGATGAAGCAGGCAGCGAGTCGGCCGAGGCCACCATTGCCGAGGCCCGGTTCGACTTCGTGCTCGCGAACCTCGTCAATGTCGATCCCGCACGAGGCGAGAGCCTCGGCGGCGATGTCGGACAGGCCGCTGGCGAGGAGGTTGTTGTCGAGCTGGCGGCCGAGGAGGTATTCCGCGGAGAGATAGCAGACACCCTTGGCCTGGATCTCCCGCTGTCGGCGCTGATCTTCGAGCCAGCGCGCCATCAGATAGTCGCGGACGGTGTGCGCCAGAGCGAGGTAGCGGTCGTTCGAACTGGACTGCGAGAGCGCCACGCCCTGCCCGAAGTTGAGGTTCTGCAGAAAGTCGCGCACGAACCCGTCGACGGAATTCGGCGGAGCAGTCACCGGTGCCAGCGCGAGCGGGTGACGCGCTCCGCTCGTGTTGGAAGCTGCGGACGAAGGGGCTGAGTTCTCGGACACGTTACGACGTTACCTACACGGGCGACGGGAGACTAACTCTCGGCGCCGTGAGAGCCCGAAATTAACACTGCCGTCACATCCGGCGACCACTATCCGGTTCGCGTCATGCGGTCTGGCGGATGGTCGCAATCTGATAGAGCGCGACGGATGCCGCGATCCCAGCGTTGAGTGACTCCGTGCTCGCCGCGATCGGAATCGAGACGATCTGGTCGCACGTCTCGGTGACCAGGCGAGAAAGGCCCTTGCCCTCCGAGCCGACGACAACCACCACGGGCCGGTCTGCGAGTTCGAGCGCCGGCAGGGCGACATCCCCACCGCCGTCGAGGCCGAGCACGAAGATGCCCTGCTTCTTGAACTCTTTGAGAGTGGTCGTCAGGTTCGGTGCCATCGCGACCGGGACACGCGCCACGGCGCCCGCGCTGGTCTTCCACGCAGCCGAGTTGACGGATGCCGAACGGCGCTGCGGGAGGATGATGCCCTGACCGCCGAATGCCGCAGTGGAGCGGATGATCGCCCCGAGGTTGCGGGGATCGGTGATCCCGTCAAGTGCCACGAGCAACGGGATCTGGCCGCGATCGACGATCTGCTCGAGGAGGTCCTGCGGGTGGGCGTATTCGTACGGCGGCACCTTGATCGCGACGCCCTGGTGGACGCCGTCGAACCCGGCCATCCGGTCCAGCTCGGGGCGGGTGACTTCCATCACCGGGATGCCGCGGTTCGTCGCGATCGACAGCATCTCCTTCACCCGGTCGTCCATCTCGACGCGCTGCGCGATGTAGAACGCGGTCGCCGGGATCTTCGCGCGCAGCGCCTCGAGCACGCTGTTGCGGCCCGTCACGTTTTCGGTGTCATCGCCCTGCTTCTGCTTCGACGAACGCGATCCGCCCGAAGAGCGCTGGCCGGGCTTGCCCTTGCCGCCTGACGCGGCGTAGCGCTCGGCCGCGGCCTTGCGCTTTCCGGCGGGGTGCCAGCTGCGGTCCTCCGCCTTGGGCGTCGGCCCCCGACCCTCGAGCGACTGGCGGCCTTGGCCGCCACTGCCCTTGGTCGGGCCCTTCTTCTTGCCTGCGGCGCCGGGACGTCCTGGTTTAGTCATGGTCGATACTCCAATGGGTCCCGTCGGGACCGTCTTCGATGGTGAGACCGGCGGCCGCGAGTGCATCGCGGACGCGATCGGCTGCTGCCCAGTCTTTGTCTGCGCGCGCCGTAGCGCGCTGGGTGATCATTGTGCCCACGAGTGCGTCGAGCGCGAGTGATGCCGCATCGCTGGCGCCGGTGGGCTGCACAGCCTCGGCGAGTCCGAGAACCTCGAGCATGGCGACAACCTCGCGGGCTGCCGTCGCTGCGCTGGTTACATCTCCCCGGTCCAGTGCCGTATTACCGGCGCGGACCGTCTCATGAAGGACACCCAGCGCCTGCGGAACACCGAGGTCGTCGTCCATAGCGTCCGCGAACGCCGAGGGCAGGTCGCCGGGCTCGCGGAGCGACTCCCCCGTTGCGCGCGCAGCACGCTGGTGGAACGCGGAAACTCGACCGAGGGCGGCTTCTGCTTCCTCGAACGAGCGCGCGCCGATGTCGAGGTTCGACCGGTAGTGCGCGGCGGCGAGAGCGTAACGGACGACGAGCGGGTCGCGAGCTTCTAAGACGTCGGAGGCAACGACGAAGTTGCCGAGAGACTTCGACATCTTCTGATCGCCGACGGTGACGAGTCCGTTGTGCACCCAGAAGCGTGCGAAGGGGAGACCTGCCGCGGTCGACTGGGCCAACTCGTTCTCGTGATGCGGGAAGCGCAGGTCGAGTCCACCACCGTGGATGTCGAACTGATCGCCGAGGTACCGCCTGCTCATCGCGGAGCATTCGATGTGCCACCCGGGCCTGCCTGATCCCCAGGGCGAAGGCCATGCGGCATCCGCCGGCTCATCGTCCTTCGTGGCCTTCCACAGCGCGAAGTCGGCCGGGTCTCGCTTTCCGCGCAGGTCCGCATCGGCAGAGGGTTCCATCGCGTCGATCGACTGACGGGTGAGGGTTCCGTAGCCAGGCCACGAGCGCACGTCGAAGTAGACGTCACCGTCAGCCGCGTACGCGTGACCGCGTTCGATCAGGGTTGAGATCATCTCCACCATCGCCCCGATCGATCCCGTTGCGCGCGGCTCGTAGGTCGGGGGCAGGATGCCGATCGCGGCGTACGCGTCGGTGAACTCGCGTTCAATCCGATAGGCCAACGCCCACCACGGCTCGTCTGACGTCGCGTTCGCGAGCACCTTGTCGTCGATGTCGGTGACGTTTCGCACGAAGGTGACACGTCCGAACCGATGCGTGAGCCAACGCCGCAGCAGGTCGAATGCCAACGCTCCGCGGAGGTGGCCGACGTGCGGGCTGGACTGGACGGTGGGTCCACAGACGTACACCCCGACGTTCGTCGGATCGGCGGGCGCGAAGTCGCGGAGCGCTTGAGCCTGAGTGTCGTAGAGCCGTACCGTCACCGCACCAGCCTACCGGCGAGCGTCTGCCCAAACCCTGCGAAGAACGCCCTCCGAAGAAGGCCAGGCGAAGACCCGGGCGCGAACCTACAGGCCGGCGGCGCGCCGCGGGATCACGAGTGCGACCGCGAACGCGGCAACGCCCTCACCCGATCCCGTGAACCCCAATCCATCGGTCGTCGTCGCCGTGACGGAGACGGCGGCCCCGCCGAGCGCAGCCGAGAGCACCGATTCGGCCTCCGCTCGACGCGACGAGAACCGCGGTCGGTTCGCCTGCACTTGCACCGAGACGTTCCCGATTTCCCATCCGGCTTCGGTCAAGATCTGATGCGTGCGAGCGAGGAATGCGTCAGCGTGTGCTCCGTCGTACTCGGGCTGGTCGGTCCCGAAGTGCGTTCCGATGTCGCCAAGCCCCGCGGCCGACAGCAGTGCGTCGACGATCGCGTGAGCGATCGCATCCCCATCGGAGTGACCGTGGAGTGCCTGCTCTCCCGGCCACCGAAGACCCGCCAGCCACAGATCGCCCTCACCGCCGAGGGCGTGCACATCGGTACCCACCCCGATGCGCGGTAGCGCCACGGACTGCGACTGGGGGGCCGTCGATGCCGGGGCGACGAGGCCGCGCGCACGGACGAGATCGGCGGGGGTGGTGATCTTGAACGACAATTCGTCGCCACGAACGGTGGTCACTGCATGGCCGGCGGCCGCGAACAGCGCCGCATCGTCGGTGTAGTCCCTGTCTGCGTCGCGGTAGGCGGCGACGAGGGCGGACCGAGGAAAGCCCTGCGGGGTCTGCGCCGCAGCGAGTTCCGCACGGTCGACGGCGGCGGTGATCGACAGTGCCATCGACCCTCTTGAGAGTGTCGATGACAGGGAGCGCCGGAATGACGCCGGAGCCTGTCACACGAACAGCCTCGATGACGCGCGTGAAGACGTTCGCCGGCGTGAGCGCGCGCGCCGCGTCGTGCACGAGCACCGTGTCGACCTCAGGCCGAACAGCATCGAGCCCGGCGGCAACGGAGCGTTGACGAGTATCGCCACCCGTCACGACGTCGACGCGGTCTGCACGAGAGCCCGCCGCCGCGACGGCGTCGGTGAGTGCGCTCGCCTCGTACCCAGCGGGCGCGACGACGACCACCTGCGCGTGACCTGCCGCGAAGATTCCCTCGACGGCATGTCTTAAGAGCGAATGCTCATCGAGGCGAACGAAGGCTTTAGGCCCAAGGTCGCCCAAACGCGTACCGGAACCTGCGGCAACCAGGATCACCGCGACACGCGGAACGGCTGCTGCAGTTGGCGTCGAAGTCACGACACCACGCTATCGCGGCGTCGTCAGGACGCGAGGACCTCGTCGAGCACGCTCCCGGCGTGATCTTCGTCGGCCTTCAGCGCGAGCGCGATCTCGGAGACGAGAATCTGGCGTGCCTTGGCAAGCATCCGCTTCTCACCCGCGGACAGACCGCGGTCCTGATCGCGGCGCCACAGGTCGCGAACGACCTCGCTCACCTTGATGACATCGCCGGACGCCAACTTCTCAAGATTCGCCTTGTACCGACGCGACCAGTTGGTCGGCTCTTCGGTGAACGGTGCGCGCAGCACCTCGTAGACCTTGTCGAGGCCGTCTTGTCCGATGACATCACGGACCCCAACCAGATCGACATTGTCTGCCGGAACCTCGATGATGAGGTCACCTTGAGTGACGTTGAGTTTCAGATACCTCTTCGTCTCACCCTTGATAACCCGGTCCTTGACCTCAATGATCGTGGCCGCCCCATGGTGCGGGTAGACAACGGTCTCGCCAACCTCAAAAAGCATGTAGTTATGTCCTTTCGGCAACCTCCAGGATACCACAGGGCATATGGGGTAAGGTTTGCCGCCGCGCCCGCGGTCGCGTCTCCCGCCGGACGGGGCGAACCCCATAGAATGCAAGTGTCGTCATTCGCATCTCCTGGAGGATCCGTGAAATCGCGCCTCATCGCATCGCTTGCCCTGGGTGTCTCGGTCGCTCTAGGCGCCACCGGGTGCAGCTTCATCACCCCTCAAGCGACCGCCATCCCCTATTCCCCGTCAGATGGGATCACCGTTCCGACGTCGGGCCCGCTCGAGGTCCGCAATGCGTTCGTCGTCGCCGATGAGACCGGTGCACGTGGCAACCTGATCGCTGCCATCGTCAACGACACGACTGATCCGCAGGTTCTGAACCTCACGTACGGCGACACGTCGAAGACCGTGCGCGTGCCGGCCTCGAGCGTTGTGAGCCTCGGGTCTGACGACACCGATCCCCTGCTGCTGCGCGGGATCGACACGCTCCCGGGTGCGAATCTGACGATGTCTTTCCAGTCCGGTGACGCCACTGGTGTGGAGGTCTCCGTACCCGTCGTCGATGGGGCGCTGCCGTATTACACCGACTTCGTCCCCGGCCTGGTCGGCTGAACCGCTCTGATCACGCCTCGAAGCGATAACCGAGGCCGCGCACCGTCCGCAGCATGACCGGTTCTCCCGGGTCTGCTTCGATTCGCGAACGGATGCGCTTGATGTGCACATCGAGCGTCTTGGTGTCGCCGAAGTAGTCGCTCCCCCACACGCGGTCGATCAGCTGACCGCGAGTCATGACGCGGCCGGCATTGCGCATGAGCAGCTCGAGCAGCTCGAATTCCTTCAAGGGCATATTGATTTCTCGACCCTCGACCGACACCGCGTGACGATCGAGATCGATCACCACGCGTCCGCCTTCGAGCACCCTGTCTTCGAGATCGACATCCGCTGTCGACGAGCGCCGGAGAATCGCTCGCATCCGCGCCAGCAGCTCCCGCGACGAGTACGGCTTGGTGACGTAGTCGTCGGCACCGAGTTCGAGTCCGACGACGATGTCCACCTCGGAGTCCTTGGCGGTGACCATGATGATCGGAACCTTCGAGCGCGTGCGGATGATCCGACACACTTCGGTGCCTGCCATGCCCGGGAGCATCAGGTCGAGGAGCACGATGTCCGCCCCACGGGCACCGAAGATATCCAGCGCGGCGGGACCGTCCTCGGCGATCTCGACTTCGAACCCCTCCCGACCGAGAAGGTAGGCGAGGGGGTCGGCGAGGTCAGGCTCGTCTTCGACGATCAGCACCCGGGTCATTGGATCTCCTTATCGGCCCGCGCGGCGCTCGGTCGCACGGAATTCTTCTTGCGCTTCTTCTTCGCCTTCTTGCGATCGACACCCAGGCCTTCGGGCGCCGGGATCGCAGGTAGGCGGATGGTGAATGTCGAGCCTTTTCCAGGACGCGACCACAGCACGACTTGTCCTCCGTGCCGCTGCACGGCGTGCTTGACGATGGCGAGCCCGAGGCCCGTACCGCCGGTCCGTCGAGAACGCGCCTGGTCCGCACGGTAGAACCGCTCGAACACACGCTGCTGCTCGTCCTCGGGAATCCCGATGCCCCGGTCTGTCACGGCGATCTCCACGACCCCACCGACCTCCTTCACGCCCAACGCCGACTTCGCCGCCGGCCGGTGAATAGGCGATCGCATTGGCGATGAGGTTGCCCACCGCATCGCTGAGAACCTGAACATCACCACGCACATACAGACCGCGTTCACCGCCGCGCACGATCGTGATCCACGCCGATTCGGCTTCCACCGCGTGTGACTCGATAGCAGAGGTCACAATCTCATCGATGGCGACGTCGCGGTCGTTGGTGACCTCGACGGAGGCCTGCAGCCGCGAGAGGCTCATGATCCGCGACGTCAGGTTGCCGAGTCGCCCGGCTTCGGCACTCAACCGGGCGGCGAACTTCCGCACCTGGTCGGGGTCATCGGCGGCAGACTCGACCGCTTCGGCCAGGAGGGTGATGGCGCCCACCGGCGTCTTCAACTCGTGACTGGTGTTGGAGACGAAGTCCCGGCGCATCTCCTCGACGCGCTCCCGCTCGGTGATATCGCGGACGACGACCAGCGTGAGCCGTGGCGAGATCACGCTCGCCCGGGCGATCACCAGTCGTGGCGTGGCCGGGGCCACCTCGCGCTGCAACCGAAGGGTCTCGGACTCGGCTCGATCGGTCGACCGTGCCGCGCGGACCAGCGCCCGCAGTGAATCGCCCGTCAGCGTCCCGCCTTGTTGCATGCCGAATCCCGCCGCGGGCGCGGAGGCCGCCACGATGAGAAACGACGGCGCCACCACGACGGCAGCGTCGTCCATCCCACCGAGCACTTCACGAACGCCGTCCGGGATCGCCATCGACGCCTGCGCGTGCGCGCGGTTGCGAGCGCCGAGGGCAAGGAAGATCACTGCGACCACACTGCCGCCGATGATCGTCCCCAAGCCGAGGGCGAGCAGCGTGAGCTGCGTCGAGTCCATGCCTCCAGCGTAGAGTGGGCGAAGAGGTATCTCCGGCGTTCTCGCCCATGGTCCGCACGCGCAGACCGGAGTATTCACTCCGGCGGCACCGTTCGTTAACCTTCGAGAGTCACAATCGCCGGGTCCCCGGGTCAGCGCCGCGCTGCACCCGCCCAGAGGAGGATGCACAGATGCGCGAAGTATTCCACCAGTCCCTCGAGGACGTCCAGTCACGACTCGTGGAGATTTCCGAGCTCGTCACCGTCGCCATCGACAAGGCGACGCGAGCATTCGGCACCAGTGATGTCACCCTGGCCGAAGAGGTCATCGCGGATGATCAGATCATCGACGATAAGGCCGTGGCGATCGACGAGCTTGCCATCCAGATCCTTGCCCGCCAGCAGCCGGTCGCCAGGGACCTACGCATCATCATCGTCGCCTTGCGCATCAGCTCGTCCCTCGAGCGGATGGGCGACATCGCCGAGCACATCGCTCAGCTCACCCGGATGCGGTTCCCGGAGCGCGCCATCCCGAAGGGCCTGAAGGGCACCTTCACCAAGATGGGCTTGCTCGACGTGGAAGCCGCGCGCACACTCACCGAACTGCTGGCCACCGAGGACCTCAGCCTGATCGAGCGCCTGCGAGCGACCGATGACCAGCTCGACGATCTGCACTTGAGCGTCTTCGAAAAGGTCCTGAGCGACAACTGGCAGGGCGAAGCCTCCGCAACCGTCGACGCGACGCTCGCCAGCCGGTACCACGAGCGTTTCGCCGACCACGCCGTATCGATCGGCAAGCGCGTCGCCTACCTCTCGACGGGCGAGCTTCAACCGACCACCGATGCGATTTCGACCATCGTGGCGGCCAACGCCTGATCTGCTGAACACAGTTCGGCTGAACGAAAAGGAGAGTGGATGCCGGTCGGCATCCACTCTCCTTTTCGTATGGGTGAAGTGTGCGGCTACTTCTTGCCCTGCGCGGCGACAGCGGCGGCACCCGCGGCCGCGGCCTCGGGGTCGAGGTACTTGCCGGGCCCCAGTGGCTGCAGGTTCTCATCGAGTTCGTACACCAGCGGGATGCCCGTCGGGATGTTGAGCTCGGCGATGTCGGCATCGCTGATGCCCTCGAGGTGCTTCACCAGCGCGCGCAGCGAGTTGCCGTGTGCGGCGACCAGAACGGTCTTGCCCGCCCGGAGGTCTTCGGCGATGTCGCTCTCCCAGTACGGGAGGATCCGGTCGATGACGAGCGCCAGCGATTCGGTGCGCGGGATGTCGCCGTCGATGCCGATGTAGCGAGGGTCTGCCGACTGGCTGAACTCGTTGTCGTCATCGAGCTCCGGCGGCGGCACGTCGAAGGAACGACGCCAGAGCATGAACTGCTCGTTGCCATACTCTTCGAGGGTCTGGGCCTTGTCCTTGCCCTGCAGAGCGCCGTAGTGGCGCTCGTTCAAGCGCCACGAGCGCTTGACCGGAATCCACAGCCGGTCGGCGGCGTCCAGGGCGATGTTGGCCGTCTGAATGGCACGGCTGAGGACCGACGTGTACAGGATGTCGGGCTCGAGTCCAGCTTCGGCGAGAAGTTCTCCGCCGCGCTGAGCTTCGGCCTTGCCTTGCTCGGTCAGGCGGACATCCACCCATCCGGTGAATTGATTGGACTTGTTCCACTCGCTCTGCCCGTGGCGGAGGAGGATCAGCGTGTAGGGGGCAGTCATGGCGCCATCTTATCCACCGCGAGCACTCCTTCGTGGCGCCGGCGTCACACTCGAGGAACCGCTCCGCGTGCCTGGTCGGGAGGCATCCCCGCAGCCGTCAGCAGATCAACCACGAGAGGGCGAAGGGCCCCGATGAGACCCTGGTCGCCGATCGACGCACCCGGGAGGACCTCGGCAGGATCGAGGTGCGCCGCGACCGCACGCAACGCCTCCCGCGCGGGAATCTCGAGTGAGATGTCTCCGATGGAATCGGAAATCAGGCGGGCCCCTCGTGCGATCTCGGCAAGCACGTCAGCGGCCACCGGCCGAGGGGTCCCGTCGTCGCACAGGTACGCGACCCGCCGCGCGACGACACGGAGATTTCGGGTGGCGAGGTCCATCGACGCGCACATCCGCTCTTGACGAGCCAGCTCGAAGCGCTGCCGCCGCAGGAATGGCGAGATGCGAGCAATCGCGACGCCCGATTCGAGAGCCGCACGCCAGTCGTCCACGAGTGGCTGGAGTGCGCGCGCCTTCTGCAGGCCGCGGTCGCCGCGACTGTGGCTCCCGCCGCTCAATGCTTGCACCAGGGTCATGAGCGACTGGTCGACAGCGGTGAAAACGACTCGTGATTCGCGGGTGACCGCGCGGATCGGATTGCGTGGGATCAGGGCGGTGACGAGGATCGCCGCCACACCACCGACGACGCCATCCGCGAGTCGCTCGAATGGTCCCGCCGCCGGGATCGCCATGACGATAAAGGATTGGATGGCGGCGGCGATCGCGAAACTCGGCTGCGGGGACAGAAAGCGCGCGACGATCAACGTCAATGCGAGTGCGACAGCCAGTTGCCACACGCCCACGCCGGTGACCAGAAGCAAGAGCTCGGCGATGAGGATGCCGACGACCATCCCCAGCACTGTTTCGGCGACCCGCCGCGGACGGGCATCTCGCACCAATCCGAGGCTCGAGATGGTGACGGTACCGGCGAGCAGCGGCGCCGGGTGCCCGAGGACGTAGTGCGAGAACGCATAGGCGCCGGTCGCCGCCACCACGATCTGCAGGATGCCCGGAGCCGACTCGCGCACGCGACGCAGCCCCGCGTGCGGCAGCAGTCGCTCTGTCCAGCCGGTTCGAATCGGGACGGTGTTCGGTGCCGGCTCCTGCGGCGTCGCCACGATCAGCGGCGCCGTGACAGGCGCGGCATTCGAGGGATGGAGGCGGTTCGACCCGCATCGGGGGACACGATGACCTCTTGAGCCGCGGCGATATCGCCATCTGCGCTGCGAACAGCCAGATCTGCATCGACCGGCGTCGTGCGCTTCACGAGCGCGAGAGCGATCGGTCCCTCTTCGAAGTGACGTGCGACAGAGGTGAGAACACCGACCGGTTCGCCGCCGAAGAGCACCTCGTCGCCGGGCGCGGGAAGCTGGGGATCGCTGCCGTCCAACTGCAGGGCGACGAGGCGGCGGGGCGGGTGGCCGAGATTGTGGACCTTCGCGACCGTCTCCTGTCCGCGATAGCAGCCCTTCTCCAGATGGACGGCGGTGCGCAGCCAGTCGACCTCGTGCGGCAAGGTCCGGCCGTCGGCCTCGGCGGCCACACGTGGACGCCATGCCGCGACACGGAGCGCATCCGCGGCCATCCTGCCCGCGATGGCGCGCTCCCCCGCCATCGCGGAGTCAGCGATCGCCTCGTAGTCTGCGATCGACACGATCGCCTCCGACCAATCGCGCTGTGATCCCGGATGCGGGTCGGCGGGCGCGTAGCCCCATCCACCGCTGGCGATCTCAGGCCAGCCGTCCCGCCAGATTGCCGCCGCGCGAAGGTCGGATACCGCTGCCGAGGTGCCGCCCAGCACCGCGAACTCGTCGGAAAGATCCTTCGGATCGACCCGCAGACGGAAGCGCATGCGCAGCAGCCACGCCAACAGCGGGGCAGCGTCCGATCGATCGACGATCAGCCAGACCGCCTCGCCGTCATCGACGACGGATGCGGCGTGCTCGACGTGCCCGTTCGGATCGAGGACGAGCAACTCCGTGCTGATCCCCGGCGCGAGTGCGCGCAGCGCTTGAGACGTCAGCGAATCGAGCCAGGACAGTCGGTCTTCGCCCGTGACGCGGAGGACGGCGCGGTCACCGAGCGGCGCGATCGCCGTGCCCTCGGCGAGGTGCCGCTGTTCGCGCAGAGGATTGCCCACGTGCACGAGGCCGTTCTCGTCCGATACGGCGCCCGGCAAGCGGGCGAACGGGTCTGTCTCGCTGCTCACGGTCTACTCCACTCTTGCGAGACGCGCAGACGCGTGCGACGCCAGTTCGCCGCCGAGTGCGGCGATGTCCCAGGCCCACAGCAGGTGGCCGTCGACGTACCCGTACATCCGGGTTGCGGCGGTGTACATCTTGGCGCCGGATGCGCGCACGACCGCGTCGGTGGCGATATCGATGCGGGGACCGCGAACCTGACCGAGGTACAGCTCGCTGACTCCGTCGGAGTGGACAAGCGACACCTCGATGTCGAAGCCCTCACCCGACCGCAGCGCTTCAACGTCGTCGACGGTGCGTGCACGTTCGCGCGGGGCGATAGGCGGCAGGAGCCCTGGGCCGGCATCTTCGTCGGCCGCGGGGCGCGCAAGTCGCCAGTAGCCCATCTCGGAGACCAAGGGTGTGCGATCCGACTCGTCGCCGTCGGCATTGACGAGCCAGGCGCTGGCGGAGTAGTTCACGAAATCTCCGCCGTCATGACTGAAGCTGACCCGGTGGACGAACTCACCGGAGAACTCCTTGCCATCGGCGGTGTAGTCGATGACCCCGGTGCCCTCCCACAGGCCCAGCAACCAGGACAGCGGAACGATGTCCGCCGGGAGATCGGTCGGGAGTTCGAGCACGTTCTCAGCGCTGGCCGCGGTAGAGGTTTTTGAGCACGACTCCGGAGACGAACGCGATCGACAGCGACGCGAGCGCCAGCAGACCAACGAAGAACAGCTCGAGAGCGACGAGATCCATGCGACTACTCTAACGCGCCCGGTCTCACCGGCGGCTTACGCGGCGAAGAGCGTCGAGAGCCCGAATCCGACCCCGATGAATCCCATCACCAGCAGGGCACCGAGGACGCTCGCCGCCATCCTCTCGATGAACCCCTGCGAACGCCCGTGACCCAGCTGGATCGCGAACGCGCTGATCAGCGCGAAGCCGAGACCCACCGGCATCCACGCAGATCGCCACTCGGGCGGCGCGATCGCACCGATCGCAATCGCGATGACGGCCGCAATGATCCAGACCGCGAGCACACCGCCAAGGGTGCTGCGTGGGGCGACTTCGGGGGCGGACACGAATCTATTGTGGCGCAGGATGACGGAGTTGTCGCCCAGGATGGCAGGAGCGCTCCCACCGTGAGCGAAACGCGGCCACGACGGGTCCGCCTAGAATGGTGAATCGGTGCGGGTTATCCGTGTCGGAAAGGACCGCGTTGGCTCAGCTGCTCCTCTTGAGTTCCGCTCACAGCGGCGGTCCTGTCCTGCCCGCTCTGGAACTCCTCAGCCACCGCGTACGGCAGATCCCCGCCGAGCCGGCGCAGTTGATCAACGCCCCGAGTGCCGACGTCATCTTCCTCGACGCGCGCATCGATCTGGTGGGCGCCAAGTCGCTCTGCAAGATCCTCAACACCACGGGTTTGGATGCCCCGCTCGTTCTCGTGGTCACCGAAGGCGGCCTCACTGCCGTCTCGACGGACTGGGGTGTTGACGATGTCATCCTGGTCACTGCCGGCCCGGCAGAGGTCGATGCCCGCATCCGACTGGCGATCGGCCGGATGACCAAGGAGCAGGTTTCCACGCGAATCCAAACGTCGGGAATCTCCATCGACGAGGCCTCGTACGCGGCCAAGGTCCACGGCAAGCCGCTGGATCTGACCTACAAGGAGTTCCAACTCCTGCACTTCTTCGCCACCCACCCCTCCCGCGTCTTCACCAGGGAGCAGCTCCTGAGCGAAGTGTGGGGCTACGACTATTTCGGCGGTACGCGAACGGTCGACGTGCACGTGCGACGTCTGCGGGCGAAGCTCGGTGATCTCGAGCAGCTCATCGGGACGGTCCGCAACGTCGGGTATCGGTTCAACGTCTACGAAGACGAGCAGGTTCCGACGCCGCGCGAGCGCACGCAGGCGTAATTCGTTCACCAACCCGACACATCGCCCTGCAATGATGAGTGGATGATCGATACGGACGTCCTGGACTCAGGTCTGGGCGACTCGGATGACGATGACTTCGACCAAGTCGTCGAAGCCGACGACGCGCAGTTGCCCGACCACCGCTACATGGACCGCGAACTGAGCTGGCTCGCCTTCAACAAGAGAGTGCTCGAACTCGCCGAAGACCCCCGAGTCCCGGCGCTCGAACGCGCGAACTTCCTCGCCATCTTCGCGAGCAATCTCGACGAGTTCTTCATGGTCCGCGTCGCTGGGCTCAAGCGTCGCATCGTCACCGGACTCGCCGTGCCGACGAACATCGGCCGCTCTCCCCACGAAGTGCTGTCGGACATCTCCCGCGAGGCGCACGATCTCCAGGTGCGACACGCCACCGTGTGGGCGAACGATGTCCGCCCGGCCCTGGCCGAGGCCGGCATCGAGGTCGTTCGCTGGACGGGCCTGACCGACCCGGAGCGCGCCGAGCTCTACGAATACTTTCAGTCCCAGGTCTTCCCCGTACTCATGCCGCTCGCGGTCGACCCCGCGCATCCGTTCCCCTACATCTCCGGTTTGTCGCTGAACCTTGCGGTGCGCATCCGGAACGCGAAAACCGGACGTCAAGAGTTCGCGCGCCTGAAGGTGCCGCCGATGCTGCCCCGCTTCGTGCATCTGGACCTTGAGGGTGGAAAGTCGCGATACCTCCCGCTGGAAGACCTCATCGCCAACAACCTCGGCGACCTCTTCCCGGGCATGGAGATCCTCGAGCATCACACGTTCCGGCTGACCCGCAACGAAGACGTGGTCATCGAGGAGGACGAAACCGAGAACCTCATCCAGGCGCTCGAAGCCGAACTTCTGCGCCGTCGTTTCGGGCCGCCGATCCGCCTCGAAGTCACCGAGGACATGGATGACGTCACCCTCGATCTCCTCTTCAACGAATTGGACATCACAAAGCACGAGGTCTACCGACTTCCCGGACCGCTCGACCTCCGCGGCCTGTTCGATCTGGCGCGAATCGACCGTCCCGAACTGCACTTTCCCCCTCATGTCCCCACGACCGCGGCCGCGTTCCAACCGGCAGAGCAGAACGGGCGTGCCGACTTCTTCACCGCGATTCGCAAGGGCGACGTGCTGGTGCACCACCCGTACGAGTCGTTCACCACGAGCGTCGTCGCCTTCCTCGAGCAAGCCGCGCGCGACCCGCACGTGCTCGCGATCAAGCAGACCCTCTATCGCACCTCGGGTGACAGCCCGATCGTGCAGGCGCTCATCGACGCGGCAGAGAAGGGCAAGCAGGTTCTGGCCCTTGTCGAGGTGAAGGCTCGCTTCGACGAAGCCGCCAACATCGTGTGGGCGCGCAAGCTCGAAAAGGCCGGGGTCCACGTCGTCTATGGACTGGTGGGCCTGAAAACTCACTGCAAACTGCTCCACGTCATCCGCGAGGAAGACGGGATGCTGCGCAGCTACAGCCACATCGGGACAGGGAACTACAACCCCAAGACGAGCCGCCTCTATGAGGACTTCGGCCTCTTCACCTGCAACGAGGAAGTGGGACGAGACCTCACCCGCCTCTTCAACGAGCTGTCGGGCTACGCGATCGAGAAGAAGTTCAAGCGTCTCCTCGTCGCCCCGCTGCACTTGCGCAAGAGCCTCCTGCGCCAGATCGACGACGAACGTCGTCACGCACTCGACGGAAAACCTGCCCACATCCGCATCAAGGTCAACTCGATGGTCGATGAGCAGATCATCGACGCGCTCTACCGCGCGAGCCAGGCCGGCGTGCGCGTCGACGTCTGGGTGCGCGGCATCTGCTCGCTGCTGACCGATCTGGAGGGCGTCAGCGAGAACATCACAGTCCGGTCGATCCTGGGTCGCTACCTCGAGCACTCCCGAATCTTCATCTTCGAGAACAACGGCGACCCGCAGGCGTACATCGGCAGCGCCGACATGATGCACCGCAACCTCGACCGCCGAGTCGAAGCGCTCGTGCGTGTGGTGGCACCGGAGCACGTGCGCGAACTCGTCACCCTGTTCGACTTCGCGATGAGCGATTCCACGAGCTCCTGGCGGCTCGGTGCCGGCGGCGAATGGACGCGCCACAGCATCGGCGATGACGGCAAGCCACTGATCGACCTGCAAGACAAGACGATGGCCCAGGTCCACCGACGTCGGCGCGCGCGAGTGGTGCGATGACCGATACCGCTATCTACGCGGCGGGGGGAATCCTGTGGCGCATTGTGGACAACACCCTCTTGGTTCTTCTCATTCATCGCACGAAGTACCGCGATGTCACGATACCGAAGGGCAAGGTCGATCCCGGCGAGATGCTCGCCGAGACCGCCGTTCGCGAGCTCCACGAAGAGACCGGCATCCGAGTGCGCCTTGGACCGCCCGTGGGCGTGTCGCGATACCGCTTGCCGAGCAAGAAACTCAAGATCGTCCACTACTGGGCGGCCGAGGCCACCGAGGCGGCCATCCGAGCGTCGACGTTCGTGCCCAACAAGGAGATCGCCGCGATCGAGTGGGTCACGGTGAAGAAGGCGCGCTCGGCCCTGAGCTACCCCATCGACATCGAGATCATCGACGAATTCACCCGCCTGGTCGACGAGCAGGCGCTGGAGACCTTCCCGCTGATCGTGCTCCGTCACGCCAAAGCACTCCCCCGTGAGGAGTGGGACGGGTCCGACACCGACCGCCCGTTGACGCCGCGCGGAAAGCGTCAGGCTAAGGCGATCGTAGGCCCGCTGCTGGCCTTCGGCGCACAGCGCATCATCACCAGCGACGCCCGCCGGTGCGTCAAGACGGTCGACCCGCTCGCGGCGTCGATCGGCAAACGGATCGAACGCACGGCGTTGCTTTCACAGGACGCGTGGGAAGCGGGCACCTCTGATGCCCGCACCGTCGTCGGCGCGCGGGTTCGTGCGCGCAAGCCCGCCATTTTGTGCAGTCACGGACCGATGCTCGCCGACATCCTGAGCGAGATCGCGCTGGCGACCGGCACGATGCGCGGGTCGTATCTCGGAAGCGCCTCGGCGTTGGATACCGGCGCGTTCTCCGTCGTGCACCTGTCGACGCACAACCCGGGATCGGGAATCGTCTCCATCGAGACGCATCTGCCGAAGATGTGACGATGCCCGCGGTGCCTATCCGCCTCGCCTGGGGTGCGGCGACCGGCGACCGAGAGACGCGCCGCGCGACGGCATGGGCACTGTTGCAGGGGCTCCTCACCGACGCTGGTTTCGCCGCGGCACGGCTCACGAATCCCTGCCCGCGGTGCGGAGGCCCGCACGGGCCGGTCCGGGTGGCCGGCGCGCCCTTCCGGGCATCCGTCACGTATGCCGCAGGGTTCGCGATCGTCGCCGTGATGGCGGTCGCCGACGCGGACATGTTCGGAATCGATGGCGGAACCGCGCGACGACGCACGGCGCGATGGTCTGGGCTTCTCCGGGGTGTTGGCCGACCCGGTGCCCGGGGGCGAGCACGCCGATGTCGCACTGTGGACGCGTGCCGAGGCAGCACTCAAGGCCGACGGACGCGGACTGAACATCGAGCCCGCGGCTGTTCGCGTTGAGCTCTCCCCGGACGGATGGCGCGCGGTCGTCCCGGGCAGATCCGCACCGTTCGAGGTGCGCGAACTGACCGGGCCACCCGGCGTGGTCGTCAGCGCCGCGTGGCTGCCCGCGGCAGCGAGGGAAGTCGCTCCGCGTCAATCCATGACGTGAGCAGGCGCACGGCCTGCTCACCGCCGAACTCCTCGACGATGAGGCGGAAGTCCGCTGTCGACGCGAGCTCGTGGCGATGCCGCGCCGTCCACGTACGCAGCAGGTCGAAGAAAAGGTCATCGCCAAGATGCACGCGAAGCGCGTGCAAAGTCAGCGCACCGCGTTTGTAGACCCGGTCGTCGAACATGAGATCGGGTCCTGGGTCGACGAGCAGGAGATCCTGCCCCATCGCCGCAAGACGACTGTGGTGACGCCGTGCCGACGCATCGGCCGTGGGGCCGCCCGCGTGCTCGGCCCACAGCCACTCGGCGTAGCACGCGAAGCCTTCGTTGAGCCAGATATCGCGCCACGCACCGATACCGACGCTGTTGCCGAACCACTGGTGCGCGATCTCGTGGGCGATGAGTCGCTGCTCGTCGGGAACGAGGTGATTGACGCCGAAGACCGCCATCCCCTGCGCTTCCAGCGGGATCTCCAGCACATCGGCGGTCACCACGAGCGCGAGATGCTCTTGCGGATAGGGGCCGAACCGGTCCTCGAACAGTCGCAGCATCGCGGGGACGTCGGCGAATGCGCGACGTGTCTCGGCTTGGCGCGCCGGCGGGAAGGCCAGACGGGCGGGGAACGGCTCGGTAGCTCGCAGTCCCTCGTAGCGGCCGATTTGGACGGCAGCGAGATAGGTGGCCACCGGCACAGCGGCGGCGAATCGCCACGTGCGCTGTGCTCCGGTGCGAACCGTCGACACAGGCACTCCGGTGGCGACGACGGTGTATTCCGCGTCGGTTGTCACGGCGATCCTCATGAACGCTCGTGCGTCCGGGCGATCGTTGCACGGGAACCACGTGGCGGCACCGGTCGGCTGACCGGCCACCAACACCCCGTCTTCGAGTTCCTCCCACCCGATCGCGCCCCACCGCGAACGTCGCGGGCCGGGAGCGCCGCCGTACGCGATCTCGATCGAGAAGCGCTCGGCGACCTCCAGCACGTGCGGCAGGATCACCTGTAGCTTTCGCGGACCTTGACGGAACGCTTTCGTCCGCTCGCCGTTGATGCTGACCCGCGTCACACGAAGTCCCACCAGATCGAGCGCAACCGTCGACGTCGGCGCGACCGCGACGGCGTTGATCACGGCGACCGCATCGAGGCGGTTGGTGCGCATCCGGTACCGAAGGTCGAGGTCATACGACTCGACGTCGAATGACCTGTCTCCGCTCTGCGGGGCGTAGGAGTCGGTGCCGATGGTCCTCACGATGTCGACTGGTACGCGCGCACCTTGACCGCACGCCACGGTCCGATCGGATTGCCGCTCCACCGCGAGCCGATCGGCACGGTCTCGCCGCGCATCACGAGGGATGCCGGCCCGACGGTGGCGTGTGCGGAGATCTTCGCGGCGGGCAGGATCACGCTGTGCGGCCCCAGTGTTGCCCCGGCTTCGAGTTCGACGGCATCCATACTCATGATTCGATCATGGAAGAGGTGCGTCTGCACAACGCAACCCCGGTTGACTGTCGATGCATCGCCGAGGGTCACGAGATCGGGCTCGGGCAGCCAGTAGCTGTCGCACCACACCCCTCGACCGATCCGCGCACCCAACGTCCGCAACCACACCGATAGCGCCGGGGTGCCCGCCGCGGCGCGGGCGAACCACGGAGCGGCGACCATCTCGGTGAACGTATCCGATACCTCGGTGCGCCACACGAAGCTCGACCACAGCGGGTGTTCGCCCGCCCGGATGGGGCCCACGATCACCCATTTCGCCACCGTGGAAATGCCAGCAGCAACGGCGCCGGCGATGAGCAGCACAAACCCGGAGAGGATCAGAGCGACAAAGGGGCCGGCCCAGACGGTGAGTGCCGCGAGGGAGAACATGACCGTGAGTCCGACCGCGCAGCTGACGACCACCGGCACGAATCGCATCGCCTCCCATGCGGCGCGCGCCAACCGCAGACCGATCGGCGGGAGGTAGGTGCGGCTTTCATCTCCGGTGCTGGCCTGCCGACGAAGTCGCACCGCCGGAGACCCGAGCCAGGACGTGCCCGCCTTGGCCTTGGACGGCGCGGCCGACAGGACGGCGACCAGGCCGTCGCGCGGGACGCGGTGACCGGGGGCCGCCATCCCGGAGTTGCCCAGGAACGCACGCCGCCCGATGCGCACCGGTCCGATGCGCAGCCATCCGCCGTGCAGTTCGTACGACGCGACCATCGTGTCGTCCGCGAGGAACGCACCGTCTTCGATCCTGGTCATCGAGGGGATCAGGAGCACGGTCGATGCTTCGACATCGCGTCCTACGTGTGCACCGAGAAGCCGCAGCCATGTGGGGGTCGCAAGGCTCGAGTACAGCGGGAAGAGAATCGTCCGCGCCGAGTCGAGCAGTCGCTCGGTTGTCCAGGCCTGCCAGCCGATGCGGCTGCGGACGGGGTGAGTACCTTCGGTGAGCCCGATCGCGAGGATGCGGACGCAGACGAGGACCGAGGCGGCGAACACCGCTCCCGCGAGGGCGGTAGCCGGCACGAGCCACAGCAACGCCGCAAGGAATGCCTCGCCGAGCGTGGCCGATCCGCGGAGCCCTGCGGCAAGGACCAGTCCGCCCACGGCGAAGGACACCAACGGAAGAAGGGCGAGTCCGGCGGCGGATGCCGCGTATGCCCACAGCCACCGTCGCGGAGCGGGAGCGCGCTCCGCGGGCCATCCTTCGCTGGCGCCGCCCACGCGTTCTGCGGGTGACCCTGCCCAGGTCTGGTCGGCGCGGACACGACCGAAGACGGCCGAGCCTGGCGCGATCTCGGCGCGTCGACCGATCTTCGTGCCCGGCGCCAGCGTGCTGCGAGCGCCGATCGCGGCATCCGCACCGATGCGGATCTCGCCGATGCGAACGACATCGCCGTCGATCCAGTACCCGGTGAGGTCGACTTCAGGCTCGATCGCGGCGCCATCGCCGATCTCGAGCATTCCGGTCACCGGCGGGAGGGTGTGCAGGTCGACGCCCTTGCCGATTCGCGCGCCGAGTGCGCGTGCGTAGTAGACGATCCACGGGGCTCCGGCGAGTCCGACGGCGTCGATCTGGTCGGCGACCTGCTCGGCGAGCCACAAGCGCAAGTGGATCGCACCACCACGCGGATAGTCGCCCGGCCGGACCCCGGCCAGCAGCAGTCGCGCCGACACCGCGGCGATCGACATGCGGCCCCATGGCGTGGCGAAAATCAGAAGACCGACGAGGAGCAGCGGCCACGGCACGACCGGCAGGACCTCGAACCCAGGCATCGTGTTCAGCAGAGCGGATGCCGTCAGCAGATACAGCAACCACCTGACGCCCGACAGCACGAAGAGCGGCACTCCGAGGAGGCTCTGGATCCACTGCATGCGCCGTGGTGTCGGCGCGGGTCGGTGGAAGGTGGCTGCGTCGTCACTGAAGACGATGGTGCCGAGCGCCTTGGCCATCGTGCCGAGGCGCGGGACGTCGTAGATGTCGGCGACGGAGAACTCCGGTGCGCGGGTTCTGATGATCGACACGAGCTGCGCGGCGGCGAGCGAGCCACCGCCGAGATCGAAGAAGTCGGCCTTCGGGCCGGGCACCGGCATCCCGAGCACCGCCTGCCATTGCTCAGCGAGCCATGCTTCGGTGGGAGTGAAGTCGGAGGACGGCGCATCGAGGCCGACGAGCGGCCAGGGCAGGGCGGCTCGGTCCACCTTTCCACTCGTCCGCACGGGCAAGTCATCGACGACCGCGAGCAGTGGCACCATCGGCGCGGGCAGGCGCTCGGACAGATGAGAGCGCGCAGCAGCCGTGTCGAAATCCGACGGCGCGGCCAGATACCCGACGAGAATCTGCACCCCGGCCGCGGTCGTGCGCACCGCCACAGCGGCGCCGCTGACACCGGGCAGATCCTGCAGAGCGGACTCGATCTCGCCGAGTTCGATGCGTCGGCCGCCGACTTTCACCTGGTCGTCGGCGCGGCCTTGAAACAGCAGACCGGCGCTTTCGTACCGGACGAGGTCGCCGGAGCGGTAGGCACGGTCCCATCCCAAGGTGGGCATCGGCGCGTACTTCTCCGCATCTTTGGCCGGGTCGAGGTAGCGAGCCAGACCCACGCCGCCGATGATGAGTTCGCCGACCTCACCCTCAGCCACTCGGGCGCCGTCGGCACCCACCACGGCGAGCGCCCAGCCATCCAGGGGCAATCCGATGCGTACCGGTCCCTCCCCCGTGAGCAGGGCGGCGCACGCAACGACGGTGGCCTCGGTGGGTCCGTAGGTGTTCCAGACCTCACGATCGGAAGAAGCCAGGCGCGCGGCGAGCTCTGGCGGACACGCTTCTCCCCCGAAGATCAGCAGACGCACGTTTTCGATCAAGGCCGGCGGCCACAAGGACGCCAGCGTCGGGACTGTCGAGACGACACTGATGCCCTGGCGCAGCAGCCACGGTGCGAGGTCTTCGCCCGAACGGACCAGCGCGCGCGGCGCGGGCACGAGGCACGCGCCGTGACGCCATGCGAGCCACATCTCCTCGCACGATGCGTCGAACGCGACCGACAGCCCGGCAAGCACACGGTCACCCGGGCCCAGCGGAGAGTCCTGCAGGAACAGCCGCGCTTCGGCATCCACGAACGCCGCCGCCGAACGATGCGAGACCGCAACCCCCTTGGGTAGTCCCGTCGAGCCCGAAGTGAAGATGATCCAGGCATCGTCTTCGGGCCGCGGCTGAGGGACAGCCACCACCGCGTGCGTCGACGGGTGCGGCGCGTCGCCGGCGAACAGACGCGAGTCTGCTTCGGGCGCGGATTCGAGCGTCACGTCGGACGGCAGATACTCGCCGTCGCCCGAAACGATCCCCCGCACACCGGCTTCGCCGAAGACGAGCCGCGCGCGCTCATCGGGGTCATCGACGTCGACAGGGACGTACGCGGCTCCGACGGCCATGATGCCGAGGATCGAGAGGTAGAGCTCCTTAGATCCAGACGGCATCCGCACCCCGACGCGATCGCCGCGTCGCACCCCCGCGTCGTGAAGGCGTGCCGCGGTCCTGCCGACCCGGGCAAGGAGTTCGCGATAACTCAGCGCACCCGACCCATCGTCGATAGCGGAGGCTTCGGGAAATCGCGTCGCCGTCTCGCGGACGATGTCGATCAGGGTTCGCGCCGGTGTGACCGACGAACTGCGATCGAGGACGGCCTGCGACACGGCCTCCGCCTCAGGCAAGGAGTTGAACCAGCTGCGCCTTCGTGAGGCGTGAGTAGCCGGTGAGGCCGCGGTCGCGTGCTCGGCCTCTCAACTGGACCACGGTCAGCGCGTCCAGGTCGTCGGCCTCGACGGAATCAGCGGCCGGAGCGGTCATCGCCGCAGCCAGCTCATCGGATGCCGCTTTCGACTCACGCTCCGCACGTGCTGCAGCCTTTTCGGCCGCGGCTGAGGCCTTCCGGCGCGCCTTCGCATCGGCTGTCCGGTCGCGGGCGACCTGCTCGGCGGCGGCCGCTTCCGCCGCGGCGAGCTTCGCCTCGGCCCTGAGCTTTTCCTTCTTCGCAGCGAGCGTCATCGCCTTCTCCGACGGCCTTTTCGAGTCGACGAGTGGCCGCCGTCGCGGTCTTGGTGACCCTCTTCGGGTGCGCTCGCACCTTCTTCTTGGACACGTCTGCCGCGCGCCGCGCATCTTTGATGGCGTCGTCTACCGGACGGGCCAACTTCTTGGGAAGCTCCTTCGCGGCCTTGCGGGCGTCTGCCGCCGCAATGGCAGCCTGATGCAGCGCTTCGTTGGCCGCGCGTTCGACCTTGGGTGTCTTGGACATGTTTGTACCGTACCTGTTTGAGGTAAACACCAGATACCGAGTGGCCCGGCTCGTTCACCTGTCGTTCACCGGGACAGCCCATTCTCTTAAGACGCGATGTCTACCTTCGGTGCGAGCCCTGCACCAGGGGCAACTTCCCACACCCGAAGGATCACACAGTGAAGCTTTCCCGTTTCGCCCAGGTCGGCGCTCTCGCCGCCATCGCAGCACTCACGCTGGCTGGCTGCGCCGCCAATGAAACCTCGTCGACTCCCACCGACGACGCGACGACCAGCTCCCTCACGGGCGAGCTGAACGGCTCCGGCGCAACCTCGCAGCAGGTCGCTGTCCAGGCATGGACCGCGGAGTTCCAGACCGCGAATCCCGATGTGACCGTCAACTATGACCCGCAGGGTTCGGGCACCGGCCGCGAGTCCTTCCAGTCCGGCGCCGCAACGTTCGCCGGCTCCGACCGCGCATTCAAGGCCGATGAGATCACGGCCGGCCCGTTCGATGCGTGCGCGGAGGGTTCGGACCTCGTCGAGATCCCCGCCTACGTCTCGCCCATCGCGATCGCGTTCAACCTCGAGGGTGTCGATTCCCTCAACCTCGACCCCGCCACCATCGCGGGCATCTTCGCCGGGACGATCTCAAACTGGAACGATCCCGCCATCGCCGCAACCAACTCGGACGTGACGCTCCCCGACCTCGCCATCACCCCCGTGCACCGCTCCGACAAGTCGGGCACGACGGCCAACTTCACCGACTACCTCGCTCAGACCGCTGAGTCGGTGTGGACATACGGTTCCGTCGAGGAATGGCCCCTCGCGTCCGGCGAAGCAGCCCAGGGCACGTCGGGCGTGGTCAACGCGATCAAGGGCGGCAACGGCACGATCGGCTACGCCGACCACTCCCAGACCGCCGACATCAGCGCGGTGAACGTTCAGGTGGGCAGCGACTGGGTCGAGCCATCGGCAGAGGGCGCCGCGGTCGCATTGGACGCATCCCCGCTCGAAGAGGGACGCGCCTCGACCGACCTCGCGTTCGCGATCGACCGCACCACCACCGAGGCGGGCGCCTACCCGGTCCTGCTCGTCAGCTACCTCATCGGCTGCGTCGAGTACCTCGACGCAGACCAGGCCGCGCTTGTGAAGGGCTTCTTCACCACCGCGGTCAGCGAGGAAGGGCAGAAGGCCGCCGCCGACAACGCGGGCAGCGCGCCGATCTCATCCGACCTCGCCGCCAAGTCGCAGAGCGCAGTCGACGCGATCAAGTAAAACCACCGTCGGCCCCGGACGGACGCCACCCGCGTCCGTCCGGGGTCGAACATCGAAACTCTCAATATTTCCGAGCACCACAGAACGGACGACATGACATCCGCTCCCGCCGCGACGAAGAAGATCCAGGCAAAGCAGCGTCCTGGCGACAGGTGGTTCTCCGCCACCGCCCTTGCCGCTGGGTCGATGATCCTCGTGACCCTCGCGGCCGTCGCGATCTTCTTGATCATGCAGTCCATCCCCGCCTTCGGAGCCTCGCCCGAACAGGCCTCGCTGCTCACCACGAACTTCTGGGATTACGTCTGGCCACTCCTGTTCGGCACGATCTGGGCGGCCATCCTCGCTTTGGTCATGGCCGTCCCCCTCTCGCTGGGCGTCGCACTGTTCATCACCCACTACGCGCCTCGCCGGATCGCCGGGACTCTCGGATACCTCGTGGATCTGCTGGCGGCCGTACCTTCGGTCGTCTTCGGCCTCTGGGGCATCCTCGTTCTCGCCCCGACCGTGCAGCCCGCCTACGCCTGGCTCAACGCGAACGCCGGCTGGTTCCCACTGTTCGCCGGGACGGTCTCGGCGACCGGGCGCACGATCTTCACTGCTGCGATCGTGCTCGCCGTCATGGTGGTGCCCATCATCACGGCGATCTGCCGTGAGATCTTCCTCCAGACACCCGTCTTGCACGAAGAAGCCGCGCTCGCCCTCGGTGCCACACGCTGGGAGATGATTCGGATGGCCGTGCTCCCCTTCGGCCGCAGCGGCATCGTCTCCGCGTCCATGCTCGGCCTCGGAAGGGCACTCGGAGAGACGATGGCCGTGGCGATGGTGCTCTCTGCCACCGGCACAGTGACCTTCCAGCTCTTCACTTCGTCCAACCCGTCGACGATCGCGGCGAACATCGCCCTGACCTTTCCCGAGGCATTCGGGACGAACATCAATGTCCTCATCGCGACGGGCCTCGTCTTGTTCGTCGTCACGTTCGCTGTCAACTTCGTCGCTCGCTGGGTAGTCAACCGGCGCAAAGAATTCTCAGGGGCCAACTGATGACCATCACCGCACCGCCCTCGTCCGCTCTCGCCGCACCCAGCGGGAGCCTCACCGCAGGCCGACTTCCGAAGTGGACCATCTGGGCCATCCTCGCCGGATCCGTCTTGGTCATGCTCGCGATCTTCACGATCTTCGCCATGAGCGCGGAGAGCGACGTCAACCTCGTGGGATGGCTCGTCTCCTCCGCCGTTCTGTATCTCGTGCTGATCTTCATCATCTCGGCGACAGTCGAGAGCCGCCGGAAGGCCATCGACCGTCTGGTCACCGGGGTCGTCACGGCCGCGTTCGTCATCGCGATGGTCCCGCTGATCTCGGTCGCATGGACGGTCCTCGTCAACGGCGTCGCCCGCCTCGACGCCGAATTCTTCACCTACACGATGCGCAACGTGGTCGGCGAAGGTGGCGGCATCCTGCACGCCATCGTCGGCACCGTGTTGATCACCGGCGCGGCGGCAGTCATCTCGATTCCGATCGGGCTCATGGCTGCCGTCTACCTGGTCGAATACGGTCAGGGCAACCGTCTAGGGCAGGCGATCACCTTCCTGGTCGACGTCATGACCGGCATCCCCTCGATCGTCGCCGGTCTTTTCGCCTACTCGCTGTTCGCCCTCTTCTTCGGACCCGGCGTCCGGATGGGTTTCATGGGTTCGATCGCCCTCGCCGTGCTCATGATCCCGGTGGTGATCCGCTCGACCGAGGAGATGCTCCGCCTCGTTCCGAACGAACTGCGCGAGGCCTCGTACGCGCTCGGTGTGCCCAAGTGGCGAACGGTCGTCAAGGTCGTTCTCCCGACGTCGATCGCCGGCATCACGACGGGCATCATGCTTTCGATCGCACGTGTCATCGGCGAAACAGCGCCCCTGCTGATCACGGCAGGGTTCACGAACAGCATGAACTACAACCTGTTCGACGGGCGCATGCAGACGCTGCCGGTGTTCACTTACACGCAGTACCAGAATCAGGGCATCCCGGCGGAGGCGTATCTTGACCGCGCGTGGTCGTCAGCCCTTGTCCTCATCGCGATCGTCATGCTGCTGAACCTCTTCGCACGACTGGTTGCCTGGCGGTTCTCACCCAAGACCGGCCGCTGACTCGTCGTCTACCCGAAAGAAACACACCTTGTCTAAAAGCATCGAAGTCAATGACCTCAACGTCTACTACAGCGATTTCCTCGCCGTAGAGGGCGTCTCCCTCACCATCGAGCCGCGCAGTGTGACCGCGTTCATCGGCCCGTCGGGGTGCGGCAAGTCGACCTTCCTGCGCACGCTCAATCGCATGCATGAGGTCATCCCTGGTGCACGAGTCGAGGGCGAAGTGCTCCTCGATGGCGACAACCTCTACGATGCGGGGGTCGACCCTGTTCTCGTCCGCCGCCAGGTCGGAATGGTCTTCCAGCGTCCGAATCCGTTCCCGACGATGTCCATCAAAGAGAACGTGCTCGCTGGCGTCAAGCTCAACAGCAGCCGGATGTCGCGGTCGGATTCCGAAGCCCTCGTCGAGAAGTCGCTGCAGGGAGCGAACCTGTGGAACGAGGTCAAGGATCGGCTCGATAAGCCGGGCTCAGGGTTGTCCGGTGGCCAGCAGCAGCGCCTGTGCATCGCGCGCGCGATCGCCGTCTCACCGCAAGTACTCCTGATGGATGAGCCCTGCTCAGCCCTCGACCCGATTTCGACGTACGCGATCGAAGAGCTCATCGGCGAACTGAAGACCGAGTACACGATTGTGATCGTCACCCACAACATGCAGCAGGCTTCGCGGGTGTCGGATAGGACGGCGTTCTTCAACATCGCCGGCACCGGCAAGCCGGGCAAGCTCATCGAGTACAACGACACGACCTCGATCTTCACGACGCCGGCCGTCCAGGCCACCGAGGACTACGTTTCGGGTCGCTTCGGCTGAGTTCGCTTCGCCTCGTTCGACTTATCTCCGCAGCCCCGCGCTCAGTCGCGCGGGCTGCGGAGATAGTCGTTGATGGACGCGGTGAATGCGACATCCATCGGCACAGATTTCTCATCGATTCGTGAGATCGGCGCTGCAAGGCGAACACTCGACACCAACCATGCGGCGTCGGAGCCCGCGAGATCCGCAACGGGGATGGTCTCGTAGGCGGTGTCCAACCCTTGTGCAGCGAGATGGTCGAACAGGCTCAGCTGGGTCGTGCCGTGCAGGATGCCGCCGTGCGGGGCAGGGGTGACGAAGGTGTCCCCTCGGCGAAGGATGAGGGATGCCGTCGGCGCCTCCAGCACGAATCCGTCACTCGAGACGAAGATCGCGTCGTCCGCACCACGGCGGTGCGCCTCCCGAAGGGCGGCCATGTTGACGGCGTACGACAGGGTCTTAGCCCCCATGAGCAGCCACGGCGCCCGCGCGGACGCATCGATGTCATAGCCGCGATCGAGCGTGACGACCTGGATGCCGCGGGTGCGCGCATCCGTGAAATCTGCGGCCGTGGATGAGGTCACCCACGCCGTGGGGGTTGGGCCGTGCTCGATCCCGCGACTGAGGATCAGCTTGATGACCGACTCCCCCGGTCCGCAGGCGGCGGCCGCGCGCGCGATCGCCTGTCGCCACTGCGGGAGGTGCGGGGTCGGCAGGTCGCAGAGCGCTGCCGAGTGCGCGAGACGCTGCAGGTGAGGTTCGACCTCCTGCGCGTGTCCGTCGACCACCCCGATCGACTCGAAGATGCCGTCGCCACGCTGGGTCGACAACTCGCCCACGGTCAGCGCGGGCGCCGACGGGTCCACCGTCGCGAACGTGGCGGAGAAGTCGGTGCGCGTGTCTTCCGCCGTCGCCGGGTCGATCATGAGCGCGAAATGCAGAGCCATGCACAGAGCCTAACCCCGACGGAATACGTGGCCGCGGTGCTCCGTTAGACTTGAACAGCCGGGCCGCAGTAACCCCGGGCTCCATCTTCTGCCGCTCCGAGCGGCTCCGCGCCGAGAGGCGTTCTGCGGCCCGGCACCTCTTCATTTTGGATGTTTCCGGCGTCCCTGCCAGACCGGCCCGCAGTCAGCGGTCACGTCAGGCTGTCGCGCCGCCAGAGGGCTGCGCACGCCGTGAGGTCCTCGGCGAACGTCGTCAGCCGCAGTGCGCGGGTCGTCAGGGTGGTGGCCCTCTCGGGCTCGGTGGCATCGTAGTCGTCGGCCACCGTCGTCGCGCCCGCCGACTGCACGCGGCAGAAGGCGGCCGCGCGCTCGAGCGCCACCGCGAAGTCCCCTCGGTACAGACCTCGCAGGATCGCGTCGATGAGAGCGATCAGCTCATCCGGCCCCGCAGGGGTGGGTGCGCCGGCGACCACGTCATCGGGCGAGGCAAGCACGGCGCGGCCACGCTCGTACAGCAGCGCCGCTGTGCGAGGGTCCTCATGGATCATCAGCTGGATCAGGTAGAGCCGCCAGAGCGCGCCCGGCAGCGTCTTCGCCGGCGACCGTGACCAGAGTTCAGCGACGGTGTCGATGCCGTGGTCGGATGTGAAGGCGACGAGCCGATCGATGACGGCATCCGACGGATCTTCTCGCACCCGCGTCAGCAGCGCAGCGGCCGTCTGATGCGCGACCCGGGACACTTCCGCCGGATCTTCCGCGGCAAAGTGTCGATCGAACTGGTCTGCGGGGCGGCGGACGGGCTTGTGAAAGCCTCGGGATTCGTCGCTCATCACTCCAGGCTACCCGGCGCGATGACGCAGGCGGCAGAGTCTCAGGTGGTTTCTATGGCGACGATGGGGTCGGTTGTCGGTGCACCGGTGGGCGACCCGCCTTGCTGCTCGACGGTGACGGCAATCGTGTCGCCGGGCTCCATCGTGCCGGAGAGGAGCGCCGTTGAGGTCCCGTCTTCGGCATCGAAGGTTCCTGCCGCGATCGGCGCACCGTCGCGCACGTACCAAAGCTCGAACGTGCTGTCTTCGGGAAGCGTGGGCAGTCCATCCGAGACGAGAACGACTTTGCCGACCGATTGCGACCAGTGCACCGTCGCCTCGCCGTCCTCGCCGAGTTCGGTGGTGGCCGACTGTGCGTCCGAAGAGGATTCGATCTGGTCGAGTGCGGTCACCGCCGCCGGCGTCGCAGCCATGTTGGTGAGCGCGCCGACTCCCCATCCGATGCCGACGAGGAGTGCAATGGACGCGACGAGTGCGAACAGGCCACGAGTCCAGTTGCGGCGTTGGACGGTCTGGATCATCTCGGTCGACGGTGTGAGAATACCGGTCATCGTCTCCCGGTCGATCGGCTCATCGGCGTCTGCGGGTTCCGCGTCGTCACGGGTTGCGTCGCGCACGATCTGGGACAGAAGCTTCGACCGGAGGTCGAGCGGAGGGGCGACCTCGGAGACACCTTCGGCAAGGAACGCAGTGACTTCTGCGTCATGATCAGCGTGCGATGCCCACTCGGGATGCAGGGAGAGTGCGGCTTCGTAAGCACGCTCATCGTCGGGAGACAGCGCGGCCAGCGCGTGTCCGGCCGAGAGTTCGGCGAACTCGTCTTCGTTCACAGTGTCACCCCCATCTCCGCTCGGAGCCGGGACAAACCGTCCCGCATGCGTGTCTTGATCGTTCCTAGTGGTGCTCCCACAAGGGCTGCAATTTCGCTCTGACTGTATCCACCGTAGTAAGCGAGTGTGATGGCTTCGCGTTGCGCTTCGGGAAGCGTCCCGAGCGCTCGTGCCACTTTGCGTCCCTCGACGCGCAACTCGACTTGCTCGGCTACCCCCTCCTGCGGTGTCCCCAGTTCACGGAAGCCCACTTTCACATCGCGATCCGCGCTCGCCTGAGCCGACCGGACCCGGTCGACTGCTCGGCGATGCGCAATGGTCAATATCCACGACCTTCCTTGCCCCTTGTTCGGAGCGAATCGGTCAGCGGATTGCCACACTTCGAGGAAAACCTCTTGGAGGACTTCCTCGCTCTGGGCGCGGTCGACGAGCACACGGAGAATCAGGCCGAACACACGAGGCGACAACATGTCGTACACGCGCGCGAAGGCGTTCTGATCTCCGGACGCTGCTTGCTGCAGCAGTTCCCCGACATGGTCGACTCGGGAGTCCCCCTCCTCGGGAACTTCGACACCGTCAATGACCATTCCCCCAGCATGCCGCATGGCGCGCCCCACACCGAGTTACGGCGTCGGGCTTGACAACAATTTTCAAACCGATCGACGTAGGGCCCCGAAGACCTTGTAGACGTCGCTTCCGCGGCGAAAACCCCAACGGAGGAAATCATGCTCAGCACCAAGACCAAGATCGGCGCAGGCCTCGCTCTTGCCCTCGCCGGCGTTTTCGCACTCTCCGCCTGCACGGGTGGATCCGCCTCGACCGAATCGTCCGCCCCGCCGGCTGCTGCCCCGACCACAGAGGCGACCGAGACACCGATGGCAGATGACATGTCAATGGATCTCGTCGGCGCCGGGTGCGCCGACTACGCCGCGGCCGTCCCCGATGGAGCCGGCTCCGTCGAGGGTATGTCGCAGGACCCGGTGGCCGTCGCGGCCAGCAACAACCCGATTCTGACGACGCTCACCGCCGCCGTCAGCGGCCAGCTGAACCCTGACGTCAACCTCGTCGACACGCTCAACGGCAGCGAGTTCACCGTTTTCGCTCCGGTCGACGACGCCTTCGCGAAGATCGACCCCGCGACCATCGAGGTCCTCAAGACCGACTCGGCGCTGCTGACCTCGATCCTGACGTACCACGTGGTCCCCGGTCAGATCGCTCCGGCCGACATCGAGGGTACTCACACGACCGTCAACGGTGCCGACCTCGAGGTCACCGGCAGCGGCGACAACATCATGATCAACGGTGCGTCCACCGTGATCTGTGGTGGCGTCAAGACCGCCAACGCGACCGTGTACCTCATCGACACGGTGCTGATGCCCCCGGCACAGTAATAGACCCCCGGGTGTCGCGTGGGGGTTGACACTCGGTTCTGGGCGGAGCGACCGCCGATCTGACTTGTCCAGATCGGCGGTCGCTTCTGTGTGCGCGCGTTTTCTGACTCGCCGTTTCGCCCGGGTAGGCTGGAGGGGAGGGCCTCTAGCTCAGTCGGTAGAGCATCGGACTTTTAATCCGCGGGTCGTGGGTTCGAGCCCCACGGGGCCCACCCTTCTTTTACCGCCCCGATCCCTTGTAAACACTGGGATCTCGGTCGGTCAGAGGTCACGGAATTCACCTCGTGACAACAATTTGACAACAACTGAATGACCTTTTGCGGCGCGGAAGGCTCCCGCTTGTTGTCACGCGTCGTTGTCACGGGGAGCAGCCGCTGACAGAACCGCGGGCACGTCGGACGATGCCGCGGCTGTTCCGAGGGCCTCCGACACGGTGTCGAGGTCGTCGTCGAACAGGTCGGCGTAAGTGTCAAGGGTCATCACCGCGGACGCGTGACCCAGCATCCGCTGCACCGCTTTCACGTGCGCACCGGCCGAGATGGCGAGCGATGCCGCGGTGTGACGGAGATCATGCGGAGTCACGCGTGGGAACGAGGGCGGTGGCTGTCGACCGGCTACCAGCGCGTCGGCCATCGCCTGGTCGGCGAAGGCTTGCGCTCGCGTCACGGCCCCGTTGAACCATCCAGTGGACTTCGTCGCCGAGGCCTCTGCGCGCGAGCTCCATCGTCTCGGCCGAACGGCTGGCCGACGCTCCGTGTCTCGGCTCAATACGCTGCCGACCTGACCGACTCCGCGCTCCGCCGATCGAAGTCGACGTGATTGCGGCGCACTCGGCTTGCGTCTCGAACTCGATGCAGAATGACCGTCGCCAGCGCGCGGTCAGTTGCCCGATCAGCCATCATCCTCGCGGTAGGTCGTCGTCGAGCTCGGACGGGCCGACGAACACGACGGACGTACCCGGCGCGGAGTCCGCGTCTGTCGGCGGAACTCCACGACCGTCGCCAGCTGCGCGGAAGTAGCCGCCCCGGCAGCGACTGAGCCAACAACTTCGGCGATGTCGCGCGAGCTCGTGCGGCGACAGCGACCGTTGGCGCGAGGACTCGATCCAGGTCTCGGAGACGAGCCGCTCTTCGTCCCTTCGGCCGCGATCAGGTGACGAGCTGCCGAGCCTGGCAAGATGTGACGGCTGCTGTGTTCGGGCTGGAGCCGCCGACGTGGACGCCCTGGTGGACCTCGGGCCGCTCGAAGCTCAGCGTCATCGTAGTCTTCCCCGAGGTACTGTTTCTCCTCGGGCCGACCGGGAGAATCGGCTCGAACGACTGGCACTCTGGAGATACCGAGGGGATCGCACAGACACTGTCGAGCGACCTCGAGGAGCGGCATTCATCCGCTCGCCTCGGACACGACCGCGGAGAGGACCTGAGAGCCCGCGCTGGAATAGACGAACGTTCACTACGCCGGCGCGCTGCCGAATCCGTTCATGAACAATATCGAGAACGGACTCCGCCCCGACCAGATCGGGCACGAGGGCACCGACATGTTCATCCTCGACGAGCCGCACCTCGCGGCGTACGCCCGATACTTCGGGCGCTTCATCGATGAATACCGTGCGTTCGGCATCCCGATCGACATGGTCATGCCGCAGAACGAGTTCAACTCCCCGCAGGTGTTCCCGAGCTGCACGTGGACCCCGGCCGGATTAGCTCAGTTCGTGCGGCACCTTGTGCCCGAGATGCGCTCGCGTGGCGTCGACGTGTTCCTCGGAACCCTCGAGCGCGCCGATGATCGTCTGCTGGGGGACGTGTTGGAGGATGCCAGCGTCGCCGAGTACGTGTCGGGACTCGGCGTGCAGTGGGAGGGCAAGCGCGCCGTTGCGGCGCTTCACCGCCTGCACCCCGAGCTGCGGATCTACCAGACCGAGCAGGAGTGCGGCGACGGCCGCAACGACTGGCGCCACGCCCGCCATGCCTGGTCGCTGATGAAGCAGTTCCTCGCGAACGGCGCCAACGCGTACATGTACTGGAACATCTCGCTGCTCGAGGGCGGCCGCAGCAGGTGGGGCTGGACGCAGAACTCCCTGGTCGTCGTCGACCCCGAGTCGGCGACCTACCGCTGGTCGTACGAGTACCAGGTGCTCAAGCACGTGTGCGCGTTCGTGATGCCGGGCGCGCGTGCACTCGAGTGCCTCACCTACTCGGGCTACGCCAACCAGCTCGCGTTCCTCAACGAAGACGGCAGCATCGTGATCGTCATGCAGAACGACATGAGCGAGGACATGCCCGTGCGGATCCTGCTCGGCGATCGCGTGCTGACGCCGACGCTGCCCGCCGACTCGTTCAACACCATCGTCATCCCGACGACCGCGTAAGACGGTGGTCGGCTGACTGGTCAAGAGAAGCCGGTGCGGTACGGCCGGGTGGACGGTCGGCCTCTCGGCGACTTTCACGGTCGTCGTCGGCGGTGCGGCGGTTGCGCAAGGGATCGGGCGGGCGGAGTGCACCCCGTCGCCGTCGCGCGGACGAGCCCGAGGACGACCGAGGATGCGATCCGTCCCGCGCGAACCAAAGCGGACGCTGCGTCAAATCCGAGTGGGGCATCACAACGTCATCAAGGCCAGTGAGTCCGAGGCGATCGATACGCCTGTCACGCGACCGAGCGGGGTCGGGCCGGCGTCGAGCCGCTCATCCGGATCGCGTCAGCCCGACATCCTGCGCCCCGACGGCCGCTTCCGCTGACCGACGACATCGTCGTCAAGTCCGCGGACTGACCGCGGCGGTCACGCGGTAGGACGGCAGCCCGCGCCGGCGGATGAGCCATTCCGCCACGACGAGGTTCGGCAGCCAGCACAGGAACGGGACGGCGGCGTACGCGTTCGCGAAGGCCGCTTCGAACTCGAACGATCCGAACGGGATCTGCGCGACGAGCAGCATCGGCAGCCACACGCGCAGCATGACCGCGGCGTATGTGAGGGCGAAGTTGCGGATCATCCACGCCTGGTGCGAGGCGACATCGCGGCGACGGATGCTGCGATACGCTCGCCACGCCGTCACGAGCCACAGCACTCCGAGTGCGCCGAACCCGAAGAGGCCGACGAAGCCCGCGAAGCCGAACGGCGCCATCACGATGCCCGCGACGCCTCCGATGGCGACTCCCGCAAGATAGGCGCGACCCGTCCAGCGGTGCACGCGCGGCGCGCGCTCGCGGAGCCCGCGCCAGAACTGCAGCGGCCCGAGCAGCAGCGCCACCGTCGCACCGGCGATGTGCACGTAGAGGGCCACCTGGACGAAAACCGGCTGCGCCGCGTAGTGGGAGGCAAGCCCGACCTCTTGATCGGCGAGCTGCGGAAGGGAGTCGAGGAAGTACGGGATCGCGGAGTACGCGACGATCGCGAGCGCCGTCAGCACGACGAGGAGCCAGCCGATGCGGCCGGGGGTGCGCGACGGCGCAGGCGGCGTCGGCACGGGAGCGGGGGCGAGAAGTCGGTCGGTCACGTCCCTGACGCTAGGGGCGTGGGCATGCGGGCCGGCAGGGGGCTGTCCCCCCGATCACACGGGGGCTGTCCCCCCGATCGCACGGGGCGGCCCTCTGCGGCTCGGTCTGGGGCCGGTGCGCAGCACGGGGCCGGCGCTCTGATCCGAGACGGCGGGAGTGTCAGACTGTGCCCCATGACAGTGATCGACAATGCCATCTACGTGAACGGATACCGCGCCGCATCTCCGCAGACGCTTGCACGGACATCGGAGGCGCTCCTTGAGCATGGCGGGTTCTCCTGGATCGGCCTGTACCGCCCCGAGACGGTTCAGCTCAACATCCTTGCGGCGGAGTTTCACCTGCATTCGCTCGCCGTCGAGGATGCGCTGCTCGGCCATCAACGCGCGAAGCTCGAGCGATACGGTGACATGCGTTTCCTCGTGTTGCGCCCGGCGCGGTATGTCGACGCTGAGGAGAGTGTCGAGTTCGGCGAGGTCGAGGTGTTCGTCGGGGGGGATTTCGTCATCGCGATCCGCCACGCTGAGGCACCGAACCTGGCGCTCGTCCGCCACCGCCTGGAGAGCACGCCCGCCCTTCTCGCCCGGGGGCCGCTCGCCGTGCTGTATGCGATCCTCGACCGCATCGTCGACGACTACGAGCCCGTTGTCGCCGGCCTCGAGAACGACATCGACGAGATCGAGGGACAGCTCTTCACCGGCGATCCCTCGGTCACCAAGCGGATCTATGACCTGTCAGGGGAGGTCATGGAGTTTCTGCGAGCGCTGCGGCCGCTCAACGGGATGATCGCGACGCTCCGTCAAGATCTCGAGGACTCCTACGGGGATGATCCGGAGAAGCTCGAGCTCCGCCGCTCGTTCCGCGACATCCAGGACCACGTCATTCTGACGGTGGAGAAAATCGAGGAGTTCCGGCAGACGCTCCAGAACGCACTGAGCGTGCACGCGACCCTGGTGGCGCAACGCCAGAACGAGACGAGCCTCGCGCAGTCCGAACAGACGAAGCGGATCTCGAGCTGGGCGGCGATCCTGTTCGCGCCGTCGCTGATCACGGGGATCTATGGCATGAACTTCGTCTACATGCCTGAACTGGCATCCCCCTGGGGGTATCCGATCGCCCTGCTCGCGATGGTCGCGTTCGCGTTCGCCCTCTATCGGGTCTTCAAGGCCCGCAACTGGCTTTAGCTCCCGGACCTAGATCATCGCTGACTCCGACGAGTTGCCGCACCGGTGTTCAGCCCTACTCGTCTGCTGTCTCCTGCTTGCCGCGCATCACGAGCAGCGGATCGACGTTTCCGACGACGTCATCGTTTCTGCCCTCGTAGTCGAACTGTCCGAGGAAGAACCGCATCGCGTTGAGCCGCGCGCGCTTCTTGTCGTTCGAGCGGATGATCGTCCACGCCGCGTGCTTCTTGTCGGTGCGTTGGAACATCTCCTCCTTCGCCGCCGTGTAGTCCTCCCACCGATCGAGCGACGCGAGGTCGTTGGGCGAGAGCTTCCAGCGCCGTACCGGGTCGAGCTGCCGTATCGCGAACCGTGTGCGCTGCTCGGTCCTCGACACCGAGAACCAGAACTTCGTGACGTGGATGCCGGAATCGACGAGCATCTTCTCGAAGTTCGGCGCCTGGACCATGAAGTCCTCGTACTCCTGGTCGGTGCAGTACCCCATCACTCGCTCCACGCCCGCGCGGTTGTACCAAGACCTGTCGAACATCACCATCTCGCCCTTGGTCGGCAGGTGCTGCACGTAGCGCTGGAAGTACCACTGCCCGCGCTCTCGCTCGGTCGGCATGGTCAGCGCGACCGTCCGTGCGGTGCGTGGATTCAGGTACTCGGTGAACCGTTTGATCGTGCCGCCCTTGCCCGCGGCATCCCTCCCCTCGAACAGGATGATGGCGCGTTGGCCGTTGTCTTCCAGCCAGTACTGGAACTTCAGCAGCTCGACCTGCAACCAGTACTTCTCGAGCTCGTACGCATCACGGTCCATGCGCTCGGGGTACGGGTAGCCCTCCTGCCAGGTGTAGACGGGGTTGCCCTGCGGGTCGATCAGGTCGGGATCGGGGGTGTGACCGTCCCGGACGGAGTATCCCTGCTGCCGCAAGTGCTCGATGTAGTCGCGGAGTCCCTCGATGGGTCGATCGTCCATGTCCCCTACCCTGTCTCAGCCGCGCGTGCCGGCCGCTATCGGCGGCTCCGAGCGCATTATCCTCACCCAGGGTAGACGCAGGTCATGGCGAGAGATCGCCGCTGGTTTCGCGCTGGCGAAAGCCCACCGCGGCACGCGGGGTGCCGAGCGATGATCCGCATCGATCAACGCCGACGACACCGCTGAGGGATCCTGGACGGGCAGTCGGGAGGCCGTCCTGTGGGAGAGAACGAGCCATGATCCCCATAGACGTCGAGACCGGTCGACCGCAATCGGCGGCGAGGTGGTAGACCGATGGTGTGGGTCATGACGAGGCACCGTACCTGTTGACGAACGCAGCGGTCGAGACGGCCGATCGCTTCGCCGGGCTGGATGCCGTGTTCGATTCCGTCACCCGAGGTCATCTGACGCGACTGGGGCTGGCGCCGGGGGCTCGCTGCCTGGAGGTGGGTGCGGGGAGCGGATCGATTGCCCGATGGATGGCGGATGAGGTGGGTCCCGCTGGGCGGGTACTGGCAGTGGACCTTGACACCCGGTGGTGCCGGCGCGACGGCCGTGCGCAGCTCGAAGTGCTCGGGCTGGACCTGGTGGCCGATCCACTCCCGGTTGGTCCTTGGGATGTGATCCACGAGCGGCTGGTGCTTCAGCACATCCCTGAGCGGCTGGAGGTGCTCGCCCGTCTGACGGATGCGCTGGCGCCCGGTGGCGTGATCCTGCTCGAAGATTTCGATACCGGGGAGGTCCGTACCGTCGACCGGGCCGGGCCCAACCGGGAGCTGATCGTGCGTGTGGCGCAGGCCTTCAACCGGCTCCTAGCCACTCGGGGCGCGGTCAATGATTTCGCCGCCAACGCCCTGCGCATCCTGCGCGGGCACGGTCTGGAGAGCACCGGCGCGAGCGGGTACGTAGCCATCGACCATGGTGGCACGGGCTGGGCGACGGTGCAGTCGGCCAATGCTCTTCAGGTGCGGGACAGTCTCCTCGCCGAGGGCATCTCGCCCGAAGACCTCGATCGCTTCCTCGCGGTGCTCACCGACCCAGACACGATCGTCGGCTCGAGCGTGCTGATCAGCGCCTGGGGCCGCCGACCGACCGAGTGAGCAAGACCTGCACGGTGGAGGACCGATTTGCGAGCGGATCCCCAGAGCCGAGTTTGAGATGCTCGCCACATCCACGCTGGGATCGCAGGCAAGCACAGTGCGTTGTGATCGCCGCCCTCCTGTTCTTCCCCGATTGAAGCAGTGTGATGTCCCTGCACCCCTTCGAGCGGGCGCTCGCTGAGGGATCGCGGTGCGGGCGCTACCCGCATCCACGTTCCACCCTCAGCTGCGGGCGGCCTCGAGAATTCGATCTGCTGCCACTTCCGCACCGGGTGGAGCGGCGCGCAACCGTGCAGCCGTGGCCTGTGCGCGCTCCCGAATCGCGAGGTTCTGCAGCAGCTCAGCGACCTCGCGCCGGATCGTCGCGGGATTGCTACGGGCCGAGATTCGCCGCCCGAGCCCCGCTCTTTCGACCACCTCTCCGATGAGTCCCTGGTCGGCTGTGGGATTGAGTGGCATCACGAGCAGCGGAATGCCATGAGAGAGGGCCTTCATCGTCGTGGAGTGACCGCCATGGCCGATCACGAGCGCGGCTCCCGGAAGCACCTCGGCGTGTGGCACGTAGCCGTGGATCTTCACGTTCGCCGCCGCCTGCAGTGGGGCCCCCAGATCGAACCCGCCGGTCGTCACAATCGCTTCGACGGGAAGATCTCGGAGCGCCTCGATGGCATTGCGGTACGCGCGCCGCATTCCCGGCAGAGCAGTGGTCGAGAACGACACGATCACACGAGGGGTGGCCGTGTCGTTCTCGCGAAGAGGGTCGGCCGCGCTCACCTCCGTCGTCCCCGTCCACATGTAGTCGGCGAACTCGGGCTCCAGCCTCGCCGGGTCCAGCACCGGATCGGTGAGCAGCAGTCGAAGTGTCGCGGCCCCCCACAACGCGCGAGGAGAGAATCCGAGCGCTCCGACCATCGCCGCCATCGGACCCCGCAGAAATGTGCGACGCCAGTACTCGGCGAACGTATGCAGGAGCACCACGACGGGCAGCCCGCTGCGATTCGCGCCCTTGATCAGCGCGAGTGCCATGCAATCGACCACTACGACATCCGGTCTGCGGTCCCGGATGAGCGCCTCGGCCTCCCTGGCGAGACTACGGCTGGCAAAGATGCGCGCGAGCGTCGGTCCGAGCGGCTGAGGAGCGCCTGTCGCGTCTCGTTTTTGCCCCCACGAGGCATCAATCTGGGTTGGTGTGGCGTCGTCGTCGATAGCGTTCTCGCCCGAGGTCGCAGCCAGCCCTGTGCCGACGAGAATCCCGGCGACATCCACGTGTACGCCGCGGCGGCATAGATCGAGGGCAACCGCCATGGTCGGCGGCACGTTCCCACCCAAGTTCGCAGTCAGGAACAACACCCTCATGCGAGCACTGTAGCGAGCGAGAGCGCCTCGGCGCCACGACCGGCAGTGCAGACAAGTCGCCCGTAAGCCGGTCTTACACAGGACGTCCGCAACCGGATCCCGTTGCGGGCTAGAGCTGGCGCGGTGAGCGACCGGCTTGCGGGCTCCCGCTGGCAGTTATGCGCGAACACCGTCGAGTACGAGCGTCGCTGTTCGTATCCCGCCTTGGCGGCGCCCTCTGCGATCAACCCGCCGAGTTTGAGGAACGCTTCTCCCAGCCGCGAATGTGGTCACTGATGGCCGCGTCACTCACATAAGAGGATGCTGGAGGAATGATGTCGGCGAGTGACGACCGAGAACGAGTGGGGGCGCCGCGCAGCGTACCTGCGAGCCCACCCCAGTTTCGTTGGGTGGGCTGCGTCGTGGTGGGGGCGATCTGTGGGCTCGCGTGGGCCGCGGGCTTTCGTGCGTACATGATGGAGATCGCAGGGTCGGCGTCGCGCTTCGACTGGTTCGGCACCTTCGGCACGATCCTCGCCCCCGGGATGATCGTCGGCGGGACGCTCGGGCTCGCCGCGGCGATGCGTGCAGCCGGTCGCCCGCGCGGCATCCGCTGGCTTGCCCTTTCGCCGTTGCTGTTCGCCATCGCTCCGATGGTGCGGCCAGGAGCGCTTGTCACCTTCCTGACCCAGGGCCTCGGGGGTGGCGCCGTGGGCATCGCCTTGATCGCCATTGCGGGTGGGTTCTCGCTGGGGCAGATCGGCCCGGCGTGGGCACGGGTGGTGTGCGGCGTGGTCGGGTGGGCGGGGGCAATCGCGGTCGCAGCCACTGTGCCGCTTATCGGGGGCGCGCGTGTCGCGCTGAGCCAGCCGCGCGGGGGTTGGGCGATCGTGCTGGCCTTCTCGTTCGTTGCCGTGCTGATGATCGCGTCATCGATCCCCTTCCGGCGAGCGACGCCGGGAGAGAATCGTCGTGCCTAACCGCGACGGCGTCGCGGGTCGAGGGCCCGCTTCACCCTACCCACGCTCCTGACCTTCGAGGTCTGTCACGCGTCCTTCCTGGCCGTCGTCAGGAAGGGCTTTTGTCGCGAGACGGGCCGGACTGTCACTTACAGATATGGGGCGCATCGGGAATCCGACCGCGGCGACGCGCGTTCAGTGTTGATGTGCATCTCACGAGCGTCGACGTCGTCGTGATCGGTGCGGGTCAGGCTGGACTGTCGGCTGCCTACCACCTCGCGCGACGCGGATTCGTTTCGAGTGCACGCGCGACCTCAACAGATCAGACGTACGTCGTGCTCGACGCGAACAGCGAGCCGGGAGGCGCGTGGCAGCATCGGTGGGCGTCGCTGAAGATGGCCACGGTAAACGGAATCCACGAGCTGCCCGGATTCGCGGTGCCGCCGGCAGATCCACAAGCGTCGAGCCGGCATGTCCTGCCGCCGTACTTCGCCGCGTACGAGGAGGAGTTCGGCCTCGACGTGCGACGCCCGGTACGTGTCACCGCCGTCCGCCGGGATGACGATCGACTGGTCGTCGAAACCGATCACGGTGTGTGGACAGCGCGGTACGTCATCAACGCGACGGGCACCTGGACCCGTCCGTTCTGGCCGCACTACCCCGGCCAGAGTAGGTTCCGCGGGCGCCAGCTGCATGTCGCAGACTACGTCTCGGCCGAGCAGTTCGCCGGCAGCCGGGTGGTCATCGTGGGCGCCGGCATCTCGGCCGTTCAACTGCTCGACGAGATCTCGCACGTCGCCGAGACGTTCTGGGTCACGCGCAGTGAGCCGGATTGGTCTGAGGAAGCATTCGACATTCCTGCGCGGGTCGCCGCGATCGCGGGCGTCGAGGATCGTGTACGGCGCGGGCTTCCCCCGGGGAGCGTCATCTCGGTGACCGGGATGCACTGGACGCCGTGGGCCCGCGCCGCCCAGGCGCGCGGAGTGCTGGTGCGGCATCCGATGTTCACCTCGATCGAAGAAAACGGCGTGCGCATGCCGGACGGATCGCTCGTCGAGGCGGACGTCATCCTGTGGGCGACCGGCTTTCGTCCAGCGCTGGACCATCTGGCGCCCCTGCATCTGCGCACACCGGAAGGCGGAATCCGCGTGGCGAACACGCGTGCGACCGACGAGCCTCGTCTCTTCCTCATCGGTTACGGGCCTTCGCAGTCCACGGTCGGTGCGAACCGCGCCGGTCGCGAGGCGGTGCGTGCAATCGTCGCGGAGCGCGCGCCCCTCCCCGCATGAGAACACGCAAGATCCACCCGCGATCGGCAGCGTCCGGGCGGGCGGCTCAGCGGTGGTGACTACGCAGCCGATTCGGCCAGTTGAGCACCGGCGTGAGCGAGTTCGGCAAGTGCCGCGTCGCTCGTTTCGGCCGCAACACCGGCGACGAGATCGGTGAAGACGCGCACACGACATCCGTGCTCGATGGCATCCATCGCGGACGCGCGGACGCAGTAGTCCGTGGCGATCCCGACGACGTCGACATCCACCACCCCACGGGCGGTGAGCAGGTCGCTGACGGACTCGCCGCCCTCGGTCTTGCCCTCGAAGAGTGAGTATGCGGGCACACCTTGGCCCTTCTTCACGTGGTGGGTGACGGCATCCGTCGACAGACCCGGGTCGTACTCCGCGCCGGGAGTCTCCGCGACGCAGTGGACCGGCCAGGTGCCGACGAAATCAGGCTCATCGGCGAAGTGGCCGCCGTTGTCGCCCTCAGGGTCATGCCAGTCGCGCGACGCGACGATCAGCGCGTACTCATCCGAGTGATCAGCCAGGTACGCCGTGATCGCCTCGGCGACTGCGTCGCCACCCTCCACTCCCAACGCTCCACCTTCGGTGAAATCGTTCTGAACGTCGACGATGAACAGCGCTCTGGTCATTCTTCCAGCGTACGCCGGTACTCCGCACGCGTCATGGCCTCGACGTCATCCTGCTCAGGATCAGCGTGCTCCAGTGCCGGAGCGAGCGCCGAGGCGTCGTGTTTCGAGAGCTTCGACGGCCACCAGATCGCTCGCCCGATGTCGTACGACAAGGCAGGCACCAGCAGCGATCGGACGATGAAGGTGTCGAGCAGCACACCGAATGCGACGATGAACGCGATCTGCGCAAGGAACAGGATCGGGATCACACCCAGAGCGGCGAAGGTCGCCGCGAGCACGAGACCTGCGGAGGTGATCACCCCGCCCGTGGCGACGAGACCGCGGAGAATGCCGGGTCTGGTCCCATGCACGAGGGACTCCTCGCGCACGCGCGACATCAAGAAGATGTTGTAGTCCACCCCGAGCGCCACCAGGAAGACGAACCCGTACAGCGGGACCGCGGGGTCGCCGCCGGAGAACCCGAGGACGTTGTTGAAGACAAAGGCACTCACCCCCAGCGCGGCCGCGAACGACACGACGACACTGAGCATCAGCAGCACCGGCGCGAGAATCGCGCGCAGGAGCAGCATCAGGATGAAGAGGATCACCAGCAGGATGACCGGGATGATGAGCGTCCGGTCACGGATCGACGTGTCGTTGGTGTCGAGGTCGATTGCGGTGGGACCACCGACCAGCGCTGTGCCTTCGCCGAGTTCGTCGGCGAACGCAGTCCGCAGATCGCGGATGGTCTGCTCGGCCTCGAGCGAGTCGGCAGGGTCGGCGAGGGTCGCAACGATCAGCACATCACCATCCGACACCGTTGGCGCCGGAGCATCCGGTCCCGGCGGGCCCTGCACGGTGAGCACCGCTTCTCCCCCGTCGACCACGACAGACGCCTGACCGGTCGGCGAGTCCTCGGAGGTCACCGCGACCGAGTCGATGCCATCGTTGTCCGTGAGAATCGTGACCGCGTCAGCGAGGTCATCCTCGGGGACGATGATGTACGCGGGACTTCCGGATCCTGCCGGGAAGTGCTCAGCGAGGGCGGCTTGGCCATCACGGGCTTCAGACACCCCGAGGACGAGGTCGCTGGCCGGCACGCCATCCGCCTTCAGTTGAAGGACGCCGACGGATGCCCCCAACAGAATGACCGTCGTGAGGATCCAGATCGCGCGAGGGTGGCGGGCGATGAAGCGCGCCTGGCGGGGCCAGAACCCCTTGACCTTCACCGTCAGGTCATCCGGGATCTCCACGGCACCCTGCTTCGGGATGAACGGCCAGAACGCGGCCTTCCCCACGAGCGCGAGCAGCGCGGGGAGGAATGTCAGCGCGGACAGAACCGAGAAGGCGATGCCGATCGACGCGATGGGTCCGAGCGCCTTGTTGCTCGCAAGGTCGCTGAGCAGCAGGCACAGGAGCCCCGCGATGACGGTCCCGCCGGCGGCGGCGATGGGTTCGACCGAACCCTTCCACGCGCTGACGGTGGCGTCCCACCGCTTCTGGCCCGCGCCGATGGATTCGCGGAATCGCGCCACATAGAGCAACGCGTAGTCCGTCGCAGCGCCGATGACGAGGATGAAGAGGATCCCCTGCACTTGACCGTTGAGCACGACGATTCCGGCCTTGGCGAGCCACCACACCGTCAGCAGCGCCACGCACAGCGCGAACAGCGATGTCATCAGCACCAGGACCGGCAGCAGCGGCGATCTGTAGACGATGATCAGGATGATGAACACGGCGCCGAGGGCGACGAGCAGCAGGAGTCCATCGATGCCCAGGAAGCCCTTCACGAGATCGGCGGTGAAGCCCGCAGGTCCCGTCACCCACCCCGCAAGCCCGGGTGGGAGTTCATCGCTGACGAGCGTGCGGATCTCTTCGACGACGTCACGCACTTCGCTGGTCGAATCGATCGGAACGAAGATCTGGACGGCTTCGCCATCCTCCGACGTGATCGCGGGAGAGACCTCGCCGACGCCGTCGATCGCGGAGATATCCTCCGTCAGCGTCTGCAGGTCGGCGATCTGCTCGTCCGTCAGAGCGGTGTCCGAGGTGACGACGACCACAGCGGGGATCGTGTCGCTGCCGGTGAAATCGCTGAGGCGCTCGCTGACCTGAGTGGCGTCGGAGCTCGCAGGGAGGAATGACGACTGATCGTTGGTGGCGACCTCATCGACCTTGCCGAAGTACGGTCCGCCCACGGAGCCGCCGGCGACCCAGATCAACACGAGCAGCAAGGGAATGCCGATCCGCAGCCAACGTGTCACAGTCCTGTCTTTCTTCATATTGCTAGCTTATCTAGCAAAATTGGAATTCGCCACTCGACCTTAAGCTGAGCACCATGCTGTCCGCCGTCCTCGCTCTCGCCGGGGCGCTGGTCTACGGATCGGCGGACTTCCTCGGCGGCCTCGCGGCGCGCAAGTTCCGCGCGATCCTCGTCACGGCGATCGCCGCCACCGCGGGTCTGGTGGTGCTCGGGGCTGTCCTGCCGATCGTCGGCGGCCAGTGGCTCGTGGCGGACATCTGGTGGGGCGCACTGTCCGGCATCACCGGCGCGATCGCCATCGGACTGCTCTACGCGTGCCTTGCCATCGGCCCGATGAGCGTCCTCTCCCCCGTCACCGCCGTGGTCTCGGCGATCGCGCCCATGTTGTGGGGAATCATCGTCGGCGGCGAGCGCCTGTCGACAGTCGGGTCGATCGGGTTGGTGGTCGCCCTCGTCGCGATCGTCCTGGTGGCGTTCCTCCCGGGCGAGCGGGTCGCGCGTCCGTCGATGAAGGGGCTCGCCATGGCGACCGGGTCAGGGCTCGCCATCGGCGCCTTTCTGATCATCATCGACCAGACCAGCGCGGCCAGCGGGATCGTCCCGTTGCTCATGAACCGCGGCGTCAACGCTCTGATCACCGGGTCGATCGCCCTCGCGCTGGTTGTCGGTGCAATACGGCGGGGGCAGAACGCCGCCGCCGCACTCGAGGTGAGTGTCGCCGGAGTCGCCGCCACCCCATCGGGACACGCCGACCTCGAACAGCACCCCGCCGTCCGCACGCTGACGCGACGGAGCGCATTCATCCTCGCGGTCGCGTGCGGCGTCGTGGATTCTGCGGCGAACGTCCTGCTGCTGCTTGCACTGCGATCGGGCGGCGATCTTTCCATCGTGGCCGCACTGACCGCGCTCTACCCGGCGGGGACGGTGCTGCTGGCTGCAGTCGTCCTTCGGGAGCGGATTGCCGGGCTGCAGTGGGTCGGCCTCGCGCTCGCACTGTTGGCGGGGGGCATGCTCGCCGTCGGTTGAGGTTCGCTCGCTGGATCAGCCGTTCGTGAACAGCAGGATCAAGGATGCGATGAGGCACACAGCCCCGAGGACCAGCATCCCGACCGCCAAGAGGATGACCGGCTTCAGCCCGGGTGGACGACGCGTCAACCGCATCCGCCCGCTCCATCCGTGGCGGTACCAGATGGAGGCGGAGTCCTCACCGCGCAGCGCCTCCGCCGTGTGAGCATCGGCCCGCGCGCTGTTGGCCTCACCGTCCCCGTCGAACCAACGGACGTAGGTTCCATCGTCCTCGTGGTCGACGACGGCGTCAGCGGGAAGCCAGGTGCCGTCGGCCGCCCAGAGGATGATCGCCACCACCCCGAGGAAGACTGACGAGGCGAGCCCGACCCACGAGAAGATCTCGAGGACTGCGTCTACAGCAGTGTTCATGGAGCCACCTAAGGGAATCGAACCCTTGACCTATTCATTACGAGTGAATCGCTCTGCCGTCTGAGCTAAGGTGGCACGGTTTCGTGCGCAACGCACGATCAGCAATTCTACATGCTCGATACGTTGCCCACGAACGGATGCCGCGCACAGCCCCTATTTGCAGACCAGGCCGTCTTGCGGAACGGTCCCGTCGACGAAGTAAGCCTCGACGGCAGCGTCGACGCACGAATTGCCCTTGTTGTAGCCCGTGTGCCCTTCGCCCTCGCGAGTGACCAGTACCCCGGACGACAATTGGTCGGCGAGCGATACCGCCCAGGAATACGGGGTCGCGGGGTCATTCGTCGTTCCGACCACGACGATCGGTGCGGCGCCGTCGGCGGTGATGGCCCCGCGGGTACCGGTGGCCGGGTAGGGCCACACCTTGCACACATCCACGCTTTCCCAATAGGGCGCGATCGTCGGTGCCTTCTCGGCAACAAGGGCGTCGGCGGCATCCTGTTCGGCATCGGTGGTGTCGTCTGGGTAATCCATGCAGTTGTAGGCACGGAACGCCTCGGTCGAATTGTCGTCGTAGGCACCGTCGGTGCGTCCGTAGTAGAAGTCGGCGAGCAGGAAGGCAGTGGTCGGGTCGCCGGCGAGAGCGTCCGTCAGCGCCTGAGTGAGGTACGGCCAGCTGTCCTGCGAATACAGTGCCGCGATGATTCCCGTGAGGAGAGTGTCGGCGCCCAGCATCCGTCCATCGGCACCCGCCAACGGGCGTGCGTCGACGCTCGCCAACAGAGTTCCGAGGTCTGCCATCGCCTCATCGACGGTTCCGCGGAAGGGGCACTCCTTGCCCGTCAGGCAGTCAGCCATGTAGGCGCGCAGCGCCGACTCGAACCCGAGCGCCTGTGTCGTACCGACTTCGACGCCCGGGATGGACGGATCAATGGCACCGTCGAGGACGAGCCTGCCCACCTTGTCGGGGTAGAGCTTTGCGTACGTCGCCCCCAAGAAGGTCCCGTAGGAGTACCCCAGGTAGTTCAGCTGATCGTCTCCGAGCACCGCCCGCATGAGGTCCATGTCGCGCGCCGCGAATTCGGTGGTGATGTACGGCAAGATACCGTCGCTGTTCGCCTCGCACGCATCGGCGAAAGTCTGGTTGCGCGCGGTCAGTTCGCTCTCCCACCCATCACTGCCCCGCGGGTCCGAAGGGATGTCGAAGAGGTAGGCGTCCATCCCGGCGGCGTCGAGGCAGGTCACCGCGGTCGAGCGGCCCACGCCACGCGGGTCGAAGCCGACGACGTCGTATGCATCGGAGAGCGCAGTGCCGACCGCGTAGTCCGCGGAGTCCGCGATCAGGTCGTAGCCACTCGATCCAGGGCCGCCCGGGTTGACCAGCAGCGATCCGATCGCAGTCCCGTTGCTGGCGGCACGCCGGATGATGGCGAGTTCGACGTCGCCCGCGGTCGGGTCGTTCCAATCCAGCGGCGCGTTCACCGTGGTGCAATCGAACGTGCCGGATCCGGTGCCGGTGCATCCGCTCCAGTCGAGTTCCTGCGTGTAGAACGGCAGGAGATCGGCGCTGACTCCGTCTGCCGATGGGGTGCGACTGGCCGCGGGGCTCGATGCCCCCTCCGGAATCGAGGCGTAGAGGCACGCGCTCAGTGCGAGCGTGGTGATCGCCAATGCCGCTACAGCACCGACGATTCGACGGGTGATACTCACGGCGTCCTTCCGCTCGCAACGGTCACGAGCATGCTCTCCAGCGCCAGCGTGGGCGCGGCATTGCCTTGCAGATTGGTTCGGGTCACGGCGATCTGATCGAGGATCGTCAGAGTGCGCTGCGGCGTCCACGCCTCCGCCAGCGCAGTCAACTCGGGCGCCAGTTCGACATTGATGAGGTCGGTGCGGCCGAATTGGAGCATCAGGGCATCCCGGTACATCGACTCGAGATCGGTGAGGACACGGTCGATGCCATCGCGGAGGCTCCTGGTCGCACGGCGCTTCTGATCGTCTTCCAGGGCGTTCAACTGCCCGCGCACGGCGGGCGGAATGGCGGCGCCGGTGGGGATTCCCAGCGTGTGCAACAGGGCGGTCCGTTCGGCGTCATCCCGTTCCGCTGTCAGCGCCTTGGCATCCTCGGTCGCCGCCTGCACGATGCGGCCGGCCACCTCGACCGCGTCTCCGACGCTGCGCACTCCGAGCGCGCCGCGGAGTGTCGCTTCGCGCCGCTGCCGCGACGCCACGTCGGTGGCCAGTCGCTGGGCCATCCCGATGTGATGCTGCGCGAGCCGCGCGGACTGCTCGGCCGTGGCCTCGTCGACTCCGGTGCGCTGAGCGATCAGACGCGTGACGTCGGCGAGCGCGGGTTCGCGAAGACGCAGCGTGCGCACACGCGAGCGGATCGTCGGGAGGAGGTCCGCGTCGCTGGGTGCGCAGAGGATCCAAATGGTGCGTTCGGGCGGCTCTTCGAGCGCCTTCAGCAGCACGTTGCTGGTGCGCTCGACCATGCGGTCGGCGTCTTCCATGACGATCACGCGATAGCGGCCCAGCGACGGGGAGAAGTACGACCGTTCGACCAAGGGCGCGCGCGTCTTTGATCGTGATGATCACACCCTCGGTGCGCAACGCGGTGAGATCGGGGTGCGTGCCCGCGAGCACTTGACGCATCGCGTTCTCGTCACCGGGTTCGGCGATGAGCGCTGCCGCGAAGGCGAAAGCGAGCGTCGAGCGGCCAGATCCGGGAGGGCCGGTGATCAGCCACGCGTGTGCGAGTTGATCGGGATCGGATGCCGCCGCCTGCAGGGCCCTCACCGCATCGGGCTGCCCCCAGACCTCGCCCCACGGCGGCGAGAGTGTGGCGGTCTGCATGCCCATCAGCCTAACCGTGGGGGCAGACGCTCAGCGTGGCGACGGACCTCATCCGAGCGCCTCGGCGACCCGGTCACGGACGGCCGCCGCGAGCTCTTCGACGGGACGACTCGCATCGAGCACGATGAATCGACCGGGCTCGGCGGCGGCAAGACGGAGAAAACCGGCACGAACGCGCTCGTGGAACTCAGCCTTCTCGGACTCGAGCCGGTCGAACGGCTTGTCGGCGGCGTCCAGGCGCTTCCGCGCTTGGGCCGGATCGAGATCGAGCAGCACGGTCACATCGGGAAGCGCTCCGCCGGTCGCCCACAGCGACATGTTGCGCACCTCGTCGCCATCGAGCACCCGGCCGGCGCCCTGGTATGCGACGGACGAGTCGAGGTAGCGGTCCTGGATGACGACCTCGCCGCGATCCAAGGCCGGTTCCACGAGCGTCGCCACGTGGTGGGCGCGGTCCGCCGCGTACAGCAGCGCCTCGGCGCGCGGCGCGATGTCACCGCGGTGGTGCAGAACGATGTCGCGGATCAAATTGCCGACCTCGGTGCCGCCTGGCTCGCGGGTGCGCACGACTGTGCGCCCCGCGACGCGCAGCCACTCTTCCAACAGGGCGGCCTGCGTGGTCTTGCCTGAGCCGTCCCCGCCTTCGAAGGTGACCCAGAGGCCGCGGGTCACTTCTTCTTCGCCGCGGGCTTGCGCGCCGCGGGAGCCTTGCGCGTCGTGCGCTTCGGTGCCGGTCCTTTCGCACGTTTGTCGGCGATGAGCTGAACGGCGCGTTCGAAGGTCACTTCGTCAGCCACCTCGCCACGCGGAATGGTGGCGTTCGTCTCTCCGTCGGTGACGTACGGGCCGAACCGACCGTCCTTGAGCTTGATCGGCTTGCCGCTGACCGGGTCGGCCTCGAACTCTTTCAGCGCGCTGGACGCGCCGCGAGCGCCGTATTTCGGCTGCGCGTAGACGGCGACCGCTTCGTCGAGGGTGATATCGAAGAGCTGCTGCTCACTCTGCAGCGTCCGCGAATCGGTCCCCTTCTTCAGGTAGGGGCCGTACCGACCGTTCTGCGCCGTGATCTCTGCGCCGGACTCCGGGTCGACTCCCACCACGCGCGGAAGCGCGAACAGCTTGAGCGCCGTGTCGAGGTCGATGCTGTCAACGCTCATCGACTTGAAGAGCGACGCCGTCCGCGGCTTGGGGGCTGCAACCGCCTTCTTGCGGGGGGCCTTCTTCGGCGGATCCGTCGTCTCGGCGGGTGCATCCGCCTCGGCGGCGATGACCTCGCCGGTGGCCTCGTCGACGACTTCCTCTGCAGGCGGGTCGACCTCCTGCACATACGGACCGTAGCGGCCGTCCTTGACGACGATGAGCTTGCCCGTGGCGGGGTTCTCACCGAGGACGCGGTCACCGGCGACGGGTGCGTCGGCCAGTTCCTGCGCCTTGGCGGGAGTGAGCTCGTCCGGTGCGAGGTCCTCCGGGACGTTGACGATTCGTGAGGTGCCGTCGTCGTTCGGAACGTCCAGGTACGGACCGTACTTACCGAAGCGGAGCGTGCCGACATCTCCGATCGGCGTCGAGTTGAGTTCGCGCGCGTCGATCTCGCCGAGGTTGTCGAGCGTATGCCGCAGACCGACATGGCTGTCGGAGCCGAAGTAGAAGTCGCTCAGCCACTGCACGCGCTTCTGCTCACCGCGGGCGATCGCATCGAGATCGTCTTCGAGCCCCGCGGTGAAGTCGTAGTCGACGAGGTCTGCGAAGTTCTCTTCGAGCAGGCGCACAATGCTGAAAGCGAGCCACGAGGGAACGAGCGCCTGACCGCGCTTGGTGACATACCCGCGGTTGATGATCACATCGATGATGCTCGCGAACGTCGAGGGGCGGCCGATGCCCTTCTCTTCGAGGGCCTTGACGAGCGAAGCCTCCGTGTAGCGAGGCTTCGGATTTGTCGCATGTCCCTTGGGCTCGATGTCGCGGAGCGCCAATTCGTCGCCCACCGCGAGCGCCGGCAGCGACTGGTCGTCCGCGCGGTCTGCGTCGCCGCGCTTCTCGTCCTTTCCTTCTTCGTACGCCTCGAGGAAGCCCTTGAAGGTGAAGACGGTTCCGGATGCCGTGAACGTCGCCGTCTTGCCGTCGGCATCCGTTTCGAGGATCACGGTGGTCGTGTCGTACTTTGCGTCCGACATCTGGCTGGCGATCGTGCGCTTCCAAATGAGGTCGTACACCCGCAGCTCATCGCGGGTCAGGGTCGAGGACACCGAGGAAGGCTTGCGGAAGTCTTCTCCCGAGGGGCGGATCGCCTCGTGCGCCTCTTGTGCGTTCTTGCTCTTGTTGGCGTAGCTGCGGGGATTCGCCGGCACGGCACGGTCGCCGTACAGCGCGACGGCCTGTGTGCGGGCCGCAGAGACGGCCTGCGCCGAAAGCGCCGTGGAGTCGGTACGCATATAGGTGATGAAGCCCTTTTCGTACAGGCTCTGCGCCACACTCATGGCGTGCTTGGCGCTCATCGAGAGCTTGCGCCCGGCCTCTTGCTGCAGTGTCGAGGTCGTGAAGGGCGGCTTGGGGCTGCGCGTGCCGGGCTTCGCTTCGACCGACGTGACGGTCGCACGGCCCTTGGCCTCGATCGCGGCGGCGAGTTGGCGCGCCTCGGTCTCGGCGAGGACGACGACGGCCTTCTTCAGCTCACCACGGTCATCGAAGTCGGTGCCGCGCGCCAAGGGGGCGCCGTCGATGCGGATGAGTCTCGTGCCGAACGAGTCGGTGCCCTTGGCGGCGTTCGCTTCGACATCCCAGTAGCCGGCGGAAACGAACGCCATCCGCTCGCGCTCACGCTCGACGACCATGCGGGTGGCTGCCGACTGGACACGTCCGGCCGACGTCCCTTGCCCGACCTTTCGGCGGGTGACATCGGACACATCCCAGCCGTAGAGACGGTCGAGAATCCGTCGCGTCTCCTGCGCGTCGACGAGCGCCAAGTCGAGCTCACGAGTGTTGCCCACCGCAGCGTTGATCGCGTCTTTTGTGATCTCGTGGAACACCATGCGCTTGACGGGAACCTTGGGCTTGAGGGCTTCGAGCAGGTGCCACGCGATGGCTTCGCCTTCGCGGTCCTCATCTGTGGCGAGCAGGAGCTCGTCGGCGGTCCGCAGCGCGCGCTTGAGCTCAGTGACCGTCGCCTTGCTGCGATCGCTGACCACATAGAAGGGGGTGAAGTCGTTCTCGAGGTCGATCGAATACTTGCCCACCGAGGACTTCTTCAGCTCCGCGGGGATGTCTTTCTTCTCCGCCAGGTCGCGGATATGACCGACCGAGGCGAGCACCTCATAGTCGTCACCGAGATATCCCTGGATCGACCTCATCTTGGTCGGAGACTCGACGATGACGAGCTTCTTGCCGTTTGCCACGTGGCGTCCTTTCGTTCGATGCACACCATACACACCGAATACCGCCCAAGATGCTGGGAGCTCTTCAGTGACCGGCCTGTCGCGTCGGTTTCACGGTGCCGGGCCAGCTCGCGCGCGGGCCCGGGCGGTGAACGCCCCGACGGGTGCCGCAACTTCAATCGTCGCGATCAATCCGTCGAGGTCGCAGCGGACCAGATCTGCTCCCCCGCGCTCGGCGAGACCGGCGGCCCGTTCGCAGGGAATCCCCGTGGCCGCCCCCGAAACCGCATCGGCCGCGGCAAGCGCAGCGGCGTCGGCGATCCCGGCGAGGTGGGCGGAAACCGAGGCAACGGACCCTGCCGTCGCACACCCGATAGCGAGGGTTGCCGTGACCGCCAGTGCCGAGACGGTGAGACCGACACCGCTCACGGTTCGGCCTCCGAGGCCACGGCGCATGCATCTGCTGTCAGCGTCACCGGCAAGGGCGGCGCGCCACTGGTCGCCGTGATGCACACCACGTCACCGTCTGTATGTATAGACACCGACGCTCCCGGCACCACGGCATCAACGAATCCGCGCACGCGGTCATCGCCTTCATCGCGCGCCGCCAGCCGAGCCGCCTGGGCCGCCGCATGTTCAAGACGCACCTGACGGCCCGATGCCGACAGCGTTGCCACCGTCAGCAGGACGACGAGGATGACCGCGGGTACGACGACGGCGAATTCTGCCGTCACCGAGCCCCGCTCATCGCGCATCGGCTCATGGTGCACGAGCACCGCCGACTCACGCGACGGTGAGAGCCCGGCGAATGAGGTCCGTGAGAATGCCACGCACCTCATCACTGCGCATGATGACGACAAGGAGGCCGGCGAAGGCAACGGCGGCCATCGTTGCGATGGCGTACTCCGCGGTTGCTGCACCGCTTTCATCGTCGAAGAGTCGGGCGGCCCGTGTACGTGTCAGCCGCGGCAGGGTGTTGTCGGACATTTTTGCTCCTTTGGTGGGGTTGGCGGGCACGGGTGGTGGGCGGGCACGGTCAGAGGGTCAGCGAAGTAGCGCCGAGGACGCTCAGCATCATCGGCGCGACGCCGAGCAGGAGGAACGCGGGGAGTGTGCAGACGCCGAGCGGGATGAGCAGGCGAGACGAGAGCCGGGCGGCGCCCAGCCTGCCGACGATCCGCGCTCGGTGGCGCTGACCCGCGGCATCCGCTCGCAGAAGTTCGACTGCGGGGGCACCCGCGGTCGAAGAAAGCGCGAGGATCGCGGTCGAATCACGATCGTCAGCCGCCCCGCCCGCATCCGCGACCACGCTCTCGGCGCGGGCGATCGACACTCCGCTGGAGAGCGCGATCGCGAGCAGCTCGGCGTGCACACCCGGGATGCCGGGCGCCGGCTGGGCTGCACGCACAAGCCGCATCGTCCACTGCCGCGCCGCCAACATCAGGGCGAGGCCGGCGATCAGTGCGGCGATGCCCAGCGGGTTCCCCAGCACTCGCGTGACATCGAAGCCGAGCGCGACTGCGAGGGCGACCGCCACCAATGGCAGCCACGCGACCAATCGCGCGGTCGCGGCGGGTTCCGCCAACGCCACGCGCACGTCTTCGCGAGACTCCTGCTCCTCGCGCAGCGCCTCGCCGAACGCGCGAAGGCTCGGCGCCAACGGCGCGCCGACCGTCGAGGCCACCTCCCACGCAATCGCCACCTCTCGCCATGTGCCCTCTCCTGCCGCGATCGCGGACGGCAACGACGTCCCCTGGATCACGCGCTCGACAACGGATCCCGCGACGGCATCGCTCGCGGCGAGGTGCTCCCACGCACGCATCGGCGTGATTCCCGCCTCCAACAGCACCGCGAGCCGCTGAAGCATTTCGCTCGCGGTGCTGGTGCGGGTCTCTATTTGCGGTCGTCGCACGATATCTCCTCGACACCGAGTCGATCGCCGTCGACGACGATCGGACGTGCGAGCGCCGCCACATGCCGAACGCCATCGCGACCACGAGCGACGTGAATGATGACTCCGATGGCGCTGGCTACTTGACGGGCAACCGCACGATCGTCGAGGCCGGCGAGTGCGCCAAGCGCCTCCAGCCGCGCCGGAACGTCACGGATGCCGCTGGCGTGGACGGTTCCCGCTCCCCCATCGTGACCGGTATTCAAGGCGCTCAGCAGTTCCCGTACTTCTTCCCCTCGACATTCGCCGACCACAAGCCGGTCGGGACGCATCCGCAATGCTTCGCGCACCAGCCTGCTGAGCGCGATCGCTCCGGCGCCCTCCAGGTTGGCTTGGCGCGCCTCGAGCCGCACGTGGTGGGGATGGGTGACGCGCAGTTCAGCGACGTCCTCGATGGTGACGATGCGCTCGCCAGCGGGAACCAGCCCCAGCAGCGCTGCCAGTAGCGTGGTTTTTCCCGCTCCCGTGGCGCCGGTGATCAGCAGATTCGTGCGGTCGGACACAAGGCGTCTCAGCCTGGCATCCATCGTGGACGCGAACATCCCGCGCCGCCCGAGGTCATCAAGGGTGACGACGCCCGAGACCGGCAGTCGAATGGATACCGCCGTTCCGCCGCAGGCTATCGGCGGAAGGACGGCATGCACGCGGATACCGTCCTCCCAGCGCACATCAACGCAGGGCGTCGCGTCGTCGAGGTGGCGGTTGCCCACGCTGATCAGCGCCACGGCAAGTGCTCTGACCTCATCGTCGCTGGCTCTCCACGACGGTATTCGTTCGGCACCGGCGCCGCGATCGACGAAGAGGCCCGAGGCGCCGTTGATGAAGATGTCGGTGATTTCCGTGTCGCGAAGCCATGGAAGAAGCGGCTCGAGCGCGGGATGAGCGGGCAACCGCCGTGGCACACGCCTTTCGACGCGAGCGTGTGCGCCCTCGCGCTCCCCCGATGGCGACCGTGAGACGCCTGATCTGGGAACGGCGATGAACGGCTCGGGCATGCTCCGACGCTACGAAATCACACGCCGATGCGCGCCCTGTTCGCCCTGAACCGTGGAAACCACGGGCTGGCACGCCACTTGGGGAGTAAGACAGAGGACGACATCCCGGGGGGAGGGATGCCGCCCTCAGCGGCACCCGAATCAGGGGGGGTGATCGGGTAGCCGCGGGGCCGAAATCGATGTTCGGGCGGATCGAGCATACGCATTCCGCGGCGTCCGTCCAAATGCATCTGGACCATCCTTCAGCGCGACGCAATGGACAGCTCGCCACCCACTATCGGCGGTAGTGCGCCCAAAGTGACGCAGCTATGTTTGCCGCAGTGTCACGGTGTTCGCGCCGTTCATCGACCACGCCGCAAAGGAGCGCACCCATGAGCAGTCAAATCGACCACCTCCTCAACGAAACTCGCCGATTCGGCCCCTCCGCTGAGTTTGCCGCGAATGCCGTCGCAAAGGCCGACCTGTATGAGCAGGCCGCGGCCGATCGTGAAGGATTCTGGGCGGATCGGGCACGCGAACTTCATTGGCACAAGCCGTTCACCGAGGTGCTCGATTGGTCCAACCCTCCGTTTGCGAAGTGGTTCGGTGACGGCGAGATCAATGTCGCCTACAACTGCCTCGACCGTCACGTCGAAGCCGGCAACGGCGATCGGGTAGCCCTGCTGTGGGAGGGTGAGCCCGGCGACGACCGCGCCGTGACGTACGCAGAACTCACCGACGAGGTCAAGCGACTCTCCAATGTCCTCACAGGACTCGGCATCGGCCAGGGCGACCGCGTCGCGATCTACATGCCCATGGTTCCCGAGGCGATCGCTGCGATGCTCGCCGTCGCGCGCCTCGGAGCGATCCATTCGGTCGTCTTCGGTGGGTTCTCGGCCGACAGTCTGCGAACGCGCATCGACGACGCCGGCGCGAAGCTGGTCATCACGGCCGACGGCGGCTACCGCAAGGGCAAGGTGTCACCGCTCAAGCCCGCGGTCGACATGGCCCTCGCTGACCGCAACGGCTCGGGTCCTCAGGAGAGCGTCGAACACGTGCTCGTGGTCAAGCGCGGCGGAAATGCCATCGAATGGACCGAAGGTCGCGACATCTGGTGGCACGACGTTGTGCCGGATGCATCCCCCGACCACGAGGCCCAGGCGTTCCCCTCGGAGAACCCGCTGTTCATCCTCTACACCTCGGGCACGACGGGAAAGCCCAAGGGCATTCTGCACACGTCGGGCGGCTATCTCACGCAGTGCGCGTTCACCAACAAGGCCGTCCACGACATTCACCCGGAGACGGACGTCTTCTGGTGCACCGCCGACATCGGCTGGGTCACCGGACACAGCTACGTCACCTACGGACCGCTGGCCAACGGCGCGACGCAGGTTCTGTACGAGGGAACACCGGATACCCCGCACCCCGGCCGGTCGTGGGAGATCATCCAGAAGTACGGCGTCAGCATCTACTACACCGCGCCCACCGCGATCCGCTCGTTCATGAAGGTCGGTCGTCAGGTCCCCCGGGAGTTCGACCTGTCGAGCATCCGCCTCCTCGGCTCGGTCGGAGAACCCATCAACCCTGAGGCATGGATGTGGTACCGCGAGATCATCGGCGACAACACCGCCCCGATCATCGACACGTGGTGGCAGACCGAGACCGGCGCCATATTGATCTCCGCGCTTCCAGGGGTCACCGAAACCAAGCCGGGGGCCGCTCAGGTTGCCTTGCCCGGCATCTCGATCGACGTCGTCGACGAGGACGGATCGCACGTCGGCCAAGGAAATGGTGGTCTCTTGGTCGTCACCGAGCCCTGGCCGAGCATGCTGCGTGGAATCTGGGGCGACCCCGACCGGTATGCCGAGACGTATTGGAAGAAGTTCGAGAAGCAGGGCTTCTACTTCGCGGGCGACGGTGCTCGCCTGGACGACGATGGCGACATCTGGCTGATGGGCCGTGTCGACGACGTGATGAACATCTCCGGTCACCGCCTGTCCACGACCGAGATCGAATCCGCGCTGGTGGCCAACGAAGCGGTCGCCGAGGCGGCGGTCGTCGGAGCATCGGATGAGACCACCGGTCAGGCCGTCGTCGCATTCGTCATCGTGAAGCAGAGCTACCTCGATGCGCACGACCTCGCGGGGCTTGCTCAGGGACTGCGTCAATGGGTCGCCGAGCAGATCGGCGCGATCGCCCGTCCCCGCGACATCTACATCGTCGGCGAACTGCCCAAGACGCGGTCCGGGAAGATCATGCGACGACTCTTGCGCGATGTCGCGGAAGGTCGCGAGGTCGGAGACACGACCACGCTCGCCGACACCGCCGTGATGAGCGTGATCAGCGCGCAATTGAAGTAACCGCGGATCACCGTGTGGGATGCCGCGGGTGCGTCAGGCGAGCGAGAAGATGACCTCGACCTCGACAGGCGCATCCAGCGGCAGCGCCGCCACGCCCACGGCAGAGCGGGCGTGGCGGCCAGCGTCTCCGAAAATCTCACCCAGAACTTCGCTGGCGCCGTTGATGACAACGGGCTGCCCGGTGAAGTCGGGGGCGGATGCGACGAAGCCGGTCACCTTGATCACCCGACCGAGTCGGTCGATTCCGCCCGCGGCGGCTGCCGCGGCGGCGAGCGCATTCAGCGCGCACTGGCGGGCGTAGCCCTTGGCATCGGCGGGCGGCACGAGTCCCGCGCCGTCGCCCACCTTGCCGGTCGCAGGCATCGCGCCCGAGACCATCGGCAGCTGCCCTGACGTGTACACGAGATCGCCGTGCACGGTGGCGGGAATGTAGGCCGCGACGGGAGGCACGACCGAGGGCAGCTCGATGCCGAGTTCGGTGAGCCGCGAAGCGACGCTCACTCGCCCGAGCCTTCGAACTGCTGCGCAGCTTGCGCTGCAGCGCCGAGGCCGGCATTGGCGTTTCCGCCCCCGACGGGCCGCTTCAGGTAGGCGACGAGCCCGCCTTCGGGTCCCGGTACCACCTGGACCAGTTCCCACCCCTGCTTGCCCCAGTTGTTGAGGATGGCTGCGGTGTTGTGGATGAGAAGGGGTGTGGTGAGGTATTCCCACGTAGTCATGGAGGCTCCTGTTTTCTGGCGGCATGCGGCCGCGCACCAAGGAGTTGCTCAGGTATCTGGCCTACGATCTACCATATGCCTCATACGAAACGGACTGCCAGCGGGGTGCTTGGGGGCGTGGCAGGCGTCATCGCACTGAGCGCTGTTGCCGGAGTCCTCATCACCGCCACGGTCACACCCGCGATCGCCGTATCCGGCTATGCCGCATCCAGTGCGATCGCCGTGTTCGAGAACATGCCCAGCTACCTCGAGATCGACAAGCTCATGCTGCCGACCGAGATCTATGCGAAGGACAGCGCCGGGAACGACAAGCTTCTCGCCCAGTTCTACGACCAGAACCGCGTGCCGGTCACGTTCGACGAGGTCTCCCCCGTCATGTTCGACGCGATCCTCTCGAGCGAGGACAAGAACTACTACACCCACGGTGGTGTCGACCTCGTCGGCACGATGGGCGCGATGGTCGGTAACCTTCGCGGCAGCAACACCCGCGGTGGATCTTCGATCACGCAGCAGTACGTGAAGAACGTTCTGCAGCAGAGCTGCGAGAAGCAGGCGAAAAGTCAGGACGAAGTCAACGATTGCTTCAACCAGACGACAGTGTCGTCCGGGACGGCGGGCGTCGAGCGCAAACTGCAAGAGATGCGCTATGCGATCCAGCTGGAGAAGCAGTACTCGAAGGACGAGATCCTCCTCGGCTACCTCAACATCGCCCACTTCGGTGGGACGGTCTACGGCATCGGCGCCGCGGCCCAGTACTACTTCAATGTCAACTCCAAGGATCTGAGCATCGCTCAGGCCGCCGCGATCGCCGGCATGGTGCAGGAGCCGAATACCTACCGGCTGGACCGCCCTGACAGTGAGACCAACGGAGCCGCGAACGGCTACAAGCTGACCAAGGACCGCCAGCACTACGTGCTCGGCCGCATGCTCGATGACGGCAAGATCACTCAGGCCGAATACGACGCCGCCGATGCCGAGCCGCTCGCGCCGGTCATCACCCCGCGCGTGCAAGGCTGCCAGGTCGCCACCGGGGCCGAGTTCTTCTGCGATTATGTGCGCAACATCATCGAGAGCGACCCCGCCTTCGGTGAAACCGATGACGATCGCGAACAGGCGCTGCGCCGCGGTGGACTGAAGATCTACACCACCCTCGACCCCGACCTGCAGGCCGCGGCGGTCGATGCGATCTCGATTGTGCCCTCGACCGACCCCCGTCTCGACCTCGGGTCGTCCGGCATCCAGGTGGAGGTCGGCACCGGCCGCGTCCTCTCGATGGTGCAGAACCGGCACTACAGCCAGGATTCCGACGTCCTCACCACGGACGGCAACTTCACCGCGGTCAACTACAACGTCCGCCAGGACAATGGCGGCGGCATCGGCCACCCCGCCGGCTCGACGTACAAGGTCTTCAGTCTCCTCAACTGGCTCGAGCAGGGCCACTCGGTGAACGAAGTTCTCAACGGAACCGTCGGCATGAAGAAGGTGTCGACCTGCAACGGAGCGATCCAGAACACGAAGACCTCCAACGACGAGCGTGCCGGCTCCATCGGAAACTTCGAGCGGAACAACGGCTACGTGGGCACCGTGCGCAAGTTCACCGAAGACTCCCTCAACTCCGGCTTCATCACGATGGCCGAGAAGATCTCGGTCTGCAGCACCAACCAGCTGGCGATGAAGATGGGCGTGACGCGCGGCGACGGCACAGCGCTGGACAACCAGAATGTCTCCTACGACGTCCTCGGCTCGTCGGCCGTGGCACCGATCGATATGGCCGAGGCGTACGCGGCCATCGCCGCGAACGGCATGCTCTGCCAGGCGAAGGCGATCGACCGTGCAGTGGACGCCGATGGCATCGACATCCCCATCACTCGCACGTGCGACCGCGTCTTGACCGAGGCTGTCGCATCGACCGCCGCGTACACGCTGGAAGGCGTCATGAACGGCACCGCCCAGGGCGCGCGCATCTTCGATGGCGTCCCGGTGTTCGGCAAGACCGGTATCCACGAGTACGAGCACACCTGGATGGACGGCGCCAGCACGAAGGTCGCCACCGTGGTCTGGGTCGGCAACGTCCAGGGCTTTGCGAAGCTCAACAGCTATTACGTCAATGGCTGGCAGCTCTCCAAGATCCGTAACTCGATCTGGCCCAAGATGCAGGGCGCCGCCAACGCGAAGTACGGCGGAGACGACATTCCCCACGCCCGACTCCAACCTCACCAAGAACGTGCTGGTCGATCTTCCGAGCGTCATCGGGAAATCCGTCGACGAGGCACAGCAGATCCTGCGGAACGCCGGATTCAGCTCCGTTGTCGGCGCGCCCGTCGATGGGAGCGAACCGGCCGGCACGATCGTGGCGCAGGATCCCGGCGCGGGAAAGGTCGCGGGCGGCTCGACTGTCACGATCAGCCCCAGCAGCGGCGAGGGTGTCGGCGTGCCCAGCGTGAGCGGTAGTCCGGAAGACGCGGAACGCGCATTGCGGGCGGCAGGCTTCGGTCGCGTCGAGCAGCAGTGCACGGAGACAAAGGGCGTCAAAGACCCCGGCGTCGTGACCGGAACCGATCCCGCTGCCGGAACGGTGGTCAACCGCAACGCGGTGGTCACCATCCAGTTCCAGCGCGACAAGTGCAACTGACAGGCATGCCCCGAGCCGCTCTGATCGCCGCAACGGCGGTCGGAGCGGCGGGGACGGCCGCCGCCGTCTGGGGCATCGGTATCGAGCGGTACCTCTTCACCGTACGTCGACACGACGTGACCGTGCTCCCCGCCGGCTCTGCGCCCCTCACCGTGCTGCACCTCTCGGACGCCCACATGGCTCCCTGGCAGCATCGCAAGCAGGATTGGATCGCTCGGGTCGCTGACGAGGTTCAGCCGGACCTCGTCGTCAACACGGGCGACAATCTCGGCCACGTTGACGGGCTGCGCGGTATCCGCGCCGCGTTCGAACCGCTTCGCGGGGTTCCTGGGGTCTTCGTGCACGGGTCGAACGATGTGCAGGGGCCGAGCGCCCGCAACCCGCTCAAGTACTTCCAGGGGCCATCGAACCACAAAGCCGAAGTCACGCTCCTGGATACACCGGCGATGGATTCGTACTTCACCGACGAATTGGGGTGGACGAACCTCAACAATCGGGCTGGCAAGATCGATGTCGGCGGCATCCGCATCGATGCGTTCGGGGTCGACGACGCTCACCGCGACTGGGACGAGCTCGACGATCTCCCCGGCGCCATGGCCAACCTGCGCTCACGGCGCAGCAAGCCGGCGTTGACGCTCGGCGTCACCCACGCGCCGTACCGGCGCGTCCTCGATCGGTTCACCGAGCTCGGCGCCGACATGCTCTTCGCGGGGCACACCCACGGTGGCCAGGTCCGCATCCCGTTCTCCCCGAATGCGATCGTCGCGAATTGCGATATTCCGCTCGATCAGGCGCGGGGTCTGAGCGACTGGACGGCGGACGCACGTACGGTGCCGCTCAATGTCAGCGCGGGTCTCGGCCACTCGATCTATGCTCCCGTGCGCTTCGCCTGTCTGCCTGAAGTATCCGTCCTCACCCTCCGCGCCGTCTCGTGAGCGGATTCGTCGGAGACGCCGGCACAGGGTAGACTCGGGGGGTTGCCACGGGGTGTGGCGCAGTTTGGTAGCGCGCGTCGTTCGGGACGACGAGGCCGCAGGTTCAAATCCTGTCACCCCGACAATGCAGACAGGCTCTGCCGCTCATGAAACAGCGGCGGAGCCTTTTGCACACTCACCCTTCGCACGCAGCCTGGAGATTCGATGCCCTCGCCCCAACTGGTCGCCTTCGACCTCGACGACACCCTCGCGCCCTCCAAGAGCGCCATCGACCCGCGCATCGGCGACCTGCTGGTCGCCCTCGCGGAACGCGTCGAGGTCGCAATCATCTCCGGCGGACAGCTGGCCCAGTTCCGTGCACAGGTTGTCGACCGGCTCCCGGATGCCGCAGCCGGCGTCCTCGAGCACTTCCACCTGTTGCCCACCTGCGGCACGCAGTACTACCGTCTGACGGCGGCAGGCATCGAGACTGTCTACGCCCGCAGCCTGACCGACGACGAGAAGGCTCGCGCTCTCGCGGCCGTCGAAGAGGAAGCGCGCCGCTTGGGCGTATGGGAGAGCGAGACGTGGGGAGACATCCTCGAAGATCGCGGATCGCAGATCACGTTCTCCGCTCTCGGTCAGTCCGCTCCCCTGGCGGCAAAGGTCGAATGGGATCCGACCGGGTCGAAGAAAAGCGCGCTGCGAAGCGCCGTGGCTTCCCGCCTCCCCGACCTCGAGGTGCGCTCCGGTGGCTCGACCTCGGTGGACATCACCCACCGTGGCATCGACAAGGCCTACGGCATGCGACAGCTCGCGTCCGAGACTGGCATCTCACTCGACGACATGCTCTTCGTCGGCGACCGCCTCGACGAGGACGGCAATGACTACCCTGTGCTCGCGATGGGCGTCACCTGTCACGCCGTCGAAGGGTGGGAGGACACGGCCGACTTCCTCGCCGAACTCCTCCCGACCCTTCCGGCACGCCCCTAAGCCGATCAGGGTTATCCGATCGGCGCTGGCCGACTCAGACGTTCGCGTTCGCGTTTGCGGATGAGTGAGCAATCGGAGTGAGCCGCTGAAGCTGGGTCACGTGGCGCGGCTCGAGCTCCTCGAGCGAAGAAACGCCAAGCAGCTGCATGGTGCGCTCGATCTCGGTGCGCAGGATCGCGATGGTCCGATCCACCCCTGCGCGACCGCCCGCCATGAGGCCGTAGAGGTATGCGCGTCCGATCAGCGTGAACTTCGCGCCGAGAGCGATGGATGCCACGATGTCCGCGCCGTTCATGATTCCCGTGTCGACCATGATGGTGGCGTCCGCGCCCACCTCGCGGACGACGTGCGGGAGGAGGTGGAACGGGATCGGGGCGCGGTCGAGCTGGCGACCACCGTGGTTGGAGAGGATGATGCCGTCCACACCCAGGTCGATGAGCTTCTTCGAGTCCGCGACGTTCTGCACGCCCTTGACCACGATCTTGCCCGGCCACATGCTCCGGATGATGTCGAGGTCGTCGTAGCTGATCGTCGGGTCCATGGCGTCGTTCAAGAGCTCCCCGACGGTGCCACCGGTCGTCGTCAGGGACGCGAACTCGAGCTTCGGTGTCGTGAGGAAGTCGATCCACCACCAGGGCCGCGGGATGGCGTTGATGATCGTCCCGATCGTCAGCTGCGGCGGGATCGAGAATCCGTTGCGCTTGTCGCGGAGGCGCGCCCCGGCGACGGGAGTGTCAACGGTGAACATCAGCGTGTCGAAGCCTGCTTCGGCGGCCCGGCGCACGAGGCCATAGGAGATCTCGCGCTCGCGCATGACGTACAGCTGGAACCAGTTGCGGCCGTGCGGGTTCGCCGCGCGCACGCCTTCGATCGAGGTCGTGCCGAGAGTGGACAGGGTGAAGGGGATGCCGGCGGCCGCCGCCGCGGACGCTCCCGCCGTCTCTCCCTCGGTCTGCATGAGGCGGGTGAAGCCGGTCGGTGCGATGCCGAACGGGAGGGCGGACCTGCCGCCGAGAATCTCAGTGGACGTGTCGACGCTCGCCGCGGGACGGAGGATGTCGGGGTGGAACTCGATGTCCTCGAACGCGTGCCGGGCACGGGCGAGCGAGAGCTCGCCCTCAGCCGCACCATCGGTGTAGTCGAACGCCGCCTTGGGTGTTCGGCGCTTCGCGATCGAGCGCAGGTCGTTGATGGTCAGCGCGCTGTCAAGACGACGCTTCTTTCCGTCGAGTTCGGGCTTCTTGAACTGCATGAGCTCGAGGAGCTCGGGAATCTGGGGCAGCTGTCGGGTGACCATGAAACGTCTCCTTAGGCGCGAACGGGGTTCGCGGACGCGTAATAGGTGGTGATGTGCTCGCGCACGGAGGAAGCGGCGACGACGGGATCGCCCGCGTCGATTGCATCGATGATGATGTGGTGTTCGTGGCGGAGTCTGCGTGCCGCCGATCCCCAATCCGGGATCTTCTCTGCAGCCGCCAGGACGTAGTCCTCGATGGATGTGCGCAGCCCTGCCATCGTGGCGGCGACGACGGTGTTGCCGGATGCATCGGCGAGCGCGACGTGGAACTGCGCGTCGAGGGCGAGGAACTCCGCGGGGGTGAGCGCGTCGGCATCCATCGCCGTGAGCGCCTCACGAGCAGCGGTCAGGTCGTGACCTTCATCAGATGCGAGCGTGGACGCAACCCACTCTTCGAGAAGAAGTCGGGTGGCGACGACATCGGAAATCTGAAAACCCTGCGCGGCGACCTGTAAACGCACCAGGGCGGACATGCCACCCGTCGGACGCGAGACGACGATGGCACCGGCCGTCGGACCCGACCCCGTGGCGGTGCGAATCAGCCCCATCACCTCGAGCACCCGAAGTGCCTCTCGCACGCTGGAGCGGCCGACACCGAGCTGCGAGACGAGATCGCGTTCAGACGGGAGCCGGTCGCCGGGGCCGAGTGCGCCGCTCAGCAGGTCGGTCTCGAGCTTCTGCAGCACGACCTGCCAGGCTTTCGTCGGCGCCTCTGCCATGCATCCTCCAATGGTGGTCAGACCACGATACCCACGGCGCGCCGTTGCGACAAGTCGGCGCCGAGGCGACGTCGGCGATCAGCTCAGCCGGCCGCCGGATTCGGTGAGGTAGCACTCCGCGCACATCGACTCGTAGGTGACGCGGTCGGCGGTCAACTCGTCGATCGCGACCTGATCGCCGTCGAAGACGAAGCGCCCGCCGACGAGTCTCGCGTTGAAGAGTGCTTTGCGCCCGCATCGGCAGATCGTCTTGAGTTCTTCGAGGCTGTGGGCGAGCTCCATCAACCGTGCGGAGCCCGGGAAGGCGCGGGTTTGGAAGTCGGTCCGGATGCCGTATGCCAATACGGGAATATCGTCCTCCACGACAATCCGAATCAAGTCGTCGACCTGGCTCGACGTGAGAAACTGAGCCTCATCGATGAGCAGACACGCGACATCCGGCATCGCGCGGCGACGCTCCTCGAAGACGCTCCGCAGGTCGTCGTCCGGTCCCACGAGAAAGTCGACGTCGCGGGACATGCCCAGACGGGATGCGACCTGGCCGGCGCCCTTCGTGTCGATCTCGGGCTTGGCGACCAGGACGTGCTGACCGCGCTCTTCGTAGTTGTAGGCGGCCTGGAGGAGCGACGTCGATTTTCCGGAGTTCATCGCTCCGTAGCGGAAGTAGAGCTTGGCCACGTCAGCGGTTGATGGCGAGCGCCTCTGCGGTCGCGTCGACCGAAGCGCGCGCAACATCCGGGCGGGTGTTCAGCGATTGGCCATAGCTCGGGATGAGTTCAGCAAGAGTCGGCTCCCACGCGGCGATCCGATCGGGGAAGCACGTCCGCAGCAGCCCCAGCATGATGGAGACCGCCGTGGAGGCGCCGGGTGAGGCACCGAGGAGCCCTGCGATCGACCCGTCCGACGAGGTGACGACCTCGGTGCCGAACTGAAGGACACCGCCCTTGTCTGGATCCTTCTTCATGACCTGAGCGCGCTGGCCGGCCTGCAGAAGTTCCCAATCGGCATCCTTCGCCGTCGGGACGAACTCTCGCAGGCTGTCGACCTTCTTGGCGTGGTTCTTGGCCAGTTCGCTGACCAGGTATTTGATGAGGCCGGGGTTGTCGATGGCGACCTTGATCATCGGGGCGAGGTTGCCGGGACGCACCTGGGCGACGATGTCGAAGATCGATCCGTTCTTGAGGAACTTGGGGCTGAAGGTCGCAAACGGACCGAACAGCAGCGAACTCTCGCCGTCGACGACCCGTGTGTCGAGATGCGGGACCGACATCGGCGGAGCACCGACGGATGCCTGCGAGTACACCTTCGCCTGGTGCTGCGCGACGAGCTCCGGATTGGAGGTCTTCAGCCACTGTCCACCGATGGGGAACACGCCGTAGCCCTTGATTTCCGGGATCCCGGATTTCTGCAGGAGCTTGATCGCCCAGCCGCCCGCGCCCACGAAGACGAACTTGGCGTCGATGCTGCCGGGAGTGCGACCCAGGGTGCGGCGGTAGCCGACCTTCCAAGAGCCGTCAGCGCGCTGCTTGAGCGAGCGCACTTCGGTGTCCGTCGACAGCTCTGCGCCCTGCTCGGTGAGGTGGGTGAAGAGCTGCCTGGTCAGTGCGCCGAAGTCGACGTCGGTTCCTGCGGGCACGCGCGTTGCTGCGAACGGCTCGCCCTTGCGACGCTTCTGCATGAGCAGCGGGGCCCATTGGTTGATGACGCGCGAGTCTTCGCTGTACTCGATGCCGGCGAACAGCGGCTCGTTCTTCAGCGCTTCGTATCGCTTCTTGAGGTAGGCGACATCCTTTTCGCCGCGCACGAACGTCATGTGAGGCGTGGCGTTGATGAAAGTCGATGGCGCATCGAGGATGCCGCGCTCGAGCCACGACGTCCAGAGCTGCCTGCTCAGCTGGAATTGCTCGTTGATCGCGATCGCCTTCGCCGGATCAACCGTGCCGTCCTTGCCCTCGGGCATGTAGTTCAATTCGCAGAGGGCAGCGTGCCCGGTGCCCGCGTTGTTCCACGCGTTGGAGCTCTCTTCGGCGACATCGGAGAGGCGCTCGAAGATCTTGATCTTCCAGTCGGGCTGCAGCTCCTGGAGGAGGGTTCCAAGGGTGGCACTCATGATGCCCCCGCCGATCAGGACGACGTCGACCGATTCACTCATGATCGTCAAGTCTAGGCGCGCTCAGGCGCGGGAGCCCGCGGCGCCGACACCCAGACGTGCCGCGACGACCTCGGCGATCTGGACCGCGTTGAGCGCTGCGCCCTTGCGCAGGTTGTCGTTGCTGATGAACAGTGCGAGACCCTTGCCCTCGGGAGCGGACTGATCGGCACGGATGCGGCCCACGAAGCTCGGATCCTTGCCGGCCGCCTGCAGCGGCGTCGGAACCTCTTCCAGCGCAACGCCGGGAGCCGTGGCGAGAAGCTCGCGCGCACGGTCGGGGGTGATGTCGCGGGCGAATTCGGCGTGGATGGTGAGGGAGTGACCGGTGAAGACCGGCACGCGCACGCACGTGCCCGCCACCCGGAGGCCCGGAAGTTCGAGGATCTTCCGCGCTTCGTTGCGGAGCTTCTTCTCTTCGTCCGTCTCGTTCCAGCCGTCATCGACGAGGTTTCCGGCCAGTGGGATCACGTCGAACGCGATGGGCGCGACATATTTCTCGGGCTGAGGGAAGTCCACGGCTGACCCGTCGTGCACCAAACGCAGGGTGTCGCCCTGGGCGAGGACGCCTTCGATCTGACCGAGAAGCTCCTGCGCACCGGCGAGGCCAGAGCCCGAGACCGCCTGGTAGGTGCTGACGATGAGGCGTTCGAGACCGGCCTCGGTGTCGAGAACCTTCAGAACCGGCATTGCGGCCATCGTGGTGCAGTTGGGGTTGGCGATGATGCCCTTGGGCGGGTTGAGCGTCGCGTGCGGGTTGACCTCACTCACCACGAGCGGGACGTCCGGGTCCATTCGCCAGGCGCTCGAGTTGTCGATGACGACCGCACCCGCCTCGGCGAATCGCGGGGCGTGCGCGCGCGAACCGGTCGCTCCCGCGGAGAACAGCGCGATATCGATGCCGGCGGGATCGGCCGTCGCGATGTCCTCGATCACGATCGACTCACCGCCGAACTCCACGGTCGTGCCGGCGGAGCGTGAGGTCGCGAACAAGCGCAGTTCGCGAATCGGAAATGCGCGCTCGGCGAGAATCTCGCGCATGACCGTGCCGACCTGGCCGGTGGCGCCGACGACGGCGACGGAGAGTCCGGAATCTGCAATGCGGGTCATGCGGGGTACCTCTGGCTCAAATCGAAGGGGATGCCCGATTCTATCGAGCGATGTTCAACGACAGTGTCGTCGACGGGTGACTCAGCGCCCGGTGCCGGCGGCCACGGTCGCGTCCGTGTCGCCGTCGAGGCCGAACGCGGTGTGCACGACGCGCGCCGCTGCGGCGAGTTCGTCGCCTCGGACGACGACGGAGATGCGGATCTCGGACGTCGAGATCATCTCGATGTTCACGCCCGACGTCGACAGCGCCTCGAAGAGTGTCGCCGAGACACCCGAGTGGGTTCGCATGCCAGCACCGACGACGGACAGCTTGCCGATCTGGTCGTCGTGGACGAGGCTTTCGAACCCGACACCGGCCTGCTCCCCCGCGAGCGCGCGCAGGGCGGTTCCGGCATCCGCTTTCGGGAGAGTGAAGGAAATATCGGTGCGCGCGGTCGCAGCGGCGGATACGTTCTGGACGATCATGTCGACGTTCGCGCCGGACTTGGCCACGATCTTGAAGATCTCGGCGGCCTTGCCCGGCACATCGGGGACTCCGATGACGGTGATCTTTGCTTGACCGAGGTCGGTAGCGACTCCAGCAACAATCGGCTCTTCCATCTGCTCTCCCTCTGCTCCGGCCGGCGCGGTCATCCCGGGTCCAAGCACGAACGTGCCCGTCCCCGAGCTGAACGTCGACCGGGCGTTGATCATGACGCCGTGACGACGGGCGTACTCGACCGCCCGGATGTATAGAACTTTCGCACCGTTGGCGGCAAGTTCGAGCATCTCCTCCGAAGAGACGACCCCCAACTTCCGGGCACGCGGAACGACGCGTGGATCGGCGGTGTAGATCCCGTCGACGTCGCTGTAGATTTCGCACACATCGGCTTGGAGCGCCGCGGCGAGGGCGACGGCCGTCGTGTCCGACCCACCACGACCGAGCGTGGTGATGTCGCGCGTATCGCGGTTGAAGCCCTGGAAGCCGGCGACGATGACGATGGCGCCCTCGTCGAGCGCTTCCCGGAGTCTGATCGGGGTGACATCGACGATGCGGGCCGCCCCGTGGGTGGCATCGGTGATCATGCCGGCCTGGCTGCCCGTGAACGACCGCGCCTCGAAGCCCATCGAGTGGATGGCCATGGCCACGAGCGCCATCGAGATCCGCTCGCCGGATGAGAGGAGCATGTCCAGTTCGCGAGGAGCCGGAATGGGCGCCACCTGCGCCGCAAGATCGAGCAATTCGTCGGTCGTGTCGCCCATCGCGCTGACGGCGACGACCACATCGTGACCTGCACGCCGGGCATCGACGATGCGCTTGGCGACTCGCTTGATGCTCTCAGCGTCGGCGACGGATGACCCGCCGTACTTCTGGACAATCAACGCCATGTCGGAAACTCCCGCGTGTACGTCGGCCGCACGACCGACAGGCGCACGGATGCCGCGCCCAAGGGTCCATCTTAGAGATGCCGTCATGCCGATAAAGCCATGTGACCGAAGGAGGCGGCTGTGATCCGTCGTTCAGAACTCCGCGCCCACCGGCGGGTCACGTCGTGCACGAAGGCGCCCACCGGTCGCGGCGAGCCAGCATCCGGCGACGACCAGCGGAAAACCCAACACGAGGCCGGGAGTGATCGGCTCGCTGAGCACGATGACGCCCAGCACGATGGCGACCACCGGGTTGACGTACGTGAAGAGCGGCGCACGCACCGGGCCGACGCGGTCGATCAGAGCGAAGAACACGATGAATGCGACTGCCGTACACAGCACCGCCAGCGCGATCAGCGACAGGGTGCTGGGCAGCGTCGGGACCTCGTGTTGCGTGAGGAACGCGATCGGAAGGTAGAAGAGGCCGACGGCGAACAACGCCACGGTGATCGTTCCCAGCGCCGGAACGCCGCGAAGCTGCCTCGCGACGATGAAGGGAGCGATCGCATAGAGGAGGGCCACCAGCAGCACCTCACCGACGGCCACGAACCCGCCGTCCAAGACGGCAAGGCCGGGACCCGCCACGATCACGGCAACGCCCGCGAAACCCACGATCAGGCCGATCATTCGAGCAGGTTGCAGTACTGTCCGATCCCCGCCGCCCAGCGCGATCATGGCAGCGAAGAGGGGCACGGTCGCTACGAGCAGTCCCGTCAGCCCAGACGGAAGCGTCTGCTCCGCATGCGAGAGAAGGATGAAGGGTCCCGCCATCTCGATCGCCCCGAAGGCGAGCACCCATCCGATCTTGGCGACCGCCGGACGCAGCGCCCCTTGGCGCAACGCGAAGGGAAGCAGGAGCACTGCGCCGAGCAGGGTACGTCCCGCCACGACGGATGCCGGCGAGTACGACTCCACCGCCTGTTTGATGAAGAGATACGGGATACCCCACAGCACCGCCATCGCGGCGAAAAGGACCCATGCTCGTGCGTCGAAGCGAGCGACGGGGGTGTTCACTGCCGAGCGATCGGGAACATCAGAGGGTGCGTCGGCCCTCGAACGCGCGACCGAGTGTCACTTCATCGGCGTATTCGAGGTCGCCGCCGACGGGCAGGCCGGACGCGAGTCGGGTGACCTTGATCTCCATCGACAGCAGCAGTCGGCTGAGGTAGGTCGCCGTCGCCTCGCCTTCGAGATTCGGGTTCGTGGCGAGGATGACCTCTTGCACGGTGCCATCGGCAAGACGTTGCATGAGCAGCGCGATGCGCAGATCATCGGGCCCGATGCCCGCGATCGGGCTGATGACACCACCGAGGACGTGGTAGAGCCCACGAAACTCACGCGTGCGTTCGATCGCGGCGACGTCTTTGGCGTCTTCGACGACGCAGATCAGCGCGGGGTCCCGACGGGGGTCACGGCAGATGGCGCAGCGATCCTGCTCGGACACGTTGCCGCATACCTCGCAGAACTTCACGCGTTCGCGGAGGTCTCCGAGAAGTTCGGATAACCGCGAGACGTCGAACGTCGGCGTCTGCAGAATATGGAACGTGATGCGTTGCGCTGACTTCGGGCCGATACCGGGGAGCCGGCCGAATTCATCGATGAGATCTTGGACGATGCCGTCATACATGGGCTAGTTGAACCTCGAGGGCGGGGTGTAGGGCTCTTCTCGGACGAATGTCGCACCGAGTTTCTGACGGACGACGGCTTCGCCGTATCGTTCGGCGCCGCCGACCGGCCGAGTGCTCGGCGCGGTCTTGGGACGCTCCACGGCGACGGGTGCGCGCGGCGGGACCGGCGCGTCGTCGTCGATGGGTGGAATGGGCTCGTCGCGGTCTTCTTCGTCGACCGGCGGCTCGGGGTCGGGCTCGGTCAGAACCTCCCCTTCGCGTGCGATCGTCAAGGTGTGCGCCGGCGCGGATGCCACTTCTTCGGGTTCGTCGTCGACCGGGAACTGCGCCGCTCGGCCCCGCGAACCGTCGAGCGCTCCTGGGGCATCCGGCGCTGAGGTCGGGATGGCGGCCACTGCCCACTCGGTCACGGGCGCGGCCGTGGAAGCTGCGGACGAGGGCGACGCAGGACGCGATGCAGAGGGCGACCCGGATGGCAGCGACCGTGAGGACGGGGATGCCCCGCCGCTCGGACTTTCTCCCCCATTCGGCGCATCCGTGGCCGGCGGCGCGTCGGTGACAGGCGGCGCGTCAGTGACAGGCGGCGCGTCTGCGGCGGGATCGGAGTCGTGGCGGGCGACGTACTTGACGCGGATTCCCAGCACGGACTGAATCGCCCCGCGGAGGTCTTCGCTCGGTCCCTTGCCGGCGTTCAGCTTCTTGAACCCGGCCATGTCCGACTGACTGTGGAACGACAGCGTCAAGACGCCGGTCTCGGAGTAGGCCACGGGCCGTGCGGACGTCGCGATCATCCAGGAGGTTCGGCTGACGGGCTCGAGCCGCTTCATGATCTCGGGCCACGCGTCGCGGACCTGCGGGAAGGTGATCGGGCCGGTGGGCGCAGGATTGCTGTCGGGCTCCGGGGCGGCCTTGACCACAGGCGCGGCTGGCTCGGAGCGTAACGCCGGCGCAGCGGGAGCGGTTTCCACCGGCGCCGACGTGGGAGCAGAGACCGGGGCGGGAGCACTCGGGGCCGCGGCCGCAACCACCGGCGCGACCGCACCGACGGCAGCATTTCCGGGCGCCGCGAGGACGCGCGCGACCAGCAGCTCGAGTTGGAGTCGCGGGGAGGTCGCACCGCTCATGTCATCGAGCGCACCCACGACGAGGTCGGCGGTGCGTGAGAGTCGCTCGGTGCCATAGACGGTGGCTTGACCGCCCATGCGTTCGAGATCTTCGGCAGGGACGCCCCGCAGCACGGCCCCGGCGTCGCGCCCGGTCGCCGCGACGATGATGAGATCGCGCAGACGCTCGAGCAGGTCATCGACGAACCGTCTCGGGTCCTGGCCGCTTTGGATGACGCGATCCACGGCGGCGAAGGCTCCGGCGGCATCGCGCGCGCCGAAGGCGTCGACGACCTCATCGAGGAGCTCCGCATGCGTGTAGCCGAGCAGCGACACGGCGCGCGCATATCGCACGGTGATGGCACCCGAATCCGAGGGATCGGAGCCGGCGATGAGCTGGTCGAGGAGCGACAGCGTGTCGCGCGGCGAGCCACCGCCGGCGCGGACGACGAGGGGCAGCACGCCCGGTTCGACGGTGACCTTCTCGGAGGCGCACAGCTGCTCGACGTACTCGAGCATGGCGGCGGGGGCGACGAGCCGGAACGGATAGTGGTGCGTACGCGAGCGAATCGTGCCGATGACCTTCTCGGGCTCGGTCGTCGCGAAGATGAATTTGACGTGCTCGGGCGGTTCTTCGACGAGCTTGAGCAGGGCGTTGAACCCCTGCGGGGTGACCATGTGCGCCTCGTCGAGGATGAAGATCTTGAACCTGTCGCGTGCCGGGGCGAACACCGCGCGCTCGCGCAGATCCCGCGCATCGTCGACGCCGTTGTGTGAAGCGGCATCGATTTCGACGACATCGAGCGAGCCGCTGCCGTCGCGGCTCAGTTCGACACAGCTGTCACACGTTCCGCACGGCACGTCCGTCGGGCCCTGTGCGCAGTTGAGGCAGCGGGCGAGAATGCGAGCAGACGTGGTCTTTCCGCAACCACGCGGACCCGAGAACAGGTACGCATGGCCGACTCGATCACTGCGCAGCGCGGTCATGAGCGGCTCAGTGACCTGGGCCTGCCCGATCATCTCGCCGAACGCCTCGGGACGGTAGCGGCGGTAAAGAGCGGTGGTCACCCGCCCAGCCTAAGCGGTCCCCCCGACATCGCCTCCGGCGATGTGACCGAGGACCGCCTACACCTCGAGACCAGCGGTGGCGTCACTGCCGTCCGAGAGGAAGACGGCCTCATATCCGTCGACCACGGGGTCAGGCAGATTGATGGTGGGGATGGCCAGCGTCGCCGTGGAGATCGGCACCGAAGCCGACAGCAGCGATCCGTCTTCACGACGTGAATCGGTGACTCCGCCCAGCGTCGGGCGGCCTGCAAGCAGCGGACCCTGGCCCGCCAGTGGCACCGTGAGGGTCTCACCGCCGTCGATGACGAAGTCTCGACCGCGCACAGCGAACGCAACCGATTCGCCCTCCCCCGCCACGATCGTGAGCGCATCGACGGTGACCGACACTGTCAGCCGAGTGCCGTGCCAGTGCAGCGTGTAAGAAAGCTCGGGCCAATCGGCCGGCAGCCGTGGATCGAAGGTGAGCATGCCGTAGTGATCCCGCATGCCGCCGAACCCCGACACCAAAGCCGTCCACACCCCGCCCGCGGACGCCACGTGGACACCGTCGGACGCGTTGTGGTGCAGGTCGCCGAGGTCGACGTAGATCGATTCGTTGAAGTACTCCAACGCCAGATCTTGATACCCCACCTCGGCCGCCAGGATCGCCTGGACGACTGCCGACAACGTGGAGTCGCCGGTGGTCAGCGGGTCGTAGTACTCGAAGTCGGCAAGCTTCTCGGCATCCGTGAAGTGATTGCCCTGCAGGAACAGCGCCAGCACCACATCCGCCTGCTTGAGGACTTGATAGCGGTAGATCACGAGCGGGTGGAAGTTCAGCAGAAGCGGATGCTGCGACTTCGGCGTGTTCTCCAGATCCCACACTTCGCGCTCGAGGAACACATGATCCTGAGGGTGGATGCCGAGGGCTTCGCTGTACGGAATGTGCATCGCCTCGGCGGCCTGGTCCCACGCATCCGCTTCGGTCGGATCCAGATTCATCCGCTTCACCATGTCGGCGAAGAACTGGGGCGCGTCGGTTTCCATCTCGCGCACGGCGCGCGCGGCGAAGCGCAGGTTGTAGCGGGCCATGACGTTCGTGAACAGGTTGTCGTTGACGACCGTGGTGTACTCGTCCGGCCCGGTGACGCCGTGGATGTGGAAGGACTCGGCGTCGCCGTCTTCGCCGAACCGCCAGAAGCCCAGCGTCGCCCACAAACGCGCGGTCTCCACCGCGATATCGATCCCCTCGCGATTGAGGAACTCGACGTCCCCGGTGGCGCGGACGTACTTGCCCAGCGCAAAGCTCACGTCGGCGTTGATGTGGTACTGCGCGGTGCCCGCGGCGTAATACGCGGATGCCTCTTCGCCGTTGATCGTGCGCCACGGGAACAATGCCCCCGCTTCGTTGAGCTGGCCGGCGCGCCGGCGCGCGTCCGGGAGCATCAGGTAGCGCATCCGCAGTGCGTTGCGCGCCCATGCGGGCGTTGTGTACGCCAGGAACGGGAGCACGTAGATCTCGGTGTCCCAGAAGTAGTGACCGCTGTACCCCGAGCCCGACACACCCTTCGCGGGCACGCCCTGGCCATCGGCGCGCGCCGCCGCCTGTGCGAGCTGGAACAGGCACCAGCGGGTGGCCTGCTGCAGGTCGTCGTGACCGGCGATCCGGACATCCGAACGCTCCCAGAACGCCTCGCACCACAACGCCTGCCGGTCGTACTGGTGCTGGACGCCTTCGCTCTCGACCCGGTCGAGGTTGCGGCGGCAGCGGTCGACGAGTTCCCGCGCCGGTACCCCGCGGGAGGTGTGATAGCTGACGATCTTCGTCACCGTGACGGGGACGCCCTTGCGGGCCTGAATGCGGAAGACGTTCTTGGCGATGTCGGGCTCGATGAGCGTGCGCGCCGAGTATGCGTTCGCCGTCTCGATGATGTGGTCGGCGACAACGGCAATCGTCATGCCCGATTCGGAGACACGGTACGACAGCGTCGAGCGCATTCCGTCTTGCCAGTATTCCTGCGGCTGCAGGACGCGCTCACTGATCTTCTCGGCCTTGCGCGGATCGAATCCGGCCTTCTTGGGCGCCTTCGGCGTCCCGCCGTACACATCTTCGCCGTCCTGCCGGTTGACCAGCTGACAGCTGATGGTGACGGGGGCATCCGAATTATGCACAGTGACGGTGACCCGCATGATTGCGAGGTGCTTCTCCTCGAACGAGACCATGCGGTCGAACTCGATCTCGACGTCCTTGCCGCTGGGCGAGAGCCACCGGATGTGGCGGGTGAGGACACCGGTGCGCATGTCCAGCGTGCGCTCGTATTCGCGCACATCCGCAACATCGAGCGAGAGGGGCTCATCGTCGATGTACACCCGCATGATCTTCGCGTCGGGAGCGTTGATGATCGTCTGACCGACTTCGGCGAAGCCGAACGCCTGCTCTGCGTGACGGATCGGGAAGATCTCGTGGAATCCGTTGATGAACGTGCCGTGTTCGAGAGCTTGACGGCCCTCCGGGTGGTTTCCACGCAAGCCCAGGTAGCCGTTGCCGACGGCGAACAACGTTTCCGTCACCCCCGTGTCGTCCAGGGAGAACTTGGTCTCGACGAGCCGCCACGGGTCGACGGGGAAGCGATCGCGATCGATCATGGGATGCCTCTCGGTTGAGCTCAGGGAAAGATCAGCGGATAAAAGCGTCGAGGTCATCGACGACGACGTGTGCACCGACGGCATACAAAGTGTCGGCGCCGACGCCTCGATCGACGCCGACGACCAACGCGAAGCCACCCGCGACCGCGGATTGGACACCGCTGTGGGCGTCTTCGACGGCGGCGCTGCGCGCGGGATCCACGCCCAACATCTTCGCGGCCTCGACGAACACGTCCGGTGCCGGCTTCGAGGGCAAGTGGTCGCGCTCGGCGATGACGCCGTCCATGATCACGGGGAAGCGATCGAGGAGTCCCGCGACGGTCAGCACCTCGCGTGCGTTCTTGGAGCTGGACACCACCGCGACGGGGGTACCGGCCGCTTCGAGCAGATCGAGCAGGGCGACGCTACCGGGATACGGGGCGATACCGTCCTGGCGGAGCACCTGCTCGAAGACGAGATTCTTGCGGTTGCCGATGCCGCAGACGGTGTCGGCGGAGGGGTCATCCGAGGGGTCACCCCAGCGCACTTCGACGTCGCGGCTGCGCAGGAGGCTCGCCACGCCGTCGTACCGCTTCTTGCCGTCGAGATACTCGAAGTAGTCCCGTTCGGTGTACTCCGGCGCGATGCCCCAATCGTCGAAGAGCCGCTCGAACATCGTCTGCCATGCATGCATATGCACGGACGCTGTGGGGGTGAGCACACCGTCCAGATCGAAGAGGACCGCGTCGAACGCGGTGAGGTCTGGGAGTTGGTCCTCGGTCACGTGCTCAGCGTAGTCCGGCCCTGTTACGGCGACGTGAAGTGTCAGGTGTCAGTCGGCTCTCACGCCGTCGCCGCGATCGTCTGCCGGGCGATTTCGAGTTCTTCGTTCGTGGGAACGACGAGCACCGTGACCGGCGATTCATCGGTGGAGATGACGCGGATGCCGCGCCCCCGCGTCTCGTTGCGCTCGGCATCGATGTGCACGCCGGCGAATCCCAGGGTCTCGAGCGCCCCCGCGCGGACACGCGGCGAATTCTCGCCGACACCCGCGGTGAAGGAGATGACATCGGCGCCGCCCAATTGCGCGAGGTACGCGCCCGCGTAGGCGCGAAGCCGATGCAGATACACGTCGTGCGCCAGCCGGGCTGCCGGATCGCCCGCGGCGACACGCTCTTCGACATCGCGCATGTCGCTCGCTCCCGACAGCCCCAGCACACCACTGCGCTTGTTGAGAAGGTCGTCGAGATCATCGATAGACATGTTCGCCCGGCGAGCGAGGTGGAAGAGGACGGCCGGGTCGATATCGCCCGATCGGGTGCCCATCACGAGCCCTTCCAGCGGGGTGAGGCCCATGGACGTCTCCACGGATCGTCCGCCGTCGATGGCGGTCACGGAGGCGCCGTTGCCGAGGTGAAACACGATTTGCTTCACCTCAGCCAGAGGTCGGCCGAGGAATTGCGCGGCTGCCTCGGATACGAACTTGTGAGAGGTGCCATGGAAACCGTAGCGACGGATGCGGTGCTTCTCTGCCAACTCGGCATCAATCGCGTACGTGTAGGCGGCCGGTGGCATGGTCTGGTGGAACGCGGTATCGAAGACGGCAACGTGTGGCGCATCCGGAAAGCCCGCCTTCGCGGCCCGGATGCCCTGCAGCGCACCCGGATTATGCAGCGGGGCGAGGACGGAGAGCTCGTCGATGTTGATCTCGACGAGCGGTGTGATGACGGTCGGCTCGAAGAAGCGCGCCCCACCGTGCACGACACGATGGCCGACAGCCACGGGCGCGTGCTCTGCGAGCGAGGGTCCGTGCTGCTCGAAAGCGTCGAGCATGACCGCGAATCCGGCCGTGTGATCGGCGATCGGCAGTTCCTCGGCGTACGTGGCATCGGTCGCTGCGACCTGCGCGCCCTCGCCCCCGAAGAAGACCGTGTGCGTGGAACGACCGAGTTCCTCGCCGATCCTCTCGACGATCCCGGATGCGAGGGGCCGCGATTTCTCGACGTCGATCAGCTGGTACTTGAACGACGATGACCCGCTGTTGACGACGAGGACGATACTCATTCGGATGCTGCTCCCTGGTCCTCGATGGCTTGGGCCTGGATGGCGGTGATCGCGATCGTGTTGACGATGTCCTCGACCAGCGCGCCACGCGAGAGGTCGTTGATCGGCTTGTTCAATCCCTGCAGCACCGGTCCGATCGCAATCGCCCCGGCCGAGCGCTGCACGGCCTTGTACGTGTTGTTGCCGGTATTGAGGTCGGGAAAGATGAACACCGTCGCGCGCCCCGCGACCACGGAGCCCGGCATCTTCTTCGCGGCGACGGCGGCATCGGTGGCCGCGTCGTACTGGATCGGACCCTCGACGAGCAGTTCGGGCGCGCGCTCACGAACGAGCGCGGTCGCGGCGCGCACCTTTTCGACGTCGACACCCGACCCTGACTCTCCTGTCGAGTACGACAGCATCGCGACGCGGGCTTCGATCCCGAATTGCTCCGCCGTCCTCGCTGAGGACACCGCAATGTCGGCGAGCTGCTCGCTCGACGGGTCGGGGATCACCGCGCAGTCGCCGTAGACGAGCACGCGGTCGGCGAGCGCCATCAGGAAGACGCTGGAGACGACCGACACCCCCGGCTTGGTCTTGATGATCTCGAAGGCGGGCCTGATCGTATGCGCGGTGGTGTGTGCGGCGCCGGAGACCATCCCGTCGGCGAGTCCCAAGTGCACCATCATCGTGCCGAAATAGGAGACGTCGGTGACGGTATCCGCTGCCTGGGCATACGTCACTCCCTTATGCGCACGCAGCTTCTCGTATTCGCGGGCGAACAGGTCGACGTGGGTCGGATCGAACGGCGAGAGGATCCTCGCGGCGCTGAGATCGACGCCGAGCTCGATGGCGCGGGCGCGAAGCTCGGTCTCCTCCCCCAGAATCGTCAGGTCAGCAATGCCGCGAGCGAGCACGGTGCCCGCTGCCCGCAGCACGCGGTCGTCATCGCCTTCGGGCAGGACGATGTGTCGGAGGTCGGCGCGGGAGCGCTCGACGAGCCCGTACTCGAACATGAGCGGGGTGACCACGGTCGCGCGCGCGATGCCGAGCGCAGTCGTCAGGGCTGCGGTGTCGACGTGACGCTCGAAAATCGCCAGCGCCGTGTCGTAGCGACTCTGCGAATCGGCGGCAAGGCGTCCACGGGTGTCCATGATCCGCGCGGCTGTCTCGTAGGTGTCGAGGTCTGTCGCGATGATCGGGATGGTTGAATCGAGCCCGTCGATCAGGCGATCGACCGCCTCGGGGAGGGGGAAGCCCCCGTTGATCACGATCGCCGACAGCGACGGGAACGTCCCCGACGAGTGCGCGAGAATTGTCGCGAGCAGCACCTCGCTGCGATCGGAGGGGATGACCACCACGGCGCTCTCCGCGAGCCGTGCCAGGACATTGACCATCGACATGCCGGCGATGACCACGCTGAGCACCTCGCGGCCGAGCAGTTCGCGGTCTCCCTTGATGAGCTCGCCGTCTACGGCGCGCACGACACCGCGCACCGATGGCGAAACGAGGAAGCTGTTCTCCGGGATCGCCCAGACGGGCACCCCAGCAGGCAGATGCGACGCGATCGCGCTGACGATCTCGTCGAGTTGGTCGGGATCAGCGCGATTGGCGACCACCGCGAACACCTCAGCACGCCCGAGCAGCAGTTCGCCGACCGACAGCGAGGCGATCTGGCCCATCTCCTCGGGAGTTCGCGGTGACGAACTGCCGAGCTTCTCGCTCTGGCCCTGCCCCGACCTGCCACCGAGGACGAGCATGACGGGTGCGCCGAGATTCGCCGCGATGCGTGCGTTGTAGCCGAGCTCTGCCGGAGAGCCGACATCCGTGTAGTCACTGCCGAGGATCACGACCGCGTCGCACTGCGCTTCGACGGCTTTGTACCGCTCCACGATGCGGGCGAGCCCAGCGTCAGCGTCATCGCGCATGTCGTCGTAGGTCACCCCGATGCACATGTCGTACGGGAGGTCGACGCCGTCATGGTCCAGGAGCATCTCGAGGACATAGTCGGGCTCGTCGATCGACCGGGCGATGGGCCTGAAGACACCCACCCTCGGCGCGACACGACTGAAGGAGTCGAGGACCCCCAGCGCGACTGTCGACTTCGCTGAATGTCCTTCGGCCGAGGTGATGAAGATGCTCTGCGCCACGGTGTCAGCCTATGGCGGTTGCCTCGCGGGCGGTTATCGAGCGGCCGTGAGAAAGGCTCCCCCGCAAAAAATAAGACTCTCCGCGAACCCGGCAGAGCCTGGTTACCCTTGCTACGTTTCCGTCCTGGGGGAGTTGGCCTGGATGCCGCCTCGCGGAGAGCTGGTCCAAGTCTAACGGACCCATCCGCCCCGTCGAACGCATGGCGGGATAGCATCATGGAATGGCAGACGATGTCAGCGCAGAATCGTTCGCCGAGACGACGGATGCCATCGTCTCGAGCGTCTCCCGAGTCATCGACGGCAAACCCGAAGCCGTTCGCACGGCTCTCGTATGCATGCTCGCCGAAGGCCACCTGCTCATCGAAGATGTTCCCGGCGTCGGCAAGACGATGCTCGCCCGTGCACTCGCGGCATCCGTTGATGCCACCGTCCGCCGTATCCAATTCACACCCGACCTCTTGCCGGGCGATGTGACCGGAGTCTCGGTCTACAACCCGATCGATCGCGAATTCGAGTTCAAGCAGGGCGCGATTTTCGCGCACATCGTCATCGCCGACGAAATCAACCGCTCGTCCCCGAAGACGCAATCGGCGCTCCTCGAGGCGATGGAAGAGGGCCAGGTCACCGTCGACGGGACCACTCACGTGCTGCCCGATCCGTTCCTGGTCGTCGCGACGCAGAATCCGTTGGAGATGGAGGGAACGTATGCACTCCCCGAAGCGCAGCGGGACCGCTTCATGATGCGGATCTCGATGGGGTATCCCGATGCCGCCTCGGAGATTCTGATGCTCCGCCAGCGCGATTCGGTCAACCCGCTCGCGGCCCTGACACCGGTCATCGCCGTGGATCGCGTCCGAGATTTCATCGCGTGGGCGCGGCGCGTGCACGTCTCCCCCGCCGTCGAGGAATACACCGTGAATCTCGCGCGGGCGACGCGCCAGCATCCTGACCTGCGACTGGGCGCCAGCCCGCGTGCGACGTTGCAGCTCATCCGGGCCGCGAAGGTGTGGGCGGCACTCGATCAGCGCGAATTCGTCATCCCCGACGACGTCGCCCGGCTTCTCGAACCGGTGTTCGCCCACCGCCTCATCCCCGTTCGCGGGACCGGCGCCACCCGCGGCCGATCGACGGCCGATGCGATAACGACAATTCTCCAAAGCATCGCGGGCTCTGTGCGCGTGCCCGTCGCAACACGCTGATCGGAGCGGGTCGATGTGGATCTGGCCGCTGACTGTCCGAGGGACGGGCGCGCTCGTTCTCGCAATCGCGTGTTTCGTCGTCGCCGCGGAATTCGGCGTGGGCGGCCTGGTCTACTTCGGCGTGCTGCTGCTCGCGGTGGTCGCTTCGAGCGTGGCCACCCTCTACTTCGTCCGCCGAACCGAAACCGTGTCCCGCTCTTTCGATCCGGATGTCGCGTCCGTCGGGCAGGAGACCACGGTGCAGGTCCGTGTGGGTGTCCGCACCGCCCTACCCTCGGCGCAAGGAGGGTGGCGCGAGGAACTGTCGACCGGGCTCTCGGGTGAGGCCCGGGGGGTCTTCCCCGCCGTGTCGTCCGGATTCGGCGCGGGTGGGCGCGCGATCACCTTCGACTATCGCATCCGGGCGGACCGGCGCGGAGTTCGCGGCGTGGGGCCCCTGCTGATCACCGCGACCGACCCGTTCGGATTCGCTCGGCGCCGGCATGTCCTGGGGTCCCGCACGCCGCTGACCGTCACCCCGACCATCGTCGACCTGGCCGCGCCCGCCGACCTTCCAGGGGACCCGGGTGGGAGTCTGCACGCGTCCACCAATCAGATCGGCGAGGGAACGGACAACCTCATTCCCCGTTCGTATGTGCCGGGTGACTCGATGCGCCGCATCCACTGGCGCTCCAGCGCGCATCACGACGCGCTCATGGTGCGCCAGGAGGAACAGGAATCGACACCGGAGGCGACGATCGTGTTCGACCGCGGGGCCCAGCGCTGGTCGGCGGATGCGTTCCGGACCCCCGGTGCCGACCCTCGTTTCGAATCCGGGGTCACGGCGTGCGTTTCGGCGGCCGCTCGCCTCGTGAGAGAAGGGTTCACCGTCACCATCATCGACTCGGACGGCACCCCGCTCGCCGAGCAGATCGAGGCGGGGGATGGCGCCGGCATCGAATCCCTCGCACTCGACTTCGCGACAGTGACGGCGCGGAGAGACGATCACCTCGCAGCCTTACCCGCGCTGTTCACCGGCATCATGGCGGGCCCAGTGATCGTGATCGTCGGTAGCTTCGACGAGAAAGACGCAGACGTACTCGCGCCGCTCGCCCACCACAGCGCGCTGCCGATTCTGATGGCCGTGACCCCACTGGGCGACGCCCTCGCGCACGCTGCCCAGACGGGGTGGCGGACGGCGGCCATCTCCCCCGACGACGACCTCGCGCGCGCGTGGGCGTCGGCCACGGACCGCGGAGTGAGCCATGTCAACGCCTGACGCACCTGCGCGGCGCCGCGGCGGTGAACTCCGGCTGACGATCGCCCTCTATGTCGCGCTCATCGCGGCCGGAGTCCCCCTGCTCGACGTGGTGGACCCGGGGCCGTGGCTCGTGGGCGTCTACGTCGTGGCCGCCGTGATTCTCAGTGCCGGTTATGTCGCACGACGGTATCGACTCCCGGCGATCGCCGTGACGCTGATCGAAGCGGGCCTGTGGGCGGCGATGGTCTCGGCGATCTTCTTCAACGGGTCGGCACTGCTGTGGGTGATCCCCACTCCCGAGGTCTTTCGCGAAATCCCCGAACTGATCGACCTCGCATCGCAGGAGATCACGCTCGGCGTCGCACCGCTCGACGCCAGCGGCGCTCTGTCTTTCATCCTGATCGCCAGTATGGGCCTGGTGACGATCCTGCTCGATCATGTCGTCTTGACAGCGCGGATGCCGCTGCTCGCTGTTGTCGCCCTCGTCGCCATCTGGTTGATCCCCGCCCTCGCCGTCACGACGGACGTGGACATCATCCAGTTCGCGTTTCTCGCCGTCGCCAGCCTCTACCTCATCCGCGCCGAGACGCGCTCGCGCGAGACCGCCGTCTCCGACAGACGGCCCGACAGCGGCGTCGCCGCAATGGCAGCGGCAATCGGCACGGTCGCCGTCATCGTCGCCGTCTTCGCGACACCGGCACTTCCGCAGCCGTCCGCGGTCGCTGCCGGCGGCCTCGGGGCGCCGGTCACGATCGACCCGACCCTCGAACTCGGCGACGACCTGCGGCAGCCCCGCGATGTGCCGGTCTTGACCGTTCAAACCAATGGTGGCCCGGTCCCCTACCTGCGCGCGGTCACGCTTTCGCAGTTCGACGGGCAGGTCTGGCTCCCAGATCAGGGTCGCAGCCTGCCCTTGGCCGAGGGCGCCCTCGGCGATGTGCCGGTCCAGCCCGACGTGCGCGTCACCGAGTACCGGACGACCATCGCGATCAGCCAACTGGACGCGCCCTGGGCTCCCGTACCGTCACCGGCGGTGAATGTCGAAGGGCTCGACGGTGAATGGCTCGCGATGCCATCGAACCGCACCGTCCTCAGCCGGAGTTTGAACACGCAGGGCCAGAACTACGTCGTGACCACTCACGTCCCGCGGCCGACTCTCGAGCAGATCCGTGCGATCCCCGCATCCGCCCGCGAACTCGGCCCGGAATTGGAGCGAGTGCCCGCGGGATTGCCGCCGATCATCGCCGAGACCGCCCTCTCGGTGACGGCCAGCGCGACGACGGACTACGACAAGCTCATCGCGCTCCAGCGTTTCTTTCGCGGGTCATCGTTCAGCTACTCGCTGCTCGCTCCGGTCGCGGACGGTTTCGATGGGACAGGGTCGGACGCCATCGCTCAGTTCCTGGAAGTACGCGAGGGCTACTGCGTCCACTTCGCCGCCGCCTTCGCGGTGATGGCGCGGACGTTGGGGATGCCAACGCGAATCGTGGTCGGCTTCCTCCCCGGATCGTTGCAGGGGTACGGCGTTGAGAATCAGGGGGTGGCGCAGGTCAGCAGCAGCCAGCTGCACGCCTGGCCCGAAGTGCATTTCGACGGAATCGGGTGGGTGCCCTTCGAACCGACGAAGTCGCTCGGCACTCCCACCAGCTTCACGCCCGCGGCCAGCGCGAACACGGACGATGGCGGCGAAGACATCACGGGACCTTTGGCGGCCGCCACTCGCTCGCCGAGCGACACGGTGGATCCGCTCAGCGAAGATGCCAGTCAAGGTGAGGCAGATCGGGCCCGAGCCGCCGCGATCGACCCCGTGCCGTTCATGTGGGCCGTCATCGTGATCATCCTCCTGCTTCTCCTCCCCACGGGGACACGCGAGGTTCGGCGGCGCTTCCTCCTCACCCGCGCTCGCGATGGCGATGTCATGGCGGCGTGGCGGACAGTGCAGGATGTCGCGATCGATCTCGGCATCGCCGTCCCCGCATCCGAGACACCACGCGCATTCGGCGCGAGGCTCGTCGCCGCCCACGACGCGCCGGCCGATCGCGTCCACGCGCTCGTGAACGCCGTAGAGCGCGCGAGCTACGCCCCGCCGGGGTCTGCCGACGGGCGCGCAGCCGCCGCGGATGCGGTGGAGATCCGCGGCGCGATGCTCGCCGCGGCGCCCGCTTACATGCGCCATCGCTCGCTCGTGTTCCCCCGATCGCTCATCATCCGGCCGGGAACCGGCTACGCGGGCTGACGCCGTTCACCCCTGCCCGGCCTTCGTGTCGTGCGCGTCCAGTGGCACCAGGTAGACTGCTGACGGCCCTTTTGCGGGCCACGGAGGATTCGCCTAGTGGCCTATGGCGCACGCTTGGAAAGCGTGTTGAGTGAAAGCTCTCAGGGGTTCGAATCCCCTATCCTCCGCTCTGTGATGTCTCGCGACGTATGTCTCATATGTCGCGAGACATCTGTCATTTCTGGGGAGGCGGACCAGAACACCGTCGTCTGTGCATGCGGGGCGCCGGTCACCGACGTCCTTTCACTGCGGACCCTTCCGTGTTCGCCCCGCCGGCGCGTGCACCCGCGGTCTCTGCGAGCGCCTGTGCGATCGGCGTTGCGGTCCAACCGAAACGCGCTTCGAAGTCACGCGCGTGGACGATGAAGGGAGCCTCGTACTCGTAGAGCATCTCGCGGCTAGCGCGCACCAACGGGTTCAGCACCCCGACAGCAGTCATTGCACCGCCACGGAGAGCTTGGATCTTTGCCGGTCCTGGTTGACCGACAGCGGTCCAAAGGGTGTCGCACAGGTCGCGCTGAGTAATCGGACCGGTAGCGGGAAGGATCCATGCGCGACCGTACGCATCGTCGGCGAGCGCGACGTCGGCCATCGCCCGAGCTACGTCTGGCACATAGCCGAACGAGTGCGGCTGGTCCACACGTCCAAACACCTGCATACCTTTGCCGGCCCGTGCTCGGTCGGTGAGCAGTCTCCGGGTGATCGGATAGGCACTGCCGATGTAATTCGACGGCCGCGTGAGTGCCACCTGCACCCGCCCGGCACGATGCGCGGCAACAGCATCTGCCGCCATGGTTTTGCGCAGCTGGCCTTTCGTCGAGCACGGCGTCTCGGGTGTCGCGTCGGTGATCACGCCGTGGTCGCCGACTCCATACATGTACAAGTTGTCGGCAAGAACCAGCCGTGAGCCCGCCTTCTCCGCCGCCGTGAGCACAGCCGCCTGCAGAAGCGGAAACTCTTGAATCCAGCGCGTGTAAGCGGGCTGACTCGTCTGCAGCACAATCGTCGCCCCCGCGATCGCGTGCGCCAAGCTCGTGGCATCGCGCGCGTCCACCCGTACATGCTCGACCCCCGCCGGAAGGGGTGCATGGGGTTCGCTACGCGAGAGCACGCGGGACTCGATGCCGCGTCGGGTGAACTCGGCGGCGAGGCTAGTGCCGAGTGTGCCGGCGCCGATGATGGCAATGTTCATCAGATTCTCCTTTTATTTAACGGTGTTAAGCGATGGTGATGGTTGAAGACGGGGCCTTGAAGCGCTGCTCACTTCAGAGAATCGAGGAGGGCAGTGACGAGGTGGCGCGCCCGAGCGAGAACCGCGGCGGGATCGAAGAGATCGATCTGGTCCCGGAATGCAAGCGCAAGGGACACCACGCCATGCAACGCGGACCACACAGCCGCAGCCACGTCCCGTGGGTCACCGCGCCGCAGACCCCCCGAGTCCATTGCCGCACTGACGATGCCCACCAGTCCCTGGAAGGATGCCGGATCGCCTGGGGCGGCGATGGCCCACTCCTTAGGGCGCACGAACATGACGTCGTACAGCATGGGGTTCGCCAGTGCGAACTCCACGTATGCATCCGAACTGGCAAGGATCCCCTGGAGGGGCGTACTGGCCGAACGGGCCGCCGATTCCAGAGTCGCACCGAATTCATCAAAGCCGCTGCTGCATACCGCGAGCATGAGCGCGTCCTTGCCATCGAAATGCAGGTAGATGGTGGTGGCCGAGTAACCGATCGCCGTGGCGATCTGGCGCATCGAGAGACCGTCCACGCCGCGCGCTTCGAACAGTCGTGTAGCGGCACTGAGGATCGCAGCTCGAACGTCTGTCGTTCCCGAGTCAGGCCGTCGTGGGGTCATGGCCACAATCTACATAACACCGTTAAGTTGGTCAAGTCCCCCATGACATAGGAGGCGGTTCTTGGACGGCGAAGTCCTCCACGTGCGAGAACGGCGAAGTCAGGGGGTGCGGAGGATCTTATCCATCGCCTTGCCCTTGGACACCTCGTCGACGAGCTTGTCGAGGTAGCGGATCTTCTGCATGAGCGGATCCTCGATCTCCTGGACCCGTATCCCGCAGATGACTCCCGTGATCAGCGAGGCATTCGGATTGAGGTCGGAGTCCGCGAAGAACTCCTCGAACGTGGTTCCATCGGTGAGGTGACGCTCAAGGGCCTCTTCGTCGAAGCCCGTCAGCCAACGAGTGACCTCATCGACCTCTTCCTTGGTATGCCCCTTCCGCTCTGCCTTCGCGATGTAAAGCGGATAGACAGCTGCCACGGGGGTAGAAAAAATCCTGCTCACCCGTCGAGCGTAACGCTCGACGGGTGAGCAGGATCAGGAGAGATTCAGGCGGAGGCGAGAGCCTTCGTCTTGATCGTGTCGAACTCGGCCTGCGTGATGGCGCCCGAGTCGAGCAGCGTCTTGGCCTGCGCGATGTCGTCGACAGCAGAGGACGAAGGCGTGCCGGCGACGGAACGGATGTAGCTGTCCTGGTCCTGACGCTGAGCAGCAGCGCGCTCAAGGTTGCGCTGGCCCATGGCCTTTCCGCGCGCGATGAGGTAGACCAGCGCGGCGAGGAACGGAAGGACGACGAGGAAGATGATCCAGAGGGCCTTACCCCAGCCGTTCAGCGAGTGATCGCGGAACAGGTCGACGATGATCATCACGAAGATGAAGATGCACGAGATCAGGATGTAGATCCAGAACATGTAAAGGAAGAATTCCCAGATATTCATGAAATGCCATTTCTGTGTTGCGGTGGTTGGATGTCAAGCGGTTGCTCGGGCGTCGTACCTACTGTATTGCCGTCGAGGCCCTCAGTGGATCAGTCACGCAGATCACATCATCGGCGAGTCGTCGCAGCCCTGGATCTTTAGTGGATCGAGCTCTCGAGGATGATGAGGACGACGCCGAACAGTGCCGTCACAACTGCCCCGACTAGTCGGACCCAAAGACGGTCCTCGCGCAAGGTGAAGGCGATGAAGCCGAGGAACCCCAGCACCACCGTCGCTGCGATCAATGACCAGACGATGGAGGTCCGCGGCTCGAGGACTCCGACGGCGCCGAGAACAAGGACGATGGTGGGGATGACCGCCGCCTCCAACATTCCGAACGACTCGTCGGCCCCGTGTTTGATCGATTCCCACAGTGTGACGTCCTCGGCGTGGAAGTCGCCGTGATGAGACAGCGTGCCTGCGTAGAGATGAGCGGTCCAGAAAACGACCAGTGTCACGAGACTGAAGGTCAGTATCGTCCCGATAGTGTCGTCGTCGTCGGGGTGGGCCGCGGTGGCGGCGATCAGGCTCGCGTAGACCAAGAGTCCGTAGATCGCCGACGACGATCCAAGGTGGCGCCACACCACGTGTGGGGGTTTCTTGGGAGAGTCTTCGCGCGCCGTCATGCTTTGCCGTTTCCCGCCTGCAAGAGGCGCTTGATTTCTGTGAGCTCGTGCTGCGAGGCGATGAGCATCGTTCGCAGTTCGTTCACATCGGCATCCGTTGCCGTCGACGCGGTCGCATGGGCCGGCGTCTCGCTGGCCACGTGCGTCGCGTCGATGTCCTCCGTTGAGGGAGAAAGGAAAAGATTCGCCAGATATCCGGTGAAAGTTCCGAAGATACCGACGCCGATGATGATGATACCAACGCCGACGAAACGTCCAGCATCCGTGACTGGGTACTGATCTCCGTAGCCGACGGTCGAGATCGTCACGATGGTGTACCAGATCGCGTCGGAGGCAGTCGTGATGTTCGCACCCTTGGCGTACTGCTCTATATAGAGGATGGTGAGGCTGCCGAACTGCAGCACCAGGATGCCCATTAAGAGGAGCACGAGCAGGGCGCTGTTCGCGCGATCCTTGATGACCGTCCGCCAGATGGTGCGAACGCCGACCGCACGCAGCAGTCGGTAGACGCGGACGAGGCGGAAAACGCGCAGGATCTTCACCTGCGGGAACGGCAGGCTGGCCAGGAGGTCAGCCCAACCGAAGTGCTTGAAGAAGTAGACGCCGCGCGAGGGCGCGGTGCTGAAACGATAGAGGAAATCACCGAGGAAGATGACGCTGAAAAGGCCGTTCATCACCCTGAGGACCGTCTGCAGGGAAGGGTCGCCGACAAAGGCGTAAACCAACACGAGGTTCACGATCGAGAGCACCGACAGGATGCCGACAAAGATCTCGTAGCTGGTGCTTTTCAGTTCAGTGCGTGGCGCGGACATGTGTGTCCTTCAGTGATCGTGCGAGCGGCCGGATACCCCCTGCAGCGCCCTCGCGAGGCGCCGCCTGTGGCTTCGATCCTTACACCACATACAGGAAACACCCGGGAACCGTTCAGGTCGAGTCAGGCAGAATCGGACACTTGCCTCCGCGGACGCGGATGTAGGAGCGCCGTAGATCGGCGCGGATCACACATACGGAACCGGTTTTCATGCTCTCCAACACCACTTCTTCCCCTGCCCGCCGCTCCCGACGCCGGTCTGTGGCCGTCGCTGCAGGACTCGCTCTCGGCATCGTCGCGACCGCAGGAATCAGCGCGGCCCCCGCATCCCAGGCCCAGGCATCCGATGCACAGCCGAGCTACTCGCTCGCCTCGTACACGATCCCCACCGAACTCGGCGCCAACGTCACCGCAGGCTGGCCCGACGACATCACCTCCGATGTGAGCGATGCGCTGTCCGCAGCGGATGACTCGATCGCGGCGGCCACAACAGTCACATCCGACATCGCCGCGTCTGGCCTCGACATCGGGCAGCCCGACACCACGATCGACACGACCGAACTCCAGGCTGCTGTCGATCGGCTCTCGAAGGCCGACATCGTTCCGGCCCTCCTGATGCCGCCTCTGACGGCGAAGATGACCGCGCAAGCAGCCGTCATCAATGAGCGCGTCGATCTTCTTCGCACGAGCCTCAACGACGCCATCGCCAAGAAGGCCGCAGAGGAAGCCGCCGCCGAGCAGGCGCGAATCGAAGCGGAGGCGGCAGCTGCCGCAGCTGCGCAGGCCGCCGCGGACGAAGCAGCGCGGGCGAAGGCTTCGTCATCTTCGTCGTCGTCATCCTCCGGTGCCCCGGCACCCGTCGTCGCATCCGGTGGATCAAGCGGGGACAACAGCCCCGCCGGCGCTCAGGCCACGGCGCGCAACATGATCGGCGGTTACGGCTGGGGCGACGATCAGTTCGGATGCCTCGTGTCGCTGTGGAACAAGGAGTCGGGCTGGAACTATCAGGCCTACAACCGCGGCAGCGGGGCCACCGGAATCCCGCAGGCGTTGCCCGGCAGCAAGATGGCCAGCGCAGGCGGCGATTGGCAGACGAACGCCGCCACACAGATCGCGTGGGGCTTGGGCTATATCCGCGGCAGCTATGGCACCCCGTGCGGCGCCTGGTCGCACTCCCAGTCCACCGGCTGGTACTGAGCCGGGGTTCCGCCGCAGTACGACCACTCGCTCACGTGATCGCGTGAGCTTCCCATCCCCGACCGTCCCGCTGATCGTTTACGGCAGCCGACGGCCGGGGATGGCGCTGTGGTGGAGGTGAAGCTTGGCGGACGCGTCCGTCAGGAACTCTGCCGTACCCGGTGCGTGCGTTCGATCCGCGCGTTGACGACGCCGAGGGCGACGATGATCACCGCAGCGACGAACGGGAAGATCATGGCCGCCGCGGGGCCGAAGGCCTCGGCAATGGCTCCGGTGGCGGCGGCGGCGAGCGACTGCGCGAGGGCGAGAGCTGAGCCGAGAATCGTCATCGCTGTCGCAGAGCGCCCGACTGGGCTGCGGGTGCCGGCGAGGCTGAAGAGCGTGACAAGAGTGGGTCCAATGCCGACGCCCATGATGCAGAGCATCGCGATCAGCATCGGCACGGAACTTGCGATGGGCGACGTGCCCGCCATTGCGAAGCCGAGCGACGCTGCGGCGAGGACTCCGGCAAACAGCATCCATCGCCATCGCAGCGCGAAGGCTGTGGGAAGGAGCGCAACGGCGAGCGCGAGGATCGCGGATCCGATCCCCATCAGGCCGTACACGAGCGCGGCAGAATCGACCTGACCGCGCGCGGCCATGAACGCCGTGAGCGAGGTGAGCGTTGAGCCGAAGAACATGCCGACGGCGAATGTCGCGGCGACGAGGACCATGAGCGGAGCTCGCAGCAGTTCGCGTGCCGGCGCCACAGCAACCTCTGCGCGGTCGCCGGGTGCCGCGACTCGGGCCGTCGGGTGCAGCGCGAAGGCAGTGACGAAGACGAAGCTGAGGACCGCCGCTCCCGCGATCGGTGCCCACGGCGCGATGAGCGCTGCGAGGAGGCCGACAACGACCGGTCCGATGACGAAGGCGGTCTCGTCGGCCGCGGATTCGTAGGACATCGAACGGGAGTACGTCTGCGGGCGGCGACCCGGTGAGAGGCGCTCACTGATGATCGTGATCATGCGGGTCCGCGACATGGCGGCAGCCTGCGGGGCGGAGAGTCCGACGAGGAGCGCGCCGAGCAGCAGCATCCAGTCTGCGGACCCCGACGCGACGATGAACGGGAACGCGACCAGCAGAGCCCCGTTGAGCAGGCCGAGGGGTACGAGGATGCGACGCTGACCGAGACGATCGACGGCATCTCCGATGAGCGGACCGGCGAAGACCGTGCCGATGCCGACGGCGGCAGAGGTGAGGCCGCCCAGCGCGACGGACCCGCGCATCGAGACGACGAGCGTCAGGACGCCCACGACCATCATCGCGAAGGGCAGGCGTGCAAGGAACGCGATCGGGAAGTACCAGATCCCGGTGTGCGAGATCAGTGTTCGATCGTCGGCGGCAATGACTGCCATGGTGGTGCACCCTCGGTTCGGCTGGCGGCGGACGTGCCGCCTTGCCTCTCAAGCAGGTGATGCACCTATGTGCGCCGCGGAGTGCGAACGCATCAGAACAACGATACCGGGTCCGGATGTGAGGGCCCTGGGTTGGGGGCGGATGCCGAATGTGGCCGCCGATTGCGCGTGTCGGACGGTGCGGGTAGACCGGATCCATGAGCAGAACACGCATATGGCTCGACGGCTACCTCGCCGCCTGGAGCTCGAAGGACCCTGCCGATGTCCGGGCGATCTTCACCGACGACGCGGAGTACTGGTTTCGCCCCGACGATCCCGAACCGGCCCGCGGCATCGACGCCATCATCGAGGCGTGGCTCGAGCCCGAGCCCACCGTCGCCGAGCCCTCGCTCGATGTCCTGATCGAGGATGAGCGGCTCGGGATCATCACCGGTCGCGTCGAATACCCCGGTCACGCGTCCTACGCGAACATGTGGGAAGTCCATTTCGCGCCCGATGGCCGGGCCGAGAAGTTCGTGGAGTGGTTCATGACGCCGCGCGGCGCGCAGAGCTGAAGCGTGCGCTCGGGCTCGGTCGTCACGGAGTGTCCCCTGCATCGGGATCGTGGACGCATCCCGGGGGCTGGGCGGTCCCGCTGATCGCGAAGTCCTCGCAAGTGAGGAACTTCGATTGGTTTTGTCCGAGCAGGAAGCAGCCGACAGCCATGGCTACGACGACAAGAACGACGAGCCATCGCTGACGACGCGTCGTACCCTCGCCGAGGTCAGGCCAGATGACGTGTGCGATCACCCAGATCGTGAACGGGCTGGAAATCGCCACGGCAAGCAGCGCCGCGAGGGTGACGACGAAGGTTTGCAGGTCGGAGGTGTCGACGACCACGAAGCTCAGCACGAGCCACACAGAGGGCAGGAGGAGAAGGATTGCCCTGAGGATCCGGGTGCCCACGGGACGGCGTTCGATGAGGACGAAGATCAGCGCCGCCGTCGATGCCACCCAAATGGTGAGGAGTTGATCGAAGAAGAGCGTGTTCCATGCACCGACCGTGAAAGCGGGCCACCACACGACCAGCGACATTCCGACCCCGATCACCCCCAGCGGTACAGAGCTCTTCTTCGGGGGCGAGGTGCGAACCGTCGCATCAGTCATGGCGTGAACGTATCGCAAGGCGGGGCTGCTTGGCCGATTTCATCGGCCGCGCGCGACCGTCGCGGGTCGGCCCGCTGGAGTTAGAAGGGCGGTGGTGATTCGTGTGGTGATGCGCTTCTCGCCGGAGTGAAGAAGGGTGTTCGTCGTTCAGGCTCGGTGCGGTAGCGGCGACCGTTGGGGGATGTCCACTCCAGAGCGCCGCCTCCATCGGGAGGCTGTTCGACACGCCACCCGCCGTGGTGTTTCACCGTGTGATGCCCCTTACAGAGGGGTGCAAGATTGGTGAGCGCGGTCGCGCCCCCGTCCTCCCACGCGATCGTGTGGTCGACCTCGCACCGCGACGCCGGCATCCCGCAGCCAGGTGCCATGCACCGACCTGCGCGCCATTTCACGAGTCGACGAAGGGACTCCGGAGGCCGGTATTGGTCGCGACCGACGGAGAGGACGATCCCGGTCTCGGGATGGGTGAGGACCCGCATCCAGCCGGACGCTCCACCGCACAGTTCCCGGGCCCGGTCCAGCGGGATCGGGCCGATGCCCTCCACCGAGGCGAATCCAAAAGTGTCGACACCAGCGTCCGCCCCAGCTCCGGGCTCGCGATCGAGCAGCGCGAGGGCCGGGACGGTGATCACGACCGTAGGCCTGATCCCGCGCGCCTCCGGCGGAAGCGCCTCCGTGTTCCCGTCGATGAGCAGATCGCCGATCACGTCGGCGCGGAGTTCGTCGAGTGTGCGGGTTTCGTCATCACATCCGGCGAGGACTTTCGCGATCGCAGTGACCCGGCCATGGATCGCATGGATCTCCACCGCGGGGGCGAGGATGTTGAGCCAGGCCATCCCGTCGGCCCCAGGTTCCACGCACACCCGACGTGTCTTCATTGCCACCTCGTGGCGTTCTGCAAGGGTGTCGGCGCGTGCCCGGTCGATGAGTTTGCGCAACTCACGCCGGAAGGTCCCTGACGGCAGCGTCTCTGCCAGCACAACTGCATCATCCTGCAGTGCCGATCGCACCTCGGGTTCGACCTGATCCAGGGCATCGACAATGTCTTCCGCGTGGCGCACCGTGACCCGCGCACCCTCGAGCGAGGTCAGGACCTTCGGGTAGCGATGCACCAGCGCTTCCGCGTGCACCAGCAGACGTGTTGCCGTGAATTCCGTCACCCGCAACGCGGCCGCCAACTCCAACCCCATCGCCCGCGTTGCGATCTCCCGCGCCGCCTGACCACGCCACGCCACATCGACCAGAGCATCACGACGGAATCGATCAATCCGAGAGAAGCGTTCCGCCGCGAACACCGACATCATCGCATCCGCTTCGAGCACGAGATCGACGCCGTCGGGACCGGTGTCCACGCCCCACGTCCCCCACTCAGGGTTCGCGTCGAGCACCTCATCCGGGCACCACCCGTGCGGCTTTTCCGGGAACGGATCGTCGATTGGCATACCCCAAGACTAGAACGCACCTCCGACATTCGAGTCCTTGGCATCGAACCCGGTATCAAACATATAGACGTACTTACCTTCGTTATGTAGGTATTTGCCTAATGCCTGTAGGCTAGGGGCATGGTCCGAGACTCACTGAACCGAACGTCGGTACTTCGCGCAGCGGCCGACCTTGCCGATCGGGAAGGGTTCGAGGAAATCTCGATCTCGGCGCTCGCCCGCACACTCGGAGTTCAGCCGGCCAGCCTCTATTCCCACATCCGCGATCGGGCGGCGGTGCTCGACGGCATCCACGAGCTGGCGCTGGCCGAGCTTGCCGACCGCATCGCGCAGGAGATCGCAGGCCGATCTGGCCATGACGCGCTGGCGGGGCTCGCGACCGCCCACCGACGCTACGCCCAGGAGAGCCCCGGGCGTTGGACGGCCCTTCAGCGCCCCGCCGCTCGCGGAAACCGCCGGATCCGAGGCTGCGACGCGCCTGGTATCGCTCAACTGGGCAGTGCTGCGCGACTACGGCCTGCCCGATGACCAGCTCGTCCACGCCACCCGCTTCGTCGGCGCGACCATCAACGGCTTCATCGCCCTCGAGCGGCAGGGTGGGTTCGCACATCGCACCGAGCAATCAGATGCGTCGTGGCAACACGCGCTCGACGCCATCGACCGGTCACTGCGGTCGTGGCCACGCAACGAAGGAGTGACCTCATGATCACCACAGCCTTTTCACCCAACCTCGTTCACGGCGGCGCCGAGCTGGAGACGACCGCCCGCGGTGTGCGCCCGCATCGCCTGCCGGAGTGGGTACGCCGCGGGTACGCCGACGCACAGCTGCTGTCCATGGAGAGTCAGCCGTCCGGCATCCGGCTCGCCTTCCGCACCCGGTCTTCCAAGATCGAGGTGGACACGCATCCGAGTCGTATCGGCTACCGAGGCGCCGACCGGCCGCGGGGACGCGTCGATGTCTTCGTCGACGGCGTGCTTCACGTGCGGGATGTCCTCGACGGCGGCGATCTGACGGAGGTCGACACCCAGACGTGGGCCGGGGTCTTTCACCCGGGCCTCGCCCACACCACGGTGGTCGACGGGTTGACGAGTGCCGAGAAGCTCGTCGAGATCTGGCTGCCACACAACGAATCGCTCGAACTCATCGCCCTGCGATCGGACGCCCCGCTCGAGCCGCATTCCGACAATCGCCCACTCTGGGTTCATCACGGAAGCTCGATCAGCCAGGGCTCCAACGCCACCGCGCCGAGCGAGATCTGGCCCGCCTTCGCCGCTCGCCGCGGCGACGTCGCGCTACGCAACCTCGGATTCGGCGGGAGCGCGCTCGTCGATCCGTTCGTCGCGCGCGTCATCCGGGATGCGCCTGCAGATCTCATCAGCGTCAAGCTCGGCATCAATGTCGTGAACGCCGATTCCATGCGCGTACGCGCGTTCGTGCCGGCGGTGCAGGGTTTCCTCGACACCATTCGCGATGGGCATCCGGATGTCCCACTGGTGCTGATCTCGCCGATCTTCTGCGGAATCCACGAACGCACGCCCGGTCCAGGCGCGATCGATCCGGCGAGCATCGGCACCGACCAGGTCAAGTTCGTGGCGACCGGCACTCCTGGGGATGAGTCGCAGGGCAGGCTCACGCTCGAAGTGATTCGCCGCGAGCTGCAGTCACTCGCCGAGCGTCGATCAGATGACCCGAATCTGCACTATCTCGACGGCACGGAGCTGTACGGCGAGGCGGATTCGCTCGCACTCCCGCTTCCCGATGGACTGCACCCCAGCGCCGAGGCGCACCACCTCATCGGGGAGAGGTTCGCCGAGTACGCGTTTGCGAAGTCCGGTCCGTTCGGCCCGAAGTGACCGCCGAGGGCTGACTCACGCCTCGCCCGTCGCCAGTGCATAGTTGCGGTCACCCCGACTGCGCACAGGTGACGGATGAGGGCGGGGTTGTCGCCGCGAGGCTTACTTGTAGAAGCCCTCGCGGAGGTTGACACCCCGTTCCACCCAGACCTTCAAGGCGCAGAGCATCCCGGTCCAGCCCTCGCAATTGCCGAGCGCAGCCGTGTGGCCCGCAGCGGAATCGACCCAGCCTTCTTCCGTGATCGAGACGAGCGTCCGTCCGTCGTCGAGACCGGTGAAGGCGAAAGTCACCGTGGTCTGGTCCACGCCGGTGTCGGGGGCGGCATCCCATCGCAACACGATGCGCTCATCCTGCACGGCCTCGACCACGGTCACCGGGAATCGTCCGGGGAAGTCGTCGAAGTCCCACGTGACATCCGCGCCGGGCTCGAGCCTCCCTCGCGCGCCACCGGTCGTGAAGTACCGCGAAAGGACCTCAGGATCGGCAATCGCTTCGTAAACCTCGCGGATGGGGCGGGCAATCCGCCCCGACACGGTGAACGCAATCGGCTTCGCTGCTGTCTCGGTCATGACAACATGTTATAGATTTACAACATGATGGACAAGAGCGAAGATGAGGACGCGGCAGATCGCGTCTTCCAAGCCCTGTCGTCCTCAACACGGCGGCGACTGCTCGACCTGCTGAAAAACGACCCACGCACGACCGGTGATCTCTGCGCGCGCATCCCCGAGCTCGACCGATGCACGGTCATGCAGCACCTCAAAGTGCTCGAGGACGCCGGCCTTGTCGTCGCCACGCGCCGCGGCCGAGAGCGGTGGAATCACCTGAACGTGCTGCCGATCGTCGCGATCGAGAAGCGCTGGCTCGGCGACTATGCGCGTCCATCAGCGCACCTGCTCGACGCGTTGGCCGCGCGGCTCGAGGCCTGACTACTCGAGCATTAGGCCACGCGGCGAGCGCGGCGGCGCGAGATGAACAGCGCGATCACCCGCCACCCGACCAGCAAAAGGCCGAGCACAATCGTGGCGACGATGATGAACGCGAACGCGGTCCCCTGACCGGATGCCGCGCGCAGCAGCATCCCACCGGCGACCGTCACACCCCAGATCCCGAGCCCGCTGCGCACCGGCGCGGTGGGCGCCCGCCATGCCCGTGTGAGCGTCCAACCCAGGGCGAGCGCGGCGAGGAACGGCCAGGCCGTCAGCCAGAGTCCCGCGAGCAGATCCTCGGCGTGGCTGGCTCGCCCCGTCGCGGCGAACACGAGGACGAGCACCACGTCGAGCGCGAGTGCGCCGAGGACGACGGTCAGCGAGGCGGGAGGCGAGGAAGTTCGGACGGTCATAGAAGCTCCAGGTCGGATGCTTCCATCCTCCCCCACTCCGTCACGCCGCCGCCTGTCGGGGCTCCCTGGCATCCTCGTCCCACGACGCTTGAGCCACGGAGGGAGTCTCGGTGGGGAGCACGAAGGTCACCGACGAGAAGCTCGAGCGCACTCTCGTTCGCATTCCGCCGTGCACGCTCCCCGTCGAGGCCTATGGCCGACAGCCGCTCGAGTGGTCAGCGAGCCGCCCGCCCGTATGGGCGTGGATCTCGTGGCCGCACAAGCCGGCGGAGAAGATCGCCGCGTTCGCGCACGCGTGGAACGATCGCGTCGTCATCGTCCATTGGGACGGACCCGCCGGCGCGGTCAACACAGTGGTGTGGCGCATTGCGGTCACGCGCCGACGCACGTGAGCAGCTGTCTCCGCTGCGATCGCGGACGCCGCGCCGTCAGTTCAGGCCGGTCACCGGGACGCCGAGCCACTCGCCGAGGTCGTGAATTTCGGCGCGGACCATCTCGACGTCCTCCTCTTCAGGCGACCCGAATTCGTGGATGGCGCCGACGACCAGCGTCTCGCGCTTCTTGTCGAGCTCGGCGTCGAGCAGCCCGAAGAAGCGGTCGCCGACGAGGATCGGATGCGTGAAGTAGCCGTACTTTCGCTCCGCCTTCGGCTTGAACTGCTCCAGGACATAGTCGAAGCCGAAGATCTCGCTCAGCCGCGGGCGGTCGAACAGCATCCCGTCGTAGGGGTTCAGGATTGCAACGCGCCCGCCCGGGTCTTCGTCGAGGGTTGCCAGGGCCTGCGGATCGACGCGCCACTTCGTCTTGCTGCCTTCGATCGTCGCGAGTTCACCCGCTTCACCGATGCGGCTCCAGGGCGATTTGTGTTTGGAGACGCCCGCGGCCTGGAGGCGTCGCGTTTCAAGTCCGCGAAGGGCCTCGTCCACGGGGAGATCGGGAAGGTCCGACGGGTAGACGCGCTCGGCGAGGTCCCACCGGCGCAGGCGTCCCGACCGGCCGACGATCGCGACTTCTCCGAGATGCATGAGCAATTCGAGCATTCGCGGCACTTGGTTGGTGCCATACCAGCCGCTCTCCGACTTGCGCGCGACCTGGCTGGTGTCGGGGATGTCTGCGGCGAGCATCGGGCCGTCGGCGCGAAGGCACTTCAGGACGTCGCGGCGGAACTTCTTGTTGGCGGCGAGCCACTCTGCCGATTGCGCGTGCAACGTGCGGTTGCGCATGGTGGGGAGCATGAAGGGCAGGAGACTCGCGGCCCGGAACGCGCCGTCGTACTCGAAGAGCTGCTTGTCGATCTCGACGGCCTTGGTCAGCTGTCCTGCTTCGTACGACCAGCCGAGGCGCGACCAGAGGATCGTCTGCTCACTCGGCGCGATCGTCGCCGTCGGGTCGATCTTGATCGCCCCGAGCTGCTCGGCGACCTCGACCACGTCGCCGGGGCGATTCGCGTCGAGCAGCTGCGCCCGCACGATCAGGCGACGGGCGTCGTCGCGAGACAGCTCGTGCGGCTGCACGTCAGCGCTCCGCAGGTATCGCGACCGATGAGGAACCGGCGGCGGACAGGTCGGCGGCGAGCGCCTCACGCTCGTCGAAGACGAAGCACTCCCCCGTCCAGTGGTCGCCGCCCACCTGCTCGAAGTAGCCGAGAATGCCGCCGTCGAGTTGGTAGGCATCAACGCCCTGCTCGCGGAGGTAGATCGCGGCCTTCTCGCAGCGGATGCCGCCGGTGCAGAAGCTCACCACGGTCTTGCCTTCGAGGTCGGTGCGGTGGGAGGTTGCAGCATCCGGAAACTGCGTGAATCGCTCGATCTGCCAGTCCAACGCGCCATCGAAGGTGCCGTAGCCGACTTCGAACGCGTTGCGGGTGTCGAGGAGCGCGATCTCGCGCCCGGAATCGTCGTGGCCCTGATCGAGCCACCGGCGAAGGTCGACGGGCGCGACGGCAGGTGCGCGGCCGGCAGCGGGCCTGATCGTCGGGTGGTTCATCCGGATGATCTCGCCTTTGAGCCTGACGCGCAGCTTCTTGAAGGGCTGGGAGTCCGACCAGCTCTCCTTCGTCGTGAGGGCCTCGAACCGCGGATCAGCGCGAAGCTCGCCGATGAAACTGCGGACGGCATCCGGATCCCCGGCGAGGAACAGGTTGATGCCCTCTTCTGCCAGCAGAATGGTGCCCTTGAGGCCCGCGGCATCCGCTCGCTCGCGCAGGATCGGTCGCAGAGATTCGCGATCGACGATCTGCGTGAACAGATAGGCGGAGATGTTGAGTACGGATGCCACGGGTTACAGCCTACGGACCGCGTCCGACGTCGGCGGCGGCGAGCTGTGCGCCTAGGTTCGCCCGTCGCTCGCGCACAGTCTCACGCGACCCGACTATGCACAGGCGACGGGCGAAGCCAGCGGCATCCGTCAGTCGAGGAACCAGGACGGGTCGAACTCGTCGATCGGGATCACCCGGATGCGCGGCAGCGGAGCATCGAATGCCCGCACGTCGAACTCGAGGTCGAAGGTTTCGAGCCCCGGAATCGTGGCGAATGCGGTGTTGCGGAACTCCGAGAACCCGAGGATGCCGACGCGCCCCGCCCCGTCCGCCAGCGGGCGGAGGTCATCGACGAAATCACCGTCGTGACTGACCAGGATGACGTCGTCACCGCGATCGCGCAAGGCCTGCAATGTCCGCTGGATCGCGATGTCCACGATCTTTGCTTCGGGCGGTCCCGACAGCGGGATCGCGTCGTAGTCCATCGCCTTGAGCGCCTGGATGAAGGTCATCGGCATATTCGTCGTCGCGTTGAGGAAGAACAGGCCTCGCGCGCGGGTATCCCACCGCTCCTCCACAAACGAGAGGATGCGGTCCCACCGCGGCCGCTCGTCGGGTTGCGGCCTGCGTCCGAGGATCGACCCGCCGAGGGTCGCATCGATGTTCTCGCCATCGACAAGAACCCACACGGTCCGGTCTGCGTCGTTCACTGGCGACCTCTCCCCCGGCGCTCTGTGGCGCCCGGTCCGATCCTACGGGTGCAACTCACACCAGCGGGTGCGCCGTCAGGCCCGTGCGAGCGCAGCGAGGTCGTCGCCGATGAGGCGCTGGGTGGTCCAGCCATCCATCGGACCGGCGCCGAGTGATCGGTAGAACGCAATCGATGGTGCGTTCCAATCGAGCACCGTCCACTCCAGCCGCGAGTAACCGCGTTCGACGCAGACCGCAGCCAGCGACGCGATGAGTGCCTTGCCATAGCCACGACCGCGTTGCTCGTCATCCACGTAAAGGTCCTCGAGCCAGATCCCGTGACGGCCGGTCCACGTCGAGTAGGTCAGAAACCACAACGCGATGCCGACGATCTCGCCGTCACGCTCGACGACATGTGCGAAGACGTTCGGCGCTTCGCCGAAGAAGGACGCAGACAGGGCCTCGACGGTGTTCTCCACGGCATCCGGCTCGCGTTCGTACACGGCGAGCGCCGTGATCGCGGCAAGGATGCCGGGCTCGTCGCCCGGTCGGGCGGGGCGGAGGACGGCGCCGTCGGCGAGGATCTTCGGGGTCACCACTCGAGCGTAGTGGCGACCCTGGCCTCACAATGCGGCATATGCCATGGCATAGAGCGGGACGTACACCAACGCGATCAGCACCGTATGGGTGACCACGAATGCGAGCGCCTCGAGCGCCTTGCCACGCTGTGTGAGATGCGTGCGGAGCTTGCCGACCATGACGATCGGATGCTTCACATCCCAGCTGTTGAAGCGCAGGTAGCGCCCGAGGTAGACCCCCACGGCACCGAGAAGCAGGATGATCCCCGCAAACAGCCAACTGCCGGCGGGTGGGGCTCCCACACTGTTCGAGTCGAGGACGATGGCGATCATGCCGGTCTGCACGACCGCGAGACTGAGCACGGCGTTGGCGATACCGGACATCGTCAGGGCCAGCGTCTGGACGATGTCGTACCAGAGCGGCACCGGGGTCCCCGCCTGCCGATGGCTGAAGTTCAACTCCGTGATCAGGTAGACCGAGTTGGGGAAGAAAAGCAACCAGACGAGCGTGCCCACAATCATGTACGTCCACAGGACGACCGGGACCAGCACGTTCGGCTGGTCGTCGGTGAGAACCGAGAGTGTCGGTGCAAGCAGGAGCAGCCCCGCGATCCCGATGAACGCGAACAGGACCGGCGCGAACGACAGCCCGATGTTCACCAGCATCGGTCGATACAGCGGGACCCGATAGACCGATGAGCGCAGGGAAATCAGGGTCGCCGCGTAGCCGTTGAGCAGCACGACGCCGATCAGGGCGACGACGAGGGACATGTGTCGAGGTTACCCAGGCGTCGACATCGATCAGGCGGCGATGGCCTCCGCGATGGGCGTCTCCCCCGTGTTGAAGCTGATCGTGCGACCGATCGTCGAGGCATCCGCCAGTGTGGCGGCGATGACGGTCGCGACATCGGCACGCGCAACGGATGCCGACTCGGATGCCGCGGTGTCGATCGATCCGGTCGGCGGGTCGAGTGTCAGCGCGCTGGGTGCGAGGATCGTCCAGTCGAGGCTGCTCGCGCTGAGGTGTGTGTCAGCGGCGGCCTTGGCCTCGGCATACGCGAAGAAGGAATTGTCGGACGGGACCCCGTGATCGGGGCCTGCGCCGAAGTAGGAGACCATCACGTAGCGGGCAACTCCCGCATCCGCCGCGGCATCGATCGAGCGGATGGCCGCATCACGGTCGATCGCATAGGTGCGCTCCGGACTGCCGCCACCAGCACCGGCAGACCAGACGACGGCATCGATGCCGTCCATGAGCGCCGCGAATCCCGGGGTGTCGAGCGTCTCGACGTCCGCGATGACGGGGGTGGCGCCGGTGGCCGCGACGTCGGCCTCATGGTCGGGGTTGCGGATGACCGCCCGGACCTCATCGCCGCGTGCGGCGAGGGTCGGCTCGAGGAGAAGTGCGATCTTTCCGTGACCGCCGATGATCAGGATGCGGGCCATGGAGGCCTCCTTCCGTTGCTCTGTCGAGCCTAGGCAACTGAGCCAGGGCGAGGGCCGAACCGGTCAGATCGCGCTCACAGCGTGATCGACGCCCTTCTTGCGTCGGGCCTACAGCGCGAGGGCCGCGCGCAGCACGCGCGCCCATTCGTCGTGAAAGGCGCGCGTGACGCCGGCGGATCGAAAGAGGGTATCGAACCCGTGGAAGGCGCCATCGACGACCATGACCTCGCAGTCCACGCCACTCGCGCTCAGTCGCTCCGCGTAGGCGAGGTCTTCGTCGTGGAACAGGTCGAGGCTTCCGACGCCGATCCACGCGGGCGGAAGGCCGGTGAGGTCCTCGCGTCGCGCCGGGGCGAGGGCGGGCGAGATGTCAGCGCCGCCCGGTTCCGTTCCGAGGTAGGACGCCCAGCCGAAGCGGTTGCTGCTGGTCGTCCAGGCGCGCACGTGCCGCGTGTCCACGTCGTCGCGAAGGACTGTGCGGTCGTCGAGCATCGGATACACGAGCAGCTGGAAGACCGGCTGCACGCCGCCCTCATCGTGAAGGTGATTGACGAGAGCGGCGGCCAGGCCTCCCCCGGCGCTGGCGCCGCCGATCGCGATACGTGTCGGGTCGATTCCGAACTCGATGGCGCGAGCGACAATGTCTCGATAGGCGCTGGCGAGGTCGTCGAGCGCCGCGGGGCCAGGATGCTCGGGAGCAAGCCGGTACGAGGCGGCGATGACAGTGATCCCGAGATCGCGAGCAAGCTCGATATTGGTCGCATCGTCCTGATGCGGTGTACCGATGATCAGGCCACCACCATGGATCCACAACAGGACGGGCGTGGCATCCGTGGCCGTGACGGGCCGGAAGACACGGCAGTCACGGCCGCCGATCGATGCCGTCGTGATGGTCACTTCGGGGGTCGAAGACATTCCCTTCGGCGAGGCGCGAAAGAAACGCAAGGTCCGCGGCCCTGCGGCGATGGGCGGTATGAACCGGGCGAACCGCAGGTCGGGGTGAAAGGGTTCGGGCTTCGTCTTCGTCGGCACGGAGGAAGACTACGCCCGCACGTCGCCTCCTCAGCGCATCAGAGATCCAACGGCAGTTCGCGGGTGCGATCCCACGGCTCGGTCCAGCCGAGACGGTTGAACAGGCCGTCGAGCAGCATCCCGGTGAACCCCCACACCAAGTGCGTGCCCGCCGCGTGGGGCACGAGAAATCCGGGACCGCGCCACGTCTGGCCACCCCGATGGATCACCGTGGTTCCGCGATTCGCGGGATCGAGCAGGTCTGCGACCGGGGCACGAAACACATCGGCCGATTCTGCTTCGTCCACGACACGCACCGGGGACGGATCTCGCCACCACGCGAGCACGGGGGTGACCAGATGCTGCGAATACTCGAGCGGGACCGCCTCGAGCGTGCCGAGCACTTCGACACCGGCAGGGTCAAGTCCCGTCTCCTCCTCGGCTTCGCGGAGGGCTGCGGCAATCGCTCCACTGTCGTCGGGGTCCAGTCGTCCGCCGGGAAATGCCACCTGGCCGGGGTGCGAGCGCAGCGTCGAGGCTCGCGCAAGGAGGAGAACATCGACATCACGCGACACTGCCTGCGACTGCGCGTCATGATCACTGAGCCGGTCATCGAGGACGCCGAAGAGCATCAGGACGGCAGCAGAGCGGGCGTCGGATGCCACGGGGAGTCGTTCCCCGCCCACGAAGATCGGCGCGCCGCCCGCGGGCGAGGACTGCACGAAAGCGCGGAGTTCTGCCCGCGCACCTAAGGGAGCATGACCGTGGTGGATGTGATCGACGGGCATCCGTTCAGGCTACGCCCGGATCCGCCCGGCGATATCCCTACGCCTCAGCATCCCACCAGCGCAGAACGCGCATCGCGTAAAACGTGAGCCACGGCGACGGCTCGCCGATCGCCACGTCTTCGTCGAACCAGACGCGACCGATGTGATGCGCGTCTTTCGTCCATCGTCCATCCGCGCCCTCTGCCGCCCGGACGACTGCGATCGCATCCGCGAGGCGCGGATCAGGACTCACGTCGTCATACGACGCCGCATCGCGGAAGTAGTCGAGGGCCCTCAGCGCGCTGTACGACCAGCGGAAGGGATACGCGAACTCCGTCGCCCACGGACCGACCGACTCGCCCGTCGACAGCGAATACAGCAGCCGGCGCTCGAGGAGGTATTCCTCACCGCCCTTCCGCGCCGCTCGCAAGGCGGAACTGCCCCCGGTGCGCTTCTCGTAGTCGAGGATCCCGATCAGGGCGTTGAGGGTCGAATGAAACGACGACTTCGTCGAACCCTCCACCCACTCGCAGTTCCACCCGCCGTCGGGGAGCCGGTGCTCGACGAACCAGTCGGCAAGCTCTCCCACATCGGCACCGAGCCAGGTCCCGGCGGCGAGGGTCTCCGCGTTGATGCACACGTCAACCTCACCGCCCCAATACGGCAGATCGTCGTATTCCCAGCGAGCACTCGCATCGATCCGTTCGGCCGTTCCCGCGAGGGCGGATGCCGGGACACCCCACGTGCGCAGCGTCGCGAGCGTCGGTCCTGTTGCGGTCCAGGGTTGACCTTCTTCGTCGCGGGACGCGTCGTGTGGAAACCACGCGCCGCCGGCCCAGCGCCCGTCCGCATCTTGAAGCGCGATCAATCGTGCCCCAAATCCTTCGGTCGCCGTCCGCGCTCGCGTCTGCGTCCACACGGCTTCGGGTGCCCCGAGCAGGTCGCGCTCGACTTGCCAACGGAGGACCGGATCCGCAGCGAGCAACCACGCCATCACATCATCGTTGTCGGCCATGACCACACGGTAGATCCGGGTTCAGACATCCGCATCAGATTCATTCAGTGGAATGGATTCTGGGAGCGTAGCGTTGATCACACCATGGAACGTTTCGGAACACTCTCCTTCGGCCACTACGGCCCACTTGGCGGTGGCCGCTCCCTCAGTGCGGGCGACTCGCTGCACCAGGCGATCGACTTGGCACAGGGCATGGATGAGCTCGGCGCTGACGGCGTTTACTTCCGGGTCCACCACTTTGCACGCCAACAGGCCTCGCCCATGCCGTTGCTCGCCGCGATCGCGGCGCGCACGAAGCGCATCGAAATGGGAACCGGCGTCATCGACATGCGCTACGAGAACCCGCTCTACCTCGCCGAAGAAGCCGCCGCCGTCGACCTCATCAGCGACGGTCGACTTGCGCTCGGCGTCAGCCGGGGGTCACCCGAATCCGTCATCCGTGGCTACGAGGCGTTCGGTTACACCGGATCCGAGGATCCGCGCGGCGCCGACATCGCCCGCGACCACTTCGCGACGTTCCTCCAGGCGATCGACGGTGAGGGCATGGCCGACCGCGACCCGCACAGCCCCTTCGGCGGCGGCACCGGCCGTCAGGGCATCGAGCCGCACTCCCCGGGCCTGCGTTCCCGCATCTGGTGGGGCGCCGGCAACCGCGACTCCGCCGAATGGGCCGGTCGCATGGGCGTCAATCTGATGTCTTCCACGCTGCTCACCGAAGACCGCGGGATGCCGTTCGACATCTTGCAGGCGGAGCAGGTCGACGCCTTCCGCGCGGCGTGGAGGCACGCGGGACACGCGGGCACGCCGCGCACGTCGGTCAGCCGCAGCATCTTCCCGATCACCACGTCTGAGGAAGCAATGTACTTCGGCGGCCGTCAAGACGGCGACGGCGTGGGCTACATCGATGGGATGCGGTCCACGTTCGGCAAGACGTATGCCGCCGAGCCGGATGTGCTGGTCGAACAGCTCCTCCAGGATGCCGCGATCCAGACCGCCGACACACTGATGCTGACGATTCCGAGCCAACTCGGCGTGGAGTTCAACCTGCGGATCGTGGAGTCCTTCGCGAAGTACGTCGCGCCCGCACTCGGGTGGTCACCCGCCACCGTCTGACCTCCGGGCTCAGCCGCCGAATTCTTCGGGGTCGACGTCGTCGAGGAACTTCTTGAACTCGTCGACGACCTCGGCTTCATCCTCGACGCCGTCGAGCATGGCGGGGACGCCGGCCTCCTCCATCACCGCGTCGGCGACGAACAGGGGCGCTCCTGTGCGGGAGGCGAGGGCGACGGCATCCGATGGACGCGCATCGACTACTCGCGGCCCACTTCCCGTCGTCACCGTGATCTCGGCATAGAAGGTCCCACCGTCGATGCGCGTGATGTCGACCCGTTCGACGTCCGCACCCACGGTCCCCAGGAGCGCGCGCATGAGGTCGTGGGCCAGAGGACGCGGCGGCGTCGCACCCTCGACCGCGATGAGAATCGACGTGGCTTCCTGCTCACCGATCCAAATGGGCACCATCCGCCCCTCAGCAGACAAGTCCTCCATGGGCTTGAGCAGAATGACGTGCCCGCCGGAGGAATCCAGGGCGACTCCGGCGACGCGAACCTGCACCATGTCCTGCACCTCCTTCGTCAGTGTGATTTCCGTGTGACGTCGACGTGTGATGTTTCAGAGTCCCACGAGTTGCGCACTCATGTCCCAGAATCTGGCGGAGAGCACGGGGTCGGCCGCCAACGGGTTGGCCCGCGCGAGGCTGTCGCGCTCGTAGTACCCGCCCGATACCCAATCCTTACCAGGGACACCGTCGACGAAGAAGACGAGCCGCGCACCGCCCTCGTCGGTCGAAGTCATGAATCGCTTGGACAGCGGATTCGAGTAGAAGAATTGGAAGAGCCCGCCCGAAGCCGACGCGAATCCCGACGCCACGACACCCGGATGAAATGCCGCCGACGAAATCTCGCGATCGTGGAAGCGCACCTGCAGCTCACGTGTGAACAGGATGTTGGCGAGCTTGGCGTTGCCATACGCAGCGCCGCCCGAATAGGCCTTCTCTCCCTGCAGATCGTCGATGTCGAACTTCGCGAACCGCTGAGCGGCCACGCTCGAGGTCTGAATCACCGACGCGCCGCCGGCGGCGAGATTCTCCATCAGCAGATTGGTGAGAAGGAACCCCGCGAGGTGATTCACCTGAAAGGTCTGCTCGAAGCCGTCCACAGTGACGCCGCGATCGCCGAAAATGCCGCCGGCGTTGTTCGCGAGGACATCGATCGAGGGGTACGCCGCACCCAACTCGGCCGCGAGATTTCGCACCTGGGCCAGATCGGCGAAGTCCGCGACATAGAACGGCGCATCGAGCTCCCGACCGACCGCCGCCGTCTTCTCTGGCGAACGACCGACGAGCACGACCTGGTGCCCTTCAGCGGACAGCCTGCGGGCGGCAGCAGCACCGACTCCATCGCTGGCTCCGGTGATGACGATCGTTTTCGGCACGAAGGAAACCTTTCGGGATCTGGAATACATGGGACGACATCGGTCTTGTCCTCAAGTATGACCCGCATCGGAACCAGTGATCTCGACGTCCTCCCCCTCTCTCTCGGTGGCAACGTATTCGGCTGGACCGCCGACCGCGACGCCTCCTTCGCCATCCTCGACGCTTTCACCGAAGGCGGCGGAAACTTCATCGACACCGCTGATGGCTACAGCGCATGGGTGCCCGGCAACTCCGGTGGAGACAGCGAGAAGATCATCGGCGCATGGCTCGCAGATCGCAAGGCGGACGGCATCGTGGTTGCCACGAAGGTCAGCCAGCACCCAGAGTTCCGCGGCCTGTCCGCAGCAAACGTGCGCGCCGCGGCCGAGGCCTCGCTGGGGCGTCTGGGTGTGGACACGATCGACCTCTATTACGCACACTTCGACGACGAAGCCACCCCCCTCGAAGAGACCGTCGCGGCCTTCGGCAAGCTCGTCGACGATGGGCTCGTGCGACACGTCGCCGTCTCCAACTACAGCGCCGAGCGCATCCGGCAGTGGATCGACATCGCGACAGCCACCGGCGTCGCCCTTCCCGTGGCCGTGCAGCCGCACTACAACCTGGTGCACCGCGGTGACGTCGAGAAGAACATCATTCCCGTCGCGGAAGAGTTCAACCTCAGTCTCGTGCCTTACTACGCGCTGGCAAGCGGATTCCTCACCGGAAAGTACCGGTCGACGGATGCCGCAGGTCAGTCCTCGCCGCGCGCCGAGGGTGCTGCGAAGTACGCCACCGAGCAGGGCTTGGAGATCGTCGACACGCTCGAGCGCATCGGCGAAGCCCACGACGCCTCCATCACGGCGACCGCTCTCGCGTGGCTGCGCGCCCAGCCGACGGTGGCAGCTCCCATTGCGAGCGCGTCACGCGTGTCGCAGGTCGCCGACCTCCTCGTCGGTGCACGCCTGGACCTCGACGCCGACGAGGTGTTCGAACTGAACCGCGTCTCGGACTGGGTGCCCGCCGACGCCTGACCCCGCTGTCGCGCAATATCCACGAATATGTCGCGTGGTCTGACCATAGACGGCGAAACCGTGAATAATGGAACCGTGAGCACCACGACCCTCGGTTACAGCGCGATTTCCAGCTACTCGCGCGTCGAAATTCTGCACCTCATCCAGGAGCAGCCACAGCGCACGATCGCCGAACTCGTCAGCGCCACCGCGCTCCACCCCAACACGGTCCGCGAGCATCTCGGTCGCCTCATCGACGACGGCTACGTCGTGTCTGCCCCCGAGCATCGAACCACGCGTGGCCGCCCTCGCGTTCTCTACAGCGCCGCAGACGGAACCAGCGCGTCGAGCCCCGTCCAGCGACGCAAAGTGCGCGACGCCGCCCACCGCGGCGACCTGATGCGGCGCGTCATGACCGTCGCCGTGCCCGACGAGCTGGGCCACGACTCGCTCCACCAGATCGACGCGCTCGTCGACGAACTCTCCGACCAAGGCTTCGACCCGATCGTCGACGAGAGGGCGCTGTCGTTGGATCTGTCGGAGTGCGCGTACGCCGAGTCGCAAGAAGCGCACCGCGAGGTGCTCTGCGCCGTCCACCTCTCCCTCATGCAGGGCGTGCTCGCCGAAGCCGGCGGACCCCTCACCATTGACGGCATGCGGTCCGACTGCGCAGCGACGCAGTGCATCGTCCGGCTGCTCCACGCCGCAACGACGCACGACTGACGACCGACGAAGCGCCGCGGATGAGCGGCGAGGGCCGATGTCAGCGGAGGATGCGCTCCGGGTGCGCATACACGTTGAGCGTCTCGCCCCGCGAGAATCCCACGAGCGTCATCCCGGCACGCTGTGCGAACTCGATGGCCAGCGACGAGGGCGCTGATACCGCCGCGAGAATCGGGATGCCGGCCATCACGGCCTTCTGCACCAGTTCGAAGCTCACTCGCCCGGACACCTGCAGGACCGTGCCGGTGAGCGGCAGCAGGTCCTGCTGAGCGGCCCAGCCGACGACCTTGTCGACCGCATTGTGACGCCCGACATCCTCGCGGACGACGAGCATCCGGCCGGTTTCGGCGTCGAACACTCCCGCCGCATGAAGCCCGCCGGTCTTCTCGAAAACCGCCTGCGCCTCGCGCAGCGCGGCGGGAAACCCTGCCAACGCGGTCGCTGAAACGGTCACGGCATCCGTCGACAGGTCATACCTCGACACGGTCTCGACCGCATCGATGGACGCCTTGCCGCACACGCCACACGAACTCGTGATCGTGAAGTTGCGATTCGGCTCGGGGACGACGACTCCCTCGGCGAGCGCGATGTCCAGCACGTTGTACGTGTTCTCTGCATCGCCAGGACCCGCGCAGTGGATCGCTGACAGGAATTGCTCACCGCGAACGATGATCCCCTCTGACACCAAGAAGCCGGTGGCAAGTTCCACATCGTGACCGGGGGTGCGCATCGTGACCGCGAGCGGATGCCCGCCCACACGCATCTCCAACGGCTCCTCCACGACGACAGTGTCGAGTCGGCGTGATTCGTCACCGCCGACGACGATGCGGACAACGGGAACGCGGGACGTGATGCGGCCCATTTTCAGCCTCCGATCGCGTTCATCCCACGCGCGGGCTGAAGGAAGGACGGATCGTTGATCGCGTGTCCGGGGAGCTTCCCGGCAACGCACGCCCGAAGCACCCGCTCGATTCCCTCGTCGATCGACTCGTTCGGCACGTTGCTGGCGCCGCGGATGATCGGCAAGAGGTCGTATTCGCTGTTCGAGAAGAGACAGTTGCGCAGTTGGCCATCGGCGGTCAGCCGCAGCCGGTCGCAGAGGCCGCAGAATGGCGCCGTCACCGAGGCGATGACTCCGACGTTGTGCGGCCCGCCGTCGAGCGTCCACCGCTCGGCGGGAGCACCGCCGCGGCCGGGAATCGGGGTCAGCGTCCAGCGAGTGGAGAGCGACTCGAGGATCTCCTCGCGTGTGACCATCGTGGAGCGATCCCACGTGTGGCCGGCGTCGAGCGGCATCTGCTCGATGAAGCGCATCTGGGCATCGTGTTCGACGGCGAACTCGACAAGGTCGACCAATTCGTCGTCGTTGACCCCGCGCATCGCGACAGCGTTGAGCTTCAGAGGTCGCAATCCCGACACCTGGGCGGCACGGATGCCGGCGAGGACGTCATCGAGGCGGTCACGCCTCGTGAGAGCGGCGAACCGGTCACGTTTGATCGTGTCGATGGAGATGTTGAGTCGGTTCAGGCCGGCATCCACGAGTCCCGGCAGCACCTCGGGAAGACGGATGCCGTTCGTCGTCATCGCAATCTCGACAGACTCGCCGGTCGGCCCCTTGAGCACAGACAGGCGGCGCACGACATCGACGATGTCGGTGCGCAGCAGAGGCTCCCCGCCGGTGAGGCGGAACGTCGTGATGCCCTCGGCAGCGGCAACCGTCGCCACGCGCACGATCTCATCGAGAGTCAAGATGCTGGTGCGCGCAAGCCATTCGTTGCCCTGTTCGGGCATGCAATAGGTGCAGCGCAAGGAGCACCGATCCGTCAGCGAAATGCGCAGATCACGGTGCACCCGTCCGAACCGATCGACGAGAGCCATCCTTTGAGCGTAGCCGCGGCATCCGCCTCGACGGTCGATCCGAAGAGACGAAGCGATTATTCACGGCCCATCGGTCTACCGGTCTGAAAGCAGCCTGTGTACCTTCAGCCTTAATGAGATCGACGCCTCATTGTGAACGCTCTATTTTGTGACCACCCTGCCAAGAGGGGACACCCATGGACTTCCTCGATCCACTGCTGCTCGCACGATGGCAGTTCGGCCTCACGACCCTCTACCATTTCCTCTTCGTTCCGCTGACGCTCGGCATGGCGCTGACCGTCGCGATCTTCCAAACTGCGTGGTACCGCACCGGCAAGCTCAAGTGGCTGCACTTGACCCGCTTCTTCGGGAAGATCTTCCTCATCAACTTCGCGATGGGTGTCGTGACCGGCATCGTGCAGGAGTTCCAGTTCGGCATGAACTGGTCGTCGTACTCCCGCTTCGTCGGCGACGTGTTCGGGGCACCGCTCGCGTTCGAGGGTCTGATGGCGTTCTTCTTCGAGGCGACATTCATCGGGCTCTGGATCTTCGGGTGGGACAAACTCCCCAAGGGACTGCATCTCGCCAGCATCTGGATCGCGACGATCGGCGCATGGTTCTCCGCGTACTTCATCCTTGCCGCCAACGCGTTCATGCAGAACCCGGTCGGCTACCAGATGGCGCAGGACGGCGGCCGCGCGGAGATGAACGACTTCCTCGCCGTCCTCAGCAACCCCATCGCCCTCAGCGCGCTCCCGCACACCCTCTCAGCGGCCTTCATGTTCACGGCGGGTGTCATCATCTCGATCTGCGCGTGGCACCTGTTGCGCGGTCAGAACCAGGAGATGATGCGGTCCGCTCTGAAGTACGGACTGTGGGGCATGCTCGTCGCGTTCGCCCTGGTCTTCCTCTCCGGCGACCAGCTGAGCCTCGTGATGACGCAGACGCAGCCCATGAAGATGGCGGCCGCCGAGGCGATGTTCAACACGGCGTGCGGCGCCGACGCCTCCTTCTCGATCTTCACGCTGGGCACGCCGGATGGCACCAGCGAACTCTTCTCTATTCGTGTGCCCTACCTGCTGGCGCTGCTGTCGACACATACGTTCGACGGCTGCGTCGAGGGCATCAACGACTTGAACATGGAGTACACCACGACGCTGTTCCCGCAGTTCGCGGACCAGGTCGACGGAAACTTCGCCCCGGTGCTCTGGATCACCTACTGGGCGTTCCGCTGGATGATCGGCCTCGGTGCGATCTCGGCGCTGACCGCCGTCGCCGGCCTCTGGTTCACCCGCAAGAGCGCGAAGCGCCCCGTTCCCGCCTGGGCATGGAGACTCGCCATCTGGGCATGGCCGGCATCTCTGGTCGCGATTCTCGTCGGCTGGATCTTCACCGAGATGGGCCGCCAGCCCTGGATCGTCTTCGGGCTCATGCTCACCGAGGATGGCGTCTCGCCATCGGTCCCCGGGTGGACGGTCCTCATCTCGCTGGTGGCATTCACGGCGATCTACGCGATTCTCGCCGTCGTCGAGGTCGGACTGATCATGAAGACCACACACATCGGTCCCGACCCCCTTCCCGAGCCCGGCGACGAGCAGAAGTCGGTATCCGTCGAAGACACCCCGACCACGGTCTACTAGGAGCGCATGATGGATCTCGCATACGTCTGGTTCTTCATCGTCGGCGTCCTCTTCGTCGGCTACTTCGTCCTCGACGGCTTCGACTTCGGCGTCGGGATGTCACTGCCCTTCCTGGGCAAGAACGACATCTCCCGCCGGCAGATCATCAACACGATCGGGCCGGTCTGGGACCTCAATGAAACCTGGGTCATCGTCGCCGGCGCCTGCCTGTTCGCGGCGTTCCCGGAGTGGTACGCCACCCTGTTCAGCGGCTTCTACCTCGCATTGCTGCTCATCCTCCTCGCCCTCATCGCCCGAGGCGTCTCGTTCGAGTACCGCCACCAGCGCGATTCGCTGAAGTGGAAGAAGGGCTTCGACACGATGATCGTCGTCGGCTCGGCCGTCCCCGCGCTGCTGTGGGGGGTCGCTGTCGCGAACATCGTGCAGGGCGTGCCGATCGATAAGGACATGGAGTTCACCGGCTCGCTGCTCACGCTGCTGAACCCGTACGGACTGCTGGGCGGACTCACCACGCTCCTGTTGTTCTTCACGCACGGCGTGTACTTCGTCGCTCTGAAGACCGATGGCCAGGTGCACGACGATGCTCGCAAGCTCGCCGTCCGCTCCGGAATGATCACCGTCGTGGTGGCGGCCGCATTCCTGGTGTGGACCGTCTTCCTGGCATCCGCCAACGGCGCTCCCCTCATCGGGTTGGTCGTCGTGACGGCCGTGCTGGCCGCACTGGCTCTGATCGCCTCGATCATCTCGAACATGCGGGACCGCGAGGGCTGGGCATTTGCGTTCGGCGCGGGAACCGTTGCCTTCGCCGTGCTGACCCTCTGGCTCGCACTCTTTCCGAACGTCATGCCGTCGTCCACGGATCCGGCCTTCAATATGACGATCGAGAACGCATCGAGCACGGACTACACACTGACGATCATGACCTGGGCGGCTGTCATCTTCCTTCCGCTGGTCCTCGTCTACCAGGGCTGGACCTACTGGATCTTCCGCAAGCGCGTCACCCGCTCGCGCATCGAGAAGGCCGCCGAACTCGTCCACTGAGTGCAGGATGGAAGCATGCCCGCCAGCTCCGACGACGCCCCACCGCGGACGAAGGGGCGGCCGGTCGACCCTCGGCTGCTGAAGTACGGCAGAGCGTCGCGGCCCTTCTTCGTGATGATCGGGCTGATCGGGTTCACGCAGACGCTCGTCATCGTCGCCTTCGCATGGCTGGTCACCCGGGCCATCGTCGGCGCGCTGGACGGGATGCCGTGGTCAGAGCTCTCCGGCATCCTGTTGGCGCTGGGTGGCGTGGTCGCGCTTCGCGCCGTGCTCATCTGGGCGCGCGAGATGGTGGCGGCGCGGGCGTCGGCCAGAGTCCAGGTTCAGCTCCGCGCGCACCTTGTGGAGGCCATCGGCACCCTCGGTCCCGGCTGGCTCGCGACGCACAATTCGGCACAGATCGCGTTGACCGCCGGTCGTGGTCTCGACGCCCTCGATGCGTACTTCGGCCGCTACCTCCCACAGCTGGTGCAGACCGTGGTCGCAACGCCGATCATCGTGTTGGTGATGTGGTCGCAGGACTGGATCTCCGGCCTCACGGTCGTCCTCACCCTTCCCCTCATCCCCCTCTTCATGGTGCTGATCGGGCTCGCGACGCGGTCGGTGCAGAACAAGCAGTGGCGGACGCTGAGCACCTTGGCCGCCCGATTCTCCGACACCGTCCGGGGCCTCTCCACCCTCAAGGTCTTCGGCCGGCAGCACCGCGCGGTGCGCTCCATGGAGACCGTGACCGAGCGCTACCGCGTCGAAACCATGCGGGTGCTGCGGGTGTCATTCCTCTCCGGCTTCGCGCTGGAGTTCCTCGCCTCCATCTCGGTCGCGATCATCGCCGTGGCGATCGGCTTCCGCCTCATCGATGGCTCGCTCGCGCTGACGGTCGGGCTGTTCGTGCTTCTCCTCGCCCCCGAGGCCTACCTCCCGATCCGGCAGGTGGGCGTGCAGTTCCACGCTGCGGCTGAGGGTGTCGCCGCAACCGACGATCTCTTCGCGGTGCTCGACGCGGCCCGCGCTGTCGCGCCCGCGGCATCCGTGCTGTCCCCGGGCGAGGAGATTCGCCGAAACGAGGACCGGAACGCGGCATCCGCTCCTCGTTCGGGCATATCCCCTCGCGTCGGCACATCCGAGACAGCGCCCCCTGCCGCACGCGGCACTCTGACGCTGCGAGATGTGCGCGTCCAACGCGGCGCCCTCCTCCTGGAGCCTGTCTCTTTCACCGCGGATGCCGGGCAGATCGTGCTCATCGAAGGTCCGAGCGGAGCGGGAAAGTCGAGTCTCCTCGCCGCCCTCCGTGGCGCCGCGCCTTTCGAGGGCACCGCGACCCTCGGCGGCCGGCCGCTTGGCGCACCGGCGACCTGGCTCGCGTGGGCCGGGCAGCAACCGGGCCTCATCGCCGGCACCATCGCGGACAACGTCGCCCTCGGCGCCGACAATCCCGATCCCGCGCTGATCGGGCGCGCGCTTGTCATGGCGTGCGCCGAAGATCTCGACCCGGATGCCGAGCTCGGCGTGCAGGGCGCGGGACTCTCCGGCGGCCAAGCGCAACGCGTGGCTGTCGCCCGGGCGATCTACCGGTATCTGAGCGGCGCGGCATCCGTCCTCGCGGTCGATGAACCGAGCGCCGCCCTGGATGCCGACACCGAGGCGCGCCTCTGGAGCCGCGTGCGCGAACTCGCCGACGCCGGCGCCACCATCCTCCTCGTCTCGCATCGCACCTCTGCGCGCACCATCGCCGACGAGGTCGTCGTGCTCGAGCCGCAGGGGGTGCCCGCATGACGACGACACGCGATGTCCTCCGGGGCGCGATGCCGCCCGTACGGCGCTTCTGGCCCGCGGTCGCCTCGGGCTTTGCGACCGAAGCATCCGCCGTCGCCCTTCTTGCCGCGAGCGCCTGGCTCATCGTCCGCGCGAGCGAGCAGCCGGCCATCATGTACGTCACCGCCGCCGTGGTCGCCGTGCGAGCGTTCGCCCTGGCGCGAGCCTCGTTCCGCTATCTCGAGCGACTCACGTCTCACGACGCAGCGCTGCGCCAACTCGCCACCACGCGCACATCGCTCGTCCGGCGGCTCATCCCCCTTGCTCCCGATGGTCTCGCGCGCACACGTCGCGGCTCGGTGCTCGCCGCGCTCGTCGATGACGTCGACGAGCTGCAGAATCTCCCTTTGCGCGTCGTCGAACCGCTGATCGCGTCGGCGATCGTGGCCCTGGGCTCGGTGATCTTCATCGCGTTCATCTCGGTGCCGGCCTCCCTCACCCTCCTCGCCTGCCTCGTGATCGCGGCGATCGTCGCCACCGGATGGGGCTGGCTGGCGGGTGCCCGGGCGGAGCGGGCGATCGCGCCGCGCCGGGCGCTGCTCGCGGATGCCGTCACCGACCACCTCGGCAGCCTCGAAGTCCTCCTCGCCTACGGCGCCGAGCCGGCCAGCCGCGCACGCATCGCCGCGGCCGACGCGGACCTCCGCCGCGCCCTCGTCCGGCGCGCGAGCGCCCAAGCCGGCACGAGCGGCGTCGTGTCCCTGCTCGCCGGTGCCGCGACGATTCTGGCGATCGTTGTCACCGCCCCGGATATCGATGCGCTCACCGGACCCTGGATGGCCGTCGCGATCCTGGTGCCGATGGCCGTCTTCGAGGTCTTCGGCGCCGTGCCGCTCGCCGCTTCCGCCTGGCGACAGGTCGGCACCTCGGCCGCCCGCATCGCGGAGGCTGTTCCCACCGAGATCCCGACGGGGCTCGTGAGTGATGACCGCGTTCCGACCGGCGCCGCCCCCGTGCTCGGTGACGGATTGCGGTTGCGCAATGTCTCCGCCTCGTGGCCGGGAACGGGCGCGCCCTCGCTGACCGACATCGATCTGGACGTGCGACCCGGCGAGCGCGTTCTCGTCGTCGGGTCCAGCGGCGCGGGAAAGTCGACGCTCGCCCATGTGCTCGTGCGCTTCTTGGAGTGCGAGGGAACGTATGAGATCGGTGGCGTCGCCGTGCGCGACCTCGCCACCGACGATGTGCGCCAGACCATAGGGCTGTGTGAGCAGCAGCCGATGCTGTTCGACGAAGACATCCGCCAGAACCTCCTGTTCGCCCGCGACGACGCGACCGATGCCGAACTGGAAGACGTGCTCGACCGCGTGGGGCTGGGCGCCTGGTTGCGCGAGCGCGGCGGACTCGATGCCCGCGTCGGCGAGCGCGGCGCACTGGTGTCGGGCGGTCAGGCACAGCGCATTGCGCTCGCGCGAGCGCTGCTGCACGGATTCCCCGTGCTCGTGCTCGATGAGCCCACCGCAGGCGTCGACCCCGCGGCATCCGATGCGCTCCTCACCGATCTCCTCCGCGCCGTCGGGCCCGAGCGCGCCGTCGTGCTGGTCTCGCACGTCACTGTTCCCGGCGGTCTCGTCGACCGGGTCGTTCATCTCGAGCACGGGACGCTCGTCCCGTGATCACCGTCCGCGTCGCGGACTCCCGCGACACCCGCGCCATCGCCACCGTTCAAGTCGAGTCGTGGCGCGTCGCGTATGCCGGACTCATCCCCGATGACGTGCTCGACCGGCTCGACATCGACCGCAACACGAGACATCGCACGGATCGCTGGGACGAGATGCATTCGGACCCTCGAAGCATCGAGCTGCTCGCCGAGGTCGATGGCGAGCTCGCCGGGTGGGCGTCATTCGGTGCGTGCCGGGATGAGGATCGTGCCGCGTGGGGTGAGATCCTCGCCTTTTACGCGCTCCCCGGGTTCTGGGGTCGCGGCGTCGGTCACGCGCTGATGGCGGAAGTCGAGCGACGTCTGAGCGACTCCGGATTCATCGACTGCTCGCTGTGGGTCCTCGACGGCAACACCCGCGCGGCGGAGTTCTACGAGCGGCACGGATGGCGCGAAGACGGCGCCACGAAGTCAGACGAGACCACCGTCCCGGGGGTCACGCTCTACGACCGGCGACGGGTGAAGACGCTGACCCGCGAGGATTCGTCTTCGAACCGTTAAAGCGTCATCCCGAATGCCTGCACGCCCGCGTGCGACGGGATGCGGGTGAACCCGAGCCGATCGTAAAAGGTGAGCGCGCCCGCGTTCTCGCTATCCGCGGCGAGGTGCAGCCCGCTGACGCCGGCGACGCGCAGGGCGTCTGCGAACGTGTCGATGAGACGCCGCCCCCACCCCTGCCCCTGCAGTTCGGGCAGCAGATCGATGTGCAGGTGCGCGGGATACGCGTCCCCATACGGCTCAGCGCCGCCGCGGCGGCCGTAGGCATAGCGCAGGATCCCGTCCTGCCGAGTGCGCTCTTCGAGCGGTTCGGGCCAGCGCTCCGAGAAAGTCGGCCACCAGGTCTCCGCGAACCAGTCTTCGAATGCGCGGGTGTCGGGTACGCCGACGACGTAGCCGGCGACCGTGCCGTCATCGGTTTCGACGACGTACGCGAATTCCGGATGCCGTGAGACGTACGGAAGAACGAAGACCTCGGCCCACACGCGGTCGTCCTCGAGAACTCCCGTCGCGTCTCGGCCACTGTCGGCGGTCTGGAGGCAGATTTCAGCGAGGGCGGGTTCGTCGCCGGAGCGGAAGGGACGGATTCGGGTCACGGGCTGATCGTACTCATCGCGGGATCGCACTCAATCGAGGATCGCGCTCACACCGGGATCAGGCGTACATCGCTCGGCGCCACGCGCAGGTGCACCGGGACGCGAGGCGCCAGCGCGAGCTCGGACACGGCCTCCACCGGGAGGTCCGCGGCGACGGCCGGCTCAGCCAGGTGAACCCGCACGCCCGCGGGCGTCTGCTCCAATCGCACGACACGTGCCGGCCACTCGCCCGGAAGCACGAGGGAGGTGCGTGCGATGCGCACCGCGGCCGTCCACGTCTCCTCGCGCGAGCGCTCGATCTGTACCGCACCCGGGCGAAAGACCGCCGCCAGCGGCGTGCCGTCGTCCACCTCGGCCGGCACCGACGAGGCGAGGGTGAATGATGGGTCTCCCCCGGTCCATGCCCCCGCCTGGGCGCGGCCGACGATGCGGTTGAGCCCAGAGATCGCGGCGGCGAACGGCGTCACGGGTGCCCGGAGGACCTCGCGCACGGTTCCGCTCTGGGTGAGGTGACCACCCTCGAGCAGCATCAGGCGGGTCGCCAAGGCTGCGGCATCCACCGCGTCATGGGTGACGACCACGGTCGTCGTTCCCGACAACTGCTCGGCCAGCACCGTGCGGACACCGGCCGCCGTTTCGGGGTCGAGCGAGGTGAGGGGCTCATCGAGCAACAGCAGCCCGGGCTTGACGGCGAGCGCGCGCGCGAGCGCCACTCGCTGCTGCTGGCCACCCGACAACTCGCCGGGACGGTGATCGCCCGAACCGGGCAGCCCGACTCGCCAGAGCAGCTCGTCGGCTTCGTGGGCGGCGAGCTCGCGTGCCACGCCCTGTGCACGCGGTCCGAAGGCGACGTTGTCGCGCGCGGTCAGATGCGGGAACAGATGCGGATCCTGCCCGAGCAGCACCACCCCGCGTCGGTGCACGCGAACCTTCGCCCGCGGATCCGACACCGCCTTATCGCCGATGCGCACGAATCCGGATGTGAGCGGAACGAGCCCGGCCAGCGCGGCGAGAAGCGTCGATTTTCCCGCTCCAGAGGGTCCCATCACCGCGATGACCTCGCCGGGCGCCGCATCGAGGTTCACGTCCAGCCGGAAGCCGCGCCGTTCGACGACGACGGATGCCGATAGCCCGGCGCTCATCGGACGACCTCGCTCATCGGACGACCTCGCTCATCGAACAACTCCGGGCCGCCACGCGCGCACGAGCAGGAGGACGATGACCGCTGTTGCCAGCAAGAGGAGCGCGAGGGCGACAGCCGCCCCCTCGGTCACTCCGGCGCCGTTGAACGCAGAGTAGATCGCGAGCGGCATCGTCTGCGTCACTCCCGGCGCATTGCCGGCGAACAGCGCCGTCGCGCCGAACTCGCCGACGGCCCGTGCGAAGCAGAGCACGATGCCCGCGATGAGGCCGGGGCCGGCGAGCGGAAGCGTGACGCGCATAAGTGTCCGCCAGCGTCCCGCACCCAGCGCCGCCGCGGCCTGCTCGTAGCCGGTCCCGGTCGTGCGGAGCGACCCCTCGACAGCGAGCACGAGGAAAGGGAGCGCAACGAAGGTCTGCGCGATCACGACAGCGGTCGTCGTGAACGGAACGCGCATGCCCGCATCGGCGAGGAACGAGCCGATCCACCCTTCCCGGCCGAAGAGGAAGAGCAGCGCAACGCCGCCGACCATCGGCGGCAGGACGAGCGGAATGATGACGAGCGCGCGCAGGAACGACGCTCCGCGGTCCGGCATCCGCGCCATGACGAGCGCGAGCGGCACGCCCAGAACAATGCACACGCCCGTCGCGATCGCTCCGGTCAGCAGTGACAATCCCAGGGCGGTGAGCGCGCCCGGCGAGGTGATGTCGCTCCACAGCGTCGACCACTCGACGCGGCCGACCAGCGCCGCCAACGGCAGAACGAGAAGCGCGAGTCCCACCGCCGCGGGGATCGCAATGCTCCGCGGAAGAAAACTCACGGCAGCCCGAATCCCGCGTCGGACAAGATCCCCTGGCCATCGTCGCTCAGCACGAATGCGATGAACGCGGCCGCGGCATCCGGGTTCGCCGAGGCTGTGACTGCGGTGATCGGATAGTGGTTCACGACCTCCGCGGCACCGTCAGGAACCGTCGATTCGACGTCATCCCTCCCGACGACATCGGTCGCGTAGACGAGACCCGCATCCGCTTCGCCGGCGGCCACCTTGGTCAACACCGCCGTGACATTCTGCTCGCTGCTCGCGGGCGTGACGCTCACGCCCTGATTCGCGAGGAGTGTCTGCGATGCGGCGCCGCACGGCACCTCTGGCGCACACAGCACGACGGTGAGCTCCGGGCGGGCGAGGTCTGCGAGGCCGGTCACCCCGCCCGGATTGCCGGCGGGAACGACGAGAACGAGCGTGTTCGACGCGAACAGCTCGGGCCCGGTGGCGAGATCTCCGATCTTCGCCATCGTCTTCTCATCGGCAGACGCGAAGACATCCGCCGGTGCCCCGGCCTCGATCTGGGTCGCCAGCACCTGTGAGCCGTCATAGACGACCGGTTGGACGTCGACGCTCGGATTGCGCTGCTCGAACGCAGTGGCAAGGTCGTCGAACGCGCCGGCGAGAGATGCCGCGGCGTACACCGTGAGGTCGCCGGTCAGTTCCGGCGCGGCGCTGGTGGACGACGAATCGCCTGTGCGGTCTGTGCCCGCATCGGCGGTCGTGGCGCACCCGGTCAGCGCCAACAGCGCGGACAGGGCGATCACTGCGGCGGTGCGGCCCCTCATTGCTTCGGAGCCTCGACGACAACCAGCGTCGCCTTGATCACGGCCACCGCGAGAGACCCGACTTCGAGCCCCAATTCGCGTGCGGATTCGGCGGAGATCAGCGAAACGACCCGGTGGGGACCGGCTTGAATGTCGACCTGCGCCATCACCCCATCGATCTGCACCCTTGTTACGAGACCGGTGAAGCGGTTGCGCGCGCTCGAGAGAACGTCGGTCTCGTCGGCGGCCTCCGCGGCGAGCACGAGCGACTGCGCAGCCAGCGCCTCGCCCGGAATCTCGGTGGGGCTGGCGCCGGTGACCGGAAGCGTGCCGCGCTCTACCCAGCGCCGGACGGTGTCATCGCTGACCCCCAGCAGTCGGGCCGCTTGCGAAATCCGAAATGCGGTCATAATGCGAAGATATCACCGCTCTTGCGGACGTCGGGCGGTCGCTGGACCGAGGCCCGATGAGCCGCGACTAGCCTGGATTCATGCCGTTCCCCCCGTTGGTCGCCCCCGTCGCAGAGTTGTCCGCGGCAGAGATGGCACGCACGGCGCGCCACGTGAGCCTCGCCGGCCTGGGCGAACTCGGCCAGCGCCGTTTGGCTGCCGCACACGTGGCGATCGCCGGTGCGGGCGGTCTCGGTTCTCCCGCGATTCTTGCCCTCGCCGCCGCGGGCGTCGGGACGATCACGGTCATCGATGACGACGTCGTGGATGCCACAAACCTGCAGCGCCAGGTGATCCACCGCTTCTCGGATGTCGGTGCCGCCAAGACCGACAGCGCCAGCCGTGCGGCCGCCGACCTCAGTCCCGAGACGACGATTCGAGGTGTCCGGCGCCGCCTCGATGCCGATACCGCGGTGGAGCTGCTTCGCGGAGCGGACGTCGTTCTCGACGGCACGGACTCCTTCGCGACCCGCGCCGTCGTGGCGTCGGCGTGCGAGACGCTCGGCATCCCACTCGTGTGGGGCGTTGTCCAAGAGTTCCACGCCCAGGTGACGGTGTTCTGGTCGTCGCCTCCCGAGGGGACCGACGCCGTCGTCCTGGCCGACCTCTACCCGCCCGAGACGGTGGGCGAGCTGCCCACGTGCTCTCAGGTGGGCGTTCTGGGCGCGCTGACGATGCAGGTCGGCAGTGTGATGGCGACCGAGGCGATCAAGCTCATCGCGGGGATCGGTGAACCCCTCTTCGGCCGCGTGCTCCTCATCGATGCCCTCCGTGCGCACCACACCGAAGTGGCGCTCCGCGGATCGGGCGTCCGCCGGTCGACGCGACCGGCGCCTCCGGTCGTGGCTCTGCCCCCTCAACTCGACCTCGACCAGGCGCTCGCGGCGCAGGCCGCGGGCGCGACCCTGCTCGATGTTCGCGAACCCACGGAGACAGCAACCGGAATGATCCCCGGCGCCGTTGCCGTACCGCTCGGCGAGGTCATCGCCGGCGCAGCCCTGCCGACGGACGGCCCGATCGTCGTGGTCTGCGAGGTCGGCCAGCGCGCTGCCTATGCCGCCCGGGTGCTGCGCGAGTCGGGCGTGGATGCATCCGTCCTCGCCGGCGGAATGGTCACGTGGCGAAGCGCCCTCGCCGCTGGGCGAGTTCCCGGTCCCGGGCGTCCCCGCATGAGCCTGCTCAGCGTCGAGGAACATCGCGCGACCGTGCTGTCCGGCGTTTCGTCGCTCCCGCCCGAAGAGATCGGGATCGACGATGCGCTCGGACGAGTGCTCGCGGCGCCCGTCGTTGCCGCGGTCGACCTTCCGGGGTTCGACAATTCGGCGATGGATGGCTTCGCCGTCCGCTTCGAGGACGCCTCGAATGCGGCACCCGACCGGCCGTTGAACCTCACCGTCGTGGCGGACCTGCCCGCCGGGACGCAACTCGACCCACCGCTGGCCGCCGGGCAGGCAGCGCGCATCATGACCGGGTCCCCGGTGCCATCGGACGCGACGGCGATCGTTCCCTTTGAGCACACCCTGGGCAGGCTTGCCGACTCCCTCGGCGTGATCACGGTGCTGCGCGCGCCTATCGCCGCCGGTGCCCACATCAGGCGCAGGGCCGGCGACGCGGCGATCGGCGACGAGATTCTGCCTGCCGGAGCACTGCTCGGAGCATGGCAACTCGGCGCCGTCGCGGCCGCGGGAGTGGCCACGGTGTCGGTCACCCGACGCCCGCGGGTCGCCGTGATCTCGACAGGGTCCGAACTGGTCCCGCCCGGCGAGCCGCTCCGCCACGGGCAGATTCCTGAGTCGAACTCTCACCTGCTGGCCGGCCTCGCCGCTGAGGCGGGAGCTGAGGTCGTCATGCGCGGCACGGTCTCCGACGAAGGCGATGGCCCGCGCGAGTCGATCGCGGAGGCTGTCGCGCTCGGCGCGCATCTCATCGTGTTCTCCGGCGGGGTGAGCGCGGGAGCATACGAAGTCGTCAAGAACACCCTCGGCGATGTCATGACCTTCTCGAAGATCGCGATGCAGCCGGGGAAGCCGCAGGGATTCGGGCGCACCGACGACGGACTCCTGCTCTTCGGGCTCCCCGGCAACCCGGTGAGCGCTGCGGTCTCGTTCGAGGTCTTCGTTCGCCCCGCCCTCCTCGCCCTCCAGGGGCGGTCGGCGGGACAACGTGCGATCGCGCGTCTTGCCGTTTCCCGCGGATGGCGCACTCCGCCCGGGCGTCAGCAGTACCTGCCTGTCGTGGTGGATCGCAGCGATCCGGCACGCTGGACGGTGGCTCCGGCGACATCGGGTGGGTCGCATCTCGCGGGTGGCCTCGGTCGCGCCGAGGCCTACGCCGTCATCCCTGCAGACGTGGACGCCGTCGCCGCAGGTGATGAGGTCGATGTCATGCTGGTCACATGAGCGACCACGGCTTCACACACTTGGACGGTTCGGGCCATGCCCGCATGGTGGATGTCACCGAAAAGCAGCCCACCGTGCGCTCCGCCACCGCTCGAGGATTCGTTCGGTGCTCTGCGGAGGTCGTCGCGGCGCTCCGGGACGGCTCGGTCCCCAAAGGCGATGTGATCGCCGTCGCACGAATCGCCGGCATCCAGGCCGCCAAGCGGACCCCTGAGCTCCTCCCCCTCGCTCATGTGATCGGCGTGCACGGGGCGACCGTTGATCTCAAGATCGTCGACGACGGCGTCGAGATCGAAGCCACCGTGCGCACCGCCGACCGCACCGGCGTCGAGATGGAAGCACTCACCGCCGTCTCGGTCGCAGCTCTCGCGGTCGTCGACATGGTCAAGGGACTCGATCGCGCCACCGCCATCGGACACGTGCGCATCACGCACAAGTCCGGCGGCCGCAGCGGGGACTGGGTACGCCCCGGCGAGAAGTGACCGCCGCTAGAGCGGGAGTGCCAGCGATCTGGTGCGTGCAATGACACTCTCCCCCGAAGCCGCGCGAACGACGGAGTGCCGATGAGCCCGGCACCAACCATCGGCGCGATCCTGCTCGCCGGCGGCCGCGCGTCTCGGCTGGGCGGCGCGATCAAGCCTCTGCTCGACATCGGCGGTCGCTCGCTTGCTGCACCGGGCCATCGATGCTGCGCAACGGGCCGGCTGTCATCCCGTGACCATCGCGGGGCCGGTCCTCGACGACACCCTCGCCGTCACGTGGGTGCGCGAGGACCCGCCCTTCGGTGGCCCCGTCGCCGGGATCGTCGCGGCGCTGCACTCGTGGGATCCCGAGACCTCCCCCGAATGGACTCTCGTGGTCGCATGCGACCTCCCTGGAATCGGCGCCGCCACCGTGCGGCTCGTGCGCGACATCCTGCTCCTCCCCTCCGACACGGACGGCATGTGCCTCGGAGACGTCGGTTCGCGCCCGCAGTGGCTGATCGGGGCGTACCGCACGGCGGCGCTCCGACGCGCGGGCGCGGCGCTGCCCAACGGAGGGCACGGCGCGCGCGTCCGCGACCTGCTCGAGGACCTCGCCATCACTGTGGTCGCCGCGCCGCCCCACGAGACCACCGATGTGGACACGTGGGAAGATGTGAACCAGGCGCGCCGAGACTGGATCGCGCCGGAGGAGACCCGTCATGAGTGACCGCACCCTGCCCCCCGAAGCCTTGGATGCGTGGGCTGACGCGCTCCGCGAGAAGTTCGATCTCGCGCCGGAAGATGTGCCCATCACGCAGATCCTCGACCTCGCGCGAGATGTCGCCACGGGCGTTGCCAGGCCCGCCGCCCCGTTCAGCGCATTCGTCGCCGGACTCGTCGCCGGCCGCGCCGGCGGCACCCCCGCCGACGTCGAAGCCGCGATCGCAGCGATCACCGAACTGGCCGCCGGTTGGGGTGGCGACGCCTGATGGCCCGAATCCGATACTTCGCCGCCGCGGAAGAACTCGCCGGCCGCGCGGAAGAGACGCGCACCGAGCAGACCCTGGGCGCCCTGCGTGCAGCTCTCGCGGCCGACCGGCCTGGATTGGGCGGCATCCTGCCCCGCTGCGCCGTTCTCGTCGGCGGCGTTCGCGCCGAGGATGATGCGGCGCTCGACGCCGACACGCTCGTCGACGTCCTTCCGCCGTTCGCGGGCGGCTGAGCAGCGGCATCCGTCGATTCACCTGACGCTTCCTGTCGTTCTCCGCCGCCAGAGCGACAACACGCGCCAGGTGAACGACCTGCGAGCTACCCGCCGATGCCCTTCCACGCGGTCGTGCCGTCGGCCTCGACTTGACGCTTCCAGACGGGGAGCTCGCGCTTGATCGCTTCGATGACCTCGCGGCATACCTCGAACGCCTCGGCACGGTGCGGCGATGCGACGGCGATCACGACGGCCGCATCGCCGACCTCGAGCCGGCCGATCCGGTGGCTGACCGCCACAATCGCGCGCGTCGATCCGATCGCCGCCTCCGCGATGCGCTCGAGCGCCGCCTCGGCGTCGGGGTGCGCGGAGTACTCCAGCGCGACGACGGCGGTCGCGGCATCCGGATCGTGATCGCGCACGCGTCCGATGAACGTCGTGAGCGCACCGGCCGACGCGTCGTCGACGGCGGCGAGATGGGCTTCCACATTCAGCGGCTCCGCACTGATGCGGGCGAGGCGGACGGCGCTCACGTGTGGTCCCCGCCCGCGAGTTGGTCGAGGATGTGGCCGGCGACCGAGACGATGACGGGGATGCCGGATGCCACGGCCTTCGGCGATCCGGGAAGATTCACGATGAGCGCACTGCGCCGACACCCCCGCGAGCCCTCGAGAGAGCATTCCGGCCGGTTTCTCGGCGGCGCCGCGGCGGCGGAGTTCCTCGGCGATGCCGGGAATCTGTCGCTCCACCACGCGCTCGGTGCCCTCGGGCGTCTGATCGCGGGGCGAGAGTCCGGTGCCACCGGTCGTCACGATGAGGGCGAAACCAGCATCCAGCGCATTGCGAAGCGCCGCTTCGACGCTGTCTGCCCCATCGGGGACGACGACGGCGTCACTGCAGTCGTAGCCCGCCGCGCGCAGAGCCTCGACGCCCACCGGCCCACTCGCATCGGCGCGCGCACCCGCGGATGATCGGTCGGAGACGGTGATGACGACCGCGCGATGGGACATGCCCCCAGCCTACGAGGCCACGCGGTGCACGGCCTCCGTCTCCGATTCCGACGCAGACTCTGCGTCGACCGCGTCGTCGGCCGCCGCATCCGCGGCAGGTTCCGGCACCGTATCCGCGGCACCGCCGGACACAGCATCCGCCTCGGCCTCGGCAGTCGCGGTGATCCGGTTCGCCATGCCGCTGAAGATGAATCCGTGGAAGGGCAGCACCGCCAGCCAGTACAGCCGACCGGCGAGACCGTGCGGGAAGAACACCGCGCGCTGGTCGTAGCGCGCGCCAGCGCCATCCGGCGAGCACCCCATCTCGAGCCATGCGTAGCCCGGAACCTTCATCTCGGCCCGCAGCCGCAATCGCTGGCCATCCTCGACGGCCTCGACCCGCCAGAAGTCGATGACGTCGCCGGGTGCGATCTTGCCTCGGCTGCGTCGGCCACGGGCGAGTCCGACCCCGCCGACGAGCTTGTCCATCCAGCCGCGAATCGCCCACAGCAGCGGCGTCGAATACCAGCCGTTGGTGCCGCCGACCCCGGAGATCACCGCCCAGAGCTGCTCTGGCGATGCCGTGGTCGTGACGCTCCGGACATCGGTGAACACGAGCCGGCCCGCCCAGTCCGGGTCGCTCGGGAGGGGATCGCTCGGGGCACCGAGAACCTCGGCGTCTTGCCAACTCGTCTCGACTTCGTCGGATTCCACTCGGCCGAGCGCGAGCGACACCGCGCGACGGTACGACGTCAGACCGTCTTCTGGCTGTGGGATCAGCTCGTCGACGGCGTGATCTCCCATGACGCATTCGTTCTGCAGAGATGCGACGAGCGGACGGGCGATGGAGCGCGGGATCGGGGTGACCAGGTTCACCCAGTGCGACGCGAGTCCGGGCGTGAACACGGGCAGCGCCGCGATCGCGCGCTGCGGCAACCCTGCCTCCACGGCGTAGCCGTTCATCATCTGCCCGTATCGCAGAACGTCCGGGCCGCCGATGTCGACGGCGCGATTGACCTCTCCGTCGACGCGCGCAGCGCCGAGCAGGTAGTGCAGAACGTCGCGCACGGCGATCGGCTGGATACGATTGCGCACCCACCGAGGAGCCGGCATGTACGGCAGCACGTCGGTGAGGTGGCGGACCATCTCGAACGACGCGGACCCCGAGCCGATCACGACACCGGCCTGCAGCACGAGCGTCGGCACGCCGCTGGCGAGAAAGGTCTCCCCTACTTCGACCCGTGAGCGCAGGTGCGGGGAGAGCTCCGCGTCGGACGGGTGCAGCCCGCCGAGATACACGATTCGACCGACGGATGCCGCGGCCGCAGCATCCGCCACACTCGCCGCAGCTTTGCGGTCGGCCTCTTCGAATCCGCCGCCGGCCGCCATCGAGTGGACCAGGTAATAGAGCACATCGACGTCGGGGACGGCGTTGCGCATCGCGTCGGCATCCTCGGCCGAACCCTCGATGACCTCGACCTCGGAACCCCAGGGGAACGTCGCTATCCGCGCGGGGTCTCGGGCCAACACGCGCACGCGATATCCCGCCGCGAGCAGGCGAGGCACCAGGCGCCCGCCGATGTATCCGGTGGCGCCGAGGACGAGCGCGCGCGGACGTTCGCCGTCGGGTCGCATGACCGCGGCGAGGGCTGGTTCACGTCCGGTGGGTGAGGACAGATCTGTCATGGTCTCGACGGTATGCGGTGTGCGAAGAGACGCGAGAGGGGTTGACAGTTGCCCGGTGGCATGGCGGGCGTCCGGCGACTCCTGCAGCGCCCCACGGCGGGCGCATGCTCAATCGCGACGTTGCAGGCGGATGATGACGGCTTTGGAGGTCGGCGTTCCGGAGATGTCAGCGACCGAATCGAGCGGCACGAGCACGTTCGTCTCGGGGTAGTAGGCGGCGGCGTTGCCCCGCGGCGTCGGATACGACACGATGCGGAACGCTTCGGCGCGACGTTCCTCGAGCACGCCCTGCCCGTCGGTCCCCGCTCCGCGCCATTCGGAGACGAGGTCGACGATTTCGCCGTCGGCGAAGCCGAGCTCGACGATGTCGTCGGCGTGGACGAGGACGACTCGGCGCCCGTGATGGATGCCGCGGTAGCGGTCATCCTTGCCGTAGATCGTGGTGTTGTACTGATCGTGCGAGCGCAGGGTCTGCAGGAGGAGCCGCCCCTCGGGGATGTGCGGGTACTCGAGCGGATTGACAGTGAATCGCGCCTTCCCGTCCACGGTCGCGAACTTCCGCTCATCGCGCGGACCGTTGGGGAGAGTCAGCGTCCGCCCCTTGTCGATACGCGCCTCGAACTCATCGAAGCCCGGGACGACCCGCTGGATGTGCGTCCTGATGCCGGCGTAATCCCCCGCGAGCGCCGCCCAATCGGCGTGGGGCGCGGTGTCAACGCCGTCGAACACGCGCGCGCACAGGCCGGCCACGATGGCGACTTCGCTGAGGAGATCTTCCGACGGCGGGGCGAGCCGGCCGCGCGAGGCGTGCACCGCGCCCATCGAGTCTTCGACGGTGACGCGCTGCTCCTTCTGCCCGTCGGAGCCACCCCGGCGGTCGCGGTCGGTGCGGCCGAGTGTGGGGAGAATGATCGCTCGGCGGCCGGTGATCACGTGCGAGCGGTTCAGCTTCGTCGAGATCTGCACCGTCAGATCGAGGTTCGTCATTGCGGACTGGACGACCTCGGTATCGGGCGTCGCCGACACGAAATTGCCGCCCATCCCGATGAACACCCGGGCCTCGCCATCACGCATGGCGCGGATTGCGGCAACCGTGTCGTGTCCGTGTTTGCGCGGAGCGGTGAAGGAGAACTCACGATCGAGCGCCGCGAGGAAAGCCTCGGACGGCTTCTCGTAGATGCCCATGGTGCGATCGCCCTGCACGTTGGAGTGTCCGCGTACCGGGCAGACGCCGGCGCCGGCGCGGCCGATGTTTCCCTGCAGCAGCAGGACGTTCACGACGTCGCGCAAGGTCGCCACCGAATGCTTGTGCTGGGTGAGCCCCATCGCCCAGCAGACGATCGTCGAGCCGGAGGTGCGCACGAGTTCACCGACCTTGCGGATCTCTTCTTCGCTGAGGCCGGTCGCGACCTCGAAGTCCGACCACGAGGCATCCGCCATGGCGTTTCGGTACGCCTCGAAGCCGGACGTGTGGGCGTCGAGGAACTCGTGGTCCAGTACCCCGCCGTCCCGAGCCTCGGCCTCCAAGAGGTGCGCACCGATCGCCTGAAACAGCGCCTGGTCGCCTCCCATCCGGATCTGCAGGAACTCGTCGGCGAGCTTCGTGCCACCCAGAAGCAGGCCCTTCGGCGTCTGCGGGTTCTGGAACTTCACCAACCCTGCTTCGGGCAGGGGGTTCACGGCGACGATCGTTGCGCCGCGTTGCTTCGCCTTCTCCAGCGCGCTGAGCATGCGGGGATGGTTGGTACCGGGATTCTGGCCGGCGATGATCAGCAGGTCGGCGTTGTGGATGTCATCGATCGAGACCGTTCCCTTGCCGATTCCGATCGTCTCGCCCAGCGCCGATCCCGACGACTCGTGGCACATGTTCGAACAGTCGGGAAGGTTGTTCGTTCCCATGCCGCGCACGAGCAGCTGATAGAGGAATGCCGCCTCGTTCGACGTGCGTCCGGAGGTGTAGAAGATGGCCTGATCAGGGTCGTCCAGCCCGCGGAGTGCCGCGGCGACCTCATCGAGCGCGTCATCCCACGAAAGCGGGCGATAGTGCGTGGCGCCCTCATCGAGAATCATCGGGTGCGTCAACCGGCCCTGCTGCCCGAGCCAGAAGTCGTCATGACCGCGAAGGTCGGCGATCGAGTGCTCGGCGAAGAAGACCGGACCGATGTGACGCAGGGTTGCCTCTTCGGCGACGGCCTTCGCCCCGTTCTCGCAGAACTCGGCGACATGGCGCTTGTCTTCTTCGGGCCATGCGCAGCCTGGGCAGTCGAAGCCATCCTTCTGGTTGATACGCACGAGCGCCTTGGCGCTGCGCGTCACCCCCATCTGCTGGTACGAGATCTGCAGGGCGTGCAGCACTCCGGGGATGCCGACCGCGTGGTCCTGCGGCTCGCCGACGGTGACCTTCGACTCGTCGATGTCGGTTCGGGGTGCCTTCGTTGCCATGACTTCAGGCTACGCCCGCCCTCGGCCCGGGGTCCTCTCGGGGAGGCTCCACACGCCGCGCGTCACCGCTTCCCGTTGCCGAAGAGCCCGCGAATCACTCCCGTGAGGATGGTCTGTGTCGTCTTGGAACCCAGTACCTGCTCGATCGGACTCTTCGCCGTGCTCGACCGAGTCGTCGTCCGCGTGGAGGTGCCCGAGGTCTTCTTGAGCAGCCGATCGTACTCCTGCTGCGCCTTTCTGTCGGCGGCCGCCTGCGCCTTGTCGAGCGCGGCCTTCTGCTTCGCGTGCTCGGCATCGGCTTTCGCTTTGGCGAGCGCCGCGTCTTCGGCCGCCGCGGCTTCGACGGCCGCGTTCATCCGCACCGCGAGGATCTCACGCGCCGATTCTCGATCGATGGGAGTTCCATACGCGGGAAGCAGAGCGGATGCCGCTACCGCCGCCTCGATCTGGTCTGCCGGCGTGGGCGACATGAGCCCTTGCGGAGCCCGCAGACGCGTCCAGGCGACGGGTGTCGGTGCGCCCTTCTCGCTCATGACGGTGACGATCGCCTCGCCGGTGCCGAGCTCTTGCAGGACCCGCTCGAGGTCGTAGCCCGACTTCGGGTAGGTGCCGACGGTCGCCCGAAGCGCCTTCGCGTCGTCGGGGGTGAATGCGCGCAGCGCGTGCTGGACCCGTGAGCCCAGTTGAGCGAGGACGTCGCTCGGGACGTCCTTCGGCGTCTGGGTGACGAAGAAGATGCCGACACCCTTCGAGCGGATCAGGCGCACGGTCTGGACGATCGCCGCAGTGAAGTCCTTGGATGCATCCCGGAAGAGCAGGTGCGCTTCGTCGAAGAAGAACACGAGCTTCGGCTTATCGAGGTCACCGACCTCGGGGAGAATCTCGAAGAGCTCCGCGAGCAGGTACATCAGGAAGGTGGAGAACAGCGCCGGTTTGTCCGCGATCCCGGGGACCTCGAGCAGGCTGATCACGCCGCGACCATCCGCCGCGGTCTTGAGGAAATCGGCGACGTTGAACTCCGGCTCCCCGAAGAAGACATCCGCCCCGCCGTCGGCGAAGGTGATGAGTTCGCGAAGGATGACGCCCGCCGTCGCGGCGGACAGGCCGCCCAGGTCTTTGAGCTCGGCCTTGCCCTCCTCACCGGTCAGATAGGTGAGCACGGCACGCAAGTCCGAAAGGTCGACGAGGGCAAGGCCGTTGCGGTCGGCATAGTGGAAGACGAGTCCGAGGCTCGACTCCTGCGTGTCGTTGAGGCCCAGCACTTTGCTCAGGAGGAGCGGTCCGAATCCCGAGACGGTGGCACGGATGGGGACACCGGTGCCGATCCCGCCGAGGGCGAAATACTCGGTGACGGATGCCGTGGGCTGCCAGTCCTGGCCGATCGCACTGGTGCGGGCGAGGAGCTTCTCGCTCGACTCCCCCGGCGTCGCCACCCCCGACAGGTCGCCCTTGATGTCAGCCGCGAAGACCGGGACGCCCTTCTCGGCGAGTTGCTCCGCCAGCCCCTGGAGAGTGCGCGTCTTGCCCGTGCCGGTCGCACCGGCGACGAGTCCGTGCCGGTTCATCATGGCAAGAGGAATCCGGATCTGCGCACTCGCGACGGCCTCGCCGTTCATGAGGGCACCGAGGTCGAGGGTCGCCGCCTCGAAGGTATAGCCACGGGTGACGGCGGCGACATCGTCCGCGTCGAGCGGAACGGGTTCGGTCGCGGGTGCGATCGGTGCAGGCGCCGCGGACGCCGGGACCGCGGGGGCCTCGCCAGCCGCGGCAGCCGCGGGCGAGGTCGCTGCGCGCGCTTTCGCGATGTCGGCTTCCGCCGTGGCGAGCGCTGCTCTCGCCTGAGCCGCTTTCAGGGTCGCTTCCGCAGCTTCTGCTTCGGCACGGAGGCGGGCGAGTTCGGCTTCGGCGGCGGTGACGGCGGCGTCCTCGGTCATGGCGTCAGCCTAGCGAGCCTCTTCGCTGCTGTTCTCGGTAGAGCACCACGGTCAATGCCGCGGCCACCAACAGCGCGGCGCCGACACCCGCCAACGCCCCACCGATGGTGTCGGTGAGCCAATGGGCGTGCACGATCGTGCGGCTGAGCGCCATCAGAAAAGTCCAGATGATTCCGGCGAGGAGTACCCACAGGCGAGGGAAGATGATGAAGAGCACCGTCGCGATCGTCGCGGCGTTGGCGACGTGCCCCGACGGGTACGAGCCGTGATCAGAGATGACGAGCATCTCATCCGGCCGGACGCGGCTGAAGAGGTGCTTGAGGATCTGGACCAGTCCCGCGCTGACGGCCGACGCGAGGATGAAATAGAGCGCGGCCCAGGGCCTCTTCGCGATCAGCAGAAGGATGGCGGCGACGATCGGCACGACGAAGACGCCGAACCATCCACCGCCGAGAAAGTTCATCACCAGCGAGAACTGAATGAGGAACGTGTTGGTCGGGCCGAAGAGCGAATTCCACCAGATATCGATGGTGAACGGCGCGTCACCCCGCCACAAGGTCCACGCCCCGAGCGCGCACGAGGCGGCGAACAGCACGAGCCCCACGGCGACGCGCACGATCGCAGCCTTCTTGAGGTCGATGGGTGGCGCCGTCACGGTGTGCATCCGACCATTGTGCCCGTACTCAGCTCAGGCACTGAGAAGCTGTACGGTGCGGGGGCGCACGACCAGCCAGAGTGACAGCAACCCGATCACCGAGCAGCCCACCATGACCGTCGCCATCGTGGTCGCCGTGATCCCGGCGTCTCGGGCGAGCCAGCCCACAAGCGGAGAGATGAGTCCGGCGACACCGAAGTTCGCCGCGCCCATGATCGACGCCGCCGTACCGGCCGCCTTGCCATGTCGGTCGAGCGCGAGCACCTGAACGCACGGGAACGTGAAACCGCACGAGGTCATGAAGATGAACAGCGGGATGATGGTGCCCCACATCCCCAGCCCGGCTTGATCGGTCATCATGATGGTCACCGCAGAGAGAACGAGTGCCGCGGTGGAGAACGCCAGGACCCACTGCGGTCCGAAGCGCGCCGCGAGACGGGACGCCGTCTGCACGCCGATGACCAGGCCGATGGAGTTCACGGCGAACAGCAGACCGTATTGCTGCGGGTCGAAGCCGTACGTTCCCTGGAAGAGGAACGGCGAAGAGGACAGGTACGAGAAGAGCCCGCTGAACGACATCGCGCCGATGATGAGCACGCCGATGAAGACCCGGTCGCTGAAGACGCTCTTGTAGCGCTGGAGCACCGTCGTGGTGCCGCGCTCCTGCCGGCGCGCGCGCGGGAGAGTCTCGGGGAGGATGACCAATGCGGCGGTCAGCATCACGATGCCGTAGATCGACAGCACCACGAAGATTCCACGCCACGACATGACCGAGAGAAGACCCGCTCCGATCAGCGGAGCGACAACGGGCGCAGCACCCGACACGAGTGCGAGTCGGGAGAGCATCACGACCAGACGTCGCCCACCGAACAGATCGCGAACGATGGCCATGGCCACCACGCCACCGGCAGCAGCGCCCATTCCCATCACGACACGAGCGACACTGAGCAGTTCGAGGTTCGGCGCGAGGGCAGCGGCGACGCTGGCGACAACGTGCAGCGCCGTGACGACGAGCAACGGGATTCGGCGTCCGACCTTGTCGCTCAGTGGCCCCACGACCAGCTGCCCGAGCGCGAACCCGACCATGGTCCCGGTGAGGGTGAGTTGGATGGCCGCGGCCGTGGTGTTGAACTCCGACTCGAGCGTGGGGAACGCCGGCAGATAGAGATCGATCGTGAAGGGGCCCAGCGCGGTGAGCGCGCCGAGCAGGATGATGTAGATGACCCGGCGCGAGTTCGAGATCGCGTCACCGGGATGGAGGACAATCGGTGCGGTCGCGGGATTGTTCCCGATCGTGCGGATCGCCCCGGTCGAATAGGGGTGCGTGGCCGGCACTCGGACGGAGTCCGTCTTGGGTGGCTGAGTGGGGACCGTGGCGGTATCAAGCATTTGGCGTATTCGTTTCGTATGTGTGTCTGTGGAGCTCAAAGGAGTTATCGAAGAAAGGCAGGTCGAATCGATTCGACCGACCAATGATACCGGAGCCGACCTGTGTGCCGGATGAGCCTTCCTCCCCTCATCGCCCGCCCGAACCTCGTCACTTTCACGCCCAATAGAATTGACACGTGCCCCCGACCCCACCCTCACCTGGAAAAAAGGCCAGCGGCAATCCCGCGAAACAGGCGCAGATCGACCTCACCGTCAAGCAGCAGCGCGAGCAGCAGAAGCTGGAGAAACGCGCGGCGCATCAGAAGCAGCTCGCGCGACGCCAGCGGAGCACTCTGGTGTGGTGGGCGGTCGGAGGAGCCGCCGCGATCATCGTCGTCGCCTTGGTGGTGGCGTCCTTCGTCTTCGCGCCGAAGCCAGCCGCGGAGTACACGGCCGGCGGTGAAGGGGCCCAGATCGACGGGGTCGAGACATTCACCAACGAGACCACCCACGTCGAGGGTGACGTGGACTACGCGCAGAATCCCCCCGCGGGTGGTCCGCACAACGCCTACTGGCTCAACTGCGGCATCTACACCGAGCCGCAGAAGAACGAGAACGCGGTCCATTCCCTCGAGCACGGTGCGATCTGGGTGACGTACGACCCGGCGGCCGTGTCGGACGACGAGCTGACCGCGCTCAAAGAGCAGCTGCCCTCGACGTACGTCATCCTCTCGCCATATGAAGATCTGCCGTCCCCGATCGTCCTCACCGGCTGGAACACGCAGCTGCAGGTCGACTCGGCCACCGACGATCGCATCGCCCCGTTCTTCGAGGAGTACTGGCGCAGCCAGGACGTTCCCGAGCCGAGCGCCCTCTGCACGGGAGCGATCGACGGTCCCGGGAAGCAGTGACCAGCGACGCGAACCTCCCCACGCGGTCATTGCCGCCGTGGTGGGCGATCGTGCTCGTCGCGCTCGCCATCGTGGGCGTGGCGTTCGCCATCGGTCGCTTCACCGCATTCGATCGCGCCGGTGCGACACCGGGCACGAACTCCCCAGAGGCAGGCTTCGCACGGGACATGCAGGTTCATCACGCGCAAGCCGTCGACATGGCGATGACCATCTACCGGACGACCGAGGACGACGGCATCCGCACTCTCGCATATGACATCGCCACCGCGCAGGCGGCTCAAAAGGGCGAGTTCTACGACTGGTTGGTCAAATGGGGCCTCCCGCAGTCCGGCGGGAGGCTGATGGGCTGGATGACCGATGCCGGCACCGGCCACGCCCACGGCGACGACGCCCCGAACAGACAAGCACTGTGCAGCCGACGGATGACGACCTGATGGCGCAGATGGGAATGGCGAGCCCGGCCGACCTTGCCCAGCTGTCATCCGCGACGGGCACAGAAGCCGACTGCCTCTTTCTCGATCTGATGATCGCCCACCATCAGGGCGCCATTCCGATGGGCGAGGCCGTTGCCGAGCTCGGCACCGATCCTCGCGCGATTCAGGTCGGCGAGGGGATCGTCGCGACGCAGTCCGCCGAGATCGACCTCATGCAGTCGATCCAACGCCGCCTGGGCTGCACCGGCTGAGAGGTCGGTCCGGATGCGGGCGAAGCGTCGAGCGTCGTCCTGCGCTCGCCCTACTCGGGCGGATGGGCGACCCAGGCCGCACCGAGTTCACGGAAAGTGCGCGCTTCCCAGGCGGCGCGCTCGGTCCACGGCGCGACGTCATCGACGACTCTGAAGGTCTCGTCGCCGCGCTGTTCTACGGAGATCGAGGCGGATGCGATGGGTGCGGGCGCAGCGGATCCCGTCACCTCTTCGAGTACCCGGGTGAATGCTCCGGTCCGCTCGAGCGGGACGGCGAGTTCCGACCCCGTCGTCGCGTGGGCGATGAGGTCTTCGAGCAGGCCGCGCCTGGAGAACCCATACGTGCGCGGAAGCGGAGAGTCAGAGAACACGTGGAGCAGGTCCAGCGTGTAGTGGTAGACGAGGTGTCCGCGAGTACCCCGCACGAGCACGTACGGCTCGTGCCGGCGGGCGGCGGTCGCGGTGAGGGCCGCGAGCAGGACGTGCCCGCTGGCGAGGGAGATCCGCACGGTCGAGGTGTCGTCGGCCTCGATGTCATTGGCGCGGTAGAGGTCGGGCTCAACGAGGGAGACATCGTCGGGCGTCGCTGCGCCCGCGATGGCGAGCGCGGTCGCCACGGCGTGCGCCAGCGGATTGGTCACGACCCCGTCGGCCATCGTCGTGCCGTCCAGCACGCGCCGGCCGGTCCACGACGCGCGGTTCCAGTACTGCTCTGAGCGAGTCCAAAGTCCCACGGCTCCGTAGTGCAGAACGTCGCCGATGACACCCGAAGCGATGGTGTCGATGGTGGCGGCGACTCCCGCGCTGCCCAGCGACTGGAACCCCACTTGCACCGCGCGCCCGGCCTGCTCCGCCGCCCTGACGAGGCTTCGGTGGTCAGCGACCGTGGGCACGGGCGGCTTCTCCAGAAGGACATGACAGCCGGCGCGAAGGGCGCGCGCCGTCAAATCAACGTGGGTGGGGATCGGCGTGCTCAACACCACAATGTCGAGGCCCCCCGCGGCGATCATCTCCGCGGCATCCGGATAGACCGGGACCTCGGGATCCGGCTCTCCGCGCGGGTCCGCAATGGCCGCGAGCACGGCGTCGGGGCCGAGCGTGCGGGCCGTGTTGAGGTGCGTGCGACCGTGCCCGTGCACGCCCGCCACGCCGATCCGCAGGGTCATCGTTCGTCCTCTGTCATAGGCCGGCCTGTGCCCGGAGCACCGGCAACGCCGCCTCCACCGCCGCAGAACCGAGCAGCACCTCGTCTACGACGAATGCCGTGAGCTCGAGATCGAGTTCGCCGCCTTCGGGGATCGAGCGCGGCTCGTCCCAGGCGACTGCAGGCCCGGCTCCGATGTACTCGGCGACGCGAACGAACCACGGCAGCACCTCGCCGGTCTGAAGAAGAATGGCCGTCGTGCCGCTCTCGGGAAAGACGAACGCGATCCACGGTGTCCGCGCGCCGTGCACAGCTTTCTCCGAATCGCCCACCGGGCTCAAAACGCGGACGATCTGCGGCGCGAATCGCCAGAAGATGCCGCCGTACCCGGCGCCCTCGCGCCCGTTCGTTGCGGGAGACCCGAACGTGATGGCATCCATCGTCGCCTTGAGGTGACTGCGCCACCGCATCGCCCACCCCGACTCGACCTCGGCCGAACGGATTTCGCGTACCTCGACGAGTTGCGTGGTGCCATCGCGGTCCACCCAGCTGAGGCGCTCCTGCAGCGAATGTCCGTCGATGCGAAGGTCATCGCGACGCTGGCGGCCGTGATTGGGCACCATGATCGAGCCCTGCCCGCGCACATAGGTGCGACCACCCCAATAAGAGGTGCCGTTGACGTCGGGCATGGCGAGGCTGACACCCAGGTGATGTGGATGATCGGTGGGCTCGGTCACCGACAAAGCGGTGCCCTTGCGTGACACCACGGCGTCGAGGAACGGCCGCGGGGAGAGGACCGAGTCCACGTTGGAGCCGTCTTCGTATTGCGCGACGACGGTCGACCCCAACCGCAGCACAGGACGCGCAGGCCCGAGCCAGCCGCTTGCGAAAGACGCCGGACCGGAGCTCGCCCGGGCAATGAGCGTCGGCCGGTACGAGAGTCCATGCGAGGACAGCCGGCCGTCGATGAGGTCGCGCATGCGGCTCCACGCCTGCCGCCCGATCTCGTGGCGCGGAACCGACATGGTGGTCAGCGGGGGCGCCGCGAACCTCGCCTGCGGGATGTCGTCGAGTCCGACGACGGAGAGCTGTTCGGGGATCTCCACGCCCACCTCGCGAAGGCGGGACATCAGTCCGAGCGCCACGAGGTCGTTGAAGGCGATCGCAGCGGTAGCACCCGTTTCGAGGACCGCGTCGGCGGCGTCGTAGCCGGCCTCCATGCTGGAACCGGCGGGGATCGTCAGCAGTTCGACGTCGCGATGCTCCCGGACGAATTCTCCCAAGCCGCGCGCACGCAGTTCGTTGGCATAGCTCAACGCCGGACCGGCGAGGTACGCGATGCGTCGATGACCGAAGTCGAGAAGATGCGAGGCCAGTTCGCCGATGGCGGTGGCATAGTCGACCGAGAGTTGAGCGGCCAACGTGCCGGTGAGCATGCGATTGACCACCACCACGGGTGCTGCGCGCTCCATGAGTTCGCGCAGGTCGGCGTCGGGCATGCGGGGCGACACGAGAACCAACGCGTCGCACTTGCTGCGCGCTTCGATGGCGATCTCGGATTCGACGTGCACCGACTCTGCGCTGTCGGCGACGAGCACGCGATAGCCGTCTCGGGCGGCGGCCTCACTGAGCCCCTTCAATATGCCCTGGAACACGGGGTTCTCGAGGTCCGGCACCAGCAGAGCGACCGTGTGACTCCGACCCCGAACGAGGCTTCGCGCGGCCTCACTGGGCGAGTAGTTGAGTGCGGCCACCGCGCGAGTGACTTTGGCGACGATATCGGGGTCGACCGTGGTGACACCGTTCAGTACTCGTGAGACGGATGCCTGAGAGACACCGGCGTATTGCGCCACCTGCGCCATCGTGATGGCACGGGATGTGACATCGACCATCGCGACCTCCCTGCGGTTCGCACTTCTGACAATAGTTAGGTCCGGATGCCACGGCGCGGCACGGACCGCTCGGGGTCGAATCCCTCATCACAACGACCCGACCCCGAGCGGGGTTCATGGGGCGAAGCGGGCCGCAACTCGGATGGGAGCGGCCCGCTTCACCGGTCTAGATCGCGGCGTCGTCAAGCGCCTGCTGGAGTTCCTTGATGAAGCTCGCCGCAGCCTCTTCAGGCGTCTTCTCGCCGAAGAGCACCTGCTGAGTGTGCTGATCGATGATCGTCTCGATCGCGCCACCGCCCGGAGGCGTGGCGGGGGGCGCGTCACCGATGCGGGGCGCGATGCTGTCGAGGAACGTCACGACCTCCTGGTTGACCTCATCGAGTTTCGGGGTGATGTACTCGCGAATCTTCTCGTTAGCGGGCACGCCGCGCTCTGCGAGCAGCAGGTCGGCGGCTTCCTCGCTGTTGGAGAGGAAGTCGAGGAACAGCGCCACCTCGGCCGGGTGTTCGGATTTCGCGGATGCCGACCAGAACATGGACGGCTTGTAGTAGGCCGACTTGTCATCGCCGCCATCCGGGGTCGGCACCATCAAGGGCACGAGGTTCTGACCACTGGCGTCTCGCAACGCGGAAACCTGGTTCGACCACCATGGACCGAACGCCGACTGGTTGGTCGCGGTGAACGACTCGGCGAGGCCTGCCGATTCGCGCTCGATCGTCGCGGACGGGTCGGGCGTTCCACCCGCGTCGGTCGTGTCGAGCAGGAACTGCCACCAACTGGCCAGGGTCTCCTCGGTCGCGGTGACCTTGCCCGAGCCGTCCTCGCTGTACAGGGACTCGCCGTTCTGACGAAGCCAGTTGTTCAGCCCACCATCTTCGAAGCCCCACGATTGCGAGCCGATGATCGCGCCACCGCTCTTCTGGGTCACTTCCTCAGCGATGGATGCGAAGTCGTCCCACGACCACGTCTCGTCGTCGGGTGCTTCGATGCCGAGGCTGTCGAGGATGTCGAGGTTGGCCATGTAGACGTAGGAGTTGATGCCGACCGGGATCCCGTACTGCGTGCCATCGAGTGCACCGGTGCCGAGGACCGCCTCGGGGAAGTCATCCGTCGGCAGGCTGTCACCCAGTTCGCTGAGATCCAACAGCACGCCATTGGCGGCGTACGTGGACAGCTGCTTCTCATCCATCTGGATGATGTCGGGCGTGTCCCCCGCGGCGACCGTCGTCGACAGCTTGTCCCAGTAACCGGCCCAGTCCGTGAACTGCGGTTCGATCGTGATGTTCTCGTGTTCTGCTTCGAACGCGTCGATCAGCTGCTGGGTGATTTCGTGGCGGACGTCATTGCCCCACCACGTGAAACTCAGAGTGACGGGCTCGTCGGAGAGCGTCGGGCCAGAAGACTCAGGAGTCTCCGCTGATCCCCCGCACGCGGTCAGCGTCAGCGCCGTCGCTGCGCCGGCCGCGGCAACCAGAAGCCAGCGGCTTCCCATTTTGTTGCGTCGCATGTCATGCATCCTTTCGACAGGAGTCGGATTGTTGTGTGTGGTGCGGTGTGATGAGGACGAACCGGTGGTCCGTGGGTTTGTGAGAGTCGATGCTCATTTGATTCCCGTCGTCGCGATCCCCTTGAGGAGGAACTTCTGGCCGAACAGGAAGATCAGGAAGATCGGGAGAAGGGACACGACACTCATCGCGAACATCTCGGCGTAGTTGGTTGCGCTCTGTGCATCCTCGAATGCGCGCAACGCCAGGGGAACCGTGTACAGCTCTGGCTTGGTCAGATAGATCAACTGAGCGAAGAAGTCGTTCCAGGTCCAGATGAAGGTGAAGATCGCCGTCGTCGCGAGCGCCGGCACCATCAGGGGCAGGATGATCTGCACGAAGATGCGCGGGTGGCCTGCGCCGTCGATCCTCGCTGCCTCATCGAGCTCCCGCGGGATGCCGCGGATGAACTGCACCATGAGGAACACGAAGAAGGCGTCGGTCGCCAGCAGCTTCGGGACGATCAACGGCAAGAAGGTGTTGACCCAGCCGAGCTGAGAGAACAGCACGTACTGCGGAACGATGATCACGTGAATCGGCAGCATGATGCTCAGCAGCATGATGCCGAAGAAGACCTTCTTGCCGATGAATTCCAGCCGCGCGAACGCGTAGGCCGCCATCGAGCAGGAGATCAGGTTTCCCACGATGCTGCCGAAGACGATCAGCACCGAGTTCCACAGGTAGAGGCCGAACGGAGATGCCAGGGCATTCCAGCCGTTGACGTAGTTGGACCATTCGAAGCTGTCCAGCACGATCCCCGGTTCCCGGAAGATCTCGTCATTGGGACGCAGCGAGCTGACGACCATCCAGATCACCGGATACAGCATGACGATGGCGAACGCGATGAGCACCGCATGGCGCACAATGCTGGTGGCCGGCTTTCGGAACGGGTTGTCGCGCCGCCGCCGGGCCGGGCGACCCGTCACGATCATTTCGGTGGAGGGCGCTACTGGCCGCACGGGATCAATTTTCGTCATCGTAGAACACCCAGAATTTCGAGGACCAGAAGGCGATCGCTGTCAGCGCCGCGATGATCAAGAGCAGAAGCCAGGCCATCGCCGATGCGTAGCCCATGTTGAGATTCGCGAACCCCTGTTGGTAGAGATACAGCGAGTAGAAGAGCGTCGAATCGACCGGTCCGCCCGTGCCACCGGAGACGACGAACGCCTGTGTGAACGACTGGAACGTGCCGATGATCTGCAGAACGAGGTTGAAGAAGATGATGGGGGTCAACAGCGGGAGGGTGATCTTGAACAGCTGCTGCCATCGGCTCGCGCCATCGACCGACGCCGCCTCGTAGTACATCGTCGGAATCTGCCGGAGGCCGGCCAGGAAGATGACCATCGGGGCTCCGAAGGTCCAGACATTGAGCGTGACCAGGGTTCCGAGGGCCGTGTCCGGACTCGAAATCCATCCCTGCCCCTGAATCCCGAAAAGTGCGAGCACCTGATTGACGAGGCCGTCGACGCCGAAGATCTGGCGCCACAACATCGCGATGGCGACACTCGAGCCCAGCAGTGAGGGCAGGTAGAACGCTGACCGGTAGAAGGCGAGAGCGCGCATGCCCTTATCGAGCACGATCGCCAGCAGAAGAGCGGCGATGAGCTGGAGCGGCACCGAGACGAAGACGTAAGTGAAGGTGACCTCGAGCGACTTGTGGAGGCGGTCGTCCTCCAGCATCCGCTCCCAGTTGGCAAGGCCGATGAATCGGGGTGGGCTCAGCAGGTTGTACTTCGTGAAGCTCAGGCCGAACGATGCGAACATCGGCCCTATCGTGACGAGGACCAGGCCGATCAGCCACGGCGCGAGGAAGATGAACGCCGCCTTGTTCTGCCGCTTCCCGGTGCCACGCGTCTTGCCGAGCGTACCCAGCTCACTAAGAGCGCTCATGTTCCTCCGGCCATCTTCGTTGATGAGAATGCGCATTCTGGAATGCGTTTACCATTTCTATCACCGGGGCAACTGAGAGGCAAGCGCATCGCGAAAATTCAACCGTTTCGTGACATTGCCATCCGAGAAAGGGCATTCTCAAACATGATCATGAAGACACAAAAAAGCGGGGACACCCACCGTTTTCGGTGGGTGTCCCCGCTGTCGTCCGCTGCTGATCAGCCCTTTGTGGCCCCCGCCAGGAGCCCGCGAACGAAGAAGCGCTGCAGGGCGAAGAACACGATCAACGGGACCAGGATCGATATGAACGTTCCCGCTGCCTGCAAGTACCACTGATTGCCCCACGTTCCCGATAGGGAGTTGAGGGATTGCGTCAACGGCAACGACGTCGATGGCGCGAATATCGTCGCGACGAGCAGGTCATTCCATACCCAGATGAACTCCAGCACGGCGAACGACGCGAGTGCAGGCGCCGCCAACGGGATGATGAGCCGGAAGAAGATCTGGCCGTGTCCGGCACCGTCCACCCGAGCAGCCTCGATGACTTCGTGAGGGATCTCCGCGATGAAGTTGTGCAGCAGGAAGATCGCCAGCGGCATGGCGAAGATCGTGTGCGCGATCCATACCGTTGCGAAGGAGTGCTCGAGACCCCGCAATTCGAGCCCGGGGAAAATGCCGACCCCATTGATCGTGAGACCTCGTGAGAACAGGCTCAACAGCGGAACGAGCGCCATCTGCAACGGCACGATCTGCAGCGCGAAGATGAAGATGAAGAAGAAGTTCCGCCCCTTGAAGTCGATCCACGCGAACGCGTAGGCGATCAGTGACGCGATCGCCAACGCGAACAACACCACCGGAATGGTGATCGCGAGCGAGTTGAGGAACGACGCAGCCAGGGTCAGCGTCGTGTTGCCCGAGGTCAGCGCGGCCGAGTAGTTTCCCAGCGTGAAGTCCGGAGGGGTGAAGGCGGTCCACCAACCCGTCGTCTGTGTGGCAGCCGGCGGGCGGAAAGACGTCACGAAGAGACCGAAGGTAGGAATCGTCCAGAAGAACGCGATCGCCACGGCGGCGATCGTGGCTCCCTTCGAGGTGAGACGGCGCCTGGCCATCGCCTCGTGCTTGCGGGTGTCACGTTCTACTTGGCGGGCAGTCCGGTTGTGGAGCACCGGCTCGATAACTTCGATAGTCATCGGATCTCCCTCTGCTTCCTGATCTGATTCACGTTGAAGATGATGAGTGGGAGAACGAAGAGGAACAGCACGACAGCCAGTGCCGCGGAGTGCCCGTAACTCTGGAACCGCTGCTGCTGGTTGACCATCTCGAATGCGAGCACCGTGGTGTTCGCACGACCGCCCGTCATGACTGCGACGATGTCGTACACCTTCAGTGCGCCGATGGCGATGGTGGTCACGACGACGATGAGCGACGAGCGGATGCCGGGGACGGTGACGTTGGTGAACCTCTCCCAGGCGTTGGTTCCGTCGAGTTGTGCCGCCTCGATCTGCTCAGCGGGGACCGCCTTGATCGCAGCGGAGAGGATGACCATAGCCAGACCCGTCTGGCTCCAGATGAACACGACCAGCAGGAGGAACGTGTTGATGAGGGGCTGCGCATCGAGCCATGAGACCGGTTCGGCTCCGAAGAAGACGAGGATGGCGTTCAGGATGCCCACCTGCTGTCCCTGGCGGTAGTCGTAGACGAACTTCCAGATGATGCCGGCGCCCACGAACGAGATCGCGAACGGCATGAAGATCAGGATTTTCAGGTACTTCTCGCCTCGAGCCTTGTCGATGAAGACCGCGTACGCCAGACCGATCACCGTCGCGAGAGTGGGGGCCAGCAGCACCCAGATGATCGTGTTGATGACCGACCAGAAGCCTTCGGGATTGGTGAAGACCCACTGGTAGTTCTCCAGCCCCACGAACGTGTCGCCGGTCTTGTCGAAGAAGGATTGAAAGAAGGTCGCGATCGCCGGATAGACGAGGCCGATCAGGAGCAGGACCGCTGCGGGCGCTGAGAAGAGAATGAGCTGGAACAGGTATCCCGCACCCTGGCGCGAGCGGTAGTCCGCGTAGAAGAGGATCGCACCCAGAATGACCGCGATCCCGATCACGTAGATGATCGAGTTCTGGTAGGGCCGCAAGAGCATGAATGCGATCGTGGGGATGGCGAAGCAGGAGATCAGCCGCAACCAGAAGTATCCGCGCCCCGCACGAGGCGCGTATTCGATGAGCAAGAGGATGAGCGCGACGACGAGCCCGAACACGACGATGATGATCGGGATCTGCACGATCGGGCCGAGCTGTCCGATCCACGTGAAGAAGCTGTTCAGCGAGACCCCGAGCGACACCGGTCGGGCATCCTCGCTGGGGGGACGCGTGACCATGAACAAGAACAGCGCCACGATGAGGATGAGGCCGATCGTGACGACGATCCACGTCGTACGGCCGCGCTTGGACAGCCGCTCCAGACGATCAGACGATTGTTGTGCGCCGGAGACCCCCGTCTCCGGGGATGCTTCTTTGGTACCAGACATGGAAACCTTTCCGAGTACGTCGGTGGACTCTTGGATGGATCAGCGGCGGGGCTGACCGTGGGTACGGTCAGCCCCGCCAGTGATCAGTTGAACCCGTTAGTTCTCGTAACCGGCCTGGATGTCGCTCAGCACCGTCTCGGTGTCCTTGCCATCGATCCAGTTGACCATGCCCTTCCAGAACGATCCGGACCCGACCGTTGCCGGCATCAGGTCGGATGCGTCGAAGCGGAACACGGTCTCCGGGTCCTGCAGGAGCGTCATCGCGTCGGTCAGGAAGCCACTCGACGCGAGTGACGGGTCGGCTGCGTTGTTGGCCGAGATGAAGCCACCCAGCGAGACGCGGGCATCTGCCCACTCCGGAGTCGACATGTACTCGGCGACCTGCTTCGTGGCCTCGTTGTCGGAGAAGACGGTGACGAACGTGCCGCCACCTTCGATCGAGGTCGCGCCCTCGGTGATACCCGGGAGCACGAACGCGTTGACATCGCCGTCGGGGCCGATGGTGGGCACCTCGCCATCCGCGTTCTCGACCGTAAGCAGATTCGCCGTCAGGAACGACGCCTGGTGGGTCAGCGCACAGGTACCGTTCGCGATCGGCGCCGCGACGTCGCCGAAGGCCGTGGAGTTGATGCTCTTCACGTCGCCGAAGCCGGCGTTGACGTACTTCGGGTCGAGGAGGATCGTACCCACCGCGTCGAACGCATCCTTGATCTCGGGGTCGGTGAACTTCACGTCACCTGCGGCCCACTGGTCGTAGACGTCGGGGCCGGCCTGACGGAGCACGAGGTCCTCGATCCAGTCGGTTCCCGGCCATCCGGACGCAGCCTCAGACGAGAATCCCGCGCACCACGGCGGCTGGCCCGTCTTCTCCTGGATCGTCTTGGTGAGTGTGAGGAGCTCGTCCCACGTCTTCGGGACCTCAACGCCCCACTCCGCGAACTTCGCAGGCTGGTAGTACACGTAGCCCTTCGCGTTCGCGTCCATCGGGCCGGCATAGAAGGTGTCGTCAACAGAGCCATAGGTCTTCCACGCGGGAGCCCAATACTTATCGACGTTCGCCTCGGTCTCCTTCGTGCCCGGCTGAACCTCACCGGTCCCCACCAGGCTCTGCAGCAGACCGGGCTGCGGGACGATCGCAATGTCAGGCGCGTCGCCTCCGTTCACCTTCGTGACGATGTTTCCTTCGAAGCCCTTGTCGCCGGAGTACTGAACCTTGATGCCGGTGTCTTCGGTGAATTTATCGAACGACTTCTGGAGGCTGTCAGCCTCGCTGCCCGTGATGCCTCCGGAGATGGTGACAGTCTCGCCTTCGACGGAGCCGGAGTCTCCTCCCCCACTGTCGCCGCCTTCGACGCAGCCCGCGAGCGTCAGCGTCGCAATGGCGACGAGTCCCACCCCGACCGCCATCCGACGACGCAAGGGCAACCTCATTGCATTCATTCCAGCCTCTTCCTTGAAGTGTTCGCACACCATGTGTGATCCCAGGCCCCATTCAGGAACCGATTCCACACAAACGCTAGACGAAGCATCCCCGCGAATGCAACAGGGCAATGTCACGATGCAGTAACTGACCATTTTCGGTAATGTTTCTCGACAGCAATACATGAAATCGCTTCCACATTCAATGTCCTGTGGTTATCGTCTCGGTATCTGGCATCTTTCGCCGCCACCCAACGAAGGGATGACACGATGAGCGGGATCGCCGACGTCGCCCGCCTCGCTGGCGTATCGAAAGCAACAGCAAGTCGCGCCCTCACGGGGCGTGGATACGTGTCGGCGGAGACGCGCGACCGAGTCACCCAGGCAGCGCGAACGTTGAGCTACGTCGCCTCGAGCAATGCGGCCAGCTTGGTCACCGGCCGCACGCAGAACGTCGGGGTCATCATGCCCTACGTGAATCGCTGGTTCTTCGCCGAGGTCTTGGAGGGAATTCAGGACGCGCTCCTCGAGCACGGACTCGATCTGACGCTCTACGACGCGCGACCGGGGACGGCCGGGCGCACCCTCATCTTCGGCGACTTCCTTGCGCGTAAGAGATTCGACGGACTGATCGCGGTCGGGCTCGAAGCGGAGGACCGGGAGCTGGAACGCCTGCTCGCGATCGGCCGCCCGATCGTGAGTGTCGTCGGTGCCGCGACCGGAACCAGCGTTGTCTCGATCGCCGACGAAAATGCGGTCGAGCGCGCGACCGGGCACCTGCTCGCGCTGGGCCACCGGCGCATCGCCTTCCTCGGCGGCGATCCTCAGGGCTATTGGGCGAATGTCGATCGTCGTCGACTCAGCGGCTATACGGCCGCCATGACGGCCGCGGGCCTCAGTGACGCAGTGCAGCACGTGCCGTCGGAAGTGACGCTGCAAGGCGGGTATGCCGCAGCGGTGGATCTGCTCAGCGATCATCACCTCCGGCCGACCGCGATCGCCGCAGTGTGCGACGAGGTGGCGATCGGTGCCATCATCGCCGCGCGCCGACTTGGTATTCAGGTGCCCACAGACCTCAGTGTGATCGGTGTCGACGACCATGAGTATGCCGACATGTTCGCGCTCACCACGATGCAGCAGTTCCCGCGCCAGCAGGGATCGGCCGCCGTGGATCTGCTCATGACCTCCATGGCGGCCCCGGAAACGCCGCCCGTGGAAATGCGGCTCGAGGCCCGCCTGATCGTGCGGAGTTCAACGTCACCCCCGGTGGGGGCCGAGAGCGTCATCGCTTCGGACACTCCCCTGCAGCGGAGATGACGAAAGCCCCGGATGCCAGGCATCCGGGGCTTTCGATTCGCGAAGCGAATTACTTCAGGGTCACCGAAGCGCCGGCTGCCTCGAGGGCATCCTTTGCCTTCTCGGCGGCTTCCTTGGTTGCGCCCTCGAGGACGGCCTTGGGAGCACCGTCGACGACGGCCTTGGCCTCGCCGAGGCCGAGCGAGGTGAGCTCGCGGACGACCTTGATGACCTGGATCTTCTTCTCGCCGGCACCCTCGAGGATGACGTCGAATGCGGACTGCTCTTCGACCTCCTCGGCGGGAGCGCCACCGGCAGCGGCGGGGCCGGCAACGGCGACCGGAGCGGCGGCGGTGACCTCGAAGGTCTCCTCGAATGCCTTGACGAACTCGCTGAGCTCGATGAGCGTGAGCTCCTTGAAGGCGTCGAGAAGCTCGTCAGTGGTGAGCTTTGCCATGATGTTTCTCCTTGTGTGGGTTTTCGAATCAACCGAAGCGTGGGCCGGAACCTACGCTGCGGACTCCTGCTTTTCGCGCAACGCGTCGACCGTGCGAACGGCCTTCGACAGCGGTGCGTTGAACAGATAGGCGGCGCCGAACAGCGAGGCCTTCATCGCGCCGGCGAGCTTCGCCAGCAGGACTTCACGGCTCTCAAGGTCGGCGAGCTTGTTGACCTCATCTGCGGTCAAGGCGGCACCGTCGAAGTACCCGCCCTTGATCACGAGAAGAGGGTGTGCCTTGGCGAAGGCACGAAGACCCTTCGCGACGGCGACCGGGTCACCGTGCACGAATGCGATGGCCGACGGACCCTTGAGGTCGTCGTCCAGCGTGGAGATCCCTGCCTTGTTGGCAGCGATCTTGGTCAGCGTGTTCTTCACCACGGCGTATTCCGCGTCCTGACGAATGCTGTTACGCAGCTCCTTGAGCTGGGCAACCGTCAGACCGCGGTACTCGGTCAGCAGAACGGCGGTCGAGTCCTCGAAGTTCTTCGTGAGCTCGGCAACCGATGCGTCCTTCTGCGCCATGGCCACTCCTTGTGTATACGTGACGCTCCGCGGAGGCGGAACGCCGGCTGTGAACCGTTGCCAGGCAAACAAAAAAGCTCCGGCGCAAGCGCTCGGAGCTGAAAACCCGGATGAATCCGGAAGATCTTGTCTGTTGCACCTGCGTGGGCCCCTGCGTTGCAGAGCTTCAATCGTCATGCACTTGCGTGCACGCCGATGACCTACGGTCTTTGGCTTATCTCAAGGGTACGTGATGCCCGGGCCTCTGCCAAATCCACGCGGCTCCACCACATCCGTGCTCCTCCACCAAATCCAGCTCATGCAGCCAGGTAGTCGAATCGCGCCCTGCCGCCGAGCCGAGGAACGCGGTCACGGTCGACGTGGGTCGGTGGGATGAAGTGCACGCGCGACCGAGCGCCTACCTGCGAGCTACCGCTTGCTCCCGGCGGCCCATCGATGCGGATCTCCCAGCCATCGTCGTGGATGCGGTGATGACATCTGCCGCACAGGAGGATGCCGTTGGCGAGATCGGTGGGTCCGGCATCCCGCTCCCACCATCGGATGTGGTGGACCTGGGTCATACCTGGCGGGAGCCCGCACATGGCGCATCCGCCGTCACGTTCCACCAGTGCCAGCTTTTGCGCCGGGCTGAACAGTCGTCGAGATCGGCCGAAGTCGAGGATCTCGCCATCCCCGTCGAGTACGCAAGGGATGATCTTGCCGCCGGCGGCCATCCGGCGGATCGTCGTCACCGATACCGGCTGGATGAGTCCGTCGATCGTGCCGAACCCGGTCCCGGATTCGAGTGCTTCGAGTCCGACGCGCACAACAACCGTTGCTCCCGGCGTCGGCGCATCGGCCGCCTCGCATCCCAACACGTGCCGGCAGATCGTCGCCAGCGCGTCGGCCTGGAGTTGTGAGATGGATCGGCGATCCTCCTCGTCCGCATTGGAGAAACCTCCCACCTCGCGGTGGCGCAACTCCGCACCGACAACGGCTTCGATGGCGGTCTTGATTGGGGCCGCAGTCTCAGGATCGAGCTTCGCAGTCAGGACGACCATCCCGTCGCGATCTTCGCGAATCTGGACCGATCTGCTGAAGCGGAGTTCGTCTTCGCGAGGTTCGACACCGTCCGGGTCGAGCCACGCCTCGGCGCGCTGCAGAATCTTTTGCAGTTGATTGAGCGACAGGCCGGAGGCCTGCCCGACGAGACTGCGCTCCGCTTCGGTCAGCACCTCATGGCTCGAACGGAAGGCGACGCGATCGAGCAGCCCGACGATCGCCGCCGCGGCGGCGACGCTGATCGCACCATCCGTCAACGCCTGGGCAACGACCGGGTGGCGCGCCGGCGCCTCGGCTCCGGTCAAGGTCATCCTCGGCGCAGTCGCATCACCGACGGCAACCAGTCGAGCAGCCTCCCCCGTCGATGTTCCCGTCGCCGCCGCGATGAGCGCCGCGGGCGTTCGAAAGCCCTGCTGCTTCGCAAGTCCGGCATTTCCCAGTTCGGGCCGTGACGCCCGGGCGACGTCGGCCGCGATCTTCGCGTGCACAGCGTCGACACTTCGACGGAGCGCCGCGACCGCGTCATTGAGGCTGGCCAACGCGCCTCCACTGCGACCATCGACAGCCGGCCCACCCGCTGTCGATTCAGCCCACGCCGCTCGCGCAGCGACCAAGGCCGCATCGACGCTGGCGAAGGGATCTGTCATACGAACATTCTATCATCCGAGACTCTTTTTATCGAATGTTTATTCGAATTACAACGCCATGTGCGCGACGTTGAGGAATGAAGCAAGCGCTCCTCGCGGATTTTATTAGAACATTTGCACGATATTAGGGCTCACCCACGGGTTGCGCCGGGCCGATGGGCCAGGACGAAGGCCGTCGCCTCGGCGCGAGATCCCACGCCGAGCTTGCGGAAGATCTTGGCGACGTGGAACTTCACGGTGTTCTCACTGATGCCCAGGTTCGCTGCGATCTCACGATTGCGCTGGCCGGAGATCAGCAAGCCCAGCACCTCGGACTCGCGGGGCCCCAGGTCCCACGCGGGCGGCGCCGCCGCAAGGTGCGTGGGCGGGTCAAGCGGCATCACGACCGACATCTCGGTCCCCCAGCCCGGAGTCGCCTCGAATGTCAGCCGACCACCCACCGCCAACACGCGCTGCCGCACGAGGCGCAGCTGCACACTCTCGTCCGACAGGTCGCCGGGGCCGTCGTCACGCACGTTGATCAAAAGGTTCGTGCCGTCACAGTCCCACTGCACCCGCACCCGGCTGACATCGTGTCGATCCACCAGCGCGAGGATCGACCCACGTACGACGGCCCGCGCGCCGTGCGCGATCTCGCTCGGGAGCGCCCGCCCGTTGACCGGAGGCTCGACGAATTGGACGTCGATGTCGCGGTAGCGCACGAGGGGCCTGAGGTCGTCACGCAACCGCTCGAATGCTGTCGCGACCGGTTCCTCGGTGAATGTGCGGACCCGGTCGCTCGCCGTTCGCAGGTGCACCATGCCTTCCGCCGCGATGCGGGTCGCCGTCTGTCGCGCGGCCCGATCGTCGAGAGCGCTCGAGCGGAGCGCCGCGAGCACCGATTCGAGGGTCGTCGAGTACTCGTCGGCAAGTTCGGTCAGCGCCTCCATCCGTACGCTCGACGCAGCCCGGGCCAACTGCAGATAGTCCGGTGGCGCCGCATCGGCGAGTTCTTGAACCCGCAGGGCGACGATGTTCCACAGCTCGAGCACCGCGCCGTCGGCGGCATCGTCCCCTGGGTCGGCCAGGACGAGCAGCGCACCGTTGTTCGATACCAATTGGAGCGCGGAGACGTCTCCGGCGGAGGTCGCGATTTCTGCACGGCGAGTGCGGCCGGGGCGCAGCATCCGTCTGAGCTCATCAAGGGCGAGGAATGAGACTCCGTCGACGAACGACTCCTCACCGGCCCCCTGGCGCTGACCTCCGACCGCATCGGCGACGAGGTAGACGAGCGCGGAGTGCGCCAGTAGAGGAGCGAGGTAGGTCGACAGTCGCTCCGGAATGAGCGCGGGAGGGGCGGTCAGAACCTCGGCCAGCCCACGGAGAGTGTCGACGCTTGAGCTCTGCGATGAGGCCATGCCTCCACCCTAGGCACGACCTACCCGTTCGGATAGCAGAACGACCGAGAGGGGTGATCGCACTACTCGAAAGCAACAGGCAAGCTCGGATGAGGCGAGTCCGACTATCGCCGAGAAGGAGTGACGAGGATGTCCAGCAACAGAGCAGTGGCCTATAAGGGTCCCGGGGTGGTCGAGGTCATCGATACCGCGTATCCCGAGTTCGAATTGAAGGACGGGCCCGGGGTCAACCCGGCGAACGTCGGCCGAAAGGTGCCGCATGGTGCGATCTTGCGCACGGTCAGCACGAACATCTGCGGCTCCGACCAGCACATGGTGCGCGGGCGCACGACCGCGCCCGAAGGACTCGTGCTTGGGCACGAGATCACGGGAGAGGTCGTCGAGGTCGGCCCCGACGTCGAGTTCATCAAGGTCGGCGACATCGTGTCGGTGCCTTTCAACATCGCCTGCGGTCGCTGCCGCAATTGCAAGGAGGGCAAGACGGGCATCTGCCTGAACGTCAATCCCGACCGCCCGGGCAGCGCCTACGGGTACGTCGACATGGGCGGATGGGTGGGCGGCCAAGCCGAGTACGTGCTCGTGCCGTATGCCGACTGGAACCTGCTGCGCTTCCCCGATCGCGATCAGGCGCTGGAGAAGATCCTCGATCTGACGATGCTCTCGGACATCTTCCCGACCGGCTTCCACGGCGCATACTCCGCCGGCGTCGGCCCCGGGTCCACCGTGTACATCGCGGGCGCCGGTCCCGTGGGCCTCGCCGCCGCGGTCGGCGCGCAGCTGCTCGGCGCAGCCGTGGTGGTGGTCGGCGACCTCAACGAGGAGCGCCTCGCTCAGGCCCGATCGTTCGGCTGCGAGACCGTCGACGTCTCCAAAGGTGATCCCAAGGACCAGCTCGAGCAGCTCTTGGGCGCTCCCGAGGTCGATTGCGCGGTCGATGCGGTGGGCTTCGAAGCACGCGGTCACGGATCGGAGGCCGCGCACGAGGCACCCGCGACAGTGCTCAACTCGCTGATGGATCTCACTGCCGCCGGCGGCGCGCTCGGCATCCCGGGTCTCTATGTCACCGGTGATCCGGGTGGCGTCGACGAAGCAGCCAAGGTCGGATCCCTGTCGCTGCGTCTCGGCCTCGGCTGGGCGAAGTCGCTCTCGTTCACCACGGGACAGTGCCCCGTCATGAAGTACAACCGGCAGCTGATGATGGCGATCCTTCACGACAAGGTGCAGATCGCGAAGGCAGTGAATGCCACCGCGATCCCTCTCGAGGATGCCCCGCAGGGCTACGCCGAGTTCGACCAGGGCGCCGCCAAGAAGTACGTGCTCAACCCCAACGGCTACATCGCCGCCTGATCTGCCAGACCTACAACCCGACCAGAACCACGAAGGAGAAACACCATGTCCACAGTCACTCTCGCCGATGCCCGCCGAGTCATCGAAGCCGCGGAGAAGCGTGCTGACGAGATCGGTCAGCCGATGAACGTCGCCGTCGTCGACGCCGGCGGCAACCTCGTCGCCCATATCCGCCAGGACGGCGCCTGGATCGGAAGCGTCAACATCTCGATCAACAAGGCCTGGACCTCGAAGGCGTTCGACATCTCCACGAAGGATCTCGGCGACAACTCCCAGCCGACGCAGCAGTTCTACGGCATCCAGAACACCAACGGCGGCAAGGTCGCGATCTTCGCGGGAGGCATTCCCCTCTCCCGCGACGGCGTCGTCGTCGGCGCGGTCGGCGTCAGCGGCGGGTCGGGTGAGCAGGACCACTCGGTCGCTGAAGCGGGCGCCGCGGCCTTCTGAGCCGGAGAGCTTCGCGGCGCGACACCCGGTGCCTCGGGTGTCGCGCCGCTGCATGTCCACGTCGCGGGTTAGCCTCGAATGGTGACCCCCGAACTCGCCGCCCGCATCGTCGCGGACTCCCGCGACCGGGTGGCGTGGACCCGGGCGCGCTCGCGTGGCATCACGGCCACGGATGTCGCAGCCCTCACATCGATGAACTCGATTCCCCGTGCCGCAGACAACAAGCTGCGCGGATCGAACTTCTCGGGCAACGCCTACACCCAACATGGACGGGTCCGCGAACCTGAAATCGCCCGCTGGGTCGCCGCGACCCACGGCATCCAACCGTCGTCAGCACTCTTCCATGCCGTCGTCGAGAAGCGTCACCTGGCCACTCCCGACGGCGTGACGGCAGACCCGGGCGGACGAATCCTCCTCGCCGAGATCAAGACGACCAACAAGTCGTGGCGATCCATTCCCCGCACCTACCTCCGCCAGATCTGGTGGCAGCAGCACGTCCTGGGCGCCGAGCGCACCCTCGTCGCGTGGGAAGAGCACAACGATTTCGTCCCCGTCCGTGATGAACCCCGCTGCGCGTGGATCGATCGCGACGAGTACGAAATCGGCAAGCTCGTGAAACTCGCGACATCTCTCATCGACGAGCTCTATCGCCGCACTCAGATCACCCGCGATCAGCAGCGACCGCCGGCGCCTGCTGTGCCGCCGCGTGAGCCGTTTCGGGCCCTCGCGCTCGCCGACTGAGTCCGACTCGCCGCACCGCCGTTTCCCTGCGCGCTTCCCCGCCGACAAGCGGGGTTAGTTGACGTGCGTCAACGATCTGTATATAGTTGACTTCGATCAACTGTTGACACTCGTCAACCATCGCGCCATCGTCGCCGCTTCCTCCGAATTCCCGTGCCAAAGGATCTCTCAATGTCCACTCCCTCAGCCATGCCCGCGGGCACAGCCGCCGAGAAGCCGAAGATGACGCACCGCCAGGTGCTCACGGCACTGTCTGGCCTGATGCTCGGCATGTTCGTGTCGATGCTCGCCTCGACTGTCGTGTCGACCTCGCTCCCCGTCATCATCCACGACCTCGACGGCAATCAGACCGCTTTCACCTGGGTCGTCACGGCGACGTTGCTCACGACCGCGATCACCACCCCGATCTGGGGCAAGCTCGCCGACCTGACCAACCGCAAGGTCCTCTTCCAGGTCGCAGTCGCGATCTTCGTGCTGGCAACCGCCGCCGCCGGATTCTCGCAGAACACTGACACTCTGATCGCGTTCCGCGCGGTGCAGGGCATCGGCGCCGGTGGCCTCGCCGCCCTCACGCAGGTCATCATGGCCGACATCATCAGCCCGCGTGAGCGTGGACGCTACATGGGCCTCTTCGGCGCTGTCATGGCCGTTGCCACCATCGGCGGTCCGCTCCTCGGTGGCGTCATCACCGACAGCTTCGGCTGGCGCTGGAACTTCTTCGTCGCCCTTCCCTTCGCCATCGCAGCACTGATCATCGTTCAGCGCACCCTGCACATCCCCCCGCGAGCCAAGCGCGAGGTCAGCATCGACTACCTCGGCATCGTGCTGCTCGCGATCTCCGTATCGCTCCTGCTCATCTGGGTGAGCCTGGCCGGCAGCTCCTTCGACTGGTGGAGCACCGAGACGGTTCTGATGGTCGGTGGCAGCATTCTCGGCACGATCCTGTTCATCATCGTCGAGCTTCGCTCCAAGGAGCCGCTCATCCCCCTCTCGCTGTTCCGCAACCTCACCTTCACGCTGTCGGTCATCGCGTCAATCGCGACCGGCATCGCGATGTTCGGAGCATCCGTCTTCCTCAGCCAGTACATGCAGCTCGCCCGTGGCGCAACGCCCACCCAGGCCGGCCTCATGACCATCCCGATGATCGCCGGACTCCTGATCTCGTCGATCGGTGTGGGCGCGCTGATCACTCGCACCGGAAAGTGGAAGCCGTTCCTCATCGTGGGCAGCGTCTTCCTGATCGCGGGCTCCTACCTGCTGTCGACGATCCACTACGACACCAACTTCGCGCTCGTATCGCTCTACATGTTCCTCCTGGGTGCCGGCGTCGGCATGACGATGCAGAACCTGGTTCTCGTCGTCCAGAACACGAGCAAGCCGACCGAGATCGGTGCGGCAAGCTCCGGCGTCACCTTCTTCCGCAGCCTCGGTGGCACCATCGGCGTCTCGATCATGGGTGCAGCGCTCGCGGCGAGCGTGACCAACCTCGTGACCGACAGCAAGGACGAGATCACCACGGCGATCATGAGCCTCGGCGACGACGCTCAGAAGTGGGCGACCCAGCTGCAGTCCGGAGCGCTCCCGCAGGTCTCGGCGATGCCGGAAGCACTGCGGGTCGTCTTCGAGAACATCTACGGAATCGGCATCTCGCAGTCGTTCCTCATCGCGGTTCCGTTCGCGATCATGAGCTTGATCGCGATCGTCTTCATGCCGAACAAGCCGCTCAACACGATGACCACGTCCGAGCGGATTCGCGCCAGCGAGGCGGACTTCGCCACGGTGTCGGTTCCCGAGGGCATGGACGTGCTCGCACCGACTGGATCGGTTCGCATCGTCAGCGAGTCGGATGCCGCAGCGACAGATGACTCGCGCGGCTGAGATGGGCACTCCGCTCACCACGGAGACTCGAGAGGCGCGCGCCGACGCGGTGCGCGCCCTCGAGGCGGAGTTCGGGGAGCTTTTCACCCAGGTCCGTCGGCTCCTCCTGGAGAACGCGAACCGGCTGAGCCCCGGCATGCTGCCTGGCGCCTACAAGACCTTCACGACCATCGTGCGGCGCGAAACGGTGACGCTGTCGGCCCTGGCTGAAGTGCTTCACGCCGACAAGGGTCAGGTAAGCCGCACCGTCCGAGAGCTCGAGGACCTCGGCTTCGTCGCCAGGACTCCCGACCCGACGGATGGCCGTTCGAGCCTCATCGCTCCGACACCTGCCGGGCTCGAGAAGCTTGCCGCGGCACGCTCTCCGCGAGAGAACGCGCTCTTCGAGACTCTCGAGAGCTGGGAGATCGCCGAAATCCGCGAGCTCACCCGGTTGCTACACGCACTGTCGGACTCGACGCAGTCGAGCTAGTCCGCGACGAAGTCGTACTCCTGAAAGGCCGCGACCTCGGGGACCCAGCGGTCCGCGACGAACCGGACATGGTCGGGGTGCGAGTTATACGCGTCGTACGCGGCCTGGTCCGCGAAGACCATGGAGAACTGGTGGGTCAGCTCGCTCTTCGAGCTGACCTGCCGGTTCACCGCAAACTCCGTCACCCCGGGGATCGCGGAGAGGATGCGGCGGGCATCCGCGATGAAGTCCGCCTCTGCGCTCGCATCCGCCAACCGGAAGACGACGGTGTGCTGAATGCTCATGCGTCGGCGCCGCTGTCATCGGTGCCCTGATTGCTGAACGCGGCATCGAACGATGCTTCGGGTGCCTTCCACAGCAGTGACCGCACGAACCCCACCGCTTCGGCGGCTCCGTGCAGGCGGTCCATGCCGGCATCCTCCCATTCGATCGAAATCGGCCCGTCGTAGCCGATCGCGTCGAGTGCACGGAACGAGTCCTCCCATGGCACGTCGCCGTGACCGGTGGACACGAAATCCCACCCGCGCCGAGGGTCTCCCCAGGGCAGGTGCGAACCCATCACTCCCGCGCGACCGTTGCGCGGACGCATCCGTGTGTCTTTGCAGTCGACGTGGTAGATCCGGTCCTGGAAGTCCCAGATGAACCCCACCGGATCGATGTTCTGCCACATCATGTGACTCGGGTCCCAATTGAAGCCGAACGCCTCGCGGTGCCCGATCGCTTCGAGCGTGCGCACCGAACTCCAATAGTCATAGGCCATTTCGCCGGGGTGCACTTCGTGCGCGAAGCGCACGCCTTCCGCGTCGAAGACGTCGAGAATCGGGTTCCACCGCGCCGCGAAGTCCGCGAAGCCCTGCTCGATGACGGCCCCGGGAACGGGCGGGAACATCGCGACGTAGGGCCAGATGCTCGAACCGGTGAAGCCCACGACCGTGTCGACGCCGAGCTTGCGGGCCACCCGCGCCGACCGCTTCATGTCCTCCGCGGCGCGCTGGCGCACGCCCTCGGCGTCACCGTCGCCCCACACGTAGTCGCGCAGAATCGCCTCGTGCCGGAAGTCGATGGGCGCATCGCAGACCGCCTGCCCCGCGAGGTGATTCGAGATCGCGTAGACCTTCAGCCCATGCCGATCGAGGATTTCAAGCCGCGAGGCGGCATAGTCGTCGTCCTCGTCGGCGCGCCGGAGATCGAGATGGTCTCCCGATGCCGCGATCTCGAGGCCGTCGTAGCCCCACTCGGCCGCGAGGCGGGCGACGTCTTCGAACGGAAGGTCGGCCCACTGGCCGGTGAACAGGGTGACGGGATGCTCAGCCATGACTCGGCGTCCTTTCGGTTTGGCCCTGCAGGGCGGTGAGGTAGTCCAGTGATCGCTGCGCCAATTGATCCTGGGACGCAGCGAGGGGGCGCCACACCGAGGCGGCAACGGCGATCGTCGCGTTCTCTCCGGTGAAACTCTCCAGCCCAAGGATGCCCGAATATCCAGCATCGTCGAGCGCACCGAGGATCTTCGGCCAATCGATGTGGTCATCGCCGACCGCTCCCCGATCGTTTCCGCACACCTGAACGTGGGCGATTGCGGATCCTGCCGCACGGATCGCGTCGTCGGGGCGCTTCTCCTCGATGTTCAAGTGATAGGTATCCAGCGCGAGTCCGACGCCCGAACCCAGGAGCGGTTCGAGCAGGTCGAGCGCCTGCTCGACGGTATTCATGAGGCTTGTCTCGTAGCGATTGAGCGGTTCGACGGCGATCGTGACACCCACCGACGCCGCATCGTGGCCAACCGGTGCGAGGTTACGGCGGAGTTCTGCCGCGGCATCCGCTCGCTGCTCTTGATCCATTCGCCACGTGACGCCCGTGGGCGCGTAGAACGGGCCCGCTACGAGGGGCGAGCCGACCGCGACGGCGGTCCTGATGCAGGCGCGGAGATAATCCTGCGTGTCCCCCACGTCGCCCGCCGAGGCGATCAATGAGCGCCTCGGCCCCATCGCGCCGATCACCACGGGGACCAGGTGATGCTGCTGGAGAAGATCGCGCGTTCGAGCAGGATCCCAATCGCCGACGTTCTCTACCGGGAGTTCGATGGCTCCGAAGCCCATTTCGGCGATCTTGGGGACGAGGTCCACCAGATCGACGTCGGTCACGGGCGACGTCCATACCCACGTGTTCACACCGATCGTGCGCTGCATCTGCTCTTCTCCGACATCGTCGATTTCGCCCAGCGTCCCCCCACCCGAGCATGCGGGCGGGGGGACACTCGAGGATGGGTTTACGGAATCTGGCGGTCCTGCCAGACCTTGGGGTACCCCGGCAGGTTCTCTCCGCCGAACTTCGCGTAGTGCCCGTCAGGCATTCCGTCGTTCGCCTCGAGGTACTGGTCGAGCTCTTCCGCCGTGATCGGGCTCTGCGGGAGCACCCATTCCGAGGGAACTTCCTCGCCCGCGAAGATCTTCTGTGCCGCGAGAAGCGGTGTGCGCCACTGGAAGTTCGAGTAGACGGGGGCAAGGCCGTTGAGGCCGGTCTCCTTCCACTTGCGGAGGAAGCTCATCTCGTCTTCACCGGTCATGACGGGGTAGTCCTTGCCCGCATCTTCGAAGGCCTCGATCGCGGCAACGGCGCCGTCTCCGGCATCCATCCAGACGCCCTGCACATCGCCCTTGGCCAGTTCGTCCGTGATGATGTTCTTGATCTCGGCCGGGTCAGCACCGGTGAAGTAGTCCACCGCTTCGATGTCGGCCTCAGCGAACAGCTTCTCGGCCGCGGCCCAGCGCTGCTCGAGCACGTCGACGCCGGGGAGGATGCGAAGACCCACCACCTTGTCGCCGGGCTGCAGGTTGTCGATCAGGAATTCTGCCGTGTCGATCCCCCACGCGTATCCGCCGATCGGGTGGATGAAGGTGACCGGGCAGTCGGTGTTCACACCGCGGTCGAACACGATGACCGGCTTGCCCGTGTCGCACGCACGCTCCACCGCGGGCGTCATCGCCGCGGTCGAGTTCGGCGAGATCAAGAACACATCGCAGTTGCCTTCGGAGATGAAGTAGTCGATGTCCGCGATCTGCGTGTCGTCCGAGTCCTGCGCGTCGCGCGTCTCCATGTCGCTGATCGCACCGCTCGCCTGCAGTACCTTCAGCTGCTCGTTCATGGTGATCCAGCCGGTCTGCCGCCACGGGTTGGAGATCGATGCGTTTGCGAAGCACGCCTTCTTGGCACCGGTGCTGGCGAACTCAGTCGTGTCGACCATCTCGGCGTCGATGTACTGCAGGTAGGGCTCGTCCTCGGGGCCTTCGGGAACCACATCGCGCTGGGCGTCCTGCGTGTCGAACACCGCCTGGTCGAACCACTCGTTGGTCGCCGGCTCCGCCGATGCGCTGGCGTCACCGGTCTCGGCGGGAGCTACGTTGGGGTCGGTCGTACACCCGGCAAGGGCGAACAGGCCGACCAACGCCACCGAGGCGGTGGCGATCTTCATTGATCGTCGCATTTCTAATCTCCTCTTGATTGTGCGGCACCCTCTGGTGCGAGGGCAGGTGATTCGGACGTGTGAGCCGCTGCGTCCGAGGGCGCATCCGGCTCCTTCCCCGGGTCGGGTGAAGGCTGGGGTGGCGCTGATCGACGCCGGATGCGGAACGAAACGCCGGAATAGGCCACGGCGGCGATGATGATGACCCCCTGCACGGCGTCGCGGAGAGTCGAGGGCACTCCCGCGAGGTTCAGGAGCAGGAAGATCAATTCGAGCACGAAGGCGCCGGCGACGGCCGCGACGATCCAGCCGCGACCGCCGCCGAGGACCACGCCGCCGAGGACTACCGCGGTGATCGCAACGAACTCGTAGCCACGACCGACGGAGGGGTGGACCCCGGCGAAGCCGACCAAGAGCACTCCCGACAGTGTGGCCGAGAGCGAGGAGAAGATGAACGCGCGCGTGGTCACCCACCAATCCCGAGCGCCCGCGTAGCGTGTCGCGCGTGCGTTGTCGCCGAGGGCGATCAGCACCTTGCCGTAGGGCCGCTTGGTGAGCCAGATCCCGATCGCGAGCCAGACCGCGAGCACGAGCACCGCGTATGGCAGGAAGTCGAGGAACGGGATATCCCGGATGCCGCCCCGCCCGATCTGGCGGAAGCTGTCCGCGGGGTTTCCGGTCGCAGCTCCCCCCGTCCACCACAGGACTCCGCCCAGCAGGGCGAGCATCATCCCGAGGGTGGTGATGAACGACGGCACCTTCAGCAACGTCGTGATGAGGCCGTTGACGAGTCCGACGACGACGCCGAACACCCCCATCAGGATGAGTACGGGAATGGTGCGGGAATCGTCGTCACCGACGACGTTTCCGGCGATGATCACTTGGGCGGTGATGAGCGATCCCTGAGAAAGATCGAACTCCCCCGCGATGATCACGAAGTACTGACCGATGGCAACCAGCGCGATCGGTGCGACCCGCTGAACGAAGCGGGTCAGCTGACCCGGCTCGGCGAAGCTGGGGTTCAGCACGATCGCGATGATCAGCAGGATCACCAGCAGGAGGAACACCGCTCCGCGAGGGCTGACGAGCGTCTTGAGAGCGTTCATCACTTCGCCCCTCCCTGCTGGGCGTTCTGCTGAGATATTTCGGAGGCATCGCTGCGGAGTTGACGGGATGCCGCATCCATTCCTTCAGCGGCAGCAGCCGCCGCGGCATCACCGCCGGTGCGCGTGCCACCCGGTCCGAACCGCGCACGGCGCCGAACGACCGTGCGACGGCTGTACACCGCGACGGCGGCGACGATCACGATCCCGCGGACGACGTCCTTGAGGAAGGGGTTGATCTGCATGACGCTCATCACGTTGTCGACGACCGCGAAGATGGCGACGCCGCCGATCGTTCCCCACACCGACCCGCGGCCACCCATGAGGAGTGTGCCGCCCAGCACGACGGCGGCAATGGAGAGGAGTGCGTAGCCGCCCTGCTGCCCGACGGTAGGGCTTCCGACACCGAGCCTGCTCGCGAGGAGAAGGCCGGCGAGGCCGGCGAAGACCGAGCAGATCAGGTGCGCGGCCACCAGCGGCGGCCGGATCCGCACCCCCGACAGTCGCGAGACCTCCGGGTCGCCGCCGACGGCGAAGAGGTGGGCTCCGAGGCGCGTGCGAGCGAGCAGAAACCAGATGACCGTGGCGAGCGCCAGCATGATGATCGTCGACACGGGGATCGGCCCGATGCCGGTGGCTCCGATGACCTGGAACTCCCACGGCACCGACCCTGCACTTCCCTGGAAGTTCGTGTTGAGCACGCCCTGCAGGATGAGCCCGACGCCGAGAGTGGCGATGAACCCGTTGACGTTCAGCACCGTGATGATCAGGCCGTTCATCAGTCCGATGCCGGCACAGATGAGCAGGGTGAGGGTGACCGCCCAGGGGATATTTGCGGGGTTCCCCGCCATCGTGGTCGCGCCGATGAGGCTCGCGAGACTGATCACGTACACCACCGACAGGTCGAGCGATGCACCCAGGATCACGAGGGTCTGCCCGATGGCCACGAGTCCGAGCACGCTCATCCCGGTGAGAATGTCCCGGATGTTGCCGGCGCTGAAGAAGCTGCGGCCGACCGTGGCGACGAGGATCGCACCCACGATGATCACGAGGATCAGGATGGCGAGCACGATGAACGTCGTGTCGACGCGAAAACGCTTCATGCTTCGCCCCCTTCCGTGGTCGGCGCAGGCGTGGAAGGTTCCGGGGCATCGATCGTGAAAGCGGCCGCGCCTGTGGCCGCAGCCAGGATGGCCTGCTCCGTCGAATCCGGTGGCAGTTCTGCGACGAGTTCGCCGTCGCGCATCACCAGGACGCGATCGCTCATGCCGATCACCTCCGGCAGTTCGCTGGAGATCATGAGGACCGCTTTGCCGGCGGCGGCCAGTTGCCGCATCAATTCGTACACGGCGACCTTTGCGCCGACGTCGATTCCGCGGGTGGGCTCGTCGAACACGACAACCTGCGGCTCGGTGACGAGCCACTTCACGAGGACGACCTTCTGCTGGTTGCCCCCGGAGAGGTAGCGCACTTCTTGGTCGACACCGCGCGAACTGACTTCGAGACTGCTCAGGATGCCGGGCACCGACTTCTTCGCGCTCGCTGTGCGGCGACCGAAGACACTGCGGATGACCAGGAGCGTGTTGTCCATGACGGACTGGCCGAGGGCCAGGCCCTGCGCCTTGCGGTCTTCGGTCACCAGAGCCAGCCCCAACCGGACAGCTTGACGGGCGGAGCGGATGCGGACCGGTGTGCCATCGAGCTGCATTTCTCCGCGGTTGAACGGCTGGACGCCGAAGATCCCCTCGGCAAGCTCTGAGCGGCCAGAGCCCTGCAGCCCCGCGATGCCCACGATCTCGCCTGCACGCAGTTGCAGCGAGACATCCGTCACGAACGCGTTGCCGCATCCGTCGAGAGCGAGCCGCACATCCCCGACCACGGTTCCCGGGGCCGCATCGGGGAAATATGTCTGCAGAGGGCGGCCGACCATCCGCCGAACCAACTCCGCAGGTGTGAGAGCGTCGGTCGCGTCGGTCGAGACGAGTTCGCCGTCTTTGAGAATGGTGATGCGATCACACAGGTCGAAGATCTCCTTCAGACGGTGCGAAACGTAGATGACGGCGACGCCGCGCGCGGTCAGCTTCCGGATGATCGCGTAGAGGAGTTCGACCTCGTGATCGCTGAGGGCGGCGGTCGGCTCGTCCATCGAGATCACCCGCGCATCGAACGACAGCGCCTTGACGATCTCGACGATCTGCTGCTCGGCGACCGTCAAAGATCCCACCCGAGCGGTCGGATCGATGAACGCGACTCCGAGGTCTTCGAGCAGCGACGCCGTCTTGTCGATCATCGTCTTCGTCGAGACGAAACCGTTTCGCCGCGGCTCACGACCGAGGAAGACATTCTGAGCGACCGAGCGCTCGGGGAGCAGTGTGAACTCCTGGAAGACGGTGACCAATCCCGCCTGCATCGCCTGGAGCGGGTGAGTGAACGAGACGTTCTGCCCCTCGAACTCGACGGTGCCTGCGTCGGGCTGGTGGACACCGGCGAAGATCTTCATCAGCGTGGACTTGCCCGCGCCGTTTTCGCCGATGAGGCCGTGGACTTCGCCCCGGCGCACGTCGAAGTCGATTCCGGTGAGGACGCGGACACCGAAGAAGCGCTTTTCGATTCCGCTGGCAGAGAGAACGACCTCGGAGGTCGCTCCGGGAACCGGTGCATCGGTCGTGATGGCGTCACTCATGCGGCACCTCCACCCATGCCTTCGTGCGCGCCGAGGTCAAGACGGCCTCGGTGAGCACCGCCGCCCGCAAACCGTCGGCGAACGTGGGGAGGCCATCGGGGTGCCCACCGCGAATGGCGGTGTGGACATCGGCGACGAAGCCGCCGAACGCGTCGTTGTAGCCCATCGGGTGACCCGCGGGAATGGTCTGGAGGCGTGCCGAATCGCTGCTGTCCGCTGCGGGGTCACGCAGCATCACCATCGAACCGGAGCGCCGCCCGACCCACAATTCTTCGGGGCGTTCTTGGGCGAAGCGAACGGCTTCAGAAGACCCGTGCACCTCGAGAGTCAGTGCGTTCTTCCTGCCCGCCGCCATCTGCGACACGAGCATGGTGCCGAGGGCGCCAGAACTCAGTTCGAACAGAACCGCCGCAATGTCCTCGTTGGCGACCCGTCGTCCCCCGCGCTCCGTGTAGACGGTCCTTGTCCGTGCGGTGACCCCGACGATGCGCTCGCCGGTGACGAACTCGAGGAGGTCGCACAGGTGCGAGCCGATGTCGGCGAATGCGCGTGACGGTCCGCCGCCCACTCCCGTGCGCCAGTCGTCGTCTTCAGGAAGCAAAAGCCAGTCCTGGAGATAGCCGCACTGCACGCTGAGGATCTCCCCCACCTCGCCGCGCGCCACGCGGCTTCGGGCTTCGCGGACCATCGGGTGGTAGCGGTACACGAAGGGCACTGCCGCGATCACACCGCTGCGAGCAGCGAGAGCGGTGAGAGCGGCGGCGTCCTCGGATGTCGTGGCCAGCGGCTTCTCGCAGATGACGTGCGTGCCCGATTCGATCGCGGCCCGAGCGAAGGCGGCATGGGTGGCGTTCGGGGTGCAGATGTGGACGAGATCGATATCGGATGCCGCGAGCAGCGCGTCCGGTCCCGCCATCGCGCGTTCGTAGCCGAGAGCTTCGGCGGCCGCTTCGGCGGCATCGGCCGAAGACGAGGCGATTGCCACCAGATCACCGCGGGCCGACAGCGCCGCGGCACTGTGCACCCGCGCCATGAAGCCACTGCCGATCATCCCCGTACGGATGGTAGCCACACCGCTACCGATGACGTCCGTTGTCATGGCTGGGATTGTGACACAGCGCGAACGACTTCTGCTAGTGGTTCGTCAAAAGTCGTACCAAGTCGTGACATTAGTCGCATGAGACTCGACGCTCCGCTGTGGTTTACTTTCGCCATGGTCGATGAAGCCCGTGTCTATCCGGGGAGCAGTCCCGGCGCGGGTGAGATCTTTCAGATACTTCGTGATGGCCAGGCGCGCACGCGCTCTGAGCTGGCATCGCTGACCGGGTTGGCACGGTCGACCGTGTCTTCTCGCGTCGACACGCTGCTCGGCTCCGGCCTTATTCGGCCCGCGGGGGAAGGGGCCTCCACCGGCGGAAGACCGCCGTCACGCGTGGAGTTCAATCCGCTCGCCGCCGTCGTCCTCGCTGTCGACCTGGGGGCCACGCACGCGACTGTCGCACTCGCTGACCTGTCGGGCCGAATCCTGGTCTCGCGGACCTATGACATCGACATCGCGGAGGGACCTGAGCGGGTTCTGGAGACCGTCATCGTCGAAGGCCGAGAACTGCTCACCACCGTCGCACCCGCACCGCTGATCGGTGTCGGCATCGGCGTCCCCGGTCCCGTCGAGCATTCGACAGGGCGCCCGACGAATCCCCCGATCATGCCGGGCTGGGACCTCTTCGATGTTCCCGCGTTCGTCCGACGCGCCTTCGCCGTTCCGGTCCTCGTTGACAATGACGTCAACATCCTCGCACTGGGCGAGCATGCGATCAGCTGGCCAGGCGTCGACGACCTCATCTTCGTCAAGGTGTCGACAGGCATCGGTTCGGGCATCATCTCCGGCGGTCGCCTGCAGCGCGGCGCGCAAGGCTCTGCGGGCGACATGGGCCACGTCCAGGTGCCGTACAGTCATGACTCTCCGCGCTCCCCCGAAGACGAGCGCGACCTCGAGGCCGTGGCCAGTGGAACGGCCATCGCCCTCGATCTGCATTCGCGAGGCATCGACGCCGCCACGAGCGCAGACGTCGTCAGGCTCGTGCGCAGCGGCGACCTGTCCGCGATCGCGGCCACGCGTCAGGCGGGCCGCGAGGTCGGCGAAGTGCTCGCAACCGTCGTCAATATGCTCAACCCGTCGATGATCGTGATCGGCGGGAGCATCTCCCGCGCGGGTGAGCATCTGCTGGCGGGCGTGCGCGAGGTCGTCTATCGACGATCGATCCCCCTGGCCACCCAGCACCTGGGCATCGTGCAGTCTCAAGCAGGCGAGAAGTCGGGGGTCCGGGGCGCGGCCATCATGGTGACGCAGCACGTGCTCAGCCCGAGCGAGATCGACGCGCGAGGAGTCCCCGGCGCGTCGTGAGCGATGCGGCTCCTACAGGGTGGCTTCGAAGGGGTTGCGATCCTCGGGCACGAGCGGGATCTCCCCGACAGTGCTCTGCACCTCGACGAACTGACCCGACGCGACGGACTCGTCGATCGAGATCATCGTGTCGAGCACGTGGTACCCCACCTCGCCGGTGGCGATGTGGGGGGCGCCCGAGCGAATCGCGCGCGCCATGTCGAGCACGCCGAGGCCTCGACCGGATTCGACGCCGATGGGCGCGACGGTCTCCCAAATCGCCTCCGCGCGTGACCCACCGGAGGCAGAACCGCGAGTGATCGTCACCTCGCCCCCGAATGTGTTCGGGTCGGGCACGACGAGAGTGCCTTCGGTGCCGGTGATCTCGACGAGGCCGCTGCGTCCGAGCGGGGAGTCGAAGCTGAACACGCTCTGGCTCGTCGCACCGCGCTCGAACTGGGCGATGGCTTGAACGAGGGTGGGGACCTCGACGGCGAATTCGGTCCCGGCGCGCTCCCCCACCTGCACGGTGCGCGTGGCGCGGCCCTGAAGACCGACGGCGGCGACCCGCGCGACGGGGCCGAAGAGATTCACCAATGCCGTCAGGTAGTACGGTCCCATGTCGAACACCGGTCCCCCACCCCGGGCGAAGAGGAATTCCGGGTTCGGATGGAACACATCCGGGCCGATGTATTGCATCGACGTCTGCGCGGACAACGGAACTCCGATGTCACCACGCTCGATGGCGCGGCGGGCGGTTTGCAGACCGGGGCCGAGGACGGTGTCGGGAGCGATGCCGACACGGAGACCTGCCGCCTCCGCCTGCGCGAGCATCTCCTGGGCGCCGAGCCGGTCGATGCCGATCGGCTTCTCGCTCCATACGTGCTTGCCCGCGGCGATGACCGCTGAGCTCACGGGAATGTGCGCCGCCGGAATCGTGAGGTTGACGACGATCTCCACGTCGGGGTGCGCCAGTACGTCATCGGGATTTCCGCTCTCCGGCACGCCATGCTTCGCCGCCTGCGACGCAGCCCGCGCAACGTCGAGATCCCCGAGAATGACGACGCGAACATCGGGGAAGGACGCCAGGTTCTCGAGGTATGTGTCGCTGATCATCCCGGTGCCGATGAAGCCGACACCCACTGGCGCGCTCATCGGACTCCCTCCGCACGGAGGAAGTCCGCGCTCTGCGAGATGGCGTCGAAGATATCGCCATCGAAGGTGTCGAACTCGATGACGGCGAACTCGGCGCTGGGGGTCGCCGCGAGGATCGCGGGCAGGTCGAGGTCACCCGTTCCCGCGACACGCTGATCGAGGGCGGTGTCGGGTCCGTCGAGGAAGGGGTCGGCGCCGATGATCCCGTCTTTGGCGTGCAGGAGACGGACGCGGTCGCCGAGGCGTTCGAGCAGCGCCACGACATCCTGCTTTCCCGTCGCGGCCCAGAAGACGTCGACCTCGAGCAGGACGCGCTCGTCGAGCAGGCTCACGAAGGTCTCGTACGCGGTGAGTCCGTCGAAGCTGTGGTGGAACTCCTGCGAATGGTTGTGATATCCCACACGGATGCCGCGCTCAGCAGCCCGATCGACGACGGCGTTGAGCCGGTCGGCGGTCTTCTCGACCTCGTCTCGGCTCTTCCAGCGATCGGGTCCGATCATCGGATCGATGAGGATCTCGATGCCCAGCTCTGCGGCATCGTCGAGGACCGATTCGAAGGGAGGAACGTCTACGACAGTGTCGCCGAAGCGCAACTGATCGGAAAGGAAGGGGGCATGCCCGCTCGGAGCGCGCAGTCCCGCGGCATCCAACGCGGCACGCAATTCGGCAGCGCGGCCGACGAACCCGAACGCCTCGACGTTGCGGAGGCCTATCTTCGCCAGCTTGTCGAGGGTGCCGGGGAGATCTGCCTGATAGGCGTCTCGGACCGAATAAAGCTGGATGGACAGTTCGGGCGTTGGCATGCGTGACCTCGTCTTCGGGGAGATGCGGGCGGTTACCGGAGGAAGGAGACGAACTTCGACCATCGTTCCGGTTTCAGCAGAAATTCTACACGCGAAAGCCGTCCAGAGGTAGGGTTTTGTTCATGGCGACCACGAACGGACCCCGGGGCTCCTACGCCAAGACCGAGCAGTTCCGCGCCGTGGTCCTCGATGCCGCCCTGCGAATTCTGGCGGAGCGGGGATTCGACGCCACAACCCTGCAGTTGATCGCCGACGAAGTGGGGCGCTCCAAGGCCGGCGTTCTGCACCACTTCGGGTCGCGCGATGATCTCCTGCTCGAGATCCTTCGACACCGCGATGCCGTCAACCGGGGCGACTTTCCGCCCGATCCGGACGGCGGTTTCAGCGCATCGGTGGCGCTCGTCGACCACAACGCCACGGTGCCGGGACTGATCGCGATGTTCACCGTCGTCTCTGCGCTCGCGGCCTCAGATACCTCCACCACATCTCGTCGCGCGTACTTCGTCGCCCGGTACATCCGCTCCCGCGAGGCTTTCACGACGCGGTTCGCCCGTGCCCAGGAATCTGGCGCCATCCGCGACGATGTGAACGCCTCGGTGATCGCGACGCTCATGCTGGCGACGATGGACGGGTTGCAGACCCAGTGGCTCCTCGATCCGACCATCGACATGACCGCCCACCTGCGCGAGTTCCTCCACCTGCTCGCCCCGCCGATCGTGCCAGGGACGTAGCACCCACGAAACACGGGCGACACGGTGGCGCTGTTGACTGATGAAGACCTCAGCAACGAGTGCTGCCATTGCCGACACACACGTGGAAGGAGCGACCGATGAGATTCCGGCCGCTACGCGGTGCATCCGCACCGGACGCCCAGCCCCATTTCGTCCCCGCACCGCCCGAGACGATGCGCGCTATCGTCTTCGACGAACCCGGCTCGCCGGAGGTCCTCCACGAAGCGACGGTCCCCGTGCCGAAGCCCGTCATCAGCGAACTGCTGGTGCGAGTGGTCGCGGCCGGCATCAACCCGATCGATGCGAAGACCCGCGCCGGACAAGGCGTGGCCCCCGCGATCGAGCACTATCCGAGCACCCTCGGCTTCGACTTCAGCGGGATCGTCGTCAAGGCACCGTACGAATCGCACCCCCTCCCCCCGGGCACCGAAGTCTTCGGTATGGTCCCCTTTCCGCGCTCGAGTGGAACGTACGCGGAGTACGCCGTGGTTCCGTCCCTCTCGGTAGCCCGTAAGCCGGCGTCGCTCTCCCACGTCGAGGCGGCCGGCGTCCCGCTTGCCGCCCTGACGGCGTGGGGCCTGATCGTGGAGACCGCGCACGCCCACGAGGGTCAGCGCATGCTCATCCACGCCGGGTCCGGCGGGGTCGGGCATTTCGCCGTGCAGTTCGCGCACTATTTCGGCGCACATGTCACCGTCACCGGATCAGAACGCAACCTCGGTTGGCTGCGCGAATTGGGCGCGGCCGTGGTGATCGACTACGCCACCACGAGGTTCGAGGACATCGTCACCGAAGTCGACGTCGTCATCGACCTCGTCGGCAATGTGCACGATGACACCGGATCGCGTTCGCTTACGGTGCTCCGCCCCGGCGGCCTGTACGTGATGGTGCCCACCGGTGCATGGCCCGGTTATGCCGACGCTGCCGCCGAGGCCGGCGTGCGTGCGACGTCCTACAAGGTGATTCCGGATGGCGGCGTCTTGGCGACCGTCGGCCGCCTCCTCGAATCCGGGGCCATCCAAGTCTTCATCGACCGGGTTTTCGAGATGGCAGATGCCCCCGCGGCACACGAGGACATCGAACGTGGGCACTCTCGAGGCAAGACGGTGCTGAAAGTCAGCGAGGCCTGATCGGATCGAGCATCCGGCGCCCTTCGGCGACGATCTCGTCGGCGACGGCATCCAGCAGGGGCGACCGGAGGTTCCACTGCTGCCAATACAGGGGCACGTCGACCGCGTCGCCGCCCAACAGCACGAGCTCACCGGCGGACAGCGACGCGGCCGACTGAAATCGCGGCAGCAGCGACCAACCGAGCCCCCACACGGTGGCGGCGGCGAAGTCGGCCGAGTCGGGCACCCGATGGCGCGGCGGCAGCGCGGGGTTCGCTCCGCGCGACGTGAGCCACCGGCTTTGGAGGTCATCGCGGCGGTCGAAGTCGATGAGGGGTGCTGTGGCCAGCGCCTCCGGCGTGGGACCGTCGGGCAGCCAATTCGCGACGTACTCCGGAGTGGCCACAGCCTCGTAGCGGAGCATCCCGAGCGCGCTCACCCGACAACCCGCCACCGGAACGGCGCGCGAAGTGACCGCCCCCATGACTGTCCCCGACTCGAGCAATTCAGCCGTGAATTCTTGATCGTCACGATGCAGGTCGAAGACGACCGGATGCCGAGCGGAGAGTCTCGCGATCGGCGCGAGAAACCACGTCGCCAGCGAATCTGCGTTCACCGCGAGCGGGATGCTGGTGCGCGTCTGCTCTTCCTGATCGAAACCGGCCACCGCATCTCGCTGCAGTAACTCGAGTTGGCGCGCGAACCGCACGATCCCGTGTGCGGCCTCCGTCGCCCGGACGGGTTTCGAGCGCACGAGCAGGACCTGGCCCACCTGTTCCTCGAGCGCTTTGATGCGCTGGCTGACCGCCGAGGGAGTGACGTGCAGGCGGCGAGCCGCGGCATCCAGGCTTCCTTCGTCGATGACGACGACGAGCGTCTCGGCAAGTTCCGGCGATACTCGAATCATTAGCGCTTCTTATGCAGGTGCAGATCCATGAACTGGACTGTACTCCAGTGGGGTTCTACCGTCGAAGAGTGCTCACTGCTGTCTTCGCCGGTCTCGGACTCGGCCTCTCGCTCATCATCGCCATCGGCGCCCAGAACCTCTTCGTCCTGCGTCAAGGTCTGCGCCGCGAGCACGTGGTCGCCGTCGCCGCGATCTGTGCGGCGGCGGATGCGGCCCTCATCGCGCTCGGGGTCTCAGGGGTGGGTTTCGCCCTCCAAGCTCTGCCGGGACTCTTGGACGTGGTCCGATGGGGTGGCGCTCTCTTCCTGCTGGGATATGCGGCGCTGGCTGCCCGTCGGGCGTGGCGACCCAGCGGAGCTTCCCTCGAGGTGAGCGGTTCTGAGACAGCCTCCACGACCACGCTGACGAGCGCCGCGACCAGCACGGTGACGAGCACCCGACTCGCCCCCGTCGTCCTGACCTGCCTCGCGCTCACCTTCCTCAACCCGCACGTCTATCTCGATACCGTCTTCTTGCTGGGTTCGGTCGCCAGCACGCACGGGCCTGCCCGCTGGTGGTTCGCCGCCGGCGCGATGCTGGCCAGCACGGTGTGGTTCTTCTCCCTCGCCTTCGGCGCGCGGTACCTCGGGCGGTGGCTGTCGACACCGCGCGCGTGGCGCATCCTCGACGCAATCATCGCGGTCGTGATGACGGCACTCGCGCTGAGCCTGGTGTGGCCGCGCTGACCGACATCGCGTCTTCGATTCACAGGGATGCTTCGCAATGATCCCGACATACAAGGGAAATGCGCCCTTACTACGTTGAGATCAGTCGCCCGAGTTTGGGCTGGGCGGACCGATCTGAAAGAGAGCGTGCAATGAACACCCGATCGAGAACTCCACGTCTGATGCGGCGTCGCATCGCTGCATTCGCCGTGCCCATGGTGATCGCCACAGGGGTCGTCGCGATCCCGGCATCCGCGATCGCCGGCGAACCGATCGACGGCGCGCGGACGTCCTCCGATGCGATGTTCCCGAACGTCGGAAACGGAGGTTACGACGCGCTCGATTACGACGTGAACATCGCCTGGACGCCGAACGGCACACAGTCAGGCACATTCATCGCGGGCACGGTCGCCGCGACATCCACCATGACGGCGCGGGCGGCGGAGCCGCTGCGGTCGTTCTCCCTCGACTTCGAGGGCCTCACCGTCGACTCCGTGCTGGTGAACGGCACACCCGCCACGTGGGAACGAGACGTCGACGCCTCCGCGATCAAGTACAAGCTCATCGTGACGCCGGCGATCCCGGTCAGCGGCGAGTTCACCGTGACGGTGGCGTACCACGGCGAACCCTCGTCACACACCGACCTCGACGGTTCATCCGAGGGCTGGAACCGCACCACGGATGGCGCCACCATGCTCGGTCAGCCGATCGGGAACATGGCCGGCTATCCGCACAACAACACGCCCGCCGACAAGGCGACCTATACCTTCACCATCGACATCCCGACGACCTTGAACAACGTCGCAGGCACAGCACCCGGTGCGGGAGCGGCGGTCAGCAATGGTGAGCTCATCTCCAAGACGCCGTCCGCCGACGGTACCCGCACGACGTGGGTGTGGGACCAGACGGTTCCCATGGCCTCGGAGCTCGCCGTGGTCTCCATCGGCAAGTACGACGTCATCGAGTCGCAGGTGGAATTGTCGGACGGCAGCACCATTCCGGCGTGGTCGTTCCTGGATTCGGCGCTGTCCACGGCCAACAAAACCACAGTGACGAACCGCGTGGCGCAGCTCGGGACGATCATCCGCAACCTCGAGAAGACGTACGGACCATACCCGGGCAAGAGTTCGGGCGTCATCGTCGACACGGTGCCCAGTGGCATCAACTACGCGCTGGAGACGCAGGACCGCTCCTTCTTCCCGTCGGCCGGCTCGGTCGGAGGCAACACGCTGATCCACGAGCTGATCCACCAGTGGTACGGCGACAGCGTGACCCCCACGACCTGGACCGACATCTGGATGGGCGAAGGAATGGCCACCTGGGGTCCCACCTACTACAACTCGGTCGAAGGCTTCGGCACGAACACGACCCCGACGGAGCAGACCTACTTCAACTCGTGGAACAGCTCCCCCGCCACGAGCGCGAACTGGCTCATCGCGCCGGGACTGCAGACGGATTCCGCGGACCTGTACGGCTACCAGACGTACACGCGCGGAGCGCAGTTCTGGGCGGCCCTTCGTGTGGCGATCGGAGATCAGCCGTACTTTTCGCTCATCAAGGAATGGCAGGTGCGAAATGCCCACCAAAGCAAGTCCGGCGCGGACCTCAAGGCGCTCGCTGAGGAACTGTCGGGCCACGACCTGACAGCCTTCTGGCAGGACTGGATCCTCGACGCGGACAAACCCGCGTGGCCTGAAAAGCTCGGCCTCGCGCTCACGGCATCGCCGGCCACCGGCTCCGTCGTACGCGGCGCAACTGTCACGTACACGCTGACGGCGACCAACACCGGACGCGTTCCTCTGCAGGCGTCGGTGGCGACCGTGGATCTGAGCGGCGTCCTCTCCCAGGCGTCGATCGACTCGGCGTCCCTGCCGGCCGGGGTCACGATCGACGGACCGACGCTCACCTGGGCGATCCCCGCGACGGCCACCACATCGACCGCGTCGGTGTCGTTTGCCGCGAAGGTGAACACGACGGCGCCCGGCGGCGCCCTCACGGCGACGGCGAAAGTTGCCACGCTGGGCGGCACGTGCACGGGCTGCGTCTCGACGCTGTCGGTGCCGGACTACCAGAGGCCCACTGCCACGCTCGTCTCACCGACGACCGCAGGTCCGTTCTCGGCGGTGTCGATCAAGGTCGACGCGACCGACAACCTCGGTCTGCAGCGGATCGTGGCGAACATCTACAAGGACGGCACGCTCGTCAAGAGCACACAGTCGGCAGTAGCGGGCGGCGCGACGAGCGGGACCCACACGGCGACGGTCACGTTGCCCGACGGCGCCTACACCGTGAAGTACAACTCGCAGGACCTGGCGGGCAACATCGCACCGACCGGAACGTTCGCGTTCACGATCGACGCGACGAAGCCCACCGTCACGGTGAAGGACGGCGCCTCGTACACGCTCGGCACCACGGGCGTCTACGACCTCGTGAGCTTCAAGCTGTATGACGCAGGAAAGATCGCCAAGCTGACACTGAACGGCACGGTCAAGGACCTCACCGACAACGCGTGGTCTGATCTGAACTTCGTGAAGCCCGGTGCATTCGGCGGAGTCGTGGGCCTCAACACCCTCGTCGTCTACGACGTCGCAGGCAACGCCACGACGGTGCAATTCACGCTGAACTGATCTGTCTGATCTGAACTGATCTGATCGCACGAACAGCGGTCCCCGAGAAACTCGGGGACCGCTGTTTCGTCGCTTTCGACGATCGCGTCAGCGAGGTACCCCCGCACGCAACTCCGCGAAGACGTCGGCCGCATCTTCGTGGTGCGTCAGGCCCGCCGACTGGCCCGCCCACAGCGAGACGAGGTCCCCGTCACCGCGGCGCCCCGCCTCGGCGCGGAATACGCCCGTCAGCCAGTTCTGAGCGGGGAACGGGGCGATCACTCCGCTCGCTTCGATCGCTCGCATCGCGCGATTCGGAATGCCGCGCGCGAGCCGTCCGCTCATCGCTCGCGTGAGCACCGTGTCGGTGTCGGCGGCCTCGGCGATGGCGCGACGATGCGCATCGGTGGCTGCCGATTCGCGCGTGCGCAGGAAGGCCGTTCCCACCTGCACCCCGGACGCGCCCAGCGCGAAGGCCGCTGCGACCCCGCGCCGATCGGCGATCCCGCCGGCAGCGATCACGGGCACACGCACCGCGTCGACCACCTGCGGCACGAGCGAAATCGTACCCACGAGCGACCGCTCGGCGGGCCGCAGAAACGACACTCGGTGTCCCGCTGCTTCGGCACCGGTGGCGACCACGGCGTCGACGCCGGCCTCGTCCAGCGCAATGGCTTCCGCCACGCTCGTGGCGGTTCCGATGATCCGGATGCCGCGACCATGTGCACGCTCGATCACCTCCGGCGCAGGGACGCCGTACACAACGCTCAAGACGGCCGGGGCGGCATCCATCACTGCATCGATTTGCTCCGCGATGTCCGGGATGAAGCGGACGGGCAGTTCGGGTGCGTCCACCCCGGCGGCCGCGTAGAGCGGCGCGAGGACAGCCCGGTACGCTTCGACATCCACCTCACCGACAGCGACCTCATCTCCGGTGGGTAACCAGAGATTGACCGCGAAGGGCTTCCCCGTGGCCGCGCGCAACGCCCGAATCGTTTCGTGGATTCGTTCCGCGCTGTAGCCGTACAGCCCGTACGAGCCGAGGCCACCCGCCTCGCTCACGAGCGAGGTCAATTCGACGGACGAGAGCCCACCGAATGGGCCCAGCACGATGGGATCAGTGATCCCGAGTGCGGATTCGAGTGCCTGAGGCAGGGTCATCGCTCGTCGATCTGCGCGCTGCGTGCAGTGACCAGCGCGCGCATGATGTCGTCGGACAGCGGCTTGTCCGGCGTGAAGCGGATGGTGCCCTTCGCCGTATCGATTCCGTCCAGGAGGCCCGCGATCTCGACGATCGCGGCCGGGCTGAACGGATAGACACCGAAGTGCTTCTTCGCGCGCATGATCGACACGAGCGATTTGCCGCGATAGACGAGCGCCGGCATCCCGTAGCCGAGTCCCTGCTCCGCCTCTGGAACCACCTCGCGGGCGACGTCATAGAGGTGTCCGATGATGCTCGCATCCGCGTCCTCGAGGCCGGCGAGGTAATCATCGATCGTTCCCATGGCAGAATCCTGCCAGGTCGGCCCGGTGCATGAAAGGCCGCTGCGCGAAAGAATGGGATTCATGAAACGGGTGCATGTCGTGGTCAGCGGAATGGTCCAGGGAGTCGGCTACCGGTACACCCTGAGGATGGTCGCCGACGAGGCGGGGGTCGCCGGGTGGGTGCGCAATCGGCACGACGACACCGTCGAAGCAGAACTCGAAGGCACCCCTGACCAGGTCGATGAGGTGCTCGCCTGGATGGCCGAGGGCCCGCCGGGTGCGCGCGTCTCCGGAGCGAGGGTGACGGATGCCACGCCTACCGGCGATCGCGGCTTCGAGGTGCGCTCAACCGGCTGAGCGAGCCGGTCACATAACGACGAAGGGGCCCCACCCGAAGGTGGAGCCCCTTGCGTTTGTCTCGAGAGACGGTGTCTTAGAAGACGTTGACGTCCAGCGGGATGCCGGGGCCGAACGTGGTCGACACAGCACCCTTCTGGATGTAGCGACCCTTGGCGCTCGAGGGCTTCAGGCGGACGATCTCATCGATCGCGGCCTTGAAGTTCTCTTCGAGCTGGTCGGCCGTGAACGAGGCCTTGCCGACGACGAAGTGCACGTTGGCGTGCTTGTCGACGCGGAACTCGATCTTGCCGCCCTTGATCTCCTCGACGGCCTTGGCCGCGTTGGGGGTCACGGTGCCGGTCTTGGGGTTCGGCATGAGGCCACGGGGGCCGAGGACCTTACCCAGTCGACCAACCTGGCCCATGAGCTCGGGTGTCGAGACGGCCGCGTCGAACGCGGTCCAGCCGGCGGCAACCTTCTCGATGAGCTCGGCGCCGCCGACCTCGTCTGCACCCGCAGCGATCGCGGCCTCAGCGGCCGGTCCCGTCGCGAACACGATGACGCGCGCGGTCTTACCCGTGCCGTGGGGCAGGATGACCGTGCCGCGGACCATCTGGTCTGCCTTGCGCGGGTCGACAGCGAGCTTGAGTGCAACCTCGACGGTGGAGTCGAACTTCTTCGAGCCGGTCTCCTTGGCGAGGTTCACCGCCTCTGCTGATGTGTAGAACTTGTCGCGGTCGATCTTCGCCGCTGCTGCTTCGTAAACCTTTGACTTAGCCATTGTCGTTATCCCCTCAGCCCTCAACCGTGATGCCCATGGAGCGGGCGGTGCCGGCGATGATCTTCGAGGCGGCCTCGATGTCGTTTGCGTTCAAGTCGGGCTGCTTGGTCTCGGCGATTTCGCGCACCTGAGCCATGGTCAGCTTGGCGACCTTGGTGGTGTGCGGCGTGGGCGAGCCCTTGGCGACGCCTGCGGCCTTCTTGATGAGCTCCGCCGCCGGCGGGGTCTTCAGGATGAACGTGAAGCTGCGGTCCTCGTAGACGGTGATCTCGACGGGGACGACGTTGCCGCGCTGGGCTTCCGTCGCGGCGTTGTACGCCTTGCAGAACTCCATGATGTTGACGCCATGCTGACCGAGCGCGGGCCCGATCGGCGGTGCCGGGTTGGCGGCGCCAGCCTTGATCTGAAGCTTGATCAGGCCGGTCACCTTCTTCTTCGGTGCCATTGTGTTTCCTTTCATCGAACGGATGCCGTGTGCATCCGGTCTCCCACACGCGCGGAGGCGTGCGGTGGCTTTTGGTTAGAACGTGGGGGCTAGAGCTTGGTGACCTGGTCGAAGCTGAGCTCGACCGGGGTCTCGCGCTCGAACAGCGAGACGAGGACGGTGAGCTTGCCGCTCTCCGGCTTGATCTCGCTGATCGTGCCCGGAAGGCCCGCGAAGGAGCCTTCCTTGATCGTGATGGTCTCGCCGACCTCGAAGTCGACCTCGGCCGGGATGGACCGGGCCTGGGTGGCCGACCCCTTGGTGGCGCCACCCTTGGTGGGGGCGACATCCTTGATCTCGACGAGGGACTTCAACATGTTGAAGGCCTCATCGAAACGCAGCGGAGTGGGGTTGTGGGCGTTGCCGACGAACCCGGTGACACCCGGAGTGTGGCGGACGACAGACCAGGTGTCTTCGGTCAGCTCCATGCGCACGAGCACGTAGCCGGGGATCCGGACGCGCGTGACCATCTTGCGCTGACCGTTCTTGATCTCGACGACGTCCTCCATCGGGACCTCGATCTGGTAGATGTCTTCCTCGACCTCGAGCGTCGACTTGCGCTGCTCGATGTTGGCCTTCACCTTGCGCTCGAAACCGGCGTAGGAGTGGATGACGTACCACTTGCCCGGAAGTGCCCGAAGCTCGGCGCGGAAGGCATCGTACGGGTCTTCGTCTTCGTCGTCCTGGACGTCGGCGACAACGCCGGCAGCAGCCTCGAACTCGGACAGGAAGTCGGTGTCTTCGACGGGAGCGTCGGGCTCGCCGTTGATGTCGGGGCCGTCGTAAGGAGTGACTTCTTCGGCGTCGTGCGCGACCTGCTCCGCCTGCTCTTCGGCAAGCGAGTCGGAGAGCACGTCGGCGGCGGCTTCGGCCTCGGCGGTCTCGTCGATGTTCAGGGCGTCGTTCACGATGGCGTCTGCCTCCTGGTCGTCGAATTCGATGTCGTCCATGTCGGGGTCGTCGCCGTCCTGGTCCTCGTCTTCGTCCACGATGTGGACGGCGACGTGTTCTGCGGCCTCAACCGAGCGCTCCTCGTGTGCGAGGACGTTGCCCTCTTGGGCCTCGTCGTCCTCGCTGGACTGCTCTGCGGCGGTCGCCCAGTCGGCGTCGTCGACATATCTTTCAGACAATTGAATTCTTCTCCATTGGGGATCGGGATGCTTCGCTACGAAGCATCCGCGGTGCGCGCCTCGGCTCAGGCGCCGCCGGGAACGCCGAACACGATGGTCGTCATCCACACGAACAGGACGTCGAGGCCGTAAACCAGCGCCATCATGATGGTCACGAAGACAAGCACGACGATCGTGAACTTCACCAACTCCTGGCGGGTCGGCGTGACGACCTTGCGCAGTTCGATGAGGACCTGACGGATGAACAGCGCGATCCGCTGGAAGAAGTTGAGCTTCTTCGCACTCGGAGCGCCTCCCGCGGCAACAACCTCGCCACCGTCTTGGACCATCGAACCCACCTGATTACCTTCCGTGTGTCGGCATGCGCCGACGCGCAGGGCGGACAGGAATCGAACCTGCAACCTGCGGTGTTGGAGACCGCTGCTCTGCCAATTGAGCTACCGCCCTAAAGATCCTTCGGATCTCTGTGTCCACACTTCCGCCGTGACCTGTTCGAGGGTTCCCGATCCGCGGGCACGGCAAAAGATTGCAGACTTGTACTGCTACCTCAAGTGTACGCCATGCCCCGGGGAGGCGCGAAACGCGTCGAAGAGGTCAGTACTGCTGGATGCCGTAGCGGTCCGGCTCGGGACCCCGCTGGAAACCACGCCCGGAAAGGCTCGTCGGCGCGATGCGGACGTACTGATATTTCAACGTGGGGATCCACGGCTTCAGCGGCAGCTGGTCGGCCGCCTCTACCTCCGACGTACTGTCCAGCCGGTGCGCATGACCCCGCACGATGACGCTCCACGCGGTGTCATCGGTGTAGTGATCGACCTCGAACAGCACTTCGTCGTTGATCGTCAATTCGAAGAGCTTGCTTCCGCCTGCCGTGCGGAAGACGAGCGACTCGGCATCGACGACGTAGTTCACCGGGAAGATGTCCAGCACGTCGCCGACATGGGTGACCAGGCGACCTAATTGCTCGCTTTTCAGTCGGTCCCAGCACTCTTCGTCATCGAATTTCGCGACGGCATCCGTGATCTCTTCCATGAATCCATCATGGCACTGCATCACGGATCGACGGATGCCGTCGCGCACTTTTCGAGCTTTGCCGACGCTCAGGCCGCGATTCGGATGAGCTTCTTGTTGACGAACTCGTCAGCGGCCAGGAGACCCATTTCACGGGAGGTCCCGCTGCGCTTGACTCCGCCGAAGGGCAGGCCCGGCTCGTCGGCGAGGACGAGGTTGACGTAGACCATTCCGGCGTCGATCTGGTCGGCAACGCGGGCCGCCTGGTCTTCGTCGGTGGTGAAGATGTACGAACCGAGTCCGAAGCTGGTGTCGTTGGCGATCTTGACGGCTTCTTCCTCACTCGAGACCTTGAAGACGAGGCCGACGGGGCCGAAGAACTCTTCGCCGTACGCGTCCATCTCGGGTGTGATGTCGGTGAGCACGGTGCCTGGGTAGAAGGCGCCGTCGCGCGTGCCGCCCGTGACGAGGGTCGCGCCCTGCTCCACTGCGCGGTCGACCTGCTTGGCGAGATTCTCAGCCGCCTGGAGCGACGAGAGCGGGCCGAGCACGGTGTCTTCGGCGAACGGGTCGCCGACCTTCGCGCCCGACATCGCGGCCGTGAACTTCTCGACGAAGCCGTCATAGAGGTCTTCGGCCACAATGAAGCGCTTGGCCGCGTTGCAGGACTGTCCGTTGTTGTCCAGTCGCGCGTCGACGGCCGCCTGGACGGCGCCATCGAGGTCGTCGGTGGACAGCAGGATGAACGGGTCGGATCCGCCGAGTTCGAGCGCGACCTTCTTGAGGTTGCGTCCGGCGACCTCGGCGACCGCGGAGCCGGCACGCTCGGAGCCCGTGACGGAGACACCGTGAACGCGTTTGTCGGCGATGACGTCAGCGGCCTGCTCGTTCGAGATGTACAGATTGACGTAGACGCCTTCAGGGAATCCGGCGTCGCGATACATGTCGGCAATCGCGGCAGCGGACTGCGGGCACTGCCCGGCGTGCTTGAGCAGGATCGGGTTGCCGACCACGATGTTCGGGGCGGCGAAGCGAGCGACCTGGTAGTACGGGAAGTTCCACGGCATGATGCCCAGCAGCGGTCCGAGCGGCGACCGGCGGATCACGGCGGTGCCCTCACCGTCGATCGTCACAGGGCTGTCGCCGGTGATCTCGTCGGCGTGGTCGGCGTAGTACTCGGTGATGTCGGCGGCGAAGTCGACCTCACCCTCTGCCGCCGCAAGAGTTTTACCCATTTCGCGAACGATGATGGCGGCCAGTTCGTCCCGGCGTTCGCGATGCAGTTCCGCGACGCGGCGGATCAGTGCGCCGCGCTCGGCAGGCGTGGTCTGCTTGCTCCACGACCGAAACGCGCTGTCGACGCTCTCCAGCGCCGACTCGAGTTCGGCGTCGGTGGTGTGGGGGTAGGTGGCCAGAGTCTCGCCCGTGGCGGGATTGATGACGGCGTAGTTGCTCATGTTGATGCTTCCTTCGGGTCGGTTGATGGCGCTCAGGAGACGGGGATCAGGGTGTATTTGGTCGAGAGGTATTCGTGGATGCCTTCGAGGCCGCCCTCGCGGCCGATGCCGGATTGCTTGACGCCGCCGAACGGTGCCGCGGCGTTGGAGACGACTCCGACATTGAGGCCCATCATCCCGGTCTCCAGGCGATCGATCATGCGGTGGCCACGGGCGAGGTCCTGCGTGAAGACGTAGGAGACGAGTCCGTATTCGGTGTCGTTGGCGAGGCGTACAGCTTCGTCCTCGTCGGAGAACGTCGCGATCGCGAGAACCGGGCCGAAGATCTCCTCACGCAGGATGTCGCTGCCCTGCGCCACTCCGGTCACGACGGTCGGCTCGAAGAACGTGCCCTCACCATCGATGGCCGAGCCGCCCGCGAGCACCACAGCGCCGCGGTCGACGGCATCCGCCACGAGTTCCTCCGCCTTCGAAACGGCGTTCTCGTCGATGAGCGGCCCGATCTGCACATCCTCTTCGGTGCCGCGTCCGACGTTCATCGCCTTCACCTTCGCGGCGACGCGATCAGCGAAGTCGGATGCCACTGACTCGTGGACGATGAAGCGGTTGGCTGCGGTGCAGGCTTGACCGATGTTGCGGAACTTGGCGAGCATCGCGCCATCGACCGCCTTGTCGAGATCGGCGTCTTCGAAGACGACGAACGGCGCATTGCCGCCCAGTTCCATCGAGACGCGGAGAACGCCCTCGGCGCTCTGTTCGATGAGCTTGCGGCCGACCCCCGTCGACCCGGTGAAGGACAGCTTCCGCAGCCTGGGGTCGGCGATGATCGGCGCCGAGAGTGCGCCCGAGCGCGTCGCGGTGAGCACATTGACGACGCCGGCGGGGAGCCCCGCCTCTTCGAGGATCTGCGTGAAGAGGATGGTGGTGAGCGGCGTGAGTGCGGCGGGCTTGATCACCACGGTGCAGCCGGCGGCGAGGGCGGGCGCAATCTTGCGGGTCGCCATCGCCAGCGGGAAGTTCCACGGGGTGATGAAGAACGAGGGGCCGACGGGACGCTGGGTGACGAGCATCTGTCCGGTGCCCTCGGGGTTGAGTCCGTAGCGGCCCGAGATGCGGACGGCTTCTTCGCTGAACCACCGGAGGAATTCGGATCCATAGGTCACCTCGCCGCGCGATTCCGCGAGGGGCTTGCCCATTTCGAGGGTCATGATCAGGGCCAGGTCTTCGCGGCGCTCCTGAACGATGTCGAAGGCGCGCCGGAGGATGTTGCTGCGCGTGCGCGGTGCGGTTGCCGCCCATTCGTCCTGTGCGGCGACAGCGGCATCGAGGGCTCGGATGCCGTCTTCGGGCGTGGCATCCGCGATCTCGAGCAGGGTCTTTCCCGTCGCCGGGTCGATCACCGGGAAGGTGGCGCCGCCTGAAGCGTCGACCCACTCTCCTCCGATGAACAGCTTCCGCTGCACGGAAGCGAGCAGGGCCTCTTCTGCATCACGAGTCATCGCGTTGTCCTTTCGTGTTCAACGTTGCTTTGTCCACGGCGCGCCTGCGCGTCGATGTTTTCGGTGACGATGGTGTCGGCGACCAGCCGGCCCATCCGGATCGCGCCGTCGACGTGCTGGTAGCCGAGACCGGCGACGTCGCTGCAGGCGAAGTGAATGGGACCGACCGGGGTTCGCTGGTCTGCGCCGTAGCGCGCAAGACCGCCGAGGTCGAAGCTGGCCGCGTACGCTCCTCGGGTCCAGGGTTCGGCGCCCCAGTCGCTTTCGAAGTAGACGACGGGTTCTTTGGCCGCGGGGCCGTAGTAGTGCGACAGCGACTCGAGGATCCGCTCCTTGCGCTCTTCCGCCGACAGTCGGAACACATCGTCGGCATCGCGATCGGAGACGAAGCCGACGAGCGTGCCTCGGTCGTCCCCGTGGTTCGTGTTGTCGTAGGCCTCGTGGACGAGTTCGTACGGGCTGAAGGCGGTACCCGACAGCCCTTCCTCCCGCCAGAACGGCGTGTCGTAGACGGCGTGCACCTTGATCACGAAGCCCATCGAGATGTGCTGGTGCAGCTGCTGCTTGAGCCGGGGAAGCGCGGGGAGGAATTCGATCCAGGGGTAGAGGACCGGAGCGAGGGCAAGAATGGCGAAGCGAGCACGGACGATGACCTCGTCCGTGCGTGCGACGACACCGGCATCCGACCACTCCAGGGTGTGCACGGCCTGGTTCAGCAGGACATCCTCGCCGAGCCGCTCGGCGAGGAGGATCGGCACCTGCTGGAGTCCCCCGACGACGCGCTTGTCGAGGATGTAGTCGGCATCGACCAAGTGAGAGAAGCTCCCCGCGCTCGCCGCCATCAGCAGAGCCTGCAACGCCGAGAAGGCGTACGCGGGCTTGGTGAGCATGGCATCGGCGATGAACAGCGCGATGTTGTCGCGCGCTTCCTCGTCGTCGGTCTGCTCTGCCAGCCACGCCTCGAACGAGATGCGGTCGAGCGCTTCGGCGTCGGGGTGGTCCCACGGTGCATCCGCATCGATTTCGGCGACGAGCGCGTCGATCTTCACGATCAGGTCGGACATCGCCTTCTCGGTCTGCGGCGCGACCGGGAAGATATCGCCGGTGAATCGCACACGCTCGCCGGTGGCGCCGATGTAGACGCTCTCGCCGTCGCGGTAGCGATCGTAGGTCTCGAGGCCGAGCTCAGCGAGGGTCTCGAGCAGCGCCTCCTGGTCGGGAGAGACCCATTGGCCGCCGATCTCGAGCATCGCGCCCTCGATCTCGTCGGTCCACAGACGCCCACCGACGCGGTCGCGCGCTTCGAGGACCACGACCGAGAGACCGGCCCGGCGCAGTTCATTGGCTGCGGTGGTTCCGGCTGCTCCGGCGCCGACGATGACGACGTCGCGGGAGATTTCTTTCACGTTTTCGATTCCCATCAGGCGTTCGCCAGCGCCGTCGCCACGACGTCCATGCCCTCGTTGAGGAGTTCGTCGCCGATGGACAGCGGCGGAAGGAAGCGGATGACGTTCCCGTACGTGCCGCAGGTGAGCACGATGACGCCTTCGGCGATGCAGGCCTTCGCGACGGCCGCGGTGAGCGCGGCATCCGGCTCGGTCGTGCCGGGGCGGACGAACTCGGCAGCGATCATGGCGCCGCGACCGCGGATATCGCCGATGCGCGGATCGTTCTGCTGAAGCGCCGTCAGCCGGCTCTTCAGCAGCGTCTCGATCTCCTGGGCGCGGTCGATGAGTCCTTCGTTCTCGAACGCGTCGATCGCGGCGAGCGCCGCGGCACAGGCGACCGGGTTTCCGCCGTAGGTTCCGCCCAGGCCGCCCGCGTGGGATGCATCCATGATCTCGGCGCGTCCGGTGACGGCGGCCAATGGCAGGCCCGCTGCGATTCCCTTGGCGGTCGTGATGAGGTCGGGGACGATGCCGAAGTGCTCGCTGGCGAACATGGCGCCGGTGCGCGCGAAGCCCGACTGCACCTCATCGGCGATGAAGACCACGTTGTTCGCACGGCACCAGTCCACGAGCGCGGGGAGGAACCCGTCGGCGGGGACGATGAATCCGCCCTCACCCTGGATCGGCTCGATGATGATGGCGGCGAGGTTGTCGGCGCCCACCTGCTTCTCGATGATCGCGATGGCTGCCGCGGCGGCATCCGGACCCGACAATCCATCATGGAACGGATTCGACACGGGCGCCCGGTAGATCTCTGAAGCGAACGGACCGAATCCGCTCTTGTACGGCATCGCTTTGGCGGTGAGCGCCATCGTGAGGTTCGTGCGCCCGTGGTAGCCGTGGTCGAAGGCGACGACGGCCTGCTTCTTGGTGAACTTTCGGGCGATCTTCACCGCGTTCTCGACTGCTTCGGCTCCGGAGTTGAACAGCGCACTCTTCTTCTGGTGATCGCCGGGGGTGAGGCGATTGAGGGCCTCGGCGACGGCGACATAGGACTCGTACGGCGAGATCATGAAACAGGTGTGGCTGAACTGGGCCACCTGCGCCTGCACGGCGGCCACGACGGCCGGGTGAGCGTTGCCCACCGAGGTCACCGCGATGCCCGAGCCGAGGTCGATGAGCGAGTTGCCGTCCGCATCGACGACAACGCCGCCGCCGGCGGCGACCGCCTCGATCGGGACCGTGTGGCCGACACCGGCGGCGACCGCCTGCGCCTTGCGGGCGAGGAGCTCCTGCGACCGCGGGCCCGGTATCGCGGTGACGAGTCTGCGCTCCTGCGCGAGCGAGGGTCCCCCGAGGGGCGTGGTGGAAGCGATTGTGTCAACACTCATGACTCGGAGCGTACGTCGCAATCGCAACGACGGCTACTGTTCACTGTGTACATGATCTCAGACCTGGATATACGGATGTATAGGAGTTGACGAATGGCATCGGATGCGGTGGCCCCCTCGCTGCGGACCCTCCTCGCGCGGCCCGAGTTGGCGCTGCGGTTGGCGATTCCCGCCGAGCATCTGAACAGTGCCGCGTTGGACGCCCCGATCCGATGGGTGCACGGCACTGACCTGCTCGACCCGACGCCTTTCCTCTCCGATGGCGTGGCACTGCTGACGACCGGCACCCAATTCGGTGCGGATGCCGGCGATGACGTGTACCGCGCGTACGTCCACCGTCTGCATTCCCGCGGTGTCTTGGGCCTCGGATTCGGAACCGAGGTTGCGCGCGCGGGCATCCCCGCGCCGCTGGTGGAGGCGTGCCAAGACCAGGCCATTCCGCTCTTCGAAGTCCCTTATCGAACGCCGTTCATCGCGGTCGCCCGGGCGCACGCCGAGGCGATGGCGGCGGAAGCCTATGCGCGACGAAGCTGGGCCCTCTCCGCGCAGCGCGCACTGGCCCTGGCCGCACTGCGACCCGACGGTCTCGACGCGACGATCGCTGAGCTGGCGCGGCAGATGGACGCCTGGGTCGGGCTTTACGACGCGTCCGGGGCCCTCACCCACGCGCACCCCGCCGCCGGATTGAGCGGGAGCTTGACCACATCCCAGCGGGCCCGCGTCGATGAGGAAGTCGGCACCATGATGCGCCGTGGCGCCCGCGCGGGCTCGGCGCTGGAGATCGACGACGCCCCCGTGACCGTGCAGACACTGGGGCATGGCGGCCGACTGCGCGGGGCTGTCGCCATCGCTGCCGCCCTCGATCAGGAGGCACGCGGAGTGGTCACCGCCGTCGTCGCGATGGCAGGGCTCGCTCTCGAACAGCAGCAGCTCGTGGGGCGCGCCTGGTCTCGCTTGCGCGAAGGATTGGTGCCGCTGCTGTTCGCGGATCAGGCCACGCTCGCTCGCGAGGTCGCGACAGGTGTCTGGGGTGCGTGGCCGCCGGCTCCGGTGGTCGTGGCGATGACCGACGACTCGGCACCCGCCGGCGCCGATGAATGGCTCGAGCGCCGCGCAAGCGAGCGTCGGATGTTCTTCGGCCAGGATGCCGACGGTGTCGTGCTGATCGTCAGCGCGGGCGACCGGGCATTGCTGGACGAAGCGTCGGCTCGGCTCGGATGGCGGATCGGAATCTCCGCCGACACCGACTACGCGCATCTGCGCCGTGCGCGCGAACAGGCGATTCTTGCTCGGGACCGGGGCGCGAACGGTGCCGCGACGAGGTTCGAGGAGACGTCGGCCGATCTGATCACCGAGCTGTCCACCTCGTCGGCCCGAACGATGGCCGAGGCGATGCTCGCGCCGCTCCGCCAGCATGACGAGACGCAGGGCACCGCTCTGCGCGAAACTGTGCAGGTCTGGCTCGACGAGGACTGCTCGAATGAGGCGGCCGCACAGGCTCTCGGCGTTCATCGGCACACGATCCGCGCACGGATTCTGCAGGTTGAGGCGCTGCTCGGGCGAGACCTCGCCTCGTTCGCGGCCCGCGCCGAACTCTGGGCGGCGCTGCGCCTTGTCGCGGCACCGCCTGCGGCCGAGTAGCCGCAGGCGATCCGGCCGAAAGTATTGATTCGGCGCCATTTCGCGACAGTTTGGGACGGATGACGGATGCCGGTGCCCGGCAGGATTGTCGTGTGACCCGCAACCTGCCTGACAGCAACGTCCCTGCGAGTGAAGTTCCCAACGGATCTGTCTCCTGGTGGTGGCAGCAGCAGGGCGGACTCCCCCGCACGCGCCCGGCACTCCCCGGCGACATCGACGCGGACGTGGCCATCGTCGGCGCCGGATACACGGGACTCTGGGCGGCGTACTACCTCAAAACACTCCAGCCCGATCTCCGCGTCGTCGTGCTCGAGCAGCGCTTCGCCGGATTCGGCGCGTCCGGCCGCAACGGCGGATGGCTGACCAATTCGGTCACCGGAGGACGCGAGAAGTACGCGGCATCACACGGTCGCGATGCCGCGAATGCGCAGCAACGCGCGCTCAACGAGACCGTGGACGAGGTCATCGCGGTGACCCGGCGCGAAGGCATTGACGCGGACATCGTCAAGGGCGGCGAGATGGATATCGCTCGCACACCGTCGCAGCTCGCACGCCTTCGCGAGACCGTCGCGCACGAGCGGGCATGGCCACACACCGATGTCGAAGAGTGGGATGCCGCCGCCACCGCATCGCGGGTCGCGATCGATGGCGCGTTGGGCGCCTCGTGGCATCCGCATGCAGCACGCATCCACCCGGTAAAGCTCGCCTCCGGACTCGCAGACACCGTCGAGCGCATGGGCGTCGCGATCTACGAGGACACCCGCGTCAACGAGATCTCGGAGGGTTGCGCCCGCACCGAGCGAGGTATCGTCCGCGCGCCGTTCGTCCTGCGTGCGACCGAAGGCTTCACGCCCGACCTCAAGGGCGAGCACCGCACGGTGCTCCCGATGAACTCCTCGATGATCGCGACCGAACCACTCCCTTCGGCAGTATGGGACCAGATCGGCTGGAACGATGGCGAAGTGCTCGGCGACTTCGCGCACGTCTACATGTACGCACAGCGCACGGCCGACGATCGCATCGCCTTCGGCGGACGCGGTGTGCCGTATCGCTACGGGTCGCGCGTCGACACCGATGGACGCACGCAGGAGCGCACCATCGCCTCGCTCACCAGGCTGTTGCGCGACTTCTTCCCCGCCGCCGCGGATGTGCCCATCGCGCACGCCTGGGCCGGCGTCCTCGCGGTCCCCCGCGACTGGGCCGCCACCGTCGGCGTCGATGCGTCGACCGGCCTCGGCTGGGCGGGCGGCTACGTCGGCACCGGTGTGACAGCGACCAACCTCGCCGGTCGCACCCTGGCAGATCTGGTCTTGAAGCGAGACACCGACCTGGTGCGCCTTCCCTGGGTCGGACATCGCGCGAAGAAGTGGGAAATCGAGCCGCTGCGCTGGCTCGCCGTCAATGCGATCTACACGGCCTACGGGGCGGCCGACCGGATGGAAGCGTCGGGCAGATCCGACGGCACCGCGTGGCCGGCATCCGTCGCGGGATGGGTCGCCGGTCGCTGACCAAGCAAACTCAGCGCGGCGCTGACCAAGCGCGCTCAGCGGGGCGCGTGCGCCTCGAGGAACTCGTAGACGTCGGTCGTGTCGACCCCGGGGAATGATCCGGTCGGCAGAGTTGCCAACAGCGTCCTCGGTGTCTTGACGTTCGGCCAGGAGTTCTCGCGCCACGCCGATTCGAGGTCGGCGGGGGCCCGGCGGCAGCAGACCTCGACCGAGTGCTTCGACACTCCCCGGTTGTTCGTCTCACGTCCGAGGAACCATTTGGTGTCGTCGAACCGCACGCCGACGCTCACTGAGTGCGCACCTTCGCTGGAGTGCTCCACGCGTGCAGTGCACCAGTACGTCCCGTTGCCGGTGTCGGTGTACTGGTAGTACGGGTTGAAGTGATCGTGTTCATCGAAGACGACGCGACTGGTCCACTTGCGGCAGCACATCTGCCCCTCGATGGATCCGAGTCGATCGGTCGGAAAGTTCACATCGTCGTTCTCGTAGGCCTTGGTGATCGTCCCCGATTCGTGCACCTTGAGGAAGTGCACCGGGATGCCGAGGTGCTCGGTCGCCATGTTGGTGAAGCGGTGCGCGGCCGTTTCATACGAGACCGAGTAGCCGTCGCGGATGTCCTCGATGGAGATCGCGCGACGTTCTCTCGCATCCCGCAGAGCCGGCACGACGTGGTCCTCGGGAATGAGCAGCGCGCCGGTGAGGTAGTTGGTCTCGACGCGCTGACGGAGGAATTCGGCGTAGCTCGTCGGCTCGCGGTGGCCGAGAATCCGGCTCGACAGTGCCTGCAGCACGGCGGTGCGCGGGTCGCCCTTGTACGTGAGTCCTGACGACAGGTACAGCCGGCCGTTTTTGATGTCGGCGACACTGCGGGTGGTCTGCGGCAGATCGGGCACATAGTGCAGGGTGAAGCCCAAGTGTGCGGCGATGTCGGAGGCCGTGCGCTGCGTCAGTGGTCCGCCCGGGTGTGAGACCGCGGTCAAGATGCCTCGAGCCTGATCCTCGAGTTCGGGGAAGTAGTTGCTCTTCGTGCGCATCAGTTTGCGCAGCGCCACGTTCGCCCGGCGTGCCTCCTCCGGCGTCGCCGCCCGCTCGTCGCGGAGTCGCTCGATCTCGACCTGCAGTGCCAGCATCGCCTGCAGCGCCTCCGAGGGCACGCCTTTGCCGATACGGAACGACGGGATGCCGAGCGCCTGAAAGGTCGGGCCCTTCATCGCCCGCTCGACCTGGATCTCGAGCGTCGACCTCTCATCGAGCGGCTCTGCCGCCAGCAGGGCATCCAGGGTCGTCCCCAGCGCCCGCGCGATCGACTGCAGGAGCGTCAGCTTCGGTTCGCGCCGGCCGTTCTCGATCATCGACAACTGACTCGGCGCACGGTCGACCGCGGCGGCGAGCGCTTCGAGATTCATTCCGCGCGCGACGCGCAACTGACGGATACGCCGGCCGATGGTGAGGGAGTCCACATCCCCATCATCGGCAAGGTCGGCCATCGCATCGTCGGTGAGAGAGGTCGTCATAGTGGGATTCTGTCACGAAAGAAGAAATAACGACGTTCTTCACACTCTGAATGGTCAGTTGGGCCGACGTATTTCACTCACAGTGGAGCTACACCACCGAACGGGACGAGCTTCCCGACATTCCGAGCAAGGGAGAACGACAATGACGATCCACTCCACCCCCGGCCAGCCGCCACTGCGCGCGGGAGACCAGACACAGACCGCCGCCGAGCTGCAGGAGGTCTGGGACAACGATCCTCGCTGGGACGGCATCGAGCGGACCTACTCGGCCGAGGACGTCATCCGGCTGCGCGGCTCGGTGCGCGAAGAGAACACGCTCGCAGAGCGCGGCGCCGAGAACCTGTGGAACCTCCTCCACACCGAGGACTACATCCGTGCTCTCGGCGCATACACCGGCGGCCAGGCCGTGCAGCAGGTGCGTGCCGGACTCAAGGCGATCTACCTGTCGGGCTGGCAGGTCGCCGCCGACGGAAACCTCGCCGGGCAGACCTACCCGGACCAGAGCCTGTACCCCGCGAACTCCGTGCCGGCCGTGGTGCGCCGCATCAACAACGCGCTGATCCGTCAGGACCAGATCGAGCACGCCGAAGGCGAGATCTCCCAGGACTGGCTCGCTCCCATCGTCGCCGACGCCGAGGCCGGTTTCGGCGGACCGCTCAACGCCTACGAGCTCGCGCAATCCCTGATCCAGTCCGGTGCCGCCGGCATCCACTGGGAAGACCAGCTCGCCAGCGAGAAGAAGTGCGGCCACCTCGGCGGCAAGGTGCTGGTGCCCACCCAGCAGCACATCCGCACGCTGAACGCAGCACGACTGGCGGCGGACGTCTCCGGTGTGCCGACGGTCATCATCGCCCGCACCGACGCCTTGGCCGCCGACCTCATCACCAGCGACGTCGACGCTCGCGACCAGGAGTTCACCACCGGCGAGCGCACGAACGAGGGCTTCTACCGGGTGCGCCCGGGGCTCGACGCGGTCATCAGCCGCGGTCTCGCCTTCGCTCCTTACGCCGACCTCATCTGGGTTGAGACGGGCGAGCCCGACATCGAACTGGCGCGCGAGTTCGCCGCGGCGATCCACGCGAAGTACCCCGGCAAGCTGCTGGCTTACAACTGCTCGCCGAGCTTCAACTGGAAGCGTCACCTCAGCGACGAGCAGATCGCAACCTTCCAGCAGGATCTGGCCGACCTGGGCTACAAGTTCCAGTTCATCACCCTCGCCGGCTTCCACGCCCTCAACCACTCGATGTTCGATCTTGCCAAGGGCTATGCCGAACGCGCCATGAGCGCGTACGTCGAGCTCCAGGAGGCCGAATTCGCCTCCGAGGCTCGCGGCTACACCGCCACCAAGCACCAGCGCGAGGCGGGCACCGGCTACTTCGACTTCGTTTCCACGGCGCTCAACCCCGACAGCGCCACCCTCGCCCTGGTGGGATCCACCGAGGCAGAGCAATTCCATTGATCAGCTGATTCACCGACCTCATACGACCGGAAGACCCGAGTAGAGAGCAGAGTGCCATGACATTCACCGCCACGGGCATCGCGCCCACCACGAATCCCATCCGCCTCCCCCACACCGACCCGACGATCGCGATCGTCGGCCGGATGGGACCCCGCTACGACGAGATCCTCACACCTGAGGCTCTCGACTTCCTCACCGCGCTGCACCACCGCTTCGCCGGCCGACGCCACGATCGTCTCGCCGACCGCATGCGGCGCCGCTTCGAGATCGGAAACGGGCACGACCCGCGCTTCCGCGATGAAACGGCACACATCCGCGAGGACACCGAGTGGCAGGTCGCCGGCGCCGGGCCCGGACTCGAAGACCGCCGCGTCGAGATCACCGGCCCCACCGATCCGAAGATGACCATCAACGCGCTCAACTCGGGCGCGAAGGTGTGGCTGGCCGACCAAGAGGACGCCACGAGCCCCACGTGGCGGAACGTCATCGAGGGTCAGTTGTCCCTTCGCGACGCGATCCGCGGGGAACTGAGCTTCACAAGCCCCGAGGGCAAGCAGTACTCCGTCACCGCCGAGCAGACGCCCACGATCGTGATGCGTCCGCGCGGCTGGCACCTCGTCGAGCAGCACGTTCTGTTCACCGACCGCACCGGTCGGGAGATGGCGGCATCCGGTTCGCTCGTCGACTTCGGACTGTACTTCTTCCACAACGCCGCGCGGCTGATCGACAGCGGCCGCGGACCGTACTTCTACATCGCCAAGCTGGAATCGAGCGAAGAGGCGAAGCTGTGGGACGACATCTTCACCTTCAGCGAGCAGTACATCGGCATCGAGCACGGCACCATCCGGGCGACGGTTCTCATCGAGACGCTGCCCGCGGCGTTCGAGATGGAGGAGATCCTGTTCGAACTGCGCGATCACTGCGCGGGGCTGAACGCGGGGCGGTGGGACTACATCTTCTCGATCATCAAGAACTACCGCGGCCGAGGCGCACGTTTCGTCCTCCCCGACCGCAGCGAGGTCACCATGACGGTGCCGTTCATGCGGGCCTACACCGACCTGCTCGTGAAGACCTGCCACAAGCGGGGCGCCTTCGCGATCGGCGGAATGAGCGCGTTCATCCCGAACCGTCGTGACCCCGAGGTCACCGCTCAGGCGTTCGAGAAGGTTGCCGCCGACAAGAAGCGCGAGGCCGGCGACGGTTTCGACGGCACGTGGGTTGCGCACCCCGACCTCATCCCCGTGGCGCGTGCCGAATTCGATGCCGTGCTCGGCGACCGCCCGAACCAGATCGACCGCCAGCGTGACGACGTCGAGGTCATCGCCGAAGACCTGCTGGACGTGCACATCGGCCGGCCGGTGACCGAGGCAGGCGTCCACGCGAACGTGTCGGTCGCCGTCCGGTACCTCGAGGCCTGGTTGCGAGGGCTCGGGGCCGTGGCCATCGACAACCTCATGGAGGACGCCGCGACGGCCGAGATCAGCCGGTCGCAGGTGTGGCAGTGGATCCACCAGGATCGCTCCACGGAGGAGGGCACGCCGATCACCCGGGAGTATGTCGAGGGCCTGATCGGGCAGGTGCTCGGCGAAGTCGACCGGTACGAGGGCGACCGGTACGACGACGCAGCGGAGATCTTCCGCGAGGTTTCCCTGGGGAGGGAGTTCCCCGCGTTCCTGACGCTGGGTGCGTACAGCAAGTACCTCGTCGACAGCGAGTAGAAGGTCACCGCCATCGATGCCCCGGACCCGCGCGAACCGCGGATCCGGGGCATCGGTGCGCCTGCTGCAGCGGGCACGCAAGGCTCCGTGAAAAGAAGAAGATCGCGAAATGTCGATCCTGTCGGGTGCCGTTCGACGCCCTGTCGTAAGGTCACTTCAACGAAAAGGACAAGACGATGCGATATCTCATGCTGGTGCTCACAGATCCCTCGGTCGATACGGCAGAGGACATGCCACTGACGATCGAGCAGTGGGTCGACGAGGCATACGGCACCGACCGTGCCGTAGAAGGTGACCGGCTTCGTCCGGCTGCCGACGCCAAAACGATCCGGCGCCGTCGTGGGGAGGTCATCGTGAGCGATGGCCCGTTCAGCGAAGCGCACGAACTGATCGGCGGTTTCGACGTGCTCGAGTGCGAGACGCTCGAGGAAGCCGTCGAACTCGCTTCCCGGCATCCCATGGCCACGGCGGGCGTCATCCAGCTGCACCCGGCCTGGCCACTCGACCTCTGATCGGATGCCCCGCACCCGACTGCCTTCACCTGGCACTAGTTGTCGTTCACAGCGTCCATAGCGACCGAACGTGCCAGGTGAATGCGCGTGGTCTCAGTTGCACCGTCGGCGGAGCCTGACTACAGCAGGCCGCGCTCCATGGCGAGGGTGACAGCGCGCGTGCGATCGGCGACACCCAGCTTGTCGAAGGCCTTCAAGAGGTGGGTCTTGACCGTCGACTCGCCGATGCCGAGGTCTGCGGCGGCCTGCTTGTTGCTGCGGCCCTGGGCGACGAGTTGGAGCACCTGCGTCTCGCGCTCGGTGAGAACGGCATCGGGCACCGGCCGTCGCATGCGTTCGACAAGGCGCACGGCGACCTGCGGCGAGAGTGCAGTCTGACCGGCGGCGACGGAGCGAATGCCGGCCACGATCTCTTCTCGCGGTGCGGCCTTGAGCAGGTAGCCACTGGCACCGGCTTCAATGGCGGCGAGGATCTGGTCGTCGGATTCGTACGTCGTGAGGATGAGCACCCGTGCGGGAGGGGTGCCCGCTTCACCGGCGACGATGCGAATCGTGGCGGCCACCCCGTCGACACGCGGCATCCGGAGGTCCATCAACACCACATCGGGTCGCGTCGCGGCCGCCATCCGCACGGCATCTTCGCCATCGGATGCCTCGGCGACGACCTCGAATCCCGGCTCATCGGACAGCAATCCCGACAGACCGGCCCGTACAACGGGGTGGTCGTCGGCGACGAGGAGTCGGATCATGCGTCCGCCACCGCATCGGCCGCTGTCACTGCCGCGGCCGCCGCGCTCGCGTCGATGGCGATCCCCGCCGTGCGGATCGCGGGGAGCCGTGCCGTCAGCGTCGTCCCGCTCACGGGGTCGGATGAAATCGTCAGCACTCCCCCCGCGAGCGACAGCCGCTCACGCATGCCGTCGAGACCGAAGCCGGTCTGCGCGGCATCCGGATCGAACCCGATCCCATCGTCGTGCACCTCGAGAAGGACGTCGCCGTCGTCCTTCACATCGACGCGCACATCGACGCGCGTTGCCGCAGCGTGTTTGCGAACGTTGGCGAGTGCTTCCTGCATGCACCGAAGGACCACGACCTGGGCTTCACGGTCCAACTCGGTCTCGGTGCCCGAAGAGGCGACGACCAGCTCGATGCCGCTTTCGGCGCGAAACCGTGCGGCGAGGCGATCGAGTGCCGCCTCGAGGACGGGTTCGGAGGGAACGGCCGCCGTTCGTGCGACGAGTGCTCGAGCTTCGGTGAGCGCATCACGGGCCACGCCCTCGACGGTGGCGATCGTCTCCGAGGCCGCCTCTGTCTGGCCGTCTCGAGATTGACGGCCGGCGCGCTCGGCGAGAAAGACGAGTCCCGCCAAGGTCTGGGCGAGCGTGTCGTGGATCTCGCGCGCGAACCGTTCACGTTCGGCGGCCGCGCCACGTTCGCGGCTCAGCGCTGAGACTTCATCCTGCGCGGCGGTGAGTTCGGCGAGAAGACGCCCGCGCTCTTCGGAGTACTCCGCGATGCTCGCGATCCACAGGCCGAACACAATGGCGAAGACGATCGAGAACCCTGCCGTGGTGAGCCCCGCGACGAGGCCTTGGACCGAGAATCCTTCACCGACGGCGAACCCGACGAACACCGCAAACGCCACCACGCCTGACGAGATGATCGCCGACCTTCGGGCAGGCGTGATCACCCAGATGAGCGGATAGATGATCGTCTGGAGCATCGCGAGAAAGGGATTCGCGGCGATGCCGAGCGCCGTGGCCACCGCGGCGACGGCGACGAATGCGGGCGTGCGCCAGGTGGATGTGGGGGCGCCGATCTCTGGACGCGCGAACGCGAGATATGCAACGACGACGAGGGCGACGGATGCCGTGGCGATGATGGGCCGGGATTGTGGGTCTGCGGAGTAGACCAAGAACGCGAAGACGGCGATGACGATGGCCGCGCCGAATGTCGCGATATCCCACCAGCGCCGGTTCACCATGGCTCGCCTCCCGTGTGCGCCCAGGCTACGCGTCGCGACGGTTCCAGCGGAAAGTGATGCGGCTGATGATCAGCCCGATCACAAGCCAGATTCCCAACGCGACGGCCACCCAGCCGAGCTCCCACGACCCCGACGGCTCGAGCGTCGCGTAATCGGCGGGCAGGAAGACGGCCCGCATCCCGCGCGCCATCCAGACCAGCGGGAACAGACTCGCGAAATTCTGCAGCCATTCGGGCAGAAGCCAGAAGAAAAGGTAAACCCCCGAGATGAACTGCAGGACGAGCCCGATCGGCACGACGACCGCGGTGGCGCTGCGACCGGTGCGCGGGACGGATGAGACGGCGATGCCCAGCAGCGCCGAGGCGCTGAGTCCGAGGAGAAAGACCCACGCGAAGGTCCCCCAGGCTTCGAGGGTGGTCGGCATCGGGACGTTGAGCACGAACCGCGCGACGAGGAGCAGGATCGTGGCCTGCAGGATGCCGGTGGCCAAAACCTGGCATACCTTCCCCGCGAAGTAGCTCACCGGTGACAGCGGGGTTCCGCCGAGGCGCTTGAGGGTGCCGTCCGAGCGTTCCATCGCAATGTCGATCGCGAGGTTCTGAAACCCGGAGAGCAGAAGCCCCGCCGCGAGCATGCCGGGAAGATACAGCTGCCCGGCCGGAATGCTCGCGACGCCTTCGGCACCGCTGACGTCGCCGTCGCGCCCGAAGATCGTGCTGAACAGCGCCAGCATGAAGACGGGGAACAGGAAGGTGAAGAAGAGCGTGTCGGTCGAGCGGAAGTATCCGCGAACTTCGTAGCGGGCGCGATGGATGCCGATGGCGAGAGTGCTCATCGCGCGACCTCCAATTCGTCGGCGTCCGGTTCATCGACCATGTCGAGGTAGATCTCTTCCAGCGTCGGCCGGCGGATCTCCAACTCCCTCGGCTCTCCGCCGAGCCGCTGAGCGAGAGCCGACGCGAAGTCCCATGGATCGCTTGCACGCGCGTGACGGCGGATGCCATCCTCCACCCAGCTGACCCGTGGGATGCGCGCCTCCTCTCCGCCGAAGGTGTCCACCGCTCCGATCGCCCGCATGACGCCGCGGGTGATCACGCCGACGCGATCGGCGAGCTGTGCGGCCTCGTCGAGGTAATGGGTGGTGAGCACAATCGTCGTGCCCTCACTCTGGAGGTCCGCGATGAGTCGCCAGAACTCGCGCCGAGCATGCGGATCGAACCCTGTGGTCGGCTCATCAAGGAACAGCAGTTCGGGTCGCCCGACGATACCGAGGGCCACATCGACGCGTCGCTGCTGTCCGCCAGAGAGCTTCACGATGCGAGTGTTCGCCTGCGCCTCCAGCCCGACGGCGGCGATGACCTCGTCGACCTCTCGCGGATTCGGGTAATAGCCGGCGTACTGGCGCAGCTGCTCGCGCACCGTGTAGAGACCTGCCTGTCCCGCGCTCTGCAGCACGATGCCCAGCCGTGCCTTCCACGCGAGATCCCCCGAGCCGGGGTCAGTGCCGAGGACGCTGACCTCGCCGTCGGTGCGGCGCCGATAGCCTTCGAGGATCTCCACGGTGGTCGACTTGCCCGCGCCGTTCGGCCCCAGCAGGGCGAACGTCTCGCCGCGATCGATGTCGAAGCTGATTCCGTCGACCACGGCACGGTCGCCGTAGGTCTTGCGCAGGTCTCGTACCCGCACCGCATGAGAGTCCATGTTTCCACCTTTGCCGATTCCCATAGGTTCTACAGCCGTCGATCGTCGGAAGGGGCATCCCCCATTCGGTGGACCCCAAGTACGCTCGTAGTTGTGACTGAACGCGCCCCTCTCTCCCGCAAACTTTCCGCCATCGCCGAATCGGCCACCCTCAAAGTCGACGCAAAGGCGAAGGCTCTGAAGGCCGCGGGCCGCCCCGTGGTGTCCTACGCGGCCGGCGAGCCGGACTTCTCGACACCGCAGTTCATCGTCGACGCCGCAGCCCACGCGCTGGCAGACCCGGCGAACTTCCGCTACACCCCCGCGGCGGGCCTTCCCGTGCTGCGCGAGGCGATCGCGGCCAAGACGCTGCGCGACTCGGGACTCGAGGTCTCCCCCAGTCAGGTCATCGTCACCAACGGCGGAAAGCAGGCGGTCTACCAGGCCTTCCAGACCGTCCTCAACCCGGGCGACGAAGTACTACTGCCCGCGCCCTATTGGACGACCTACCCCGAGGCGATCGCCCTGGCCGACGGTGTGACCGTCGAAGTGTTCGCCGGCGCCGACCAGGAGTACAAGGTGACGGTCGAGCAGTTGGAGGCCGCGCGCACCGACCGCACGACCGCCCTCGTCTTCGTCTCGCCGTCCAACCCGACGGGCTCGGTCTACACGACCGCAGAAACCCACGCGATCGGCCAGTGGGCGCTCGAGCACGGCATCTGGATCATCAGCGACGAGATCTACCAGAACCTCGTGTACGAGGGCGCCCGCGCCATCTCGATCGTCGAGGCCGTTCCGGAGGTCGCAGGTCAGACCATCCTCGTCAACGGCGTCGCGAAGACCTACGCGATGACCGGATGGCGTGTGGGCTGGATGGTGGGCCCGGCCGACGCCATCAAGGTCGCCGCGAACTTGCAGTCTCATCTGTGCTCGAACGTCAACAACATCGCCCAGCGGGCTGCGCTCGCCGCTCTCACCGGACCTCAGAACGAAGCGGAAGACATGCGGCTCGCCTTCGACCGCCGCCGCCGCTTGATCGTGGAGGAGCTGGCGAAGATCGAGGGGATCACCGTCCCCAATCCGCTCGGCGCGTTCTACGTCTACCCCGATGTCCGGGGACTCCTCGGTCGCACCTGGCGCGGCAAGGAAGTGAACACATCACTCGAGCTGGCCGACCTCATCCTCGACGAGGTCAACGTCGCGGTGGTGCCCGGCGAGGCGTTCGGCCCCAGCGGTTACCTCCGACTGTCGTACGCGCTCGGTGATGAGCAGCTCCTCGAAGGCGTCCGCCGACTGCAGCAGCTCTTCGCCTGACGCGTCAGAGCTCGATACCCACCAGAACGGGCTCCGGCTGCAGGACGAGTCCGAATTCGGACTGCACCCGACCCTGAATGAACCGGGCGAGTTCAGCGATCTCTTCGCCCGTGGCCTGGCCGCGGTTGGTCAGCGCGAGCGCGTGCTTGGTCGACACTGCGGCGCGCGAGCGCGGGAGGTGGAACCCCTTGCGCAGTCCCGAGTGCTCGATCAGCCATGCGGCGCTGACTTTGACGTCGGATGCGACCGACACCGGCGGGGGGACGATCCCGGTGTACTCGTCGAGCGGGATCACCGACACCGTCTCGATGTCGGGGGCGACGGGCCACCGAGGACATGCTTCGGGGAGCGTGCGCGCAAACGATGCGGAGACGACCGCGTTCTGAAAGAACGAGCCAGCGCTGTACGTATCGGGATCGGCATCGTCGAGCACCATGCCTTTGCGCGCGCGGGTCGCGAGCACCGTGTCGCGGATCCACCGCAGCGACACCGCAGCGCCGAGTTCAAGACCGAGAGCCGATCGAAGCTGGGGACCCCGCACCGGAAGGGCACCGTGGCCGCCGACGCGAAGCTCGAGCGTGATCGACAGGATCACGGCCGATCGTTCGGGCACGGATCCGTAGTGTTGCTTGAGCACCGAGGTCCGAAAGCCCAATTTGAGATCGGATGCCGGGACGATCTCGATGTCGCCGGTTGACTCGTCGATCAGCTCGACCTCGACGAGGGTCTGCACCAGCTCCTGCCCGTAGGCGCCGATGTTCTGGACAGGGGCAGCCCCGACGGTCCCCGGGATCCCCGACATCGCCGATATACCGCCGAGCCCTTCGGACACGGAGTACTCGACGAGGTCGTCCCAGTTGTGGCCCGCCTGCACGCGTAGGCGCACGAAGCCGTCGCGCGGCGACGGCATCTGCTCGATGCCCTGTGTGCGGATGAGCACAACCGCGCCATCGAAGGGCTCATCTCCCACGAGGAGATTCGATCCCCCACCCACCACGAGCCAGGGTTCACGATCGGCCCAGAGCGCACGCAAGATCTCGACGAGTTCGTCGGTCGTCTCAGCCTCGAACATCTGGGTGGGCGTTCCACCGGCGCGCAACGTGGTCAGGCGTGCCAGGGGCACGGGGGTGATCTCTGCCATCGATGTCAGCCGACGGTCCGGATGCGGACCTGCGCTTTGCCCAGCACGACGGTGTCCGCGAAGCTCACGGTGAGGTCGATGCGAGCGACCTCGTCATCCACGGCGCCGACCTTGGCGACGACGGTGAGGTCTGCTCCTGACTCGGCGTCGACGACGACGGGTCGGGTGAAGCGCACGCCGTATTCGAGGATGCGGCCGGAGTCACCGAGCCATCCGACGATGGTCTCCACGGCAAGGCCCATGGTGAGCATCCCGTGAGCGAGAACCCCGGGAAGTCCGACGCGCGTCGCGACATCGTCACGGAAGTGGATCGGGTTGAAATCCCCCGACGCCCCGGCATATCGGACGAGGTCCTCGCGGGTGAGGTGGACCGTTCGCTCAGCGACGACGGTGCCGATCTCCAAAGCACTCATTCGTCCGGCCCGCCGATCAGCAGGACGGAGGTGGCAGTGACGACATGGTCGCCCCCGGCATCCGTGATCTCGGCTTCGCTGGTCACCATCGCACCTTTGCCGAAGGCGCGGACGTTCGTGACCTGGAGGCGAGCAGAGAGTTCATCGCCCGCGACGATCGGCCGCGTGTACCGGAACCGCTGTTCGGCGTGCACCGTGCGCTCCAGCGCGATGCCGGAGTCGGGCTCGGCGAGGAGCTGCTGCAGGGTGTGATCCTGAATGACCATCGCGAACGTGGGCGGGGCGACGACGTCGTCATAGCCGAGCGCTTTCGCTGCGGCAGGGTCGGTGTGCTGCGGATCGGTCGCGAAGACGGCGCGAGCGAACTCGCGCACTTTCTCGCGGCCGACGAGGTACGGTGCGGTCGGCGGGAACTCCCGACCGACCAATTGAGGATTCACGGACACCCCTCGATCCTACCGATGTGCCTTCGGCGAGCGTCGCGAGTTCAGCTCTTGCGGCCGGCGCGGATCGCCTTCATCGCCATCTGGATCGCGATGAAGGTCAAGAACACCGCGAAGAGGATGTTGGCCGTGAGCGGATCGAGCAGGGTCGCGATCCACGCGCCCAACGCGGTGGTCGTGATCGCGCCGCCGCCGACGAGCACGGCGGCCAGGAGATTCACGTTCTTTCGTCGGACATTTCCGAACGTGCCCGAGATGGCGGTGGGGATCATCATCAGGAGCGAGGTTCCCTTGGCCACGAGATCACTCGTCCCGAAGAGGAACATGAGGGCCGGGACCACGATGATGCCGCCGCCCACTCCCAACAGACCGGCCATGATGCCCGTGACGACACCGAGCACAAGAAGCCCTGCACCGCTGAGCCACGTGAGCTCGAGGGTCGCCTCACGTGACGGGACGACGATGAAGAGAGTCACGATCACCACGCCGAGGAACCCGATGAACGCCCATCGCAGCGCATTCTGCGAGATGCGCGCCAGGAGCCAGGTACCGATCTGGGCGCCTCCGACGGCGCCGACCGCGAGAATCAGTGCCGGGATCCACGCGACAGACCCGTGGATCGCATAGCTGATCACGCCGACCGTCGCCGTGGGAACGATCGCTGCCAGCGACGTCCCCGCCGCGAGGCGTTGATCGAACCCGAGGAAGAGGACGAGCAACGGCACGATCACTGTTCCCCCGCCGACCCCGAAGAGACCGGAGAGGAGCCCTGCCGCGAGGCCGGTTCCGATGCAGGCGAGGATGAAGCGTGGCGACCTCTGCGAGGTGGACGTCGAGTCGCGGGTCATCGAATTTCGTCGATCGCCCAGCCGGAATCCTGCGGCACGAGCACGTAGGTGTAGACGTCGGAGCTCTGTTCGGGATCGTCGACCGGGTTGCCCTCGTCATCGACGACGACGAGATACGTCTCGGTGGTCTCGATCAGGATCGAGTCGCCCTCGCGGCTGGTTCCGGTGACAGCAATTTCGTAATCTTCCGTGCTGTCCGAGAAAGCAGTGGCCTGGTCCTCGAATTCGGCGCACTCGGTGAAGCCGCCGCCGTCGTTACGGAATCGCTCGGTGGTCGTCGCGATGTACTCGTCGCAGTCGGCGGAGTCCCATGCGTCGTCGTAGTCTTCGACAACCTGGACGGCGGCCTTTTCGTCACCCGCGCTGACCGCGCCGGGATCTCCCCCGTCGGATACTGCGCTGATCAGCCGAGGGATGATGATCGATGCGGCGATGATGAGTCCGACCAGTACCACGCCGAGAATGACGAAGACGATCCAGAGCCTGGATTTGGTAGAGGACGGCGGAGACCCCGGCACGCCCGTCGTGCCAGAGCCGCCGGAGTAGCCGGGGTAGCCGGCGGCGCCCGCGGCGGCGCCGTAATCCGCATCGGGAACATAGACCGGCGCAGGACCGGCCGGCGCGAGCGGAATCGGCGACACGGTGGACGGGTCAGGCGCATCGCTGGTCGGATAAACCGGCTCTGGCGCAGCATCCGGCGTGTGTACGTGCTCGGTCCACTGGGCACCGTCCCACCAGCGCAACGCGCCATGACCGTCGTCGTACCAGCCAGCGGGTGTCGTCGTACTCATGCGGCCTGTCTCCCGTCTGTGGCGGTCGTCGCGCCCAAGACGTTCAGCCTATCGGGAGCCCTCGGTCAGCTCTGCGAGCCTTCTACCGCCGGTTCGCTGTCGAGGATCGACTCCTCACCATCAATCGCGGCATGCTCGAACTGCGACTGATAGAGCCGCCAGTATGCGCCCTCAGCCCCGATGAGCTCCTCGTGCGAACCCTTCTCCACGATGTCGCCGTGCTCCATCACGAGGATGAGGTCGGCATCGCGAATCGTGGACAGGCGGTGGGCGATCACGAATGAGGTGCGTCCCTCGCGCAGCGCGTTCATCGCATGCTGGAGGAGCAGTTCGGTGCGGGTGTCGACCGAGCTCGTCGCTTCATCGAGGATGAGCACCGACGGCTGAGCGACGAAGGCGCGCGCGATGGTGATGAGCTGCTTCTCCCCCGCCGAGACGTTGCTCGCGTCCTCGTCGAGAACGGTGTCGTAGCCCTCGGGCAGCGAGTGCACGAAGCGGTCGACGCGTGTGGCGGACGCGGCAGCGGCGACCTCTTCATCGGTCGCGCTCGCCCGGCCGTACCGAATGTTCTCTCGGATGGTGCCGGCGAACAGCCAAGGATCCTGAAGCACCATGCCCGTACGCGAGCGCACATCGTCGCGGGTGATTTCGGCGATGTCCTGACCATCGATGAGGATGCGGCCACCGTCGAGTTCATAGAACCGCATGAGCAGGTTCACCAGTGTCGTCTTTCCCGCACCGGTCGGACCGACGATCGCGACAGTCTGGCCAGGCTCCACCCGGAAGGACAGATCGGAAATGAGCGGGTTCTCGGGCGAATACGAGAACTTCACGTGCTCGAACTCGATGACGCCCTGCCCTGCGACGAGCTCGGGTGCCTCGACCTCATCGGCCTCTTGCTCGGGCTCGTCGAGGAGCTCGAAGACGCGCTCCGCAGAGGCAGTGCCCGACTGGACGACCGCGGCCATGCCACCGAGCTCGGAGAGGGGCTGCGTGAACTGCTGCGAGTACTGGATGAAGGCCTGCACGTCACCGAGACGCAATTGACCGTTGGCGACCATCACCCCACCGAGGACGGCGATTCCGACGTAGCTCAGGTTTCCGACGAACATCATGCCCGGCATGATGAGCCCCGACAGGAACTGCGCCTTGAACGACGCTTGGAACAGCTGCTCGTTCTCCTCAGCGAACTTCGCCTCCGAGTCGGCCTCGCGGCCGTAGACGCGCACGAGCGCATGGCCCGAGAACGACTCCTCGACGCGGGCGTTGAGGCGCCCGACCTTGCGCCACTGCGTGGAGAAGGCCTTCTGCGAACGCGGTCCGATCACGCCGAAGATGACTCCCATGAGCGGCAGTGCGATCAGCGCGACGATGGCGAGCTGCCACGAGATGGAGAACATCATGATCAGCACACCGACGACGGTCAGCACGTTCGTCAGTGCGGTGGAGAGGGATTGCTGCATCGTCTGGGTGATGTTGTCGATGTCGTTCGTCACCCGCGAGATCAGCTCACCGCGCTGCACCTTGTCGAAGTAGGCCAGCGGCAGGCGGTTGATCTTCGCTTCGACGGATTCACGAAGTCGCCACATCGTCCGCACCATGATGATGTTGATGACGAAGCCCTGAAGCCACGTCAGTACGGCGGAAACGACGTAGATGGCGAGCACCGCAACGACGATCCACTTCAACGCCTCGAAGTCGACGCCGGCTCCCACCTGGAAGTCGTTCATCGCGGAGACCATGCTGGCCATGTCGGTCTGACCCGCTGCCTCGAGGCCCGCCACGACATCGGCCTGCGAGGTCCCCGTCGGGAACTGGGCGCCGAGCGATGACGAGATCACGCCCTCGAAGATCACGTTGGTCGCTTCACCGAGCACCTTTGGCGCGATCACCGCGAGGACGACACCGATCGCACCGAGGATCGACACCATGATGAAGGCGAACGCGTGGGGCTTGAGCAGCCCGATCATCCGGAGGAAGCTGGGCCCGAACCTCGAGGCCTTGCCCGGTGCGACGCTGTCCCAGTCACCCGAACTCTGCCTGGCCTGTTCGGCCATCTCGAGTTCGAGGCGCTCCTCCTCGGTCTGCATGTCTGGAACGCTCATGCGTCCACCCCCAGCTGCGATTCGACGATCTCGCGATAGGTCTCGTTCGAGGCCAACAGCTCCTGATGTGTGCCGAGTCCGACCATCTTGCCGTCGTCGAGCACCACGATGCGGTCAGCGTCGGCGATCGTGGAAATGCGCTGGGCGACCACGATCTTCGTCACCTCCGGCAACTCTCGCCAGAGCGCTTGTCTCAACCTCGCGTCGGTCGTGAGGTCGAGCGCGGAGAACGAGTCGTCGAACACGAGGATCTCGGGCCGACGCACGATCGCGCGTGCGATCGAAAGGCGCTGGCGCTGACCGCCGGAGACGTTCGTGCCGCCCTGCGAGATTCGCGCGGACAGGCCGCCCTCCATCTCCGAGACGAAATCGCGCCCCTGGGCGACGTCGAGCGCATCCCACAACTCGTCGTCAGTGGCATCGTCGCGCCCGAAGCGGAGGTTCGATTCCACTGTTCCGGTGAAGAGGAACGACTTCTGCGGCACGTAGCCGATGGCCTGCCACAGCACGTCGAGATCGGCATCGCGGGTATCGACGCCGGCGACGCGGACGGTGCCACCGGTGGCGTCGAAGAGGCGCGGAATCAGGGAGACCAAGGTGGTCTTGCCTGCGCCTGTTGATCCGACGATGGCGACAGTCTCACCGGCATCCGCCCGGAAAGTGATGCCCTGCAACACCGGAACGTCGGCGCCGGGGTACGTGAATGAGACGTCCTCGAACTCGATCGTTCCCGGTGCGGCGAATTCGCGTACGGGATTCTCGGGACGCGTGAGTCGATCGGAGCTGTCGAGAACCTCGCCGATGCGGTCGGCGGAGACTGCGGCGCGCGGGATCATGATCGTCATGAACGTCGCCATCAGCACGCCCATGAGGATCTGCCCGACGTATTGGACGAAGGCGAAGAGCGTCCCGATCTCGACATTGCCGGCGTCGACCTGGATGCCGCCGAACCAGATCACTCCGACAACGGTGACGTTGAGCACGAGCATCGCCAGTGGGAACATGATCACGAAGAGGGAGCCGACCTTGCGACCGACGATCATGATGTCGGTGTTCGCTACGCTGAAGCGGTCTTCCTCGATGCGCTCACGCACGAAGGCGCGCACCACGCGAACCCCCGTGAGCTGTTCACGCATGATGCGGTTCACACCGTCGAGCTTGCTCTGGTAGGAGCGGAACAGCGGCACCATCCGGCTGATGATGAACCCCGCGATGATCAGCAGAACGGGCACTGCGACGGCGATGAGCCAACTCAGTCCGACGTCCTGTTGCAGCGCCATGAAGATGCCGCCGATCGCGAGGAGCGGCGCGGTGACGAGCATCGTCGCGCCCATCATCGCGAGCATCTGGACTTGCTGCACGTCGTTGGTGTTCCGCGTGATCAGCGTGCCCGGACCGAACCGTGAGACCTCACGCTCGGAGAATCCGCTGACCTTGTGGAAGACATCGCGGCGAATATCGCGGCCGGCGGCCATCGAGGCGCGGGCGGCGAAATAGGTGGCGATGATCGCGGCCACGATCTGGACCACGGCGACGCCCAGCATGACGAGGCCCTGTTGCCAGATGTATTCCGTGTCACCGGTGGCCACACCGTTGTCGATGATCCCGGCATTGAGCCGAGGGAGATACAGCGCCGCCATGGCGGAGGTGGCCTGGAAGATCAGCACGCCCAACAGCAGCCACTTGTAGGTCCGCAGGTAGCGGAAGAGGACCTTGCCAAGCATGCGACAACTCCAAATAATCCAAGAAACGGGGGATGGTTCATGGTACCGCCGACGTCCGACATCGCCCCGACCGCTGCCTTCCGCCGCCAGCGAACGACTCGGATTCTCTCAGTGTGCGCACATGGGATTTCGTTAGCGTCGAGGCATGACGACAGCCCCGCCGGTGTCCCTTCTGACCATTTCCGACGGCGAGGTCTCGTACTCGACCGATGAGCTGCGCGCGATGCGCGACGAGTTCCAGCACTTCCTGATGGAGTACAGCTTCGGGATGAAGGAGGTCGAGACCAAGCTCGGCATCCTGCGAGATGAGTTTCGGTCATTGCACGACTACAACCCGATCGAACACATCTCGAGTCGGGTCAAAACCGCCGACAGCCTCGTCGACAAGCTCGCCCGGAAAGGCATCGATGCGGACTTCGCTTCCATCCGGGCCGGCATCACCGACATCGCGGGAGTGCGCGTCACCTGCAGTTTCGTGCGCGACTCATACCGTTTGTTCGATCTCCTGACGCAGCAGGACGACATCACCGTCCGATCGGTCAAGGACTACATCGCCAACCCGAAGGAGAACGGGTACAAGAGCCTCCATGCGATCGTCGAGGTTCCGGTGTTCCTGTCGACCGGCAAGGTCGACGTGCCCGTCGAGGTGCAGTTCCGCACCATCGCGATGGATTTCTGGGCGAGCCTCGAGCACAAGATCTACTACAAATACGACAGTCAGGTGCCGGGCGACCTGCTCGCCGAATTGAAGGATGCCGCGGTCGTCGCCGCCGAACTCGACGAGCGCATGGAGCGCCTGCACCGCGAGATACGGTCCGGCGCCGCCCTCCAGGGGGATTCGCTCGAGTCAGCACCTGCCAGCTCGCCCGTCGCTCCCACGCAGTGTTGATCGACGCGACTGCGCGTTCGCGACGGACGAGTCGTCGTGCGAGCGGATGCCGCGCCTCCCTCGACACGGAATAGCTCCTCTCCCGCAACTGTTTGCCCACCGCGGAGGTACACGTGGACTACGGACACCGGCTCGATTTCGGAGCTTTCATCACCCCTGCTGCCGCGCAGCCGCTGGTGCCGGTACGGCTTGCTCAGCAGGCCGAGACGGCGGGGCTCGATCTGGTCACGTTCCAGGACCATCCGTACCAGCCGTCGTTCCTCGACACCTGGACCCTGATGACCTATGTGGCGGCGCAGACCGACAGCATCCGGATCGCCCCGAACGTTCTCAATGTGCCGCTTCGCCCGCCGGCGGTGCTTGCTCGCAGCGCGGCGAGCCTCGACCTGCTTTCGGGCGGCCGCTTCGATCTCGGCCTCGGCGCGGGCGGATTCTGGGATGCCATCGAGGCGATGGGCTCGCCCAAGCTCACCCCGGGCCAGGCCGTCACGGCACTCGAGGAAGCGATCGATGTCATCCGTGAACTGTGGGACACCAGCGAGCGGCGCGGTGTCTTCACCGACGGAAAGTATCACCACGTCCGCGGAGCGAAGCGCGGCCCGCGCCCCGCGCACGACATCCCACTGTGGATCGGCGCCTACAAGCCGCGGATGCTCGCCCTCACCGGCCGAAAGGGCGATGGATGGCTTCCCTCGCTCGGTTACATGCAGCCGGGCGACCTTGCCGCCGGAAACCAGGCGATCGACGATGCTGCTCGCAGCGTGGGCCGAGACCCGCGTGACATTCGTCGACTCCTGAACATCGGCCCGCTCGCGAGCGACCCGACCGAATTCGCAGAGCAACTCGCGACGCTCGCCCTCGAAGACGGAATCGGCACCTTCATTCTCGCGGGCGATGACGAAAGGCTGCTGCGCGTATTCGGCGAAGACGTGGCGCCTCTGGTGCGGCAGATGGTGGCGGCCGAGCGGGCGGAGGTCGGCACGAGCCAGGCTCCCACACGGTCCAGCATCGCCCTGGCCTCTCGGCGAGAGGGAATCTCGTACGACGATGTTCCCGAGGGGCTCCACGCCATCGAACCGGGCGACCACGAGTATGCGAGCGTCCGCGCGAACTACATGCGCGGCGGGACACCCGGACTCGTCGTGCAACCCGACTCACCGGCCCAGGTGGCCGACGCGATCGGCTTCGCTCGACGGCATCCCGACCTGCCGCTCTCGGTGCGCAGCGGCGGCCACGGGATCAGTGGACGCAGCACGAACGACGGCGGCATCATCATCGACCTGCGACAGCTCAACCGGGTCGAGGTGATCGACGAGTCTCGAAGGATCGTGCGCGTCGGTCCGGGTGCGCGCTGGGCTGAGGTCGCCGCGGCCCTCGCCCCCTATGGGTGGGCCGTGAGTTCGGGCGACTACGGTGGCGTTGGAGTCGGTGGGCTCGCGACGGCCGGCGGGATCGGCTTTCTGGCACGTGAGCACGGCCTGACGATCGATCGGCTGCGAGCCGCCGAGATCGTCCTCGCGGACGGGTCGATCGTTCGAGCGGATGCCGAGAACAATCCTGACCTGTTCTGGGCGGTTCGCGGCGCGGGCGCGAACATCGGCATCGTCACCGCTTTCGAGTTCGAAGCGTCGGTGGTCGGCGACGTCGGCTTCGCGCAGCTGGCCTTCCAGCTCGATGACCCCGCAGATTTTCTGGTCGGCTATGGACGCGTCGTCGAGAATTCTCCCCGCGATCTGACCATGTTTCTGATGATGGGCCCGCCGCGCAGAGGTCAGCCCCAGGTGGCGCAGCTGTATGGGGTGGTGGACTCGAACGATGCGGACACGATCATTTCGCGCCTGCAGCCGTTCGCCGAGTTGGCGCCGTTGGTGCAGCAGTCGGTGCAACTCACCTCGTATACGGCGGTGATGGGGTCCGCCGATCCCACCCCGCACAGCGGTACCGGTGAACCGGTGTCGAGGTCGGCGCTGATCGAACACATCACGCCCGAGTTCGCGCGCGCCGCCGTCGAGATGCTCACCTCTGGTGACTCGTACTTCTTTCAGCTGCGTTCGGTGGGAGGAGCCGTTTCCGACGTCGATCCGGATGCCACCGCCTACGCGCACCGTGACGCGAACTTCTCAGCGGTGGCGATGGGACAGGGCTTCGCGAGGCTCGATCGGTCATGGCGCAACGTTGCCGCGCACACGTCTGGCCTCTACGCGAGCTTTGAAAGTTCGGACCGGCCGGAGCGCATCGGTGAGGCCTTCCCGCCCGCGACCCTTGACGCGATTGCGTCGGATCAAAGCAGAGGTCGACCCCGAGGGCGTCTTCGTCGACAACTTCTCGGTACTCGAGGGTTGAGCAAACACCGCAACGCCCGGACGGTGACCCGTCCGGGCGTTGCGTGTATCGGGATGCGACTTAGAAGTCGAAGTCGCCGATGTTCTCCTTGTTGAAGACGTACGGGTCGCCCAGCAGGACGGTGTTATCGGCGCCGACCGTGTAGTCGCCGAGCTTGCCCGCGGTGAAGGTGTCACCCTCAGCACCGGTGATGTCGCCGGCGATGAGCGCCTGCGCGCCCCACGCTGCGAGGTAACCGAGGTCCTCCGGGTTCCAGAGTGCAAACGCGGTGACGGTGTCGTCCTCGACGTACTCGCGCATCTGGTTCGGCGTACCGAGGCCGGTCAGAGCAACCTTGCCCTTGTAGTCCGAGGTGGACAGGTAGCGCGCAGCGGCGGAGATTCCGACCGTGGTGGGCGAGATGATGCCCTTCAGGTCGGGGTGGGACTGCAGCAGCGCGGCCGTCTTGTCGAACGAGGTCTGGTCGTCGTCGTCACCGTAGACGGTGTCGACCAGCGTGATGTTCGGGTGGTCGGATGCGAGGAGTTCCTTCATCGTCTCGATCCACGCGTTCTGGTTCGTCGCGTTGGCCGAGGCCGACAGGATCGCGATCTCACCGGCGTCACCGATCTGCTCTGCGATGAGGTCGACCTGGATCTTGGCGATGCCGTCGGCGTCCGCCTGGTTGATGAACAGATCCCGGCACTCGGGATTGGTGTCGGAGTCGAACGTGACGACCTTGACGCCGGCATCCCGAGCTTCGTTGAGCGCATCGCAGATCGCCTGCGGGTCGTTCGCCGAAACCACCAGTGCGCCTACGCCCTGCTGAGTCGCGGTGTTGATGTAGCTGACCTGTGCGTCCGGAGTCGCCTCCGCGGGGCCGACCTCGGCGAACGTGCCGTCGAACTCTGCGACGGCTGCCTTGCCGCCCTTGCTCGACGTGTCGAAGTACGGGTTGCCGAGGTTCTTCGGAAGGAAGGTGACGGCGAGGTTGGAGGAATCGCCGCCGGCGGATGCCGATGCTCCCCCGTCGGAGGATGAGCCGGTGTCGGCGCATCCGGCGAGAGCGAGGACAGCGGCCACGGCGACCGCGGTCGCCCCCGCGACCCGCTTGCGTGAAAACTTCATTGTTGTTTCCTTTCGTGGTGTCGGTCGGGACGGGTGCCTTCGACCGGGGACAGCTGCCTCGTCATGGTGCTGACGAGGCGGCGACAGTTGTGGATCTTCGAGATGGACGCTGGCGCGCCTGCTGGAGCCAGTTGAGAATGCTGGCGGCGACGACCGATACGACCAGCAGTGCACCGGTGATGATGTTGATGACATCCGAGGTGACGTTGGCCAGGCGAAGCGCACTGGCGAGCACCCCGATGAGAAGGGCGGCAGCGACGACGCCATAGAGCTGACCGCGTCCGCCGAACACGGACACACCGCCGAGAACGACCGCGGCGATCACCTGCAACTCGAGCCCGGTGGCGTTGTCCCCTCGCGCACTCCCGAAACGCAGCGTGTAGTAGATGCCGGCGAAGGCCGCCACGAGGCCCGAGAGGATGAAGAGGATGAACTTCGTCCGCTCCACGTGGACGCCGGAGAATCGCGCAGCATCCTTCGAAAGACCGATCGCGTAGATGCCGCGTCCGAACGGTGTGAAATGCAGCAGGATCGCGAAGATCAGCAAGAGGATCAGGAACGGAACCATGATGTACGGGATCGTGGTGCCCGAGATCTTCGCCTTCGCGATCGCAGTCCACACCTCGGGGAAGTCCGTCACCGCGGTCGTGCCGAGAAGCCCGACCGCGAGCCCTCGGAACAGCGCGAGGGTACCGATCGTGACGGCGAGCGATGGCAAGCCGACCACGGTGACCAGGAACCCGTTGAACGCGCCCCCGACGACTCCAACGATCAGAGCGGCGATCGCAGCGACCTCGAAGGGGGCGCCAGCATGGATGAGAACGCCGGTGACGACGCTCGACAGACCTACCATCGATCCCACCGAGAGGTCGATCTCGCCGGTGATCATGATGAGCGTCATCGGCAGCGCGATCAACAGGATCGGTGCGATGTCGAGAAGCAGATAGGTGAGGGTGATCGGCTGCCCGAACCCTCGCACGGCGACGGTGGCGACGAGGACGACGATGATCAGCAGCGCCACGATCGCCGATTCCCGTGTGAGGAGGAGTCGACGCCACAAGGGCTTCTCGTGCGCGCGGACGGCGCGAATCGTGCTGGTGTTCGCGGTGGCGGTCATGATTGGTCCCTCGCCTCGATGAGTCGGCGTTTCTGGCGCACCGCAAGCACGCGGTCGAGCACAATCGCGCCGAGGATGAGCACGCCGACGACGGCTCGCTGCCAGAAGTCAGGGATGCCGAGGATGGGCAGCGCCCGGTTGATGGTGAGCAGCAGCATCGCGCCGATGGCCGCGCCCCACACCGATCCCACACCGCCGGTGATGGCCACGCCTCCGATGACGGCCGCGCCCACGGCATCCAACTCCCATCCGGCGCCGGCCTGCGAGTTCACTGTTCCGTAGCGGGCGGCGTAGAAGACCCCCGCGAGCCCGGCGAGGGCCCCGGAGAGCACGAACGCGGTGAGGATTCGCCGAGTCACCCGCAATCCATACAGTTCGGCGGCGGCCGGGTCGGAGCCGATCGCGTAGTACTCGCGACCAGCGCGCATGTTGCGCATGTACCAGCCGGCGGCGGCGAGGACGATGAGAGCCACGATCGTGAGGATCGGAATCGTGAGGATGTCGCCGGTGCCGAGCGCCAGGAATTCCTTGGGCATGTCCGACGCATTCACGCGATCGCTGCCCGCCCAGAGCACGTTTATGCCGCGATAGGCATACAGCGTGCCCAACGTGATCACCATGGCGGGAACGCGGGCGAACGCGACCAATGCGCCGTTGATGAGACCCAGCAATGCACCGAAGACGATGACTGCGACGACGACCAGCAGGATCGGGATCCCCGGAAAGTCGATGAAGAGTCGCCCGGTCAGATACGCCGTCAGACCGATCACCGATCCGACGGAGAGGTCGACGTTGCGGGTGATGATGACGATCGCCTGACCGACCGCGACGAGCACGAGGATCGACGGCGTGAGAAGCAGATCTCGCCAGCCGTCCGGGCTGAACAGGAACGCCGGGTTCTTCACCGTGGCCGCGGCGATCACGAGGAACAGTGCGATCAGGATGCCGAACTCACGCGCTCGCGCGAGGGAGCCGATCGACTTGGTCAGTCGCGACTCGGGAATGGACAACGTGGTGGTCATGAGTGCGCCTCCGATGCGTGGGTGGCGGCGAACATCACGTTCTCGCTCGTGGCTGTGGCTCGGTCGATCTCGGCGGTGATGCGCCCCTCGCGCATGACGAGCACGCGGTCGGCCATCCCCAAGACCTCGGGGAGTTCGGAAGAGATCATGAGGATTCCCATGCCCTCCCCCGCGAGTTCGGAGAGAAGGCGGTGAACCTCCGATTTCGTTCCCACGTCGATACCGCGGGTCGGTTCATCGATGATGAGCACGGTCGGTGTCGTCGCGAGCCATTTTGCAAGGACCACCTTCTGCTGGTTTCCGCCGGACAGGGTTGCGGCGACGGTGTCGAGAGCGTGGGTTTTGACCTCGAGGCGGCTGGCCCATTCCTTCGCGGCGCGGTTCTCCATGCCCGTCGTCAGCAAGCCCCATCGCGAGAGCTGTCGGCGAATGGCGAGAGTGATGTTCTGACCCACCCCCGCGTCAACCACGAGGCCCTGCTTGCGGCGATCTTCGGGGACGAGCGCGAGGCCGGCCCGCATCGCTGCGGTCGGGCTGGTTCGAGGCACCAGCTTCCCGCTCAGGCGGACAGAGCCGGCGCGGTAGGCATCGACGCCGAACACGGCACGTGCCACTTCGCTGCGGCCCGCGCCGACGAGCCCGGCAAGAGCGACGATCTCGCCCGATCGCACCGTGAATGAGATGTCGTGGAACAGTCCCGGACTCGTGAGGCCCTCGACTTCGAGCAGCGGCGCACCGATCGTCGTCTCCTGCTTGGGGAAGAGATCGGTGACATCGCGACCGACCATGAGGCGGACGAGCTCGGCGGGGGTCGTGTCGGCGATCGGCGTCGTCGTGATGTACGAGCCGTCTCGCATGACGGTGACGGTGTCGCACAGGGCGAAGACTTCGTCGAAGCGGTGCGAGATGAACAGCAGCGCGCGGCCCTCGTCGCGCAGGCTTCGTGCGATGGCGAAGAGGCGGTCGACCTCGACGCCGGAGAGTGCAGCGGTGGGCTCGTCCATGATGAGCACGCGCGCGTCGAGCGAGACCGCTTTGGCGATCTCGATGACCTGCTGGTCGGCGATCGACAGGCCCTCTGCGGGACGGTCGGGATCGATCGTCACCCCGAGCCGGGTGAACAGCCGCTCCACTTCGTGGCGCATCGTCTTGCGGTCGATCCGCCCCAGGCGTCCGAGCGGCTGACGCCCCATGAAGATGTTCTCGGTCACCGACAGGTCGGGGAACAGCGTCGGCTCCTGGTAGATGACCGCGACACCGGCAGCCTTGGACTGAGCGGTCGAAGTGAAGTCGACATCCTCGCCCTCGAGCTGGAATGTTCCGGCGTCGCGACGGTAGAGACCGGCGATGATCTTTACGAGCGTTGACTTGCCCGCACCGTTCTCGCCGATCAGGGCGTGGATGGATCCAGCCTGGAGGCGGAGGCTTCCCGAGCGGAGGGCGATGACCGCGCCGAAGGATTTCACAACCTTCGACAGTTCGAGCATCACCGGGGCGTCGTCCGTCTGCACGAGTTCTCCTCCTTGAGATTTGAATCAACATGAATCGATTCATGTGCGATTCATGCATACTGTAAGCACGGATCGCATCAGCGGTCAAGTCGCCGCCCGGAGAGCGCGCGATTGTTGCACAACGGAGACAAAGGAGTTCTCGTGGCGGTGAGCATTCGCGACGTCGCGCACGCCGCGGGCGTGTCGGTGGGCACCGTCTCCAATGTGCTCAACCGGCCCGATACCGTCTCTGCCGAGTCTGTTCTGAAGGTGAACAGCGTCATCGCCGACCTCGGTTACGTGCGCAACGACGCGGCCCGGATGCTCCGCAACGGCGTCAGCTCGACCGTCGGATTCGTCGTCCTCGACGGCCAGAACCCCTTCTTCACCGACGTCGTCCGCGGGGCGGAAGACGAGGCATCCCGACACGGCATCGCGGTCCTCCACGGCAACACCGACGAGGATACGTCGCGCGAGCGGATGTACCTCGACCTCTTCGAAGAGCAGCAGGTCCGCGGGGTGCTCATCTCCCCGTCGGGCGACATCCTCCCCCGCCTCGAGCGCCTGCGCGCCCGCGGAATCCGTGCCGTGCTGGTCGATCGGTTCGGGGGCAACAGTCGGTTCAGTTCTGTTTCCGTCGACAGTGTGGCGGGCGGACGGATGGCCGTCGAGCATCTCATCGCGACCGGGCGACGCCGCATCGCTTTCGTCGGAGGACCGCTCGACATCAGACAGGTCACCGATCGCCTCGCCGGCGCCCGCGTCGCAGCGGACAATGCGCTCGAGAACGTCGAGATCGAACTGGTTGCGACGGCCGCGATGACCGTCGAGGAGGGCGTCCGCGCGGGCGCCCGCGTGATGAGTCGCGCCGCTCGAGACAGACCCGATGCCATGTTCGCCGCCAACGACCTGCTTGCGCTGGGTCTGCTGCAGTCCTTGGTCGTGGATGGGCGGATGCTGGTCCCGCACGAGATCGCGATCATCGGCTTCGATGACATCTCGTTCGCGTCGGCCGCTGCCGTTCCGCTGTCTTCGATGCGTCAGCCCAGCGCGATGATCGGCCGCACCGCGCTGCGGATTCTGCTCGAGGAAAGCGACGACGACGAAGCTCATCGCGCGTCAGACGGTGTTCCAACCCGAGCTCGTCGTCCGCCGGTCCACGGCGCCGCGCTGACGCGCGACGCGTTCAGCGCCTCAGTTCGCCCGTCTCCTCCGCACAGTCCTTCGAGGAGGAACTGCGCGCAAGGGACGGATGAAGGCCTCAGACCCGGCGATACTCCGCGTTCAACGGGCAGTCGAACGGATCGCGCGCGGCCAATCCGACCTTGTTGAGGTAGTCGATGACGATGGCGTACGAGCGCCAAATCGTCGTCTCGGTGTAGGGCACGCCCAGCTTGGCGCACTCATCGCGAACGAGCTCGCGCGCCTTGTGGAGGTGCGGCCGCGCCATGCTCGGGAAGAGGTGGTGCTCCACCTGGTAGTTGAGGCCGCCCATGAACCAGGTGGCCATCCATCCGCCCGAGACATTGCGCGAGGTCCGAACCTGCTTCGAGAAGAAGTCGAGGCGGGCGCCCGGGGCGATGATCGGCATTCCTTTGTGGTTGGGCGCGAAGGAGGCTCCCATGTACACACCGAAGACGGCGAGCTGCACCCCCATGAACGCGAACGCCATGCCCACCGGCAGGAGGAGGAAGACCGGCACGATGAACAGTGCGAGGCGCCCGATGATCAGCGGCAGCTCGATCCAGCGACCCTTGACCGGGCCTTTCGAGACGAGGTGCTTGATGCCGAGGTAGTGCAGGTTGATGCCCTCGAGCGTCAGGAGGGGGAAGAAGAGCCAGCCCTGTTTGCGGGTGATGATCCGGAGCAATCCACGGGCTTTCGCGGCATCCTCTTCGATGAACGAGACAGTGTCGACCTCGATGTCGGGATCCTTGCCCACCCGGTTCGGGTTGGCGTGGTGGCGCGAGTGCTTCGCATCCCACCACGAATAGCTCATTCCGACGACGCCACCAGCAAGGAACCGAGCCAGTCGATCATTCGACGGTCCCGTTTTGAGGATCTGACGGTGTGCTGCTTCGTGCGTGAGAAACGCTGCCTGCGTCAGCATGATGCCGAGGGCGCCGGCGATGAGGAGCTGGAACCAGGATTCACCCAGCAGGATGAAGCCGGCTACGCAACCGGCGAGACCGAGGGCCACCGCGGTGCCGACCATGATGTAGAACCACGGTGTGCGGTGTAACAGGCCCATCTCTTTGGCCACACGGGAAACTTCACCGTAGGCCTTCCCGACGGGCGGGAAAGATTCTGACGTGGCGTATGTCTGTCGGACGGGGCCGAGCGTCGATTCGACGACGGAAGTGGCCATCAGGTGGCTCCAGTCGATCGGCACGGAACCTCAAAGGTTCTGCGGGATGAAGCCAAAGGCAGCCGCCGATCGCTAAGACCGAGAGTACGCGGGTCCATATGCCACGGGGTGTATGCGCGCGAACGCGCAGAGGATACTCAGCACCCCGTGGGATCGGGGAGCGGCCTGATCAGGCCGCTCCCCGCACACGATTAAGCGCGGCGGATGTGGGTCGCCTGGGGACCCTTTGCGCCAGCCTCAACGTCGTACTCGACTCGCTGAGCTTCGTCGAGCGAGCGGTAGCCGCCACCCTCGATTGCGCTGTAGTGAGCGAAGACGTCAGCCGAACCGTCTTCGGGCTCGATGAACCCGAATCCCTTTTCGGAGTTGAACCATTTCACAGTGCCAAAAGCCATGTGTTCCTTCTTTCTGAGGATCGGGTCGCGAAAGCGACCCTGAGACCCTCAGCGACGGCGCCGCCAAGGGAGTTGAATCGCGCAGGCATTGCCGCGCGGAAGTGGGATGCGGTCCGGGCCTGGAAGAAGGCGTGGGACGACGACGATTGAACGGGGGAGGCAGTTGAGATGGTATGTATCGATTCGTCGGATCCGTGGTCACCCGGAATGAGAGCGGGTGCGCAACACGAGTGATCAATCTCTACTGTAGCGCACCCTGCTATCCCGTGTGTCGCATTCCGTAATGATCATTGATCAGGTTGACCAGAACGAATCATCGTGAGCACCAGGGCCGCCACGCAGAGGACGCCGAGAACCGGCGCCATCACGTCGACGGCGGTACTGAGGCCGAAGGCCGTGGCGAGAGCCCCCGCTCCGATAGCGGTGAGGGCCTGCAGGAGATAGGCGAAGAGGTAGAGCAGCGAGAGCGTCGCTCCGCGGTGCGTGGGCGGAGCAGCGCGGTTGATCAGGCCCAGACCACCCGTGAAAGCGAACGAGTAGGCGATGCCGCCCACGACGCACCACAGCAGGAAGAGGACGATCGACCCCGTCATTGCGACGGCAGCCATCAGTGCGAGCCCGAAGAGCGACAACGTCGCCCCCACCCACACCGCGCGTCGGGCGGGCACTCGGGAGAGCAGCAGCGCTGTCAGTCCGATCGACAGCGAAGAGACACCGAGCAGTGCACCAATGACGATCAGATCGGTCGTCTGTGTGAACTGCCGAATCATCAGGGCACCCAGCGAGAGGAAGATCGCGCCCACGCTGTAGGCGATCGACACGGAGATCGTCGCCGCGACGAAGACCAACCGGATGCCTTTCGGCACCCGAAGCGGTTGTGGGCGCCAACGCGCAGCACTGACGGGGCGGTCGTCGGGAGTGCGCCGCAGTGCGAACAGAGCACCGCCTCCGAGGGCAAGGAGGACCACGTAGCTCAAGACCAGGGGCAGCGGTGCGACCTGCGCGAGCACTCCGGAGACGACCAGCGCCAGGGTCAGCCCTGTTGAGGTCGACACGGTTGCCAACGAACTCGCGACTCGCGGATTCGTCGAGATGTTGTGCTCGACGAGCGCGGCACTCGCGGCGCCGAGCGCCAATCCGGTGCCGGCGCCCTGCAGTACTCGGCCGGCGAAGAGGAACCCCACATCCGTCGCCGCCGCGAAGACGATCGCGGACGACAGTGATGAGGGCGACTCCGATCATCATCGCCCGTCGGCGACCGATGACGTCCGAGAGCCCACCGAACAGCACGAGGGTGATGATCAGCGCGAGCGGATACGTGCCGAAGACCGCGGTCGTCACCGACGTCGCGAGGTCCCAGCGCTCCGCGTAGAGCGGATACAGCACACTGGGCGCACCGCTGGACCATAGACACAGCGCCAGCACGGCGGCGGCCGACCAGAAAGTGCCGCGCGAAGAGAGGCGCGGCGGGCGACGACCCGTTGCCGTCGGGGGTGTCGCGATGTCGCGTGTCATGTCGTCAGCATACGCACCTAGCTTGGCATTTCCAATTCAGCCGCAATCGACGTAATCTGATGCCATGAGCACGCCGCGCCATCCCCGCACTCCGGAACCCCGATGCCAGATCGTGCGCACGCTGGACATCGTCGGGGAGAAGTGGGCGCTGCTCATCGTGCGCGATGCTCTGCGCGGGCGAACTCGCTTTTCGGAGTTCCGCGAATCTCTCGGCGCGCCTACCGACGTTCTCTCCAATCGGCTGGCCTCACTCGTCGAATCCGGCATCCTCGAAAAGCGCGGCTATCGCGAGGCCGGCCGCCGCGAGCGCGCCAGCTATCACCTCACCGAAGCCGGAGAGGGTCTGCGCGTCGTGATCGCCGCCATGATGCAGTGGAACGACCGCTACGACGCTGCACCGACAGGTCCCGGCTCGATCGCTGTCGACCCGAGCGACGGCACTCCGGTCGAACTTGCCTTCGTGACCACGGAAGGACGCGTCCTCAGCGTGGATGACATCGAGATCGCGCCCGGGCGCGGTGGCAGCTGGAAGGCCCTCACCGACGCGTAGTCCCCGACATCACAAGGATGCCGGGGACCTGATGAGCAATGCGCAGTGCTCGCTCAGTGCGCATTTTCGCTCAGTGGGCGACGACCGGTTCGGCGATTTCTGGCGACCCGGTGGCCACAGACACGCCCTGACCCTTGCGACGGAACACCGTGGCGGAAATCACCAAGCCGACGGCGAAGAATCCGGCGCCCCACCAGTACGCGGTCGAATAGCTCGCAATCGCGGCGTCGACCATCACGTCGGGCGTCACGGGGGTGTGCGACAGGAGGTAGTCCGTTGCCGCAGTGGCCGCGAGGGTGTTGAGGAGCGCGGTGCCCACCGATCCGCCGACCTGCTGGCTCGTGTTGACCATGGCCGACGCCACGCCCGCGAAGTGGCGGTCGACACCCAGGGTGGCTGTCTGCATCGAGGCAGGCATGATCGTGCCCATCGCGAATCCGATCACCATCAACGGCGGGAGGATTTCGGTGACGTAGGTGCTCGAGGCGTCCAGGAAGGTGAGCCAGATCATTCCGATGACCCCTAGCCCCATTCCAACCGGAACGAGAACCTTCGGACCGAACCTGGGCACGAAGATGTTCGTCCCGAGTTGGGCGGCGAGGACCAGCATCAGGATCATCGGCAGGAAGGCCAGACCGGTTTGAATCGGCGAGTATCCGAGGGTGGCCTGGAGGTAGTACGTGACGAAGAGGAAGATGCCGAACATGCTCGCGCCCGCGATCATCACCGAAAGATAGGCCGCTCCGCGGTTGCGGTCGAGCACGATCTGGAGGGGCAACAGCGGGTGCGCCGCGCGTCGCTGCCACCAGACGAACGCGACACCGAGGATGCCCGCGAGGGCCAGCATCCCCCAGGTCAACGGCGAGTCCCATCCGTCGGTCTCCGCGTGCGAGAACCCGAAGACCAGGGAGAACAGCGCGCCTGACACGAGGATCGTGCCCGGGACGTCGAGCTTGGGGCGCGGGCCGGTGCGGGCGATATGCGGAACGAAGAAGATCGCGCCGACCAGCGCGAAGACCGCGATGAAGACATTGATGTAGAGGTTCCAGCGCCAATCGAACCACTCGGTGAGGAACCCGCCGAGGAGCAGTCCGATCGCGCCGCCCGCGCCGGCAATCGCGCCGAAGACGCCGAACGCGCGCGCCCGTTCTTTCGGGATGACGAAGGTCGTCGTCAGGACGGCGAGCGCGGTGGGGGCGAGAAGTGCGCCGAACGCTCCTTGCAGTGCGCGGGCGAAGACGAGCAGCTCGAAGCTGCCTGCTGCGCCACCCAGGGCGGATGCCGCGGCGAAGCCGATCAGGCCGATGATGAAGGTTCGCTTGCGGCCCATCAAGTCGGAAATGCGGCCACCCAGGAGGAGGAGGCTTGCGAAGGCGAGGGAATACGCGGTGATGACCCACTGGCGTTCACCGTCGGAGAATCCGAGGTCTGCCTGGGCGGAGGGCAAGGCGATGTTCACGACGGTGGCGTCGAGGACGACCATGAGTTGGGCAAGGCCGACCACGACGAGCGTGAGCCAGCGGCGACGATCTGTCGCGGTTGCAGAGGGGGAAGACATGACGGCCACTCTATACGGTACTGTTGAGTTCCGGATCTCATCCGTACAGGAATTCATCAACCGGTAACATCGGGTCGACAGGAAGGGAGCGCGCTGCAATGACGCAGACAGACCTCACTGACGACAAACCGCGACTGGGCCGCAAACGCGATCACACCCGCGACGCCGAGATTCTGGAAGCAGCACTCGACGTGCTCGCCGAGACCGGCTATGACGGCATGACGATCGATATGGTCGCCGCGCGCGCCCGGGCGGGCAAGGCAACGCTCTACCGTCGCTGGGCGTCCAAGCCGGAACTCGTGCTCGACGCAGTTGCCTGCATGAAGGCCACCCCGGCCAGCGACGGCCCTCCCCCGGACACCGGGACGCTGCGCGGCGACCTGGTCGCGTTGGTGAAGTCCCCCACGATCCGCGAGGGCGAGCGCAAACTCAAGGTGATGGCGGGTATCGTCTCGATGATCGCGCGCGACCCCGAGATGGCCGCGGCCGCCCGGGAAGCGCTCGTGGAGCCCCGAGCCGCAATCAACCGGATCATCTTCCAGCGCGCGATCGACCGCGGCGAGATTCCGGCGGATTGCGACATCGAGACGCTCTGCATGATCGGTCCCGCGATGGTCGCCTACCGGGTGCTCATGCTTCGCCAGCCGGCCGATCGTGAGGCGATGATCCAGACGATCGACCAGATCATCCTGCCGGCCGCAGGCCTGCGCGCAGGAGCCGCCGCGGTCTGACTCCCCCGGTGAACGTCACGATTCGGCAGGGCGGGGTGGACCAGCGACTCGTGGCTACGGCGTCCACCACGGGCGCAGCGGGAGATCGCCGCGATCTCCACGTTCGTCGGGCTTGACCGCGAGGACCTGGTGCAGCTGGATCCCGCCCTTTTCGAACGCGAGGCGGGACCCCGCCATATAGAGGCCCCACACCTTCGCGGTCGGGAGCCCGACTTCGGCAACCGCGTCATCCCAGTGGTCGACGAGGTTGGCGCACCAGTCTCTCAGTGTCATCGCGTAGTGCGGACGCAGGTTTTCTTCGTGCACGACCTCGAACCCGACATCCTGGGCTTCGCGGATGATGCGGCCCGAGCCGGTGAGCTCACCGTCAGGGAAAACGTAGCGGTCGATGAATCCTTCTGCGGCCGGTTCGCTCTTGTTGTCGGGACGGGTGATGCAATGGTTGAGCAGGAGTGCGCCAGGTCGCATCCGTGACTTCAGAAACGTGAAGTACGACGGATAGTTGCGCACGCCGATGTGCTCGAGCAGCCCGATCGAGGACACCGCATCGAAGTCGGTCTCGGCGATATCTCGGTAGTCGCTGTAGCGCACCTCGGCCAAGTCGCTCAGGCCTTGATCGGCGATCGCCTGCTGCGCCCACGCCGCCTGCTCTCGCGACAGTGTCACGCCGGTGGCCTTCACCCCGTGGCGCGCGGCGTAGCGCACCATGCCGCCCCACCCGCATCCGACATCGAGAAGCCGGTCGCCCGGCTTCAACCGCAGCTTCTCGAACACCAACCGGTACTTGTTCTCCTGCGCCTCGTCGAGCGACGCCTCCAGATCCGGATAACAGGCGCAGGTGTAGGTCATCGAGGCGCCCAGCACCCACTCGTAGAAGGTGTTCGACACGTCGTAGTGGTGGTGGATCGCTTCGGCATCGCGTGACTTGCTGTGCCGGAGTCCGCCGGTGACACGACGCCAACGCCCGGGGGCTTCCTGGGGTGGCGGAGCAATCGGCCGCAGATGCTCGACGCCGACCGAGCGCAAGATCTGGGCCATGACGCGCGCCGGAGGCCGTTCGAAGACGAGATCATCGGCGAGCGCCTTGAGCAGTTCGTACGGATCACCCGGATGCACACCGTGGATGTCGAGGTCACCGGCGATGTAAGCCCGCGAGAATCCGAGATCGCCGCGCCCGGTGGCGAGGTAGGTCGTGCCGCGCGGTGTCTTCAACTCCAATCCGTAGGGCGCATCCACGGGACCGGCCGAACTGCCGTCGTAAGCGGTGAACCTCAGGGGAAGCTGACCGCCGGAGAGGATCTCAAGGATCTGTGCGAGGGTGAGCTTTCCCGTGGCCGGCGGTGCACCTGCGGCATCCCCGCCATCCGTGGCATCCACCGCATCCGTTTCGTGATCCTTGAATGTGGTCATCGACGTTGCACCGCCTTCGCGTAGAGGTCAAGGAGACGTGAGTCCGGGTCGTAGCGTTTCTTCGCCGCACGATACGCCTCGCCGCCGTAGAGTTCGTCGAATTCTTCGCGCGTGTAGAAGGCGTCGGAGTAGAGCGATTTGTGCCCGTCGAATGCGCTGACCTCGCGCTCGATCATCCGGTTCGTCTCCCCGTCGACCTGCCCCACCGGCACGGTCGCCCAGAAGCCGATGTTGACGTAGGTGTGGTTCGGTGGGATCGGGTAGAGCGGCCACCCGCCCTCGTCGCGCAGTCGCAGCGGGCACAGCCAGATCGGCTCGATCGGCACGTTGCCGAGGAACCAGTCGACGAAATCGACGCACTTCTCGATCGGCACCTCGATGTCCTGCACGACGCGTTCGCGAGGAGGCTGACCCTTCAGCTTCTCGAGGCGGTCGCCGATGTTGAACCGTCGCTCCAGTGCCATCAACTTCCAGTACGACGCGCTGCGGCGATAACGCTTTGGCCAGAATCGGCGGATGGTCGGATGCTGCGCCCCGAACGCCTCCGAACACCAGAACCAATCGGTGTCCCACCGCCACAGGTAATCGTGAATGGTGAGCCGGTCACGCGTGACGGAGTCGTCGTGCTGGATGGACCGGTAGTAGATGCGCTGTCCGGTGTAATCGCTGACCGGACCCGGCGCCGTGGTCTGCGTGCCAAGGCAGAGGTAGCTCTCATCGGCGCTGAAGACCACGCCGTCGAGATAGTCGACCGTAACGCCGCCGTGTTGGCCGGTGTCGATGATGCCCTCCATGGCGGCAACCAGATCGGCGAGCGCATGGAAGCGCAGGTGAGTGAGCGCGACGAACGGCTTGACGGGCTCGAGCTCGATGCGCAGGCGCACCGCGTAGCCGAGGCTGCCGTAGGAATTGGGGAAGGTGCGAAAGAGATCGGCGTTCTCCGTGGGCGATGCGGTCACGATCTCGCCGGCGCCGGTGAGGATGTCCATCTCGAGTACGGATTCATGTGGCAGCCCGTTGCGAAACGACGTCGACTCGATGCCGAGCCCGGTGACGGCGCCGCCCAGGGTGATGGTCTTCAGCTGCGGCACCACGAGCGGCGCCAGCCCGAAGGGAAGCGTCGCGGCCACGAGGTCGTCGTACGTGCACATTCCGGCGACGTCGGCGGTACGCGCATCGGGATCGACCGCAATGACGCCTGCCAATCCAGACGTATCGAGACCCGGTGTGGCGGTGGCAGCCCGGGAGCGGAAGAGGTTCGAGGTGCGCTTGGCCAACCGCACCGTCTCGGTCGCGGGGACCGCGCGGAAGCTCTCGAGAAGGCGCTCGACGCCGGTGGCGTGAGCAGTCTGCGCGTCGGTCACGGGTGCGGACACGCCTCCACGGTAGTCCCGGACGGCGCGTGCGCACCAGGGTTTGCCGGCGAGGCGTGCCTCGCACGGGCGACGGGTGCAGATTTTTGCAGAGCGTGCAAAAATCATCGAGGACGGTCACGGCTGCCCGAAGGCGCGGGCACGACCCGCAGTGAAGGATGACAATGCTCTGGACGCTTCTGGTTCGCTATCTCAAGCCCGCCTGGCCGCTCGTTCTCGGGGTGATCGTCTTTCAATTGGCGCAGTCGATCGCGTCGTTGCTCCTCCCCTCGCTGAGCGCCGACATCATCGACAACGGTGTGGTCACCGGCGACATCCCCTACATCCTGTCGACCGGCATGACCATGCTGGGGATCACCCTGGTTCAGGTCGCCTGCGCTATCGTCGCCGTCTATTTCGGGTCGAAGCTCGCGATGGGGATGGGACGTGACCTCCGGGCCGCTCTGTTCCACCGTGTCGTCGGCTTCTCACAGCGCGAAGTCGGCACGTTCGGCACACCGTCACTGATCACGCGAAACACCAACGACGTGCAACAGGTGCAGATGCTGGTGCAGATGTCGGCCACGCTCATGGTGTCTGCACCGATGCTCGCGATCGGCGGAATCATTCTCGCGGTGCGGCAGGATGTGGGACTGTCCTGGTTGATGCTGGTGAGCATCCCGGTGCTGCTGATCGTGGTGGCGCTGATCATGGTGCGGATGGTGCCGCTCTTCCAGCAGATGCAGAAACGCATCGACCGGATCAATCAGATCATGCGCGAGCAACTGGTCGGCATCCGGGTCATTCGCGCCTTCGTGCGGGAGGACGAAGAGGGAACCCGCTTCCGTGAAGCCAGCGAAGGGCTCGCCACCGTCGGCATCCGCACGGGAAACCTGATGGCCCTGATGTTCCCCGCGATCATGCTGGTCATGAACGTGTCGAGCGTGGCCGTGATCTGGTTCGGGGCGTTCCAAGTGGATGCCGGCAACGCCGAAGTCGGGACGCTGTTCGCGTTCTTGCAGTACCTCATGCAGATCCTCATGGGCGTCATGATGGCCGCCTTCATGTTCATCATGATTCCGCGCGCATCGGTCTCTGCGAAGCGCGTGGGCGAGGTCCTCGAGACCGAGGCCTCGGTGGTCATCGCCGACGAGCCGCTTCGTCCCATCGACGCAGGCACCGACATCGTGTTCGACGACGTCGAGTTCTCTTATCCGGGCGCGGATGAGCCCGTGCTCAAGAACATCCAACTGAGGGTGGAACCGGGCACCACCACCGCGATCATCGGCTCGACCGGCTCGGGCAAGTCCACCCTGGTGGCATTGGTCGCGCGGCTGTTCGATGTCACCGGCGGCGCCGTGCGGGTGGGCGGCGTCGACGTGCGCGAACTCGACCCGGACAGCCTCTGGGAACGCATCGGCCTGGTTCCGCAGCGGGCATTCCTCTTCTCCGGCACGGTCGCCTCGAACCTTCGATACGGCCATGCGGATGCCACCGACGAAGACCTGTGGCATGCCTTGGAGATCGCGCAGGCGCGCGACTTCGTGGCCGCGATGCCGCTGGGGTTGGAGGCGCCGATCGCGCAGGGCGGGACGAATGTCTCGGGCGGCCAGCGGCAACGGCTGGCCATCGCACGAGCCCTGGTGAAGCGGCCGGACATCTACGTGTTCGATGACTCGTTCTCCGCACTGGATGTCGCCACGGATGCCGCCCTCCGGCGTGCGCTCACCCTGCACGTCCCCGCCGCCACCCGCCTGGTCGTCGCCCAGCGCGTCAGCACGATCCGTGACGCCGACCAGATCGTGGTCCTCGATCACGGCGAGATCGTCGGCCTCGGCAGGCATAGGGATCTCGTCCGAACCAACGAGACCTATCGCGAGATCGTCGAATCTCAGGAGAGCGTGGAGGCTTCCGCATGAGCGATTCGAAGAGCACCGCACCCGCACCCGCGACGGCAGCCCCAGCCGGACCGCCCGCCCGTGGGCCGATGGGACGCGGCATCGGGGTTCCGGTGGCGAAGCCGAAGGACTTCAGCGGGTCCGCCAAGCGACTGCTGGGCACGCTGCGAAGCGACATGGCGCGCATCATCACCGTCATCGTGCTCGGCGTGTTCAGCGTGGCACTCACCGTGGTGGGTCCGAAACTCCTCGGCGAGGGCACGAACGTCGTGTTCGCGGGGTTCATCTCGATGCAGTTCCCTGCCGGTGCGACCAAGCAGCAGGTCATCGACCAGCTCAACGCGGCCGGACAGACCCAGCAAGCCGACATGCTCGAGCCGATCAACTTCGTCCCGGGCACGGGAATCGACTTCATGCTGCTCGGCACGATCCTGCTGGTCGTTCTGGCCGTCTATGTGCTCGCCGCCGTCTTCGCGCTGATCCAAGCGCGCATCCTCACCCGCGTCGTGCAGCGTGCGATGCACCGCCTCCGCCTGCAGGTCGAGGAGAAGATCCAGCGGCTGCCGCTGAGCTACTTCGACCGGGTCCAGCGCGGCGACCTGCTCAGTCGCGTGACGAATGACGTCGACAACGTCGGCCAATCGCTGCAGCAGACGCTCTCGCAGGTCATCACGTCGCTGCTGACCGTCATCGGCGTGCTGGTGATGATGTTCCTGATCTCACCGCTGCTGGCGGTGATCGCGTTGGTCGCCATCCCGCTGACGGTCGGGATCACGGTGTTGGTGGCCCGCCGGTCGCAGAAGCTGTTCAAGGAGCAGTGGAAGCAGACCGGCATCCTCAACGCCCGCGTGGAGGAGACCTACTCGGGTCACGAACTCGTCAAGACGTTCGGGCACCAGCACGCGGTCGAAGCGGCGTTCCACGAGGAGAACGCGCGTGTCTACAAGGCCAGCTTCGGCGCCCAGTTCATCTCCGGCGTGATCATGCCGAGCACGACATTCGTCGGCAACCTCGTCTACGTCGCCATCGCGGTGGTCGGCGGACTCCAGGTCGCCGCCGGTGCAATGTCGATCGGTGACGTTCAGGCCTTCATCCAGTACTCGCGCCAGTTCACCCAGCCGCTGGCTCAGTTGGGCTCGATGATGAACCTGCTCCAGTCTGGAGTCGCCAGCGCCGAGCGGGTGTTCGAACTCCTCGACGAGGATGAGCAGGAAGCAGATTCGACAGCCGCGCCGAGTGTGCCGGACGATGCGAGCAAGCTCGAGTTCCGCAACGTCTCGTTCCGCTACACCGCCGACAAGCCCCTCATCGAGGGACTCACCCTCACGGCAGAACCCGGCAGCACCGTGGCGATCGTCGGCCCGACCGGGGCCGGCAAGACCACGCTGGTCAACCTGATCATGCGGTTCTACGACATCGACGAAGGCTCGATCACGCTCGGTGGATCGTCGACCGGAGCGGATGCCGTCGACATCCGCGACATGAGCAGGCGTGACTTGCGAGGCCGCACCGGGATGGTGCTGCAAGACACCTGGCTGTTCGCCGGCACCATTCGCGAGAACATCATGTACGGCAGGCCCGATGCCACCGAGGAAGAGATGGTGGAAGCGGCATCCGCTGCGTACGTCGACCGGTTCGTGCACATGCTTCCGGACGGGTACGAGACAAGGCTCGACGACGAGGCAACCAACCTCAGTGTCGGCGAGCGCCAGCTGATCACCATCGCTCGCGCGTTCTTGGCAGACCCCCGTCTGCTGATTCTCGACGAAGCGACCTCGTCGGTGGACACCCGCACCGAGCTGCTCATCCAGCGCGCGATGTCGAAGCTCCGTGAGAACCGCACGGCGTTCGTGATCGCCCACCGCCTCTCCACGATCCGGGACGCGGACCTGATCCTCGTCATGGAGAACGGGTCGATCGTCGAGCAGGGTTCACACGACGAACTGCTGGTGCAGCGGGGCGCCTACTGGCGGCTGTACAACGCACAGTTCGACGCGCCGATGACCGAGGAAGTGACGCACGACGCGACGACCGGCACGGTGCGGATCATCACGGAGGATGCCGTACCGGATGCGCCTGCCGTCGCCGCCGTCACCGACGGAACAGGTGAGGCGCGCGCGATCGCGGAATGAGCGCCGCGGTCAACGGCCGATCGCTGCGAGACGCTCGCCGACCGAATCCTGTACTCGGTGAACGAAGCCGGCAGGGTCGTCCGCGGGTGCCCCGAGATGCATGTGCGCGACACCGAGCTCCGAGTACTTCTCAGCCAGGGTGAGGAATTCATCGGGCTTCCCTACCGGATCACCACCCGCGAGCACGGTGATGCGGATCTCGGACATGTCCCGGCCCACGTCGTCGCAGTGCCTGCGCAGCACATCGATCTTGTGGGCCAGTTCGTCCGGCGGCACGCCGAACAGGTTGCACGCGTCGGCGTACTGCGCGACGAGTCGGAGGGTCTTCTTCTCGCCCGCGCCACCGATGAGAATGGGCGGATGCGGGCGCTGCACGGATTGTGGCGAATTCAGCGTCTCGGCAAGCTGGTAGTGCGCGCCGTCGTAGCGGCCGGTGTCATCACTCCACATCTGCAGACAGATCTGGAGGGTTTCCTCGAGGCGCTCGAACCGCTCTTCAGGCCGCGGATGCCTCGCGCTGCAGCTCCACATCCTGAACCCGCGCGCGCGGCATCGCGATTGCGGCACCGAACGTGAGCAGGATGACGATCAGTACGGCGCCGAACACGGCTGTTGAGGCATCCTGAATTGCCGCGGCGCTGCTCGGGCCGCCGGCGCCGGCGATGATGCCGTTGGCGATCGCGCCGAAGATCGCGACCCCGACGGCGCTGCCGACCGCACGCATGAACGTGTTCGATCCCGTCACCACGCCGCGTTCGTTCCAGGCAACCGACGATTGAGCAGCGATCAGGGAGGGCGAAGCCACCAGACCGAAGCCGAGGCCCACGATGAAGCACGAGACCGCGACCCACGCGATGCTCGGGGTCGCGGAGGTGATGAGAAGGAGTGTCGCTCCCACGACAGAGACGGACAGCCCGATCAGCGCCGTCCAACGGAAACCGATGCGCATATAGAGACGTCCCGACTGCGCGGCCGCCAGCGGCCATCCCAGCGTGAGCGCGGCGAGCGCGAGGCCCGAGGCGAGGGGGGTCGCGCCCCCGGCGATCTCCAAGTAGGTCGGCACGTAGGAGGTCATGCCGATCAGCGCGGCGCCGACGCCGAGTCCGATGAGCGCGGTGGTCAGCAGAAGCCTTCGGGAGTACACCCACAGGGGAAGGACGGGCTCTTCCGCCCGCCGCTCGATGAGCAGGAATGCGGCGAGCAGTACTCCCCCGACGCCGAAGGCGATGATGCTCTGCCAGGAGTTCCACGCCCACGCCTGACCGCCCTCGAGCACGGCGAGGATCAGCAGTGTCAGCGAGAGCGTCAGGGTGATCGCACCGGCGTAGTCGATGCGGTGCCGGCGGTGTTCGAGGCTCTCGTGGTAGTTGCGCACCAGCATCCAGACGGCGATCAGTCCCAGCGGAATGTTGATGAAGAAGATCCATCGCCAGGTCAAGTATTCGGAGAACACGCCGCCGAGGGTGGGACCGACGACGCTCGCGATCCCCCACACGCTCGCGATGTAGCCCTGGGCTTTCGCACGCTCGCGCACGGTATAGATGTCTCCCGCGATGGTGATCGACATCGGCATCACCGCTCCTGCGCCCAGACCCTGGACGACGCGGAATGCGATCAGGGCAGTCATGCTCCACGCGAAGCCGCACAGCACCGAGCCGATCAGGAACAGCCCAATGCCGATCAGGATGATCGGCTTGCGACCGACCACATCGGCGAACTTCGCGTAGATCGGCACCGAGACAGCCTGCGCCAGGAGATACACCGAGAACAGCCACGGGAACAGCGAGAACCCACCGAGGTCCTCGACGATCGATGGAACCGCAGTGGCGAGAATCGTGGACTCGACCGCGATCAGCCCCGTCGAGAGCATCAGCGAAATGAGTATCGGGCCGCGCTCCGACCGGAATCCCACCGAGATCGTCTCGCTCACGCCGCCTCCACTCATGCGACCGCGTGGCCGACCCTGGGTTGAACGCTGGGAGTGGCTGTGTTCATTCCGGATGGGATCCATCGAACGGCAATGCACACATGCCGAGTCGTTACAAGGCCTCGGTGCACGCCATCAACGGATGTACGTTGCGATGAGACCGGTGCGAAAGCAGACCTGAGCACGAGGACGTGCAGGGCTGACAGGAGCTGCCGCCAGTATCGCACCGGCATGACGCCACCGACCGGCATCCAGTCGTTCAAATCTCTCGTCCAGCCGTCTCGTCGACGAGTGATCCACGCACAGCGATTCGTACGCAGAGGGCTCCACCATGACTACCCACCAACGACGAGGCGCGCGTCTCGTCGCCCTGACGACGGCGCTGGCGCTGTCGATCGGAACCATGATCGCCGCCCCGTTCGCGGCCTCGGCCGCACCGGCATCCACTGATTCAGCCTCCGCGAGCGCACTCGCGGCGCCACTGACGAACCTCGCTCATCTCGACTTCCTCCTCGACGAGGCAACGCCGCCCGTCCCCGTCGAGGGCCACACCACCTTTCGCCTCGATGCAGAGCCGACACTCGTCCTCCCCTGGACGTATGCCGACGCGCGGGCGAGCGGCACGTTCGAGCGCGTCGGGGGCGGCGGTCTCGTCGACCCCGTGACGGGATACTGGGGGCAGGGCGCATACAACGCGGACGACGTTGCCCGCGCCGCCGTCGTCTACCTGCGCCACTGGCGCCTGACGGGCTCGCAGTCCAGCCGCACCTCGGCGTATGAACTGCTTCGATCACTGACCTATCTGCAGACCACCGAGGGCCCGAACGCGGGCAACGTCGTGCTGTGGATGCAGCCCGACGGCACGCTGAACCCTTCCGCCGAGCCGGTGGAGCTTCCCGATCCGTCCGACTCCGGACCGAGCTACTGGTTAGCCCGCACCATCTGGGCGCTGGGCGAGGGGTACGCCGCCTTCCAGCAGGATGACCCCGAATTCGCGGGCTTCCTCGAACAGCGCCTGGCGCTCTCGATCGACGCTCTCAATCGCCAGGTGCTCGTGCGCTACGGGCAGTGGGAGCTGTCGGATGGCATGCGCGTACCGGCGTGGTTGATCACGAACGGAGCGGATGCCTCAGCCGAGGCTGCGCTCGGCCTCGCTGCGCGCGTGCAGGCGCAACCATCCGACGCGGCTTCGTCGAAGGCGCTCCGTCAGCTCGCCGACGGCATCGCGGCCATGTCAGCCGGCGACGCACAGCACTGGCCATATGGCGCGATCCTGCCCTGGACCGAATCCCGGTCGATGTGGCACGCGTGGGGATCACAGATGCCGGCGGCGCTGGCCCGGGCATCCCAAGCACTCGACGACCCGACGCTCGCCACTGCGGCGGTGAAGGATGCCGCCGTCTTCACTCCGACGTTGCTGACGGCCGGCGGCCCCGACAACGGCTGGTTCCCGACGCCGACTGACCGCGTGCAGATCGCCTACGGCGCAGACTCACGGGTGCAGTCGCTGCTCGCCGTCGCCGATGCCACCGGTTCGCGCGCCTTCGGCGATCTCGCTGCGATTCAGGCTGCGTGGTTCTTCGGCGCCAACCGCTCCGGCGCCCAGATGTACGACCCTGCGACCGGCGTCGGTTACGACGGCCTGCAGCCCGATGGGGTGGTGAACGCCAACAGCGGCGCCGAGAGTACGATCCACGCGCTCTTGACAATGATCGCGCTCGACTCCCGACCGGAGCTCGCCGCACGGGCCTCTACCGTGACCACTATCGACAAGATCGAAGGTCTCCGGTCGGTGCAGGCGGAGACCGCGGTCACCACCGACGGAACCGTGTCGACACCGGTGAACTGGACAGGCGAATCAAGCTGGGCGGGCGACGCCCTCACTCTGGCGCAGGGGCAGTCCGCGACCTTCGATATCGGCACAGATGCCGTCAGGCGCTGGGTCGAACCAGTCGTGTGGTCAGAGCCCGGCGATAACAGCGTTTCGACATGGCGGTCAGGCCTGCCCGCCGGAGTACTGGTGGAGAAAGGTCCTGCTCAGGGCATCTCGCCGACGCCCGGAGTCCTGCTGCCAGGCTCACTGCAACTGCCGGTACTCGGTGATCGCAACCGGCTGACGGTCGCTGTGCGCTCCGGCGAGCTGACTTTGGATGCGCTGCTCGTGCGGCCCGTCATCTCGCGGCTCGAACTCAGCGGCAGTGGTGGTGCGATGCAGCTGGTGCAGTCGATCGCGAAGCTGGCACAGAATGCGCAGGTCGGCGTCGCCGGATCGGCCACCACCACCTACGTCTACGACGCCAAGGGCGCGCTCAAGCGAGAGCAGAGCGGCACAGGCCGGTACTCGGTCACGCTGCCGCCGTCGGGGTTTGCCGTCATTCTCGGCTGAGTCGATCGAGCGCAACACGAGCAGGTCTGTTCACGGAGGCAGGCGCCTCACCCGAGCAGCTCGCCGCGCAGACGAGCGCGAACATGGGTCAGTTCGGCGATCCGACCGGCTGGCTGACCGCGCCATCGGAGTGCCATGTGTCGCTCTGTGTCCCTCGTGATACCTCCCGTTACCGAGCGCGGTGGCGTCGGAACGCCTCGGCCGATTCGATGTTCCTACCGCGCCGATCGACCTGGCGCTCATGACGACAGGAGCAGATATGAACCACCGACGCAGCAAGACTTCGGGAACGACCCGTCGACGGATCGCGGTGCTGACCGCCTCCTTCGTGGCGCTCGGCATCGCCCTCACCGGGTGCTCCGGCACCGCGGCCGCATCGTCGAACAGCGGCTCCGAAGAGGTGACCGTCCTCCGCTACCAGGGCTCGGCGAACCAGGTCAGCCTCCCTGAGCTTGCAGATGATCTCGGATTCCTGGGCGACATCGAACTCGACTGGGTCGGGAGCACGATCAGCGGGCCGCAGGACATCCAGTCCGCCGCCACCGGGCAGACCGACTTCGGCGGCGCGTTCGCCGGTGCCGTGGTCAAGCTCATTGAGGCCGGCGCGCCCGTCACCGCCGTCATCAACTACTACGGCGAGGACGAGCAGACCTTCAACGGCTTCTACGTCCTCGATGGCAGCCCGATCCAGGATGCGCACGACCTCATCGGCAAGAAGATCGGGGTAAACACCCTCGGAGCGCACGCCGAAGCGGTTCTCGACACATGGCTCGCCGACGAAGGCCTCTCCGAAGAGGAGATCACACAGGTGCAGCTGGTCGTGGTTCCCCCGAACGACACCGAGGAGGCGTTGCGGCGCGGTCAGATCGACGTGGGAGTTCTGGGCGGCATTCTTCAGGACAGGGCGATAGCGACCGGCGGGGTGCGCAGCATCCTGAGCGACTACGACCTGTTCGGTGCGTTTGCCGGTGGGCAGTACGTCTTCCGTGACGACTTCATCGAAGCGAACCCCACGACGGTGCGCACCTTCACCACCGGTGTCGCGAAGGCGATCGACTGGCTTCACAACACGCCACGTGACGAGGTCATCGCGCGCTACACGACGATCATCGAAGGCCGTGACCGGGACGAGACCACGGACAACCTCCAGTACTGGAAGAGCCCGGGCGTACCAGGAGTCGGCCAGATCAGCGACGAGGACTTCACGCGCTGGGCCGACTGGCTGAAGTCCAGCGGCATCGTCACCGGTGAGCTCAAGCCGGAGGACTACTACACCAACAAGTTCAACGATCTGGCCGAGGGCTGACCCGTGACCGCCAAGATCAGCCTCCGAGAGGTCAGCCAGCAGTTCACGGTGCGAGGGCCGCAAGGCGCGAGCACCCTCACGGCCCTGGACCGCATCAGCCTCGACGTGAACGACGGAGAGTTCCTCACCCTCGTCGGGCCGAGCGGCTCGGGCAAGAGCACGCTGCTCGACCTGCTCGCGGGGCTCACGAAGCCCTCGTCGGGTCAGGTGCTGGTCAACGACCGCGAGGTGACAGGCCCCGGCCCCGACCGCGCCGTCGTCTTCCAGCAGTACGCCCTCTTCCCGTGGCGCACCGCGTCGCAGAACGTCCAGATCGGACTCGAGGGAACCGGCATCCGACGCAAGGAGCGTAGCGAGCGAGCGCGGCAGTATCTCGACCTCGTCGGTCTCACGGGATTCGAAGACCGCTTCCCGCATGAACTCTCGGGCGGCATGAAGCAGCGCGTCGCGATCGCCCGAAGCCTGGCGTACGAGCCCGACATCCTCCTCATGGACGAGCCGTTCGCCGCTCTCGATGCCCAGACGCGCGAGCAGCTGCAGACCGAGCTCCTGTCGATCTGGCGGGCGACCGGAAAGACCGTCGTGTTCATCACGCACGCCATCGACGAGGCGGTGTACCTCGGCCAGCGGGTCGCGGTGCTCAGCTCCCGGCCCGGCCGCCTCAAGGCCATCGTCGACGTCGATCTGCCCGACCACGATGACAGCGAGGGCGATGTGCGCTCGTCGCTGGCCTTCGTGGAGCACCGTCACCGCGTGTGGGACCTCCTGCACGACGAAGTCCGCCGAGCCCAGGAGAGGACCGCAGCCTGATGACCTCGATCACGACCATCGACACTCGGGTGGCGACTGCCGCCGCTCCCGCAGGCACCCCGGTGAGCACAGGAGACACGAATCCGGATGCTGCCGCCCACCGGCCCGCCGCCCCCGCGGCCGGTCGCCCCAGCGCGCTTCACCGCACGTGGAAGACGACGCGTTCGATCGCCTGGAAGTCTGCGGCGATCCTCGGATTCCTGCTCCTGTGGGAGATCGGCCCGCAGCTGGCTTCGCCGTCGACGCGGGTCTTCCTCCCGCCGCTGCACGAGGTGCTGGGGGCCCTGTGGCAGCTCATCGAAACAGGCGCTCTGCAAGGGCATATCGCCGCGAGTCTCACCCGGTCTGTCGCCGGCTTCACCATCGCGGTAACGCTCGGGATCCTGGCGGGTCTCGTCATCGCCTGGTACCGCCCGCTCGGCTCGCTCCTCACGCCGCTGCTCGAGGTCTTCCGCAACACAGCGGCGCTCGCGCTGCTGCCGGTCTTCACGCTGCTGCTCGGCATCGGCGAGGAGTCGAAGATCACGATCGTCGCGTACGCCGCGTTCTTCCCCGTGCTGCTCAACACCGTCGCGGGGGTGCGCACCGTCGACCCGCTGCTCATCCGGGCCGCGCGTTCGCTGGGCCTGTCGAGCTTCTCGCTGTTCCGCAAAGTCATCCTGCCGTCCGCCGTGCCGACGATCTTCACCGGCATCCGGATGGCCGGCACGGCGTCGATCCTGGTGCTGATCGCGGCCGAGATGGTCGGCGCCAAGGCAGGCCTCGGCTTCCTGATCGTCAACGCGCAGTCGAGCTTCCTGATCCCCGCCATGTACGCCGGCATCCTCACCGTCTCGATCCTCGGCGTCCTGGTCAACACCGGTCTCGTGACGGTGGAACGCCGACTGTCTCGCTGGCGCACCGCCGTCAACGGCTGACACACCGCATCCCTCTTCATCACCCTCCTTCACCACCTCGAAAGGAAACGCCATGTCCACGAACACCCTCCTCCCCACCCGCCTCGAGTTCACCAAGCTCGGCGAGCGCATCGGCGCCGAGATCCGCGGCCTCGACCTGAGCGCCGACCTGTCGGACGAGACCGTCGCCGAGATCCGCGCGGCTCTCAACGAGCACAAAGCGCTCGTGTTCCGCGATGCGAACGTCCGCACCGACGAAGATCAGGTGCGCTTCGCCTCCCGGTTCGGCCCCCTGACCAAGGCCCACCCCACCGTGGCTGCCGTCGCCGGCGCGGCGAACGTCCTGCCCGTCGACAGTGAGGACGGGTCGGCCAACACGTGGCACACCGACGTCACGTTCGTCGTGAACCCGCCGCAGGCGAGCACGCTGCGCAGCATCACACTCCCGTCCTACGGCGGCGAGACTCTCATCGCGACGAGCGCCGGCGCCTACCAAGACCTGCCTGACGAACTGCGGGCATTCGCCGACTCGCTGTGGGCGGTGCACACGAACGACTACGACTACGCAGTGCCGAAGAAGCTCGAGCACGACAATGCCGACGAGCGCCGCAAGGAGTTCACGCGCGAGATCTATCAGTCGGTCCACCCGGTGGTCCGCGTGCACCCGCTGACGGGCGAACGAGGCCTCTTCATCGGCGGCTTCGCGCAGCGGCTGCGCATCGTCGGGCTGTCCAACACGGAATCCAAGGACATCCTCCGGATCCTGCAGGCCTACATCACGCGACCCGAGAACGTGGTCCGAGTCAACTGGGAGCCGAACCAGGTCGTGCTCTTCGACAACCGCATCACCCAGCACTACGCGCCGGCCAACTACGGCGGCCAGGCACGCAAGCTCAACCGGGTGACCGTCGCGGGCGACATCCCCGCCGCGATCGACGGCACGCGCAGCCAGTCGCAGCAGGGCGACTCATCGGCCTACTCGGTCACGGTCGAGGTCTGACATGACTCGGCAGCTGCATCTCAACGCGTTCCTGATGAGCACGGGCCACCACGAGGCATCCTGGCGGCTCCCCGAAAGCGATCCGCACTCGGGCACCGACATCGCCCACTTCGTGAAGCTCGCGCAGACCGCCGAGCGAGGCAAGCTCGACTCGATCTTCTTCGCCGATTCGCCGGTGCTGTGGGGCAACGTCGGCAAACGCCCGGGCGGCGGCCTCGAGCCGACCGTGCTCCTGGCGGCACTCGCGGTCGCGACGGAGCGCATCGGGCTCATCGCGACGGCGTCGACGAGCTACAACTCGCCGTACAACCTCGCGCGGCGGTTCGCGTCGATCGACCACATCTCGGGTGGACGAGCGGGGTGGAACGTCGTGACCACGGCGGGGGCGGATGCCGCGCGCAACTTCGGCCTCGATGCTCAGCCGCTCCACGACGACCGCTACGCGCGGGCAGCGGAGTTCCTCGACGTCGCGGCGAAGCTGTGGGACTCGTGGGATGACGAGGCCGTCGTCGCGGACAAGGACGCCGGAGTGTGGGGCGACCAGGCACGCGTGCGGCCCGTGGAGCACACCGGCCGGTACTTCTCGGTCCGCGGCCCGCTCGACATCCCCCGCTCGCCGCAGGGCCGACCGGTCATCGTGCAGGCAGGGTCGTCGGAGAACGGAAAGGACCTCGCCGCGCGCTACGCCGAGGCGGTGTTCACCGCCCATCAGACGCTCGCCGACGCGCAGGCGTTCTACGCCGACCTGAAGGCACGCACCGCGGCGGTCGGGCGCGATCCCGAGGGGATCAAGATCCTCCCGGGGATCGTCCCGGTGATCGCCGCGACCGAGGCCGAGGCGCTGCGCCGTGAGCGAGAGCTCGATGAGCTCATCCGGCCGGAGTACGCCCGCAACGAGCTCGCCGGAGTCCTCGGGCTCTCCCCCGAGGACCTTCAGCTGGACCGGACCCTGCCGGACGACCTCCCGGGTGAGGACGCGATCGAGGGAGCCAAGAGCCGCTACACGCTGATCGTCGAGCTTGCCCGCCGTGAGAACCTCACGGTGCGTCAGCTCATCGGCCGGCTCGGTGGCGGCCGCGGCCACCGCACCTTCGCGGGTACGCCCGAGCAGGTCGCCGACGCGATCCAATCGTGGTTCGAGGCGGGTGCCGCCGACGGCTTCAACATCATGCCGCCGACGCTGCCCGGCGGGCTCGAGACGTTCGTCGATGACGTGGTCCCGATCCTCCAGCGTCGCGGGCTGTTCCGGACGGACTACTCAGGCACGACGCTCCGGGAGCACTACGGCCTGCCGCGACCGGCAAGCGTGCACGACCAGGCCGCCAGCGCACTGGTCTCCGTATAGCGACGGTGCGACAGGGGGCGGATGCTGCGGCATCCGCCCCTTTCGCATCGCGTGCAAGGAGAACCGGGCGAGCGGTGCCCGATCTGGGCGCCGCATCGAGCAGAGACAGCTTCCGGGTCAGCCGATTGTTCGGCGGTACAGTGCGGTATGCCATCCGCCGAAACGACGCGCATCCTCACCGTCCACCCGGTCCCCGGCCCCGGAGCCGAAGACGTCGTCGTCGGGCGCTCCGGCGCGGACGAGGGCGCGGTCTTCACCGGGACAGCGGACGGCGCGATCTTCCGCGTCAGCCACGACGGCGCCCGCATCGACCGGATCGCGCGGACCGGGGGGCGACCGCTCGGCCTGGAGATCGACCTCGACGGTCGGCTGCTGGTGTGCGACGCGCACCGCGGGCTGCTCCGCGTCGACACTCGCAACGGCGCCGTCGAGGCGGTCGTGGGCGACGTCGACGGGCGGCCGATGCGGTTCTGCAACAACGCCGCGATCGCCGCCGACGGCACGGTCTGGTTCTCGGACTCGTCGACCGAGTTCGGGGTCGACCACTGGAAGTCGGACTTCATCCAGAACACCCGCACCGGGCGCCTGCTGCGCCTCGACACCGACGGCACCGTCACCGTCGTCCTCGACGGACTCGCCTTCGCCAACGGCGTCGCGCTGTCGCGTGCCGAAGACTTCGTGGCCGTCGCCGAGACGGGCGCGCGCACTGTCGTCCGGCGCTGGTTGACGGGACCGAAGGCGGGCACGCGCGACCTGCTCTGCCGCGACCTTCCCGGCTATCCCGACAACATCTCGCGCGGCAGTGACGGCCTCATCTGGGTCAGCATCGCGAGCCCCCGCGATCCCCTCGTCGAGCGCCTGCAGACCGGGCCTCTGGTGCTGAGACGGCTCGCCACGCGACTGCCGGAAAAGTTGCAGCCAGCCCCGAAGCGCACTGTGCGGGTTCAGGCGTACGACGACGATGGGCGGCTGATCCACGACGTCGACGTCGACCTCGAGTCCCAGAAGACGCCGTACCACATGGTCACCGGCGTTCGGGAGCACGAGGGCCGGGTCTGGCTCGGCAGCCTCAACGAGGCAGCCATCGCCGTCGTCGACCTCTGACCATTCGGCTCGGCGTGAGTGGCGGCGTGATGCGATCGGCGACCGGCTAGCAGATACTCTGCACCTCATCAGCCATGCCGGGAAGGTCCGTCCGATCGGTTTAAATGGGACCGAGAGGAACGGTGGTGACAGCGATTTCGGAACTGGCGAGGGGTCGTGTCGCCCCGTTGTACGCAGCCGGCTTTGTGACCGCTTTCGGTGCATTCAGCGTCGCTGCTGGGCTCGGCGCGTCCGGCGAGAGCATCGGTCTCGACTTGCTGCGCATCGGTGTGCTGCTGGCCTTGTACGACGTCGCTGAGGTCATCCTGAAACCGATTTTCGGTGCGTTGTCGGACCGGATTGGCGCCAAGCCGGTCATCGTCGGTGGCCTCATCGCGTTTGCAGCCCTGTCGCTGTTCGGGCTGGGCGCAGACAACACGATCATGCTCGCTGTCGCGCGACTCGGGCAGGGTGCCGCTGCCGCAGCGTTTTCACCGGCGTCCTCCGCGTCCGTCGCCCGCTTAGCCGGCGCCGGCAGCAGGGGCCGCTACTTTGGCCGTTACGGGTCTTGGAAGAGTTTGGGATACACGCTCGGGCCACTCCTCGCGGCGGGGCTGATCGGCATTGGCGGGCTTCCGCTTCTGTTCGGGGTGCTCGCAGGGCTCGCGGCGGTGACGGCGGTATGGGTTGCGATCGCGCTGCCCTTCGTGCCGCCGCTGCCGCGTCCCCGATACACGGTTGTCGACTTGGTCAAGCAGACCACTGATCGTCGCTTCCTGATTCCGACGGTCGCCCTCGCGACGTCCACCGCGGTGTTGGGAGCCTCCGTGGGGTTTCTGCCTGCACTTGCGACCGCCAATGGTGCGGGGCTGATCGCTGCTATCGGTGTCGCGTCGGTTCTCGCGCTGACGTCGACGCTTGTACAGCCGTGGGTCGGGACACTCCGTGACCGCGGTGCCGTCTCCGACCGCGCGGGCACGGTCATTGGCTTGAGCACACTGGCCGTGGGCGTGCTCACTGCCGCCGCACCCTGGGGTCCGGTCGGGCTCTATTCCGCGGCCGTCATCATCGGCGCCGGGATAGGTGTGGTCACTCCCTACGCATTCGCATCGCTCGCCGACACCACCCCGCCCGAACGAATGGGCCGCACGATGGGCTCAGCGGAACTTGGACGCGAACTCGGCGATAGCGCAGGCCCGCTGCTGGTCGGCGCGGTAGCGACCGTCGCCACGCTCTCCGCGGGCCTGGCTGCCCTCGCGATCGCAGCAGCTGCCGTGGCAGCAGGGGTAGCCGTGATTCCGACGAAGTCGGCACCTGCCACCGACAAGCCACCCGAGTAGCCAGGCGGGTATCGTGGACGCGACCGCCCACCACCGCTGATGCCTTCCAGGAGCGACCCTCTGAACGTGAGCATTTCCCCCGCCGTCCGGCGTCTGCCGACGGGGACGACACGCTCGTCGCTGCTGCTCGCGCTTCCGTTTCAGCTGGGATACATCGTCCTCGTGGCGGCCGTGCAGCTGCTCGGGTTCTCCCCCAACGCCGCACTGGCGGCGCTGCTCATCCCCGCACTCTGGGCGCCCGCCCTGATCGAGCTGGTCTTCCGCGTGCCGCTGCCGCGCGCGATTCAGGTTTTCTACCTCGTCTTCATGGCCGCCGGCCCCTTCGCGGGCAGCGTGCTCCATCTCTATGGCGGGATCGTGAAGCTCGACAACTGGGTGCACTTCGCGTCGGGTGTCATGCTCGCGTGGCTGGGCCTGTACGCCATCAAAGTCGTCGAAGAGAGGTCGCGCGTGTCGCTGCCGCGCTGGTTCAGTCTGACGTTTGCCGTGGTGACGGCGATGGCCTTCGCCGCCGCGTGGGAAATCTGCGAGTTCCTCAGCGACGTCATCCTGCACACCACCGCGCAGACCGACAATTTCGACACCATGATCGATATCGTCATGGGCACCGGCGGCGGCCTCCTCGCGATTCTCATCGTGATCGTCGGACTGCGCCCGCGATCGGTGCTCCCGCTATCGCTCGAGCGCAACCGCACCGCGTCGTCACCGCTCGAGTGAGGGCGCAGCGAGAAATGAACACCGCCCCTGGTCTGTTCGGCGCTCCTCTGCGTCACACGGTGGACAGCACAGTCACAGCGGCGAGCACCACCCATGCCAGGTAGGCGAGAAGGCAGAACCTGTCCGGCCATCCCATCCGGATCTCCGGCGAGCCCCCCTGCCCGCGCGCCGGGGCAGCGGCGATGAGAAACCACACGAGACCGGCCAACGGAACAACGGATGCGATCGCCAGCGTCCACCCGAGCGCGGACGCCACCCCGACACCCGCGAGCAGCGCGGCAGGCGGAAAGCCGGCGAGGCATACCGCGCCCAGCACCGTGTGCGCCGTGCCCACGCGCGTGGCCTGAGCACGCGGAGTCATGATCGGATCGGAGTCGATGAACGCAGCACCCAGCGCCCCCAGTGCTACAGCGGCAAGACCGATGGTCCACATACCGCCGAACGGCCATAGGGCGACGCACGTCGCGGCGGGGGTGATGGCCATCGTGACGAAGGCGAGGCGCATGACCCACCCGTATCGCCCGAGGGAGTACTCGCTGATCATCCGCCAGGACGGGTCGTACTCAGGCTCGAGGCGATGAAGGATCGCGATCAGCCCAGCCGTCATCGCGCCGGCGACAAGCGCCGTGACGGCGGCGAAGGCAGCGACGCTCAATTTTGGACAGCCAGACTGGGGTGCGGCGTGGCGAGTCGCCCCAGGAATGCGTGGACGTGCTGGCGCTCGGCTTCCGAGGTGAATGGACCGAGCTTCTCGTGGATGCTGTATCCGTGGGCGAGTCTGGCCCGGGTGATCAGGTCGGTTCCTTCGTCGGTGAGGCTGACGATGACGCTGCGCCGGTCGTTGGGATCTGCGGAGCGTTCGACGAGCCCGCGTTCGACGAGCCGGTCGAAGAGCTTGGTCGCGGCGCCGCTGCTGAACAGCAGCGACCCCGCGACCTCACCCATCTGCAGGCGCTTGCCGGGCGCCAAGGTCAACCGCAGCAGTGCGTCGTACTGCGACACGGACAGGTCGAAATCGCGCTTGAGCTCGGATTGGAACTGCTTCATCAGCAGGTCGTGGGCGACCACGAGGTCGTTCCAGACCGCGATGCGGTCGTGGCGTTCCGCGTCCGCCGCCCCGTCCGCGGGGGCGGGCTCGTCAGCATGGTGATCGAGCGCACTCATCGGTCAGCCCGCCAGCTGCATGGCGGGCCCGAACTGCTGGGTGAACTCGTTTTCGTCGAGCACGGTGCGGCCCAGACGACCCGTCACCCTGTTGTAGCGGCCGCCGATCTCGAGCTCTGCCGACCGGTCGATGTCGCCGACATACCGAGACACCCAACCGGTCTGGTCCAGCAGGGCGCCAACGCGTCGCGCCGTGGCGGCGGAGTCGGCGAGGTACGGAAGGATCGCGCGAGGGGTCTGGTCCGCGGCTGCCGCGAGGGCCACCGTCGCGAGGTTCGAGAAGGCCTTCGCGTGTCCGACGCCGTCGGGCAGCAGAGTTGCGACGAACTGTCCCGCGGATCCTTGGACCGGGGTGCGGAAGCTGATCCCGCTCGGGGTGACGTCGAGGGGGTTGGAGACGTCGAGGAGGACCTTGCCGACCAGCCGGCTCCCGATCTGCGAGAGCACCGCGCGCTGCGGAGCATCCCAGAGCGTGGTCAACGCCACGACGTCGGCGGCATCGGCGGCGGCCTCGAGGGTGTCGGCGACGGTGACTGTCGCGTCCACTGCGGCGCCGCGGACGGCGCGGGCGGCCGCCTCGGCCTTCTGCGGGCGGTAGTGGAACAGGGTCACGTCGACGCCGTGCGATGCGAACAGGGCCGCGATCGCGGTGCCGTGACGGCCAGGGCCGATGAGGGAAAGAGAAGTCATTGTCATGCCTCCGGAAGGTAAGGGTTGTCAGAAAGGTCAAGGACGGTCTTGCCGCGTGCGCGGCCGGAGTCCAGCCGGCGGTGCGCCTCGACGATCTGGTCCAGGGTCAGGGTCTGCACGGGCATCCGCAGCGTGCCGGCGGCAGCGTCGGCGAGTAGGCGCGCGAGGCGGGCTTGGGACCGCTGCACCTGAATCAGCGGGATGCGGTGGCTGCGTGCGCTCCCCAGCGCAATCGTCACGGCCTGGCCGCCGGCCTCGCGCACCGACTGACCGATCGCTCCCGACTGTGAGGTCCCGGCGAGGTCGATCGACGCCGCAAAGCCGCTCGGGTACTGCGCGCTCAACTGAGTGGGCAGATCGGGCCCGTACGCCAGCGGGATCGCGCCAAGCTCGCGCAGATAGTCAGCACGATCGGCGCCGGCCGTCGCGACAACCGTGTGACCGTCCGCGACCAGCAGCTGCACGATCATCGTGCCGACTCCACCGGAACCACCGTGCACGAGGACCGTGGCACCCGCCGGGAGCTGCAGCCCATCCAACACGGTGAGGGCCGTCTGCCCGACCGCGCCGACGGCACCGGCGAGTTCCCACGACAGGTCGGCGGGCTTCGGCACCAGCCGATCCGCCGACGTGACCACCAGATCCGCATCCGACCCCGGGGAGCCGAACCCGACAACCTCGTCACCGACCGACACTCCCGACACGCCACGCGCAACCTCGGTCACGATGCCGGCGAACTCTGTGCCCGGGACGAACGGCGCGCTTCCGCCGAACGAACCGGACCGCATCTGGGCGTCGATCGGGTTCACTCCACCGATCCGAACCGCGACACGCACTGCTCCCGCAGGAAGCGGAGCGACCGGCAGGTACTCCACCCGCAGCCGTTCCGGCGGGCCGAACGTACGAGCAACCGCTGCGCGATAAGTACTGGTCGAAACCATGGATCCGAACTCTCTTTCCAAGAAGTATCTGTAACTACAGACAGTATGCGCCGCGAACCCAACCGTTGCAAATCGGTTGCGGCGTCTCGCTCATCCTCGACGCCTCCAAAATGCACGCTCGGAGGTGCCGCTCTCAGAGATACGAATATCCGTTCCGGCGTATCTTGCACGGCGATTCCTGCTCTTCCCAAGGGACGGCACTCCGCGCCGTCGAAGCGGAGGTGGATGGTGTTCGCGATTGAGAGACGCCGGGGTGGACTGCGTGTGCTCGTCCTCGCGGTCGTGCTTGCCGGGTCCGTTGCATCGCTGGCCGGGTGCGCGCCGACATCCACGGAAGGCGGAGGCGAACAGACCGCGAGCGCATCGCAGAGCGAGCAGACCGCGAAGCCGTCGGAGAGCGAGCAGACCGCGAGCCCGTCGGAGAGCGAGCCGGAGGTCACGCCTTCGGACGAAGTGATCGTCGATCCCGAGCAGGAGACGCGGCGAACGGGCCCCGCTGTGGAAATCGGCGGTCCGCCGAGCGGCGGCCAGGGCCTCGAGGATCTCGGCAATGACCGCTGGTGCGAGGGAATCGCGCTCTTCTGGGGCAGCGTCGGCGAGGGAGTTCCCGACGGGGTGACTTTCACGGTGGAGGGCATCACGTCGAACCCTGAGGGTGTCGCTCTGGCCGATGACCAGGAAGTGTGCGGGCAGTTCGGAGCCGACCGCGAATGCATCGGCGTCACGCTCACGTACGACACCGTGAACACCTTCTGCACCCTCGTCCTGCACCCGACGGCCGAATTCCAGAACGGGACCGTGCTCGGTCTTTCCGGGACACTCGAATGCCCCACGGAAGAGGTGTGCGACGCCATGGCCACCCGCGAGATCGACTCGAGCACGCTCATCGTTATCTGCGATCCTGCTTACACGCCGGTCGGAAACGAGTGCGTTGCCGGCAAGTCGAGCGAGTGAGACGGCTGATGCCACGCGTCACCAGACCTCGATCCGCCGCCCCCGAACCGGCACCAAAGAAGACTGAGGCGGCCGAGCCACCGCCCGAGTCGCAGGGACTTGGCTTCGAGAAGTGGTTGGGCTTCCTTTCCAACTTCATCGCACCCGCGTCCTTGATCACCGCGCTGCTGTTCTACTTCGGGTACGTCTCGTCGCGGGAGTTCTTTCTCTACTTCGGGGTCGATGTCGACGTGTTGAGCCTGAGCAATCAGCAGTTCGTCATGCGCAGTCCGGGCGCGCTGTTCGTGCCCGTCATGGTGATCGTTCTCGTCGCAGCGGGGCTCATCGTCGGGCAGCGCGTGTTCCGCCGGCGCGTGCGTGCCATGGACGAGGCCCGCCAGACGCGTGTGATCCGGATCTTCGGATGGGCCGGCGTCATCGTGCTCGCGATCGGACTCCTACTCGCCTGCATGTTCGCCGTGCTCGGGAACTGGGACTATTACGGCTTCGCTACCCCGCTGTGTCTCGCCCTAGGCGCGGGGCTCAGCGCTTACGCACTGTCTATGGCCCAGGCCATCAGTGGGAGCAAGGAGGGCCGCAGCGCGATCGTCTTGCTGGTCATTGCGGGCGTCGCAGGCGTGTTCTGGGCAACGGCCACGGTCGCGCAATGGTGGGGACTCGGCCAGGCGCGCTTCCTCGCCGACGACATGGGTGTGCTGCCAGCGGTCGTGCTCGACAGCACGCAGCCCCTGTATCCGGGGAGTGCTGACATCGAGCAGGTCGAACTCGCTCGCGGAGCGACCTCCGAGGAGGGAGCGCAGTTCCGCTACCGCTATCACGGCCTTCGTCTCCTTGTCCGCGGGGGCGACTATCTGTTCCTCGTCCCGGACGTGTGGTCGCCCAACGCGTCCACCCTTGTGATTCCGCTCGATGACGACGAATTCCGATTCCGTTTCAGATTCCTGCCCGACGCCAACGGACCACAGGAGTAGCCGAGATTCGATGGCGTGCCCGTGCGCGAGCGCGTTGTGGAGATGAGAACTTCCACGTGGCGGCCCCGGCCATCGCCCGAAGCACCAGGCACGCGCCCTGGTTCAGCCCAGGGCTGCGGTGATCGTGTCCAGAAGTGCGGCAGGGTCGAGGTCTGGGTCGAGCGCGAGACGGACGACGTATCCCTGCAGGACGGCCATGACCAGATCGGCCGCGCCACCGGTCGCCGAGTTCTCCGTCCCACTCCCCGCTGCTTTCCGTGCATCCCAGGGAGCGAGCCGTGTCTGGAACGACTCGCGGATGCGGCCGAGATTCTCCTTCGCCACGGCGGTCATCTCGGCGTCGCGAGGAATCTCAGCCCACACCTGCAGGAGCAGCTTCGCGCGTTCCCGATCCAGCTCAGCAGCTCGAATGAACTCGGTGAGGACGCGCGAAGGTGTAAACGGCTCACCGGTCGCGTCGGCGACTGCCCACTCCTCGAGCCGAGAGTCCAGGACAGTGGAGACCACGAAGCGGAGCAGATCGGCTTTGCTGTCGAAGTGGGAGTACAACGACCCTGACGACAGTCCGGCCTCGGCGATGATGTCCGCCATCGACGTGTCCGCGAAGCCCTGCCGCGCGAAGCACCGAAGCGCGGCTGTGGCGATCTGATCGCGTCGCGCGCGCTGTGTCGCTTCCGTGAGACGAGGCATGCAAACAGACTATACGTTCTGTTATGCTCATTCCGTAAACGAAACAATCATTCTCTTTGGAGGGATCCTTATGTCCTTGTCACTCACCCGGCCGCATACGAAGTGGCCGGTGACGATCGGGCTCGGCATCCTCGGTGCTGTGGTCGTCACTCTCGTGGTCCTGGCGTTCCTATGGCCGACGAAGACGGCGTCGCCGCACAACCTGCCCGTGGGCATCGCAGGTCCAGACGCGGCAGTCACCGCCGTCGAAGGTGCCGTCGCGGAGAAGGCTCCGGGCACGTTCGACTTCATCGCGGCATCAGATCGCGACGACGCCGTGACCCAGATCGAAGAACGCGACACGTACGGGGCGATCATCCTGGGTGCTCCCGGGCAGGCGCCGGAGGTCCTCACCGCCCCGGCGGCCAGCGCCGCCGCCACCCAGATGCTGACCGGGATCGCTGCACAGCTGCAGGCTCAGCTCGCCCAGCAGGTCGCCGCGGCTGGCGGTGACCCGTCGACCGTTCAGGTGACGGTGACTGCCGTGGTGCCGCTCGCCGACACCGATCCGACAGGCACGGGTCTGGCCGCGGCATCTTTCCCGCTGATGCTCGGCGGCATGATCGGCGGCATCCTTGTGTCTCTGCTCGTCGTGGGCGTCTGGCGCCGCCTCGCCGCCGTGGCCATCTTCGCCGCGTCGGCCGGGATCATTCTCACCTTGGTCCTTCAGACCTGGTTCGAGTACCTGCAGGGCGACTTCTGGCTCAACGCGCTCGCAGTGGGTGTGTCCATCCTCGCCACCTCCGCGTTCATCGTCGGATGTACGTCCGTGCTCGGCAGGCGCGGCATCGCGCTGGCCGCGGTGATCACTGTCCTGTTCGCCAACCCGCTCTCCGCGGCCGTGATGCCGTGGCAGTTCCTCGCCGAGCCCTGGGGCGCCATCGGACAATGGTTTGTCCCCGGTGCGTCGAACACGCTCATCAGGACGCTCAGCTACTTCCCTCACGCCGACACGGGCCTCCAATGGTGGATCCTCACCGGCTGGATCGTCCTCGGCACACTCCTCACCACCCTCGGCCACTTCCGCGATCGTGCCCTCATGCGTCAACCCGAAGGTGCCATCGAGGCCCCCGAACCAGCGACAACACTCGTCTGAGAGCGTCGCCCGGCGAGCCGGATAGTCCCTCAGGTTTTGCTTCTCGATCCTCCGGTCACGCTTCGGGTATCTCGCGCGCGAAGAAGGCGTCGCGGGGCTCGTCGGGGTCGGGTCCGCCGCGGACACCGGTGTCGAGCGCGTCGATGCGAGCTAGGTCGTCGCTGGTGAGCTCGAAATCGAACACGTCGAAGTTCTCGGCGATTCGGGTGGGGTTTGTGGACTTCGGAATGACGGATCGGCCCTGCTGGATCCCCCAGCGCAACATGACCTGGGCGGCGGACTTGCCGTACGCGGCCGAGATATCGGCGATCGTGGCGTCCTGCATCACGCTGCGCCGTTCGTCCCCCCACGGTCCGGGGTAGAAGGTGATTCCGCCGATCGGCGACCACGCCTGAGTGAGGATCCCGTGTTCCGCGTCGGCGCGCTGCACGTCGGGCTGCGTGAAGTAGGGGTGCAGCTCCACCTGGTTCACGGCGGGAACAATCTCGGTCTCGGCCAGCAGACGGTCGAGGTGATGGGGCATGAAGTTGCTGACGCCGATCGCCCGCACCTTGCCGTCGGCCAGCAGCGCCTCGAGGGCTTTGTAAGCGCTGAGCACCGTGTCGAACCGGTGCGGGACGGGCTGATGCAGGATCAGCAGGTCGAGGGTGTCGACACCGAGCTTGCCGGTCGCCTTCTCAAACGCGTGCAGGGTCTGGTCGTATCCGTAGTCGGTGACCCACACCTTCGTCTCGATGAACACGTCGTTCCGGTTCACGCCGGAGCGGCGCAAGCCTTCACCGACCTGGCGCTCGTTGCCGTAGGCGGCAGCAGTGTCGATGTGTCGGTATCCGACGCGCAGCGCCGCCTCGACGGCGGCAGCGGTCTCTTCGGGCGGGCTCTGGAAGACGCCGAGGCCGATGGCGGGAAGGCTGACGCCGTTGTTGAGGGTGAGGTCCATCATGAGTTCTTCTTCCGGTTGACGCGGGTGCCCGGGAGTGATGGTCGCAAGCCTGCGCATCACTCCTCGGTTGTCGGGATGTTTCAAGACAACCGCCTGGGCGACGCGCGCGGGAGTCACCGCTGTTACCGGTACTGACAGACCCTCCCACCCTTCGCCCGCGGCGCGTAGCGTCGAGGACATGGACCACCGCAGCGAAGTGCGCGAGTTCCTCTCCTCGCGCAGAGACCGCATCACCCCCGACCGAGCCGGGCTCCCCGCATACGGCGGCAATCGACGCGTCCCCGGTCTCCGCCGCGAAGAAGTGGCCCTGCTCGCGGGCGTCAGCGTCGACTACTACACCCGCCTCGAGCGCGGCGACCTCTCGGGCGCGTCGGACAGCGTCCTGGACTCCCTCGCCCGCGCCCTGCAATTCGACGACGCAGAAACCGCGCACCTGTTCGACCTCGCCCGCACCGCGAACGCCTCCCCGGGCGCGAAGAAGCCACGCAAGCGCGCCGACGGCATCCGCCCCAGCATCCTGCGACTGCTGGACGCGATCACTGATGCGCCGGCGATGATCCGCAACAACTACTTCGACTACGTCGCCGCGAACCAGCTGGGCCGGGCCCTGTACTCACCCGTCTTCGCCGAACCCTCGCCGAACAGTGCCCGGTTCGCGTTCCTGAACCCGGCCGCGCCGGACTTCTACGTCGACTGGGACAAGAACACACAGGACCTCGTCGCGACCATGCGCGGAGAAGCCGGCCGCAACCCCTACGACAAACGCCTCACCGATCTCGTCGGGGAGCTGTCGACCCGGTCGGAGAGATTTCGCACCCTGTGGGCCGCTCACAACGTCCGATACCACCGCAGCGGCGTCAAACGCCTGCGGCATCCGGTCGTGGGTGAACTGGAGCTCACCTATGAAGCATTCGAGCTGCCCGCCGACCCTGGTCTGAGCATGTCCACGTACACCGCTGAACCCGGCTCGCCCTCGGCCGACGCACTCCGCATGCTCGCCAGCTGGGCTGCCACCACCGCCCCGTCCGCGCAGACGCACCAGAACACACCCGCAGAACCGACTCCCAGGAGAGGAGCAGATCTATGAATATCGAACCGACTCGGCCGACCGCCAAGAACCCGCCGGAGCAGTTCGCCGGCGACGTGTGGGTCGACGTGATTGCGTCGCCTCACGAGGCAGACCAGCGGATGACGGTCGCCACAGTGCGATTCGCACCCGGCGCGCGAACTGCGTGGCATTCGCATGCGCGAGGGCAGTATCTGCGCGTCACCGAGGGCGTGGCCAGGTTCGGGAGCCGCGACGGCACGATCATCGAGGTGCACCCCGGCCAGACCCTGTACACACCCCCCGGCGAGGACCACTGGCACGCAGCAGCACCCGCCTGCTTCATGCAGCACATCGCGATGCTGGAGGCCGGCGATGACCCCTCAGCGACCACGGTATGGAAGGAACACATCACCGACGATGAGTACGCCGGCCTGGTGCGGACCGACGAGGGGAGAAGTCAATGAGCGGGTGGACGGATGCAGAGCTGCGTGAACTCGACAAGGCCGGTGAGGTGCGAGTCGCGGGGCGCCGCGCGGACGGTTCTTCACGGACTCTCGTGATCGTCTGGCACGTCGTGGTTGACGGCGCGCTGTACCTGCGGTCCGTCAAGGGTCCGCAGGGTGAGTGGTACAAGGGCGTTGCCCGTTACTTCGAGGGGTTCCTCAGCTGGGGCGGGCAGACGCGGGAGGTCTCCTACACACTCGACTCGTCGCGAGATGACGCGATCGATGCGGCATACGCGAGGAAGTACGGCAACGGATCGGCGACCCGCGCGATCACCAACACCCTGTCGAAGCAGACGACGCTACGGGTCGACCCGCGCTGAGTCCCGCTCCCCCGACCCGAGGGTGTGAGTGACCGGGAGGGTGAGGCTCGAACGATGCAGTCGGTCGTGGCGCACGGTTCGGTGCGACGGCACGAGGACGGTGCCTTCGCCAGGGCGGTCGGCAGTTCCCAGATTGCGCATGAAGCGCGGAAAGGCACCGCCCGAGATCTGCAGTCGCACCCGGTGGCCGGCTGCGAAGCGGTGGGCGAGCGGGCGGAGTGTGAGCTCGAGCTCACCGCTCGATACCTCGGGGTCCAGTCGCAGGTACCTCTCCGCGGTGTTGAAGGACCGGCCCTGTGCATCGACATCGCAGATCCGCACCATGAGGTCCACATACGGGTTGTCGGTGTCGTGGAAGAGGCGCACCCGGGGGATGCCGACGACGTCGATGTCCGCAGGAAGCGGATCGGTGGTGAACGTGATCACGTCAGGCCGCTGCTCGAGCACAGAGTTGTCTTTGACACCGGGATTCTGCGCCAGGGTCGCCCCGCCCACACTCGGAGTGGGGTCGGACGGGTCGTACGTGAAGGTGGTCATTGCGTCGCCCGCGTCTTGCGTCTCGGTGGATAGGCGGCCTCCGCCTCCGAGGAAGAGTGTCTGGGGCGCGGCCGGCGGCGGCCAGCTTTCGAGGTCCCGCCATTCATCGGCGCCGCCGACATGAATGCGCACGGGCCGCCGGGGGTCCCGATCGCCGTGGCCGTCGCCCGCGAGGTGTTCGGCGAGCCAGCCGAGCGACTCGTTGCTCAGGCGGCTCGAGGCGACTCCCAATGCGTCGGGGTGTGACCACGGGCCGATCGTCACCGCCGTTGCCACTCCCCGGTCACGCAGCTGCCGGTATCCCTCGAGCGTTTCCTCCAGAAAGAGGTCCTGCCACCCGCCTTGCAGAAGGATCGGGATGGCCGCACGCTGAAGCGCCTCGTCGAAGTTCCCCACCTGCCAGTAGGGATCTGCAGGGTCAGGATGTGACATCCAGTCGCGGTACCAGGGCGCGCCGTCTCCGAGGATGGTTGCCTCTGCTCCGGCCAGTGGGAGAGCGGTCAGTACTGGCGCGTGCCTGCGTTTCGCGCTTCTCCCGCGCCGCAGCCCGCCGAAGAATCCGTCTTGCTCCTGGTGCGAGACGGCGTCCGAGAATCCCAGCGCCATTTCAACTGCCAGCACTCCCCTGTCATTGAAGATCCGTCCGAGGTTGTGCGGGGCCGACGACATCACGGCGGCTGCCATCTCGGGTGGCGGATCCATCAGCAGCGCCCATTCGTTGAACCCCAGATACGAAACGCCGATGGTCGCGAACCTGCCCGTGAACCAGGGCTGGCGGCGCATCCATTCGACCGTGTCGGCGCCGTCTTCGACTTCGCCCCGGAACGGCATCTTCGATCCGCCCGAGCCGAACGTTCCGCGGCAGCTCTGGACGAGCACGGTGAACCCTCGCTCGGCGTACAGCCGTGCGAACTCGTTCGAGAACGGTGCCCGGCGACCGTATGGGCTGCGCACCAGCACGATTCCTCTGCTGACAGGGAGGGGACGGTAGAGATCGGCGACAAGCTCGACCCCATCTCGCATCGGGATGCGAAGCCCTCGCGTCACCTCGTAGTCCGTGGTCGCTCGCGGCAGTTTGCGTGCGAGGGAGTACGCACGGTCCAGCAGCCTCTGCAGGGCGGAGCGACGGACCGCTCGCTGCACGGCCAGCTCATCCGCGGTCATTTGCGCCTCCCGGCCATCTTCATCGACAACAAGAGCCAAGTCTACGAAGATCGCCCGACTCGGAGCCGCTGAGCGGTCGGCCATCCTTGCCTGCCGCCTCTGACGAAGCGCCGCCTCGAAATCATGCGGCTCGGTGCTCCTGGCGGTGAAGCACTTAGCACCAGTGGGGTGAGGGTGGTGCACACGAGTCCCCAAGATGGCCGCAGCTTGCGCCGCGACGACACGGCGGCCACTCGCGCTCCCGCCGTCGTCGAAACCCTCCTCCAGCGCATCGCCACCCACCGCCGCTAGCTAGCCTGACCGTCGTGAACACGATCTCTTCGATCTCGCGCCCGACACCGGGCGCCTAGGAGACGAGCCGCGACACTTCGGTGAACCCTGCTTTGCGCGGCATGTTGCTCTGCGGCGGACGCCGTCCTGACCGCGCACGGCTGGTTGCCCCGAAGCGCCGATACACCGACCCCCGTCCCGAGTGTCACCATGAGCGTGCTTTCGAATCCGAATGCCGCCCCTTGGTTCACCTCGTAGAGCGCTGCGGTCACCGCGTCGTTGTCGATGCGCACGTCCGCTGCGAGCTCGGCTGCGAGCGGCGCGAGGAGTTCCACGTCGGTGAACGCGGGGAGTGTCTCGGGGTTGCGGATGACCCCAGCGACGGTCGATCGGGCCGCTCGCGCCGATCCCGACCGCGCTGATGGGACGGCCGGCTGCGACAGCTCGCGCCTGCTGCACGAGGAACGAGCGCGCGTCAATGGGTTCGAGGTCGACGGGGGTCGCGAAGGTCGACTGTGCGACCACTGCGGACTGGTCGTCGACCGCCACGAACCGGGTTCCCGTGCCGCCGAGGTCGATGCCGATGCGGACGGGACCCGAGCGGCGGCCGCGTCGGGTCCGGTCGCAGTGTTCATAGCTTGACCGTCACCTTGCTGCCGTAAGCGAAGGCGCCGGGATCGACGCCGTTCGCTCGTGCGACCGCGACGGCGAGCGACTCGGCGACGACGGACTGCGCAGCGAGCGCCGCGAGTGAGTCGCCCACGGGTGCCGCGATCGTCGTGGCGCCGTCGAGCTCGAGGTCGCCGACCAGCACGACCGCGGCGCCGCTGTCGAGCAGGTCGCCCGCGATCCGGGCGAGCGGGCCGTCGGCGTCGCCGGCTGATGCACCGAAGAGCACGGCGGTGAGCCCTGGTCCGGCGAGCTCGTAAGGCCCATGCCGGAACTCGCCTCCGATGAAACCCTTCGATGGCGACCTTGGACGCCTCCTTGATGATGAGCGCGGCGTAGAGCGCCGTCGCAGCGTCGTCGCCCCAGCCGACCGTCGCGAGTCGCGGCCTCGCATGGCCGAGAGCCTCGCGCGCAATCCGGGTTGTATCGAGCGCCAGCAGGGGCTCGATCCGGTCGGCGGCCTCCGAGATCTGCCGCTCGACCTCTTCTGCGTCCGCGGCGCCGAACGCGGCTGCGACTCGGCGGTGCACCGCCAGGGAGTTGAGGTAGCTCTTTGTGCTCACGGTCGCCTCGTCGCCGCTCCGGAGTGGGAGGAACAGGTCGGCCGCGTTCGACAGCGGGCTGTCCTCCGCAGCGGCGATGCCGACGAGCGCGCCCCACTGCCGGCGACCCGCAGCGGCACGGTCGATGAGCTCGACCACCTCGCCGCTCGCACCCGACTGCGAGGTCGCGATGACGAGCGTCTCGGGCGTGATCAGGCCGGGGGTGTCGAGCAGCTGTCCGGCATCGATGTTCCAGGCGGGCACGCCGGCCCCGACGAGCGCCCGCCATGTGGGCAGCCCTGCGAAGTGCGAGCTGCCCATCCCGGTGAGAACGACCCGCTCCCACCGCCGCCCGACGATCTCAACGAGTCTCGGATCGGTGCCCGCGTCCCGCAGCGCACGCAGCGCGTCCGACTGCTCGCGGATGTTGCGTTCGAAGGGGTTCAGTTCACCCTCGGAGCGTGCGCGCATCGCGCCGCCGTACAGGGAGATCGGAGGCAGGCCGGGATGGCCGCTGTTCGCGCCCGCGACCATGAAGACGTGGATGTCGTACGGGCCGTCGTCGCACCGCGTGGAGCGGGCACGCCCGAGCGACTGCTCGTCAGGGTTCAACTGGAGCGCGGCGAGCTCCTCCACCAGGCCCGGACGACCCGCGAAGTCGAGCTGCACGCATTCGTGGTCGAGCAGGTGCCGACCCACACCGGGGCGATCGACGACGACCTCGATGCCGAGTTCGCGGAGCTCCTCGGCCCGGGCCGATGCCGGAGCGGAGAAGGATCGCTGGCGAGTGGTAGGCGCCGGCGGCGAGGATGACGCGTCCGGCGGTCACGTGCGCTGCCTGTCCTGCTCGCTCGACGAGTGCGCCGGTGACGCGGCCGTCCTCGAAGGTGAGGGCGGTCACTGTGGTGTCGCCCGCGATCGTGAGGTTCGGCCGGTTGCGCACCTCGTCGAGGAAGGCGAACGCGCTGTTCCAGCGCACGCCGTCGATGACGTTCACCGGCATCGGACCGATACCCTCGGCCGCTTCGATGGCATCGAGGTCGTCGGCGAACGGAAGTCCGGTGGCGAGTCCCGCGTTCACGAAGGCACGCTGTGGCGGTGTGAGCTCGTCCATCGTGTATCGCCGGACGCGGAACCGGGAGTGCACCCAATCGAGCAGCGGCTCCACGTCGGCGGCGGACCAGCCGGGGTTGCCGAGTGCGGCCCATTCGTCGTAGTCGTAGCGGGCGCTGACCGAGGCTGTGCAGCCGTTGTGCGCCGAGCATCCGCCGAGGATGCGGGCCCGTGGGAGGTCGAGCACGCCCTCGCCTGAGGTGCGGACGGTGTGGAGGTCGTAGTCGTGTGACAGGGGGATGGACCGCGCGTCGAGCATGTCCGACGGCCATCCGCCGTTGGCGTAGGAGCCGTAGTCGGTGCCGGCCTCGACGAGGAGGACGGTTTCGTCGCTGCCACTCGCCAGTACGCCCGTGAAGGCGGCTCCGCCGGTGCCACCTCCGATGACGAGCGTGTCGACGTGGCTGGGAAGGGTGTTGTGAGAAGTGTTCATGGTCTATTCCTGACTCGCGGGGAACTTATGCGATGAGGATCTCGGTCCCCGCGACCGAGAGCTCGTTACGTTGCTGTGAGGAGATGGCGTCGTCGGTGACCATCACGTCGACCTCGTCGAGGCCGCAGATCCGGGCGAACGCCTCGCGGCCGAATTTGGACGCGTCAACGGCGACGACCGTGCGGCGCGACACCGAGAGTGCAGTGCGCTTCACCGCGGCATCCTCGATGTTCCACTCCGTGAATCCTGCGGACCCGTCGACTGCGGACGCAGTCATCAGGTAGGCGTCGAATCGGTAGCGGCGCAGTGATGCTTCCACTTCCGACCCGACGATGCTCAGCTCGCCGGTGCGGATGATGCCGGCCGGGATCATCACGCGAGTCGCTGTGTCCGCCGCGAGGATCTCGGCCACCCGCACGTTGAGGGCGCACACCGTGATGTTGCGACCGACGAGCTCCTCGGCGATGGCTACTCCGGTCGAGCCGCCATCGAGGATGATCGTCTGCCCGTCGAGCACCTCGCGCGCGGCAGCGATGGCGATCCGCCGCTTGGCCTCGTTGTTCGTGCGGGAGCGGAGGGCGAACGGAGGCTCGAAGCTCCCGCTCGCCGCCGGGGCGGCCCCGCCGTGCGTGCGCACGACGAGGCCGGCAGCGGCCAGTTGATTGACATCGCGTCGAACGGTCATCTCCGAGACCTCGAAGCGGGCGCTGAACTCGGCGATGCTGAGCTCGCCGCGCTTGGCGAGCTGTTCGAGGATCTCCTGCTGCCGGATCTCTGCGTTCATGGTCCGATGTCCTTCCTGGTTGTGCGTTGGAACACTTCTCGTGTTCAGTCAACCTCAGGAAGTTCGCCCGCGCGCGCCATCCAGTCGCGCTTCCCCGGCCGAAGGTTGCGGCCCACCAGCAGGACTGCACCGAGGATCACATAGGTGATCGCGATGAACGGGGCGAGCAGCACGGGGAACGCCGGCAGCGGCACGAGGCTGTTGTAGGCGATCAGCGCGAGCGCGACGGTAGAGACGATCGGCGCGACGACGTAGGCCCAGACGTTGAACTCCTCTGGGTGCTTGGTGCGGAAGAAGCGGAATGCCGCGATGTTCATCAGGATGAAGATCGGGATGTAGACGAACGTGCCGGTCGTCCCGAGCATGTTGAACAGGTTGTACGGACCCAGCGGCAGTCCGATCCCGAGGCACACGACCAGTGCGATTGCCGACTGCACGTACACGGCGACGATCGGCGTGCGGTGCTTGGGCTGCACCTTCGCGAAGACCGACGGCAATGCCCCGGTGCGCGCGATGCCGTAGATCGTGCGAGTCGCGCTCGTTGTGCAGGCGATGCACACGCCGAGTCCGGAGTTCACCAGCGCGATGAGGATGATGAGAGATGCCCCGTCGAAGAGGCGATCGGCGAGCACGAATGCCGGCGCGGTCGGCGACGCGGCGAGCGCGGCGAGGTCGTCGGTGCCCCATCCGATCTGCAGGCCCCAGGCCGTGAAGACGTAGAACACGCCGATCAGTACCAGCGATCCAATGATGGCGAGGGGAACGATCCGCTTCGGGTCGCGGGACTCCTCACCCACCGCAGCAGCGCTTTCAAAGCCGGTGAAGGCGAAGATCGACAGCACGACGGCGAGGAAGAACCCCGATCCGTTCTGGATGTTCGCCGGATTGAACCCCTCGACGTTCAAGCCGCCGGGGCCGGGGTTCACGAGTCCCGCAATGGCGAGGCCGAGTCCGACGATCATTTCGAAGATCGTCATGATGACGAGGAACTTGATCGAGATGACGATCCCGCGATAGGCACAGGCGAAGCAGACCGCCAGGATGGCGGTCGCATAAACCCACCACGGGATCATGACGCCGTACTTGCTGCCGAGCTCATCCTGGAGGATCGCGCCGGTGAACGCGGCGAGCGCGGCAGGCACGACGGTCACCATGATCGCGTAGAGCCACCCGGTCATGAACCCGGCCTTCGGCCCGATGCCGGCGGAGACATAGGTGTAGAAGCCACCCGCGGAGGGCAGGTGCCGGGCGAGTCCCCGCATCGGGATTGCGATCAGCAGACACACCAGGAACGCCGCGAGATAGGTCAGCGGTGCGCTGATTCCGGCCTGCCCCGTCGTGAAGGCGATCGTGTAGAAAATGCCAAGCGTCGGTGAGATCTGGGCGATCGACTGCATCAGAGTGCCGCCGAGGCCGATGGATCCGGTGCGCAGCTCGGTCGTCACGGTGGACGGACCTTCCTGCACGAGACCGGGGTTGGTGGGGGACATCTGCTCTCCTTTGAACTGAGGGGTGTGACGCGTACCGAACATATCGTACGTTCGACCTTACATGTGTTCTGTTCATTTGGACAGCCGATGTTTTATCTAGTGTTGATTTTGAGGACCGCAGCGCCACCACGTCTCTTCCGTAAAGCAGGGCCCGGCGCGGCCTCAGCGACGCGTATCAGCCGATTCGCTTCCACATCTCTGACGCAATCAACCTGGCGTTGGCGACCACGTGGTGGCCGGATTGGCGTCGGGTACCGCGCGGATCAAGTCCGCGCCGCGCTCTATTAGGTGCGAAATCGACACCGCCATGTAGGTCAAGCCGCGGGGATCGAGCAAAGGTGGCGCACACAGTGCCCCCGATGCGAACCAATCACAAGATGTTGCGTTGGTCTTCGACGCGAGCACAAATTTGCTGTCTGCGCGCTAACCTGCGCCACGACCGATAATCGTGAGGCCATGGGACTGGTTTCGCCCGATTGGCGGTGCTCGTTGGTGCTCGTTAGCCCTAGTAGGTCGGCGAGACCCTCGGCCAGGTATCGCCCATATGCGTCGAAAACGGCGATCGCATCGGCGTCGCCGTGGTCGGGACCTCGACACGAGCTGTTCCCACGAGGCGGCCCCATACCGAACATTCGGACTATCGGCGAACTGTTGGCGACACGGCGACATCCACCTGTCGGACCAAGAAGTCGATCACCTCGCGCAGCACGGTGTCGCGCACGGTTACGGCGCTCCACATATGGTCTCCCCCGCGAATGATCGTGATGTCGGCCATCTCCCCATAGACGTCCTGATACCGCAGCGCGTAATCGACGGGAACAATGTGGTCGGCGTCACCATGGATGATGCGTACGCTGCCACCGAACCCCTGTGCCCGCCCGTAAACATCGAACTCACGGGCCTCGTTGATGAATTCGGGCCCGAGTCGCGCGCTGTTGAAGTCGAAGTAGCCGTTCGCCTTCACTTCGTCCAGCGATCGCCCTTGCAGCGTCCCGCTCCGTATTTCGTCGACGAAGACGGCTGCGGGAGAGATCATCGTCAGTGAGGCGATCTGCACTTCCGCGTCGACTGCGATGATACTGGCGACGACAGCACCGAGGCTCATGCCGAGCAGGTGCACATTCTCCGATTGAACTTCGGGCCACTCGCTGACCGCGCGCACGAGTGCGACGCCCGTGGCGATGTCACCGGAGAGAGTCGTATCGAAGAACGCTCCGTCACTCTCCCCATGCCCCGCTCGGTCGAAAGCGACCGCAAGTATGCCTCGGTCGGCGAGCGCGCGTGAGATCTGAACGAAGAGCCCGAAGGCTTCGAGCCTGGTCGAGCCGAATCCATGATGAAGGATGACGGTGGGGTGGCTGGTGGCACCGTTGTCCGGCACGTATGCAGTGCCTCGAAGAGTGAGACCTTCGAAGACGTGCTCCACCGGTCGAATCTGCGCCATCAGTCCGCGTCCTCTTCGGTTGCTCTGGCGTCTCTGCGAGACCGTGCCCACCAGAACTCGAGCTGCACGGCGTCGCCGTGCTCCCCGAAGGGCCGGAGGGTCCCCAGCAATGCGATGTGATTCAGCCAGCCGTGCGCGCCCGCCGGTGCCTCCAGGACGGGGTGGGTGAGGATCGGCGCCCCCTCCGCGGGAATGGTGTGGCGACCGGTGTTGGTCACCCCGATGACAGTTCCGTCATCCAGCCGGATTGCGTAGTGGGCGGCGAGGATTCCGCTGCGCTTCTGGTCGTTCCACGTATTCCAATCGGCGCCGCCGGGGATGATCTCGCCGTGGAGAATCGGCCCATTTACGGTCCCACCCAGAATGGGAATGATTCGTCGCAATCCGGCCGGGACATCGCCCATCTCTATTGCAGGGGCAAGCTTTGCCGTCAACCGGGCCAGCAGAACCAGTTCAGGGGTCTCCGCAGCGATCGCGGGTGACTGAGAGGTTGTCATAGAGATACTCCTGCGGCTTCGGTGTGGAATGTCGATGTCCCGGCGACCAACGGCTGTGTTGCAACGCCGTGATCGGCGGGTAGGTGAAGTTCTCCTGTGACTCCCAAGGGGAGGCTCACGGTCACGCCTACGGAACGAGAACGCGGTGCCGCGCGTTCCCATCGGACTTGGATTCTGCCGTGCGGCGTGTCCTGCCATGCTTCGGCCCACTCGAGATGTGCTTCGAGGTCGGGCTGTATGTGAACTTCACCGAAACCTGGGCTGGCCGGTTCGATGCCGGCGATCCTGCGGAACAGCCAGTCATCGACGCATCCGAACGCATAGTGGTTCAGCGACGCGGGCGACACGTCGCCATTGGCCTTGATCGCATCCCACTCTTCCCAGACTGTGGTGGCGCCGTGGTCGACGGCGTACAGCCAGGACGGTGCCGACCGCTTGCCGAGCACGGCGCGCGCGAGGTCGCGGTGTCCGTTGTCCCAGAGCACGTCGAGCAAGTAGGGCACGGACAAGAATCCGGTATCGAGGTGATCGTCCGCTGCGTGGACGAGGTCGACGAGTCGCGCCACGGCGGCCTCCCGCTGATCGTCCGGGACGAGATCGAAGGCGAGTGCCAGCACGTAGGTTCCCTGTGTCGGCGCCCACAGGCCGCCGGAGCCGTCGAGATACTCGCCGGCGAATGCATCGCGGACGAGGGTCTCCCGTTGGCGGTACCGGTCGTGGTCAGCGACGAACCCGAGAACGTCGGCGACATCTGCCAGCACGCGGAGCGCGTGGCAGTGGAACATGGCCGCGATGATCTCGCCCGTGGTCTCTGCGACGACGAGCATGTGCTCGAGCGAGGGGTCGTCGACCTTCACGCTCGGTGCGTTCCAGTCCCCGAAGTTGCGCTCGCTGTTCCAGAGCAGCCCCTGACGAGCACGCTGCTGCGGTGTCAGCGTGTGCGATCGGAGCCTCGGAGGCAGTTCCGACTCGGCGACGCGAATCTGCCGGTCAACCCACCGGCACATCGCGTCATAGTTCTGTCGCAGCACGCGGTCGTCGCCGTAGCGCTGGTAGATCACCCAGGGGACGAGAACGATCGCATCTCCCCACCCCGCCGCCGCACGGATGGACAGCAGTGGATCGTCGGCGAGTTCTTCCGAGAGGGAGGCCATATACGGCGGCGACGGAACGATGACGGGGATCAGCCCGTCTGTTTCCTGATCGATCCGAACGTTGTCGAGCCATCGCTCGAGAAAGAGCTGCACATCGGCGTTGCGGGTCGCTGACGGTGCGAACACCTGCAGATCGCCTGTCCACCCCACGCGCTCGCGCTGGGGACAGTCCGTGGGGATCGCAAGGAAGTTGGCGCGCTGACTCCACATCACGTTCTGATGAAGCCGCGTCAGTGCCGGATCCGAACACGCGAAGCCTCCCGTGGTCACCAGATCCGATCCGATGACGACCGCAACGAAGTCCTCCGGGCGAAGGGGCCCCGGATACCCGGAGACCTTCACATAGCGGAACCCATGGAAGGTGAAGGACGGTTCCCAGCGCTCTCCTTCTTCGTCGCCGGCGAGAATGTAGATGTCGGTCTGGTCTTTGTTGAAGCCGCCGATGTTCGTGAAGTAGTCGCCGTTGCGGTCGAGTGTCTCACTGTGCTCGAGGACGACCTCGACACCGGAGTTGCCGCGCACGTGCATCCGCACACGGCCGGCAATCACCTGGCCGAAGTCGATGACGTCCTCGCCCGCCGGGGTGCGAAGCACCTGTGCGACAGGGAGCTCCTGCGTGCGCCGGACAGGCTCTCCCTTGAACGGGACGAGCGCACGTGGCGTGGTGGTCAGAGTGACCGCATCCCAGGAAGACGCATCAAAGCCCGGGGAGCTCCATCCGTCGAGCGTGCGGCGTGCGTCGTGCTTCTCGCCGATGAAGATATCCGCATAGCGGATCGGTCCGTCATCGCACGAGCGCGCATCCGAACCCGACTGCACAACCTCGGAACCATCCGCATAGTCGAGGTGGAGTTGCCACGCGGCGCTCAGTCGGTCGCCGTATTGTGCGCTCGACCCGGTGAAGTCGATCCGACCCCCGAACCATCCGTCGGCCAACCGGATGCCCACAGCGTTCGCGCCCTCGGACACCAGTTCCGTTACGTCATACGTCTGGAACGACAACGATTTTCCATAGCTTTCATAGCCCGGCGCGAAGAGCTGGTCCCCCACTGCCGACCCGTTGATCTCGACGTCGTAGATTCCGCGTGCCGACGCATACAGCCTCGCCCGAATCGGCACAGAGCGTGTCTCGAAGTCCTGTCGGACGTACTTCACTGGGTGGAGCCGCTGCTCGACCGTACCGGTGTTCAGTGGCGGCGCCCAATCACCGTCCACGCGGCGGGGCCCGTCCGGGGTGATCGACGCCTGAGCCGGTTCGACGAATGGCGCGACCCATTCGTCACCATCCAGCAGCGATGTCTCGAACCACGATTCCGCCCAGGGAGTCCAGACCTGATCGACCTGGACGCGTACGCGCCAGCGGTACCTCGTCGCCGACCTCAATGCTTCGCCGGCGTAGGGAACGAGAGCCAACCCCCCCATTTCAATTCGACCGCTCGACCAGACCTGCTTCCCTGCCCACTCGTCGGTGACCTCGATCTCACTTGCGGTCACGATTCCACGGGCGTTATCGCCCGACACGCGCCAGCTGAAGCGCGGTGCACGGGTCCACAGACCTAATGGCTCGGTCGCGTGCTCTGTCTGAAGGTCAATCGTGTGCATTTGCCAGCCGTTCTTCGCGTCGGATCTTCTGCATGCGCGGATCCGGAACCGGTGCGGCGGCAACCAGCCTCTGCGTGTACGGATGCTGAGGACGTTCGCAGACATCCACGCTGTTTCCACTTTCGACGATGACGCCCTTTTCCAGGACGATGGTCCGATCGGCGAACTCCCGCACGACGGCCAGATCGTGCGTGATGAAGAGGTATGCACACCCAAGCGAGGACTGAAGCTCGCCCAACAGTTCCAGAGCTGCGGCCTGCGTCGTAACATCCAGTGCGCTCGTCGGTTCGTCGCAGATGATCAGCTGAGGTCCACGCGCGACGGCGCGCGCGATCGCGATCCGCTGGCGTTGGCCGCCACTGAACTGCGCCGGGTATCGTTGGGCAGAATCCGCTGGCATCCCCACTCGCCGCAAGAGTTCGGCGATTCGCCGGGGAACATCGCCGCGGGCCACGCCGCCAGCGCGGAGCGGCTCGGCCAGGGTGGCTCCGATGGTCAAGGCCGGGTCGAGGGAACCGTAAGGGTTCTGGAAGACGGCTTGAAGGTTCGCCGCCAGCGGTCGGCGCGCTCGCGGGCTCAATCCCGTGGTGTCGGCGCCGTCGACGACTATTCGACCTCCGGTCACGGGCACCAGGCCCAAGACCGCTCGCCCGATCGTCGTCTTGCCCGAGCCTGACTCTCCGACCAGGGCCACTGTCTCTCCCCGCGGCACGGTGAACGACACGTCCGTGATCACGCGCACGGGATTTCCTCGCCAGCGACGAGGCGGATATTCGACGACCAGGTTGTCGACGGCCAGTGCGATCGGCTCAGACACTCCGACTCCTCATGATGTTCGGCGTGCTCTCCAGGAGCGACCGGGTGTACGGATGCTGCGGCTTATAGAAGATGTCCTCGATCGGTCCTTCCTCCACGACGCGACCCTTCTGCATGACGATGGCGCGATCGCACACATCCGCGACAACGCCGAGGTCATGGGTGACGAGGATGACGGACATTCCGCGTTCGTCGCGAAGCAAGCGCAGCAGATCGAGGATGCCCGCTTGCACCGTCACGTCCAGGGCGGTCGTCGGCTCGTCCGCAAGGAGAAGGCGCGGCGACCCGGCGAGCGCGATGGCGATGACGACGCGTTGAATCATCCCCCCGGAGAGCTCGAAGGGGTATCTCTTGAGCACATCTTCGGGGTTTGGCAGCCGTACGTCGGTGAGCAGTTCCACCGCGCGGGTGTGGAGCGCGGGGCGACTGCGTCCCACGTCACCGATGTTTCGAATCACTTCGGTGAGCTGAGACCCGATCGTGAAGTGCGGGTCCAATGCCACCATCGGCTCTTGTGAGACGAGACCGATCTCGCGCCCGCGAATGCGACGTTGCACTGCATCTGATGCAGGGCTGATCGGTTCGCCGGCGAGTCGAGCAGTGCCCGTCACGACCGCGCCGTTTTCGGGGAGCAAGCCCATCAGCGATAGCGCGGTCACGGTCTTTCCGCTTCCGGATTCTCCCACCAGACCGAAGATCTCCCCCTCGCGGACGTCGAACGACACCGCCTGAACGACATCGCTGACACCATCCGGCGTTCCGAAGGAGATGCCGTAGTCGCGCACGCTCAGCAGCACGTCAGCGCGACCTCCCTCGCCGTCGGACTCGGCGGTTGAACCGCGACGCTCGGGTCGCTGTCCTCCGCGGCCTCGCTTGGCAGCGGAAGCGTCACGGAGACCGTCACCGAGTAGTCCGAAAGCGATCGACATGATCGCGATCACCCCGCCGGTGATGTAGAGAAACCACGGATACTGCTGGATGACCTGCGATGCCTCACCGACCATCCCGCCCCAGCTCGGTGCGGGCGCCGGCGTGGCGAGACCGAGGAAACCGAGGCCCGTCTGGACCGCCAGCGCGATTCCCCCGAAGAGAGCCATCTGGATCAGCATCAGCCCCACGAGCGAGGGGAGAATGTGGCGCACCATGGTTTGCGCGGGGGTGAGACCAGATACCCGCGCTGCGTCGACGAAGAGCTCTTCGCGCAAAGCGATGCACGAACTTCGGACCACACGCGCGAGGCCGGCTGACGCGAAGAGCCCGAGAACGGTCATCGCCGCGAAGACGTTCTGATTGAAGATCGCCAGAACGGCGAGGATGATGATGATGGAAGGCACGGCCAGCATGACATCAAGGATCGCGACGATCGTCCGATCCACCCAGCCTCGAAGAAAGCCCGCAAGGACGCCGAGAATGACGCCGACGACGGCGAACACGATGAGGGCCACGACCACTCCGCTGAGCGCCGGTTGACCGCCGTAAAGGAGGCGCGAGTAGATGTCACGACCGAGGCCGTCGGTGCCGAGCCAATGCGCCGATGATGGGAACGCGAAGGTGTCGGCGAGGTCTTGCTGCAGGGGCGGGTAGGGCGCAATCCAAGGCGCCGCACACACTGCGGCGGTGATGACGACGATGATGACGACGGATACCGCCAAGAGCGGTTTGCGCAGGAAGTTGCGTGCGCGGATCGTGCTACGGACGCGGATGGCCTGGGTAAGGGTCACTCTGCACGCACCTTCGGGTTGAGAACCCCATACGCGATGTCGACGATGAGGTTGACCACAATCACGATGACCGTGAATGTGATCGCGATTCCCTGCACGACGGGGATGTCGTGTTGGTTGGTGGCCGCGACGACGGCGTTGCCGAGGCCGGGAAGAACGAAGACGTTTTCGATCAGGACCGAGCCCGCGATGAAACTGATGAGGGTCAGCCCGATGGCGGTCGCGGTCGCGAGCCCTGCGTTGCGCAGCGCATGCTTCCAGACGATCGAACCGTTGCCGATGCCCGACGCGCGCAGCGTGCGGATGTAGTCGAGCCGCAGGGTGCTGAGCATCGAGTCGCGCGTGATCTTCGCGATCAATGCGATCCCGCCGATCGCGAGAGCGACGACCGGCAGAGTAAGCGACGCCGCCCACAGCGACGGCGAGAACTCGAAGGGGACGTACCCGGTGGCCGGGAACCACCCGAGGCTCACCGCGAACACCGAGATGAGAATGAGCCCCACCCAGAAGTTCGGAAGGGCGCTTCCAATCAGCGATCCGACGTCAACGAATCCTCGAGAGAACCGGCCGCGCGTCGCACTGAAGACGCCCAGCAGGATGCCGATCGCCGCGGAGACGATGGTGGCGGACACGATGAGAGAGAGGGTCACGGGCAGGCGCTCGGCGATCAGTACGCTGACCGGCTGATTGGTGAAGATGCTTCTCCCCAGATCGCCGCCGAACACGCCCTGCAGGTAGAGGAAGTATTGCTCGATCAGCGGCTTATCGAGATTCAGGGATTGGCGGAGAGCGTCGTACTGCTCCGGGGTGGCGTTGACGCCCAGCAGTGTCAACGCGGGATCCCCGGGGACGAAGTATGCGAGCACAAATGTGATCGCCGATACGACGAAAAGTAGCGGGATCGACAGCAGCAGTCGCCGGACGATGATTCTCAGCATGGGCGTCTCCGTGAGGACGGCGCCTGAGGGCCAGTGTGAGACTGGCCCTCAGGCAGGGTGTTAGTTGCTCGTCCAGTCGGTGACGAAGGTCGGAAGTGCGCTGCCCTCGGTGAACTCAACGCCCTGCAGCTTCTTGTTGAAGAGGACGATGGTGCTCGCCGACGAGATCGGCAAGGAGAGCGCGTTGTTGACGGCGACATCGGTGGTGGCTTGCGCCGCTGCGGGACGATCCTCCACTGAGGCGACCGTGAGCGCGTTGAACGCTTCGGTCATCTCCGCATCCTCCGCTCCGAAAATGTTGAGGATACCTCCCGGCATGAAGGTCGAACTGACGATGAAATACGCCGACCCGCCTGCTCCCGGCGACAGCACGGTTGACGCATTCGTCTTGGACACGAGGTTGTCGACCCATCCGCCGAAGTTCGGCGCACCCGTCAGTTCAAGGGTCACACCAATCTCGGCGAGCTGGCTCTGCACAGCCTGGATGAGCTTCGTGTTGTCCGCGTCGAAGGTCCCGTAGTTCACCGGGATGGTGAATCCATCGGCATAGCCGGCTTCGGCGAGGAGGTCGCGAGCCTTATCGGGGTCGTACGTGTAGGTGTCGGCGGACGCTTCCGAGTAGCCGTCGAACCCGGGGACGGAAGGTTGGTCGGTCGCTTCGCCGAAGTCACCGTAGACGGCCTTTGCGATCGCATCGCGGTCAACCGCGTAATTGAGAGCCTGCCGCACTCGTACGTCGGCGAGCGCCGGAACGAGGGTGCCGTCACGATCGAGCAGATACAGCCCACTCCACAGCGCCGGGGTGCTGATCATCTCGAGGTTGGCGTCGCCCTCCACGGCAGAGGCTGTGTCCGCCGTGCCCTGCATGAAGTCGATCTGACCCGACTTCAACGCCTGGACGGCCGAGTTCGTGTTGGCGATGACTCGGATGGTGATCGAGTCGTAGTGGATGGCATCCTGGTCGTAGTAGTTCTCGTTCGGCGTGAAGACGTAGTTGTCGCCGTTGGTGGACTGCGTCGCGTCGTAGACGTAAGGTCCTGCCCCGAACGTGGCTTCTCCGAGCGCAGCCGGGTCCTTCAGGCCCTCCGGGCTGATGATCGCGCCGACGAGGAACTCGGGCGTCAACAGGTCGGGGATGACCGGGTTCGCGGTGGGGCTGGTGATCTCGACGGTCTTGTCATCGATCGCGGCGAAGGTCATCCCGGCCAGGTAGGGGGCGCTGGGACCGCTGCCGGTCTGGAAGTACTCGAGGGAGGCGACGGCGTCGGCGGCAGTGATGTCCGTTCCGTCCGCCCATTTCACACCGTCGCGCAGCGAGAACTCGAACTGAGTGTTGCCGTCGCCGACGTACCCCCACTCGTCGGCCAGCCCCTCGACGATGGTGCCATCAGTGTCGCGGTTGAGCAGCGACGCGTAGGTGGGCTCGACGTAGTTGATATAGACGCCGGTCGCCGCTTTCGACGGGTCCAGGCTGACTGGCGGCGAGGCAAGGGCGATCGTGAGCGTCGCGTCGGCCGACGCCGTGGGTGATGCACTCCCCGAGCAACCTGACAGCGCCAATCCGAGCGCAGCGACTCCCGAGAGAACCGCTAGTGACACTTTCTTCATTGAATAGCTCCCATTTTCATCATTGAACATCGGTGGGCGATTCCGTCTTGGCCCCGTGGGCAACAGAAGCGGATCACTAACACGTGAGAGTAACAGGTGTTAGTGGTAGCGTCAACCAATCAGCACAGAGACGACGGAGCGGCGCATGGCAGGACGACGGGTGACGAGTTTTGACGTCGCCGAAGCCGCCGGAGTGTCCCGCACGACCGTGAGCTTCGTGCTCAACGACGTTCAGAATCAGACGATCCCCGACAAGACGCGAATCGCGGTGCTGGATGCCGCGAGGCGACTTGGCTACACACCATCCGCAGCCGCGCGGGCGCTACGCGCGGGAAGCAGTCAGCTTGTGCTCGTCTTGGGCTCGACGTACCAGCCCTCTGAGCTCATGGACGCAGGGATGTTAGAGCTGACCCGCCGGCTGCGCCTCGCAGGCTATGCGACCGTTATCGCGATGTCAGCGAGCGACGCTGACAGCCTCGACGTTCTCTGGCAATCGGTGTCGCCCGCCGCGATCGTCGCGATGTTCGACATGCCGGTGCGCATCCGAGACACGATCAAGGCAATGCATATTCCCGTCATCGATGCGCTCTTTCACACCGCGCCCTCCATGCCCGGGCAGTTCGAACTGCAAGTCGACGTCGGACGCCAACAAGCGGAATACCTTGTCTCCCGTGGTGCGACGCATCTGGCTTTCGCTCATCCCCCGCAGGACGGCGTCGACGACTCGATTCATGATGACCGTTGCCGCGGCGTACGCGAAGTCGCGGACGCCCACGGTCTGCCGTTCGCGATGCTTGAAGTTCCCTGGTCAGAGAACGAGCCGCCCTCGGTGATCGCGTCGTTCTTGGAACAGTTCGTCGGGGCGCAACGGGTTGACGGCGGGAGTCAACACGGCATTTGCGCCTACAACGACTTGACCGCGCTCGTCGTACTCAAGTCGGCGCATCACATCGGCCTCCGCGCCCCGGAGGACTTCCTCATCATCGGTGTCGATGACATCGCAGCCGCGCGATACACGTCCCCAACGTTGACCAGTGTCCGCTTCGAAATCGTCGATCACATCGGCGCGATCGCATCCCGAGTAACTCAAACGCTGGCGGGGGCGGACTCATCCCCGGCGGATACGCAGCCTTTGAGCCACGTCGTCCCTCGCGAGTCGGCCTGACGCGGAGAAGTCCTTGACCGGCCGAACTACCGGCGGGGATGTCGCAGATCGCTCGGCGGCTGCCCGAAGCTGGCCTTGAAGATACGACTGAAATGAGCGGCCTCCACGAATCCCCACCAGAATCGGCATCCTCAGGAGGCTCGGGGTCACTTGGGGTCACTGGCGAATCAGACCTCAGTGGGCCGTTCCCGATTCGCAGCGCGAGTTGATGACGACTTCGTGGGCTTACCGTTCTACCGCACCCACCCACCCACTGTGCGGCCGCGCGGGTCCGTGCGCGGCGTGGGCCCGCCCGCGACCTCACGAGTATGAGTGAGATGGCGTGGGGTCATGAGCCCTCGTAAGCGCTCGTTACCTGCGTAATTCCGCGGTTCGAGTCATCGTTGGTGTCAGTTGTCCTCATTGGTTTTGGCCGTGTTCCCGGCCCATTCCCGGCCCGGCTCGGCGGCAGTCAAACGGGGTTGTCGGCGGCAAGAGCGACGTTGTCGGATCGTTCCCGGGTGTTGGCGTCGTAAGATCCGTGAATGGGCCAGCATCCGCTCCTCCCCGCTCGGCGCGTCGGAATCCTCGACGTTGCGGCGCGCGCCGGCGTATCGCGGCAGACCGTCACGCGGGCGATGAACGACATGCCCGGGATCGACCCCGGCACCAAGAATCGAGTCCTCCAGGCGGCCCGCGAGCTCCACTATCGACCCAGCCGGTTCGCACGCGGTCTTGTGACTCGAGGCAACCCGACTCTCGGCCTGGTTGTTGTCGACCTGCGCAACAGCTTCTGGGCGGAGTTCGCCTCGCACGTGCTGGAGGCGGCGAGCCGACGGGGATGGACGGTGCTCATCGTGGAGTCTGCGCACGGCGGCGCAGGCGCCATCGAGGATCTGGTCGCGCAGGTGGACGCCGTCATCGGCCAGCTGGGCGTCGATGAGGTCCGCATCGAGGAGATCTTCGGGCCTATGCCCGTGGTTCGCTTCGACGCCGAGGCGGATGCCGATTCCCGGGCGACGGTAAGCCTCGAGTTCGGCGCTGCGCTCGACGCCGCCGTTGAGCATCTCGTCGGTATCGGACGCCGCACCATCGTCATGCTCGACTGGTCCGTCACCGGAGAGCCTTCTCGGCGGGGGCAGCACTGCGCGGATGCGTTGCAGTCGCGGCGGATCGAACCCCGCGCAATCCTGAGACCCGCTCACATCGAGCCCGACATCGACGGGGGTCGCGCAGCCGCCGCTGAGGCCCTCGCCCGCTGGCCTGCAGCGGATGCGCTGGTCTGCTTCAACGACGTGACGGCGCTGGGTGCCATGAAGGAGCTGTCGTCGCGCGGCATCTCCGTTCCCGACGAGGTGGCGGTGGTCGGGATCGACGGTCTCACTCTCGGTGTGGTGGTGACCCCGGAACTGACGACGCTGCAGTTCGACTTCGCCGCGATGGCTGAGCTGACCGTCGACCTGGTCACTGAGATCGCCGGCGGGCGACGACACACGCACGGCGTCCAGGTACACCGCGACGTCAGCCCCGCGTTGCTGATTCGACAGTCGGCATAGACCGCCCGGCGCTTTATCGCCCACCACCTTGCCACCCAGCCAATGACAGTCTCGCTAGGAGACTTCCGCCGAAGCATTGATGGCCCGACTAGCCCGGTGCGCAGCGATCAGGTCGCGGTACCACAGCGCAGACTTCTTCGGTATGCGGTCGAGTGTCAAGGGATCGAGCGCGGCGATGCCGTACTTGGCGGCGAAGCCAGCGGACCACTCGTAGTTGTCCATCAGGCTCCACAGGTAATAGCCGCGCACATCGTGGCCGTGGCGGATCGCCTCCGAGATCCACTCCAGAAATCCTTCGACGTAGCGGATCCGCTCGTCGTCGTTCAGCGGATCGGCCTCAGCGGCGGGCCCATCCGTCATACCGTTCTCGGTGATGTAGACCGGGCCGGTCCACCCATAGTCGTCTCGGACCATCTCGAGCGCCTCGAATACCGCGCGCGGGTAGTATTCGAGACCGTTGTCCAGATAGTTCCCACCGGGCTGGCGCTCGCTCGCGGCCCAACGCTCCGGGTCGTGGGTCTTCGCATTGACAATGACGCGCGAATAGACATTGAGGCCGAGGTAGTCGATCGGCTCCTCAATCAGGGCCTGGTCACCGTCGAGGATCGCCGGCATGTTGCCCTCGCTTTCGAGCCGACGACGAATCCGGTCGCTGTAGCCGCCTCCGCGCAGCGTATCGAGGAAGAACCGGAAACCGTCGTCTTCGCCTTCGTTCGCCAGTGCGACGTCCTCGGGTGAGGATGTCGCGGGTTGACGCTTCCAGATGTCGAGGACGATGCCGATCTCGCCGGGTGAACCCGCCGAGCGAAACGCCTGCACACCACGCCCGTGGGCGAGCATTGCGTTGTGCATAGCCTGGCGCCCACCGCGCTGGTCGTGAAGACCCGGGGCGAAGAAGCCGGCCGCGTACCCCACCCATAGTGCGATCGGCTCGTTCAGTGTCGCCCAGCGGCCGACGCGGTCTCCGAACGCATCGAAGGCCAGCGCTGCGTAGTCGGCGAACCACTCCGCTACATCGCGATTGACCCACCCGCCACGATCCTGCAGCGCCTGCGGAAGGTCCCAGTGGTAAAGCGTGACGTTGGGCTCGATTCCGGCCTCGAGCAATCCGTCTATCAGCCGGTCGTAGTAGTCGATCCCCGCCTGGTTACTCTGACCCACGCCTTCGGGAATGAGGCGCGCCCAGCTGAGTGACATCCGGTACCCGTCCAGGCCGAGATGCGACATCAAGTCGATGTCGTCCTGAAAGCGGTGGTAAGAGTCACACGCCACGTCGCCTGGGATGTCGTTGTGCACCTTGCCCGGCGTATGTCCGAAGGTATCCCAGATCGAAGGCCCCTTTCCGTCCTCGTTCCACGCGCCTTCGATCTGGAAGGCACTCGTGGCGACGCCGAAACGGAAGTGCGGGGGAAGTTCGAGCAGGGGCATAGGTGACCTCATCGTCGTGGCGGCGCGCTCCATCGGGCATGCGTGAACGTTCACGAATCTATCGCAGCTGAGTAGCATGAGCAATACCAATCAACGATTGGGAGCGATGAGACGGGCGCTATCAAAGGAGGAGACCAAGTGAGTTCGCACGAGAAGCCGCGGCCACGACTCAGAAGTCTCGGCGCGACGGGATTGCGAATCACTCAGATCTGCATCGGCGGAAGCCCTCTGGGCAGCGCCGAGCAGCTCTGCGGCCATGGCGTCAACGAAGATGCGGCGATCGCCACCGTCCTGGCCGCGTTCGACGGTCCGTTCAACTTCCTGGACACCTCCACGCCTACGGTGAGGGGCGCAGCGAGCGGCGGATCGGCGCAGCGATAGAGCCTGCGGGAGGCCTGCCGGTGAGTTCGTCCTGGCAACCAAAGTGGATGCAGACCCGACGACCGGCGCGTACGACGGCCGGCGTGTGTGGCAGTCTTACGCGGAGAGTCTGGAACGCCTCGGTGTGGCGGGGGTTCCGCTGCTCCACCTTCATGATCCCGAAGCGAGCATGTCGTTCGATGAAGCCATGGCCGAGGGCGGAGCGGTGGCAGAACTCGTCGCGCTGCGCGAGGAACGGAGTGTCGGATCGATTGGTATCGCCGGTGGGACCGTCGAAGAGATGCTCCGATACGTCCGCACCGGCCCCTTCGACGTGCTTCTCACCCACAACAGGTACACGCTGCTGGACCGCTCCGCCGAGCCCCTGGTCGATGAGGCGACCGCCCGCGGCATGGGTGTTCTCAACGCCGCCCCATTCGGCGGCGGTCTTCTCGCCAGACCACCGGGCGCGGCCTCCCGCTATGCCTATGGCATGGGCTCCGAGGTTCAAGTGCAGCGTGCCGCGCAGATGTTCGAGGCGACAGAACCTGCCGGAGTGCCCCTCGCGGCAGCCGCGCTGCAGTTCTCGACGCGCGACCCGCGCATTCACTCGACCATCGTCGGAGCATCGCTACCACAGCGCATCAGCGAGACGGCCGCGCTCCTCGAAATCGACATACCGCAGGCGGTCTGGGATGAGCTGGAATCGCTCGCTCCCGGTCCGGAGCACTGGATCAAGATCTAGGTCGAGCCGTCACCGAGCCGAGGCGGGCTGGTCCCCATCAAGGGATGCGGACAGCCCGCTCTGAACCGCTCAGCCTTTCACCGCCCCTGAGGTCAGTCCGGACACTATCTGTCGGTTGAAGAAGATGTAGGCCAGGAGCGGCGGGATTGTGATCAGCAGGATGTCGGTGAACAGCAGATTCCACGAAGTCTGAAACTGACTCTGGAAGTTGTACAGCGTGAGCTGGACAGTCGCGTTGCGGCTTCCCGGAGTGAAGTAGAGCGGATTCGCGAAGTCGTTGAAGACGAACACCGACTGCACGACGACCGCTGTGACGATCACGCTCCGCAGCAACGGGAAGGCGACCTGGAAGAAGAGCCTGATCGGGCCAGCACCGTCGATGATCGCTGCTTCGTCGAGCTCCTTCGGAATGGTTGACACGAAAGCGCGGAAGAGCAGGATGCAGAACGCCATGCCGTACGCGACCTCGATCAGCGCAAGTCCGCCGATCGTGTTGAAGATGCCGAGTCGCTGCATGACCCACGCGGTCGGCACGATCGCCGGGGGAACGATGAGTCCCGCGATGATGAAGAAGCTGATGAGAGGATTCCAGCGGCTGGGGCGACGTGCGAGCACCCAGCCGATCATCGCCGACAGCAGAACCATCACCGTGACGGACACCACCGTCAATACCGTGCTGTTGATGAACGCCACCACCAGCTGATAGTCGTTCGCCTGGAAGACCTTAATGACGTTCTCGAAGAATGAGAACTCGGTCGGCCAGCTGAAGTCGAGATTGGCGGCGTCCGGGGTCGTCTTGAGCGACTGCATCACGACGAACGCGAATGGTGCGAGGAAGATGAGAGAGGACAGCAGGACGGCGACGATGCCGATCGTGTTGCGGACTACGGGGCGCGTTTTCACAGATCCGTCTGCTTTCGGTTGAGCCACCAGAAGAGCGGCACGATGACGGCTGCGACCGTGACGAACAGCACGACGTTTCCCGCCGTCGACAGTCCGTAGAACCCGGCGGCGTACTGCTTGAAGATCACGGAAGCCAGGACATCGCTGGAGAAGCCGGGACCTCCTCCCGTCGTCGCCCAGATGATCTCGAACGAGCGCAGGCCGCCGATCAGAGAGAGGATGACCACAGTCGTGGTGGCCGGGCGAACCAACGGCAATGTGATGAAGCGGAAGTTCGCCCACCCGCTCGCACCATCGACCTTCGCCGCTTCGTAGTATTCGCGCGGGATCGAAACGAGACCGGCCATGTAGATGAGCGCGGCAAGACCGACACCCTTCCAGACGTCGATGCCGATGATCGAATACAGCACGAGGTCTGGATTGGTGAGCCAACCAGGCCCGTTGATGCCGAAAATTGCCAGCACATTGTTCACGACACCGTCGAACGGATCCAACAACGCCTGGAACGTGATCCCGACACCCACTGTGCTGACCAGAACAGGGAAGAACACCACTGCACGCAAGTACCCTCGAGCAAGGATGTCGGATGTGAAAAGCATGCCGAGACCTAGCCCCAGCACAACCTTCAGCACAGAGGTCAGCGCCCCATAGATCAGGGTGTTCGTGAACGCTTTGCTCAGCTGCGGGTCGTTGAAGAACGTGACGAAGTTGTCGAATCCGATGAACGTGACGTCGAAGAACGTCCACCGCGTGAACGCGAAGTAGAACGACGCGAACGACGGGATGATGAACAGCGCCGCATAGACGGCCGCTCCGGGGAGCAGAAACCAGTGCGGGTACATCTTGTGCGTGAAGCGGCGGCGTCTATCGGGCTTGCCCGGCGCCTCGAGGTCGGCTCTCAGCTGCGAAGGAGCGAGCGTTGCCATGGTGTTAATCTCCTGCCCTGGCTGTGGGGGCGGCCAGCTCCCGCTGACTGCCCCCACGGCATGATGGACTTCCGGGGTTGCGTGAGTGCGAACCCCTCGCTACCAGCCGGGAATGCCGAGCTGCTGAGCCTGCTTCGCGGCGTCGGCGTCATACGCCTGCGCACCCTGCTCGCCCGAGGTGATGCCGGACGCGACTTCGACCAGGATCGATCCGCTGTTCGGGGCCTTTACCGGCGACAGGAACTCCAGGGCAGGTGCAGTGTTGCCCGACTCGAAGTACGGCAGCATGTCGGCGACGAGTCGCGGAGCCGAGTCAGGAAGCGTGCAGCCCTCCACCAGATACGCTCCGGTAACTCCGAGCGCCTCGGTCATCGTGTCGCATCCGGCCGGGCTGGCGACAAACGCCATGAACTCCTTGACCTCGTCGGGGTGCGGCGTGTTGGACGGCGCATAGAGGGCAGACGGTGCCCACACGGTCATTCCCGGCGTGGTCGAGGCGTCTCCCGGGATCCCGAAGAAGCCGACGTCATCCACGTTGTCGGGAAAGTTCGTCGCGATGGTGCTCTGCACGAAACCGAGCATCGGATAGTTCGCCGCCGTGCCAGTGGCGACAGCCTTCAGCCCATCATCGAGTTTCGCGGAGGCGAAGTCCTCGTTCATGAAGCCACCGTCGTAAACGTCCTGCAGCTTCGTGAAGCTCTGCACAGCCACAGGATCGTCGGTGAAGTTGACCTTGTTGTCCGTGTACTTGGTTGCCCAATCGGGGTCGCTCGCGTAGATGTTGTAGAAGTCAGCCAGTGTGATGATCTGCGAGGTCCAGACATCACCGAGTGTCAGCTCGACGGCGTCGTAGCCGGCATCCTTGATCGTCTGCGCGTTGTCGAGGAACTCGTCCCAGGTCGTGGGGACCTCGATACCCAGCTGCTCATAGAGCGGGATGTTGTAGAGGATGCCGCCGCCACCGGCTGACTGGACGGGCACGCCGAACACGCCGTCGTCTGTGGACACCGCAGTCAACCACGTGTCACTGAGGTTGCCGAGGAAGTCCTCACCCTTGATGTTGAGCATGGTCTGGTCGGGGTTCAGCGCTTGCATCAGAGAGCCACTGTTGTACCAGAACATGTCGGGCATCTCACCCGTGGCCAGACGAGTCTTCATGACGTTGTCGATCTCGGGTCCGCTCGGTCCCGAGGCATCGACCTTGACGGTGATATTCGGGTTCTCTTCGTGGAATGCGTCCGCGAGCGCTTCCATCGTCTTGATGTTGGCGTCCACGCCGGAGCCCGAGAACCACGTCAACGTGACCGGCTCATTCGCGTCGTCGGAAGTGCCTCCCTCGCCTGCCCCGCACGCGCTCAGCGCAAGTGCTCCGACCGCGATGCCGGCGACAGCCAGCAGTCGTGATCGTTCACGAATCTTTGACATCACTACCTCCTTGTAGGTCCATGCGAGAACTCGGGGTTGAAAACTAGTCAACGACGGGCTTTCGGCAATACTAGGTCCGCCTCGCTCCCTCGTCAATGGCCGCAGTCGCCCGTTACGCATTTGCAATCGTCGGTGCGAGCGACGACGCGCCGGGCAAGCACCGGAGGAACAGCGAGTCGGTGCAGCGGCGTCGTCGCATGGCGCGCTATGCCACGCCTAGAGAGCGGAGCCTCGTGGAGCGCCGCAGCGCCATCGGGATCGACGGTCCTCAGATTGAGCGAATGACCTCCCACAGTTTGCTCAAGCGCTCCCCCATGTTCACATGGTCCGGATTGAGGAGCCATTGCAGCTGAAGCCCGTCGGCGGCGGCTACGAGGATGGATGCGACGTCTTCTGCGTCGAGATCGGATCGGATCTCGCCCCGCGCCTGGTGGTCGCGTACGTCGCGAGCGACCTCGTCAAGCAGCCATTCGTACCGCCCCTCGAACCAATCCCGGACCTCACTCGTGGAGACCGCGCTCTCGGCAGACATGGATACAAACAGGCGGACGAGCCCGGGCTCACCGGCGTTGTGCGTGACCGCACTGATGAGGTGCTCGACCGAGTGATGGTGACGGTGTTGGACCGGGTCGCCGTCGCGGTCGTCGCGGCGGCGTAGCACCTCGAGGAACAACTCTTCCTTCGTGCTGAAGTGATGCAGAAGGCCGGCTTGGCTGAGACCGGCTTCTCGCGCGATTTCTCGAACGGAGACGCGGTCGTAGCCTTTCCGCGCGAACAACTCGAGTGCCAAGTCGAGAATTTCTTCACGTTTGGCCAACCCTTTCGCATACTGCCCTCTTGCCGTCATACGCCGAATCGTAGCGCCCGAGACCACGTATTGCATGGCGAATCTATGTCGATGATTGGTTTTGGGTCTACTGTGGGCCGTGTTGCCACGATCGAAGGAGAACTCGATGGCCGAACCCAGCGATGCCAATATCGAGAACCTCGTGAACAAGCTCACGCTCGAGGAGAAGATTCGCCTGCTGACGGGACGCGACTCCTGGTCACTCCATGAATTCCCCCATATTGGCCTACGGTCGATGGTGCTCTCAGACGGACCAGTCGGAGTTCGCGGCGCCGTTTGGGACGAACGGTCTCCGTCGGTCAACTTTCCCTCCCCCACGGCGCTGGCCGCGTCGTGGGATCGGGGGGTCGTGCGGCGCGTCGGCGAGGGTCTTGGCGCAGAGGCGCGGGGAAAGGGTGTGGACGTCGTGCTCGCGCCGACCATCAACCTTCAGCGGTCGCCCTATGGTGGTCGGCACTTCGAGGCCTTCAGCGAGGATCCCCTGCTCACTGGCGAGCTGGCCTCGGAGTTCGTCCGAGGAATCCAGAGCCACGGTGTGGGCGCAACAGTCAAGCACTACGTGGCGAATGACTCGGAGACCGAGCGGTTCACCGTCGACGTTCAGGTGGACGAACGCACGCTACGAGAGCTTTACCTTCTCGCATTCGAGGCACCGGTCGTGGGAGCCGGCGCGTGGCTGGTGATGAGTGCGTACAACTCGATCAATGGCACCACCGCGACGGAGAACGCCTTACTCACGACCCCCCTCAAAGAAGAGTGGGGCTTCGACGGTGTGGTGGTTAGCGACTGGACCGCCGTGCGGTCTATCGAGAGCGCCCGACGCGATCAGGATCTCGCGATGCCAGGGCCCCAGGGAGCGTGGGGTGACAACCTTCTGCGAAGCGTTCGCGACGGCAGCGTGAACGAGTCGGCGATCGACCGCAAGGTCTCACGGATCCTTCGACTGGCTGCACGAGTCGGCGCCTTGGAGGGGCAGGCGTGCGAGCGGGCGATGCCGCAGCCGGTCGACGGCCCTCGGATAGCGCGAGCTGCGAGCGTTGCCGGGACGGTCCTGCTCAGGAACGAGGGCGTTCTCCCACTCATCGCTCCCACTCGGATCGCCCTGATCGGAGAGGGGGCCGTCGATGCCAGAACCCAGGGCGGCGGCAGTGCCACAGTGATCCCCCAGTCGGTCATCGCCCCGTGGGAGGGTTTGAGGCGACGCTGGCCCGAGGCGGACATTGCCTGGGCACGCGGTGCCGCAGTGCAGACACGTCCTTCCGACTTGCCGGTTGGATCGTTCACGACAGACGGCCAGCCGGGGATGACCGTGCGCTATGTCGACCACAGCGGCAATGAACTGCTGGGCGAGCTTCGCCAGGTGTCTGGCATCGTTTCTTTCGACGCGATGTCGCTGGCCACCAGATCGGCCTTCATCGAGATGGCCTTCCGATATCGCGCGCCGACGGCCGGCTCTGCTCAGCTCGCTGTGTCCGGGCTGTGCGACTACGAGGTGTACGCGGGCGGTCACCTCGTCGCAAACGGCTCTATACGCACATCGCCGGGAGATGACCCGGCGACCGCGGTACTCACTCCCCCTTTCGTGACCGTCGACATCCCGACCTACGGGGCGGAAGTGGACCTTGTCGTACGGTTCACCCCCGTCGCCGGCGGCATCCCCGACTCGTTCGCGTTCCGGGTGGGCGTCCCGCCGGTTGACGCCGACGAGAATGGCCTGATCGCCGAAGCGGCCGAGCTGGCCGCGCATCGAGAGGTAGCGATCGTGGTGGTGTCGACGTCTCCGGAAGTCGAGTCCGAGGGCTTCGATCGATCCGACCTCCGTCTTCCCGGGAGGCAGGACGATCTCGTTCGAGCTGTCGCACGGGCCAATCCGAATACCATCGTGATCGTCAACGCTGGTGCGCCGGTGGTGCTCCCATGGCGAGACGATGTCGCCGCCATCCTGGCGGTGTGGTTCCCTGGTCAGGAGTTCGGGGACGCTCTGGCTGACGTCATCAGCGGCGATGTCGAGCCGGGGGGCCGCCTGCCGGTCACGTGGCCCGGCGCAGAGGAAGACCTACCCGTCAAAGATGTGACGCCCGTCGGTGGGCGCTTGGCGTACTCGGAAGGTATTCACATCGGCTACCGCGCGTGGCGGCGTTGCGGACGCACCCCGGCGTATGCCTTCGGCACCGGACTCGGCTATACGACTTTCGAGGTGAGCGCGATCGAGGCACCGGAGTCGATCAGCCAAGGCGACGACATGACGGTCCACGCGGTCGTCGCGAATACCGGCAGCCGCAGCGGAAAAGCGGTCGTTCAGCTGTACGCCGAGCGTTCGTCGGCGTCGACGATCGATCGCCCCGAGCACTGGCTGGTCGGTTTCGCCACGACGACGATAAAGCCTGGGCAAGCACGCCGGATCGCACTCCCCATCCCCTGGCGAAGATTGGCGCACTGGTCCGACGGTTGGCAGGTGGAACCGGGTGCCTACCGGCTGACCGCGACTCTTGCAAGCGACCTGCCGGGGGCAGTGGCGGCGATACGGGTGCTCCCGGGCGACCTGGAGGTCTGACCGACGCACGTCTCCGGAAAGACGAGAACCTTGGTAATACCTGTCGTTGACAGGTATTTATTCCCAACCCTTACGTGAGGAGGATCCGTGGCGGATTTCGCTGATGTCGCCGGCCGAAAACCCGACGTCGAAGACGTTCACACGGTGCGGGTCGAGCGCGGAGTCCGAGTTCCGATGCGCGACGGTGTCACGCTCGAGGCCGATGTCTATCGGCCCGCGTTCGACGGAGAGCTGCCCGCCGTAGTGATGCGCGTGCCCTACGACAAGCGCGTATGGCAGGCGCAGGGGGTGCCGGAGCCGAGCTACCTGGCCGCGCGGGGATACCTTGTCGTCATTCAGGATGTGCGCGGTGTGTTCGGCTCCGAAGGGGTCTATTCCTCCCCGGCGCAGGAGATCGCTGACGGGGCGGACACGATCGCATGGGCCTCGCAGTTGCCCGGCAGCACCGGAGATGTCGCGACCTTTGGTCCATCGTATCTCGCTCAAGTGCAGTGGGCTGCCGCTCTCGCGTCTCCCCCGGCGTTGCGGGCGATGATCCCGATGGTGTCGCCCAACGATTCACTGTTCGATGGATTCGTGTTCCGGGGTGGTGCCATCGAAATGAGCCGCATCGGGTGGGGGACTGGCCCGGTGGGCATCAATTCCATCGCTCGACGCACCGACATCAACGCCGCGGAGAAGGAGGAGCTGGTCGCCGAGATGGATGAACGTCAGGAGAGCGGTCACTATATCCGGACCCGGCCACTGGGCGCACTCGCGAACGAACGGACGCCCGTCGCTGACGCCGTCGAAATCTGGTCGAGGCCGTTCGCCGAGCTGGCCGACGAGCCCACGATGACCCGCGGACGCTACGGAGAAATCCACGCTGCGGCCTTCCTGATAGCCGGCTGGTATGACTCCTTCCTCGGGTCGACGCTCGCTCAATTCCAAGGGCTGCAGGATGCCGCGACCTCGAATCCGTTGCATCTCCTGGTCGGCCCGTGGTCGCACATGGAGGCCGGCCGGATGCTGGGCGATGTGGACTTCGGAGCGAGCGCTGCGCATGACGACATGGGTGAAGAGCTCTCCTTGATCGACCAGCACATCCGATGGCTCAAGGCGACCACTGACGGGCGACCCGAGGCCCTGGAAGGTGTCGCCCCGGTGCGGCTGTTCGTGATGGGCGAGAACAGGTGGCGATCCTTTCGACCACTTCCCCCCCACGAGCTCTCCGCTCGAACTGCACCTGAGCGCCGCCGGGAGCCTGGAGACGAACCCCGCAACCGCGGAAGACTTCCTGGAGTATCGCTACGATCCGAGAGATCCGGCGCCAACGGTCGGAGGCGCCACGCTGATGTTCGGCCTGGCTCCTGGCCCCTATGACCAACGCCCGCTGTACGAACGGCACGACGTCCTCGGCTTCCAGACCGAACCACTGGACGAGGCGGTGACCATCGCGGGATATGTCGAAGTAACCCTGAACGCTGCAACTTCGGCGATCGACACCGACTTCGTCGTCCGACTCTGCGACGTCCACCCGGGCGGGCAATCGATCATCATCGCAGATGGCATCATCCGAGCCCGGCACCGAGCTTCGTACGACCACAGCGGCTGGATCGGGCCTCACCCCGAGTCGTTCATCACTCCGGGTGAAATCGTCGACTATCGCTTCTCTCTCTGGGCCACCGCACACAGCTTCCTTCGTGGCCACCGGATCCGCGTAGATGTGACCTCGAGTTCGTTCCCTCGCTGGGATCCCAACCTCAACACCGGCGAGCATCCGTGGACTGGTGCCGACGCCGTCATTGCGCTGCAGCGGATCTTCGTCGGGGGCGATCGTTCCTCGCGCATCCGACTGCCTCGCATGGGCAGCGACGACTGACGCGCAACACGAAGCGATTCGGGTGCGATGCACTCTCAGGACCGCGGGCGACGAACGTGAACGAGCCGGCGCCGACGCGGTATACGGCGAAGTCTTCGTCGTAGCGCACGAACTCCGCGCGCGTCGGGACCGTCAGCGATCCGACGGCCGACCGTTGACGATCCAGACCTCCGCCGACGTGTTGGGCGGAACCTGGATCGCGAGGGTGAACTGTCCGTCGGCCAGATCCCATCGAACGGATGCTGCCCCGCGCGGCGTGCGGAAGGAGCCCTCCGCCCAGACGAGGTCGCCGACGGGCCGCGGAATGATGCGCAGACGCTGGTACCCGACTGAGCCGGGGGCCTGCTGTATGCCGACTAGGCCGGTCTGGAACCACTCGACGATCTGAGTGAGGATCATGTGGTTGCGCGAGGCGCCTCGGTTCCACTCCTCACCGATCGTCGTGAAGCCGCCCGGGTTCGCCACGGTGGACTCCATGAAGTACCCGTATCCGGGCTCGGTATCGGTGTGCACGGCGTCGAACAGGATTTGGCCGTTGCCCGTCGCGCTCAGCTGGCGAACGACAGCGGCCAATCCGATGGTTCCCGCAGCCGAGGTGCGGACCGTCGTCCGGACCGAACTCACGAACGGCGTCGACCAGCCGGCGATGACGGTCGCACGGAATTCCTCGGGAACCAGACCGGCGTCCAGCGCGAGCGCCTGTGCGGCTTGTGACGCGCCGTCGGCGCCGCGATCCCCCTGTGCGGTGTAGTAGCCCAGCGTGGTGTTCAGGAACGCTCGGTTGAACGCCGTCGCGGATCTCGTCGGCAAGGCGCGCGTATTCCTCGGCGTCTTCAGGATGATCCGTGAGCCGCGCGATCGCGGCCATCGTCGTGATCGTCGTGAAGTATCCCCAGGTGCCGGTGATGCGGCCGGAGGTCTCCTCCGCTGCCACCCAGTCGGCCAGGGCACCGTCGACGATGTGCGCGTCGATACCGCTGCCGGCCTTCTCGCGCCGAATGTAGTCGACGAAATCCACCAGCCGGTCGTAGAGACCGGAGCATCGTCTCGATGTGCCCGTAGTACTCGTAGCAGAAACCACGGCACGAGCACGATGCCGTTGCCCCAGTTGATCTCGTCCCCGAAGTTGCGGGTGTACCCCCAGTCGTGCACCGGCGTCTTCAGCGCGACGTTCCCGAACATCGGGGTGTCCGCGCGGGACTGCCCCTCCACCAGATGGCGCTGAGTGGTTCGCAGGTACGCGTCGAAATCGAAGATCCGGTGGAAGCCTGCCATCGGCATGGTGTAATCGGCGGGATAGGACTGCTTCTCCCTTCCCGGACAATCGGTGAAGGTCGACATGATCTGGGACGCCATCGAGTAGTGGATCATCCGGTAGAGGCGATTCATGCGCGCGCTAGATGAGTCGAACGAGCCGACGAGTGCGGTCGCGGCCTGCAACCGGATTCCCGTGAGCATCTCAGTGCCGGGAACAATGTCCGCGGGCAGGCCCTCGACCTGCACCCACTGCATCCCGAAGTACGAAAACAACGGTCGGTGCACCTCACCGCCGGGCAGGCCCGCGGTGGTGTAAGTGTTGAAGAGGTCTGTGCCCCTCTCGTCGAACCCCAGGGAGGCTTGATCTACCGTGCCGTCAGGCCTGAGCCCCTCCGCCGGCTTCAGGGTCACTGTGACGCCGGCGGCCATGGGCGGCAGGTGCAGCTCCGGCCATCCCGCGAAGTTCTGCCCGAAATCGAACACCCAGATGCCCGGATGGGGACTTGTGAGCGAGAGGGGCGCGAAGCGCTCCCACTCCACCACGCCGGGCGCTGCGCGCGCGACCAGCTCCGTCGCGAGGTTCGGCGGTGTTGCAATACCGGCCGATGTCCAGTTCATCGGACAGCCGTCCCGGCGGCGGGCGGCTGCGGTGTGGTCGGCACCAGCGCGCGTCCCAGCCGACCTGCTCACGACGGGCGTCGTAGTCCTCGCCCGAATACCAGGCGTCGGTCACCAGCGGTCCCGAGGCCGCGCGCCACTCTCGATCTGAGACGACATCCTGTCGTGTACCGTCACGATGGCGAAGCTCGATGCGCGCGATCATACGGGGACTGATCGCCGCGCCGGCAGTCGGATCCGTTGCGGCGATGTTGTTGCCGGATGCCGTGACCCGCGCACCCGCGCATGCGGCCTGGACAGCGGCGGAGCTATCGCGATCACGACATCACCCTCCGCACCGGGACCAACGGCGGTGATGCGGCGTGACTCGAGGCGGTCGCCACCGTCGCCCGTGTCGATGTTCACGCTGCCGCCGACGTGCAGTTCCCCGTCGATCCTGGCGACGACCTCGTCGGCGCCCGGTCTCGGCATCTGACGACAGCGCGCCCGGAGCCTGGGGCTCGACTTTCCCACCATGCGTATGGGAAATTGCGCCCCACCCCAGGGTTCAGAACGTCCCTGCTCACATAGGCGGTCCCATGGCCCAGTCGGACCCCGATCACGTTGCGTCCCGGCTGCAGGAGCGGGCCGATGTCGTGGGTGCGGTACTCAGCCGAGAGCTGATAGTTGCTGTTGCCAGGAGCAAGGTGCTCCGCAGTGACGGCCTGACCGTTCACGGTCGCCAGGTGCAAACCGATCCCCGCCAGGTACAGCGTCGCCGAAGCCACGCCGGCTTCGGGAAGCTCGATGACGCGCGCAAAGAGGGGCAGCGGCGCATCAGCGGCCCGACCGGCCTGCTCGATCCACCTCGCCTCACCCCAGTCATCGGCATGCAGGAGACCCACCGTGAACGACGAGACGTCACTCCATGCGGACGGCACGCCTGCCGCATCCCACGCGCGGACCCGCCACACCACCGCGTCTCTCGAGCCAAGTGGGTCCGCCGCCGCGTACGGGATCTCGTGCTGGTCATCCGATGCGACCCGCCCCGAGTCCCAGAGCAGTTCGCCCCGCTCGAGGGCCACCAGGGTGATCGCCGCCTGGATCCGGTAAGCCGTCTGCCTGTCAAGAGTCGAGGACTCGACGTCGTCAATTGCGCGCATCAACGCCCAAGCGCCACCCAAAGGCGGGACGATCAGCGCCGACTCCGAAAACGTCACCTTCGAGGCCGTTGACTCTCAGACCTTCGACGATCACGGGGCGCACCTGTGGTCGGCCACGCGGAGTCGCGTCATGACGTCCTCCCTTGATGGCGCCGGCGATCATGCCGGCAATCTGGCGAGTGAAGAACAGCTTTGGCGAAGCTATCAACCAGACGAAAGCCAGTCAATGAAACGGATACGGCGATTGTGTGGCGGCCGCGTGCGCCCAAGGCACGATCATTCCGAGCAGACGCCTCACCAAGAGCACAAGTCGCGCTACTCCATGAGCAGCGGCGCGCACATTGCCCGCACCCCGGGACCGGCGCGAAGGGCCTCAACCACCCCGTCGCTGGCGAGATGACCCTGGCGTACGAAGAACGGGCGACCGGACTCGTTTGCTCGTGTGCAGCACCGAACGGGGCTCTCCCTCGCCGGAGCGGTACAGTGGTCGTCGCGTCGTGGGTAGCTGCGCACGACACTGACGCAGTTGCCTCAGGTACGTCGGACCCGAGTTGGGGGGCGCCGCAGCTCATCCAACTGATTCCCGTCGGCATGGAGAAAGTCGCTATTGGCGGTCGCCACCTGTGCGGGGGGTGGTGCACCACAAGCCCTCGAGCCGGGGACTTCCCCGGAATTCCGCCCAGCACGCACTGATGTGTGTGGGAGAGCGAGCGGTGCTGCTGCCCCTCACGTGACCCCCAAGTGACTCCGTGGGGGTCACTTGGGGGTCACTTTCGCCGACTCGACACGTTGAATCAGCCCCGTCGTGGAAAAAGAAAACCCCCATTTTACCAGGGATTTTCGAAGCGGAGACCGAGGGATTCAACCCTCGGACCCCGTGAGGGATCTCGACCTTAGCAGGGTGAGATCGCGCCTTCAGAGAGGCAAACGGCGACAAACCCGCGAAATCCCGCACTCCACATACACCAGACTTAACCAGAATCGGCATCCTCAGGATGCTCGGGGCCTCCTGGAGGTCACCTGCCGGGATAACGCGCGTCGTCAGCCGTTCGGAATCAGAGCGCGTCCACGGGCAGCGAAGACCGTGTGCCATACACGTCATCCTGGAGTGGGAATGAACACCGCCAGGACGGGCGCAAACGACGGACGCGACGAGACCAAAGATCAGCGAAAGTTCGAGCCCACCGTGACTCGGCACGGAGACACCGCGGACTGTTGTCGCCGACTGCGCGAGAAACTGCCGCGAGCGCCGCGGCCGCCAGGCTCGTGCCCAGCCCGCGCATCAGCGTGTTGAGACCGTTTGATAGCGGCGGTCCCGCTCACCGGCACGACCTGCATGGTCAGGGCCGGCGTGGCGGCGTAGCCCAGACCGATGCCGATGCCCGTGTTGATGACGAGCACGTGCCACACGCCGAGGTCGGGTATCGCAGCGACGAGGTACGTCACCGAGTTGACGATGGCGATGGCCACGAGCAGCGGCTTGGGGCCGACCCATGCTCCACGAGAAACGTGCTCGCGCTAGGTGAACGTCCGCAGTAACACTCGTTCCACGAAAGGTGCTCCTGCTCCGCGTTATCTTCCCGCCATACGCTTTGCGTTTCGCGGAAGGTGGCGCCAGAAGCAGCCGTCATCGAAGTTCCGTCACGCGGCCGGTTGGTTGAGTTCGTGACGCAGACGCCTACGCTCTGCTTGCTGGTCGGGGTCGGCGACCGGGGAGGCCAGCAACAGCTGCCGCGTGTAGGAGTGGTTAGGTTCGACGGTCACCTGCTCAGTGGGTCCGTGCTCGACGATCTCGCCTCGGTACATAACCGCGACACGATGGCTGATATGCCGGACGACATCCAGATCGTGGCTCACGAAAAGATAGGAAACGCCGGTGTCTTGCTGGATCTGTAGAAAGAGGTCCAGAACGCGAGCTTGAGTCGTGAGGTCGAGCGCACTGACCGGCTCATCGCACACGATGAGCTTGGGAGACAGCGCCAGCGCACGGGCGATCGCAATCCGCTGACGTTGTCCCCCGGAGAATTCGCGTGGCAGGCGACTGACGGCATCTGACGGGAGATGCACCTGATCAAGCAGTTCGCGGATGCGGCGCTTTGCGTCGTTGGAAGACACTCCCTGCACCCACATCGACACGGCGGCCGGATACGGCAACGAACGCGAAGTCGGCGAAGGCATCCGTCGATCCGGCATCGACCCCGCTGACGTGGTGATCGAGACAAGGTCTAGGTCAGTGACTACGGCTTCGACCAGACGCTGCACGCCTTCGACAAGAGCGCCACCAAGCTCGGCGTCTCGCGGATTGACCTGCTGATCCTCCATCAACCCATGCCCCAGCACTTCGAGCGCACGATTCAGGCGTACCGGGCGCTCGAGCGACTCCTCGAGACCGGCGAAGTGCGCGCCATTGGCGTCAGCAACTTCATGCCCCACCACCTCGCGGCCCTGCGTGAGCAGACCCAGATCATTCCGGCGATCAACCAGGTGGAGTTGCACCCCTACTTCACACGAAGTGCCGTGCAGCGTGCCAACACCGAAATCGGCATTGTTACCCAGGCGTGGTCCCCGATCGGCGGGATCACGTTCTACCCCGTTTGGGGCGAGGGCCGCAAGAGCGTCATGGAGGATCAGACGATCGCCAGCATCGCCGCGTCCCACGACAAGACGCCCGCACAGGTCATGCTGCGCTGGCACCTGCAGCAAGGAAGCTCCGTCGTCCCCAAGTCCACCGACCCGGACCGGATCGCAGAGAACATCGACGTGTTCGACTTCGAACTGGATGCCCCCGAACTGGCCGCTATCGACGGGCTCGACCGCGGCGTCAGAGGCGGCCCCGACCCCGACGACGTCGACCCCTCGACCTGGGACCTAAACATCCCCGAGGCCTGAACCATCTGAACGCGCAAGGACCGACATGCACACGCGCCGCCTCAGCGGCACCCTCGAAGTGTCCAGAATCGGCGTCGGCTGCACGGGCACGTCTCAGGGATACGTCCCCACCCAGACGACCGGACCGAGATGATCCGCGTGCTCCGCGGCATGCACCTTCGAGGCATGTCGTCCCTCGACGAGTCGGCCTGACACGTAGGGTCCTCGACCGGCCGAATTACCGGCGAGTCTGTCGCAGATCGCTGGGAGGCTGTCCGTAGGTGGCCTTGAAGATACGACTGAAGTGCGCTGCGTCCACGAATCCCCACCGCGCCGCGACCGCCGCGACGGGCGTGGAAGTCTGCAGAGGGTCCAACAGTTCCCGTCGGCATTGCTCCAGACGTCGCGACCGTATCCATGACGACACCGTCGTCCCTTGCTCGCGAAACAACGCGTGCAGGTGCCTCGTTGATATGTAGTGTTCAGCGGCGATTCGCGCTGGCGAGAGATTGGTCGATGCGAGATTGGCGTCGATGAACGAATGGATGTGATTCCTCAGCGACCTGTGCGGGTCACGGGAGGCTGAGTCGAGATCCATCTGACTGGCGATCACGGTCGACACGAGGTCGAGCGCGTTGTTGGCCAGCCTTGAACGGGTGAGAGGTCCACAACTCGTGGTGTTCTTACTGGCGAGCTGCGAAATAAAGGGTGCGACGATGCTTCCCACTCCGTCGGACCCCGCGATCGTGACCGCAGTGACATCTCCCGACCATGTCGGTCGGCAGGTCGATGAGGTGCCTGGGGAACATCATGACCACAACGCGGAAGTCGTCGTCGAAGACCAGAGAATAGGGGCGGGTGGTGTCGTAGATGGCGAAGTCGCCGGGTTGAAGAACAGCCTCTCGTGTGTCTTGGACGAGGAAGCCGGTTCCCGCCACCTGCAGGCTGAGCTTGTAGTAGGAGTGCCGCCACGCGCGATCAGGGAGGGTGTGCGTTCGACTGTGTGACTCGACGCGGAGACTTCCGTGATGTTGACCTCATCCAGTGCAACGCCGTGGATTCGTCCCGTGAAGGTATCTGGACGGTTGCTCGTCACTTGCAGCGGGACGAAGGATTCGGACACCGCTGCGCGGAATTGATCGAAGTTCTTCTGCCTCCGTCACTGGGACGGAAACCGACCCCGCGAGTCGCTACGTCGACGTCGATCACGATGCTACCTCCGTTGGCTTCGCGGCGGCCGATGAATGCGGCGTCGCGAACGAGACCGACCTTCTCGCATCGTATACGAATCTCTTCAGGCAGACCAGGGCTCACGCAAGGTGATAGGCCTCATCGAGTCGCTCGGGGGCTTGCTTGAGCTCTGCGGCGGGCGCGTGAAGGACGATGCGCCCCTGCGCCATCGCATAGGCGTCCGTCGCGAGGTCGAGGGCGATCTGAGTGAACTGCTCGATCAGAATGACGCCGACGCCGCTGTCGGCGATCTGTCGAAGTGCCGGCACGAGCCGGCGTACGACGATCGGCGCGAGTCCCAACGACATTTCGTCGATCACGAGGAAGCTCGGCTGGGCCACCAGCGCTTGTCCGATCGCGAGCATCTGCTGCTGCCCGCCCGACAGTGACCCTGCCAGCCTGTCCGACAGCGGCTGCAACTCCTCGAAGATCTCGACCACGCGCGCAATTGCGTTCGCGCGCTCGTTTCGAGGGAGGAGGAGCGAAGCCACCCGCAGGTTGTCGCCGACGGTCATGTCTTTCAGGACGCGGTGTCCCTCTGGTACCGTCGCGATGCCCGAGGCGCGAATCGCCGTCGGGCTCTTCCCCCCCAGCGCCACCCCGCCCACGCTCACGGTTCCACGTTTGGCCTTCAACACGCCCGCAAGGGCCAGGACCAGCGATGATTTGCCTGCGCCATTGGGCCCGAGGAGCGCGGTGATTTCACCCGTCGTGGCTCGAAGATCCACTCCGTGCACTACCTCACGGTCGCCTCGTTCGATCGTCAGGCCCTCGATGACAAGTTCTCCCGCATCGGTCATGGCGCGCCCTCCACATCGGCCGTACCGAGATAGGCCCGTCGCACCTCGGGCGAAGCAAGGACCTCGGCGGTCGCGCCGAGCGCGATGAGCTGGCCGAAGTCCAGCACCGCCGTCGTGCCACACACAGTGGACACCAGCTCCATGTCATGGTCCACCAACACGACCAAAGCGCCGAATTCCTCGGGGATACGCCGCATGATCTCTGTGAGCTGTTGCGTCTCGGCGGCGTCGAGCCCGGCAGCGGGCTCATCGAGGAGCACGAGACGAGGGTCGCCACACACGGTTTTCGCAATCTCCACGAGTCGTCTCTCGAGCATTGTCAGAGTTGATCCGAGACGGTCACTGTCCGCCAGCCCGACGAATTCGAGTGCGCGGTCCACAGCTCTACGGCCACCACTGGTGTGCTCGGCTGTGAGAAGGATATTGGTCCGCGCACTCACCGAATGGATGACCTGCTCCTGCTGGAAGGTGCGGCGAAGTCCCCACCGGGCGCGCTTTGCCGCGTTCATTCGCACCAAATCGACCCCGTCGAACACGATCGTCCCGTTCGCGGGCGTCGCGAACCCCGAAAGAGCGTTGAAGAACGTCGTCTTTCCTGCCCCGTTGGGACCGATGAGCCCGCAGAAGCCGCGCTCGAAGGTGACTGAGACATTGTTGAGCGGTTTGACGCCCCCGTAGACGATGGAGAGGTCTGAAACCTCCAGCACGCCGGTCATCGCTTCCTCCCCGATCGGATGCGGGATGCGACCCTGCGCGCCAGACCCTGCAGCTGACCCGCAATGCCCTTGGGCGCTGTGGTGATCGCCTGAATCATGCCCAGGCCGAGCAACGCGAAGATGAGGTCACCGTTCACTCCCCAGGCGTCGAGAAGAGGCGGCAGCCCTTGCGACAGGAGTCCAGCGATCGATGCGCCGAGGAGCGAGAATGCCCCCCCAATGAGCACGGTGGCGAACAGGAGAATCGACTGCGAGGCCTTGAACTGGATCGGATCGAGGAGACCGGAGTTGCCTGCGAGGAGTCCGCCCGCGATACCCGTGGTACCGGAGACGACGGCGAGAGCCCAGAGCCGATACCGCACGGTGCCGATGCCCGAGGCCAGCGCACCCGCTTCGCTTTGGCGAATGGCGGCCCACGCGCGCCCCGGCCGGGACGACAGGTGAAGGGCGATCACGACGAACATGATCGTCGCCGCGATGATGACATAGCGGAAATACTCCGGGTCGGTCTGAGCGACGGCGGGTCGCGGCAAGGGCTGCTGGAGTACACCGCCTTCCGCACGGCCGAGGAATCCGGTCCCGCCATTGGGAAACCCAGTGACCGTGAAGACGACTTCGAACGCGCCCGCGAGCATGAGAGTGACGATGGCGAGGTTCAAACCGGACAGCCGCAACGCGGGGAGGCCGACAACGACGCCGATGACCGCGGTGCCCAGGCCCGCGATGATAAGGAGGATCTCGAACGGGAGTCCGGTGGCATGACCGACCCTCAGTGTGATCCACCCGCCGACACCGATGAGCGAGACCTGGCCGAGGGTGACGAGACCGAGCCGACCGTAGAGCAGGGCGATGCCGGCGGCGGCGATCGCATAGATCGCGCATACGGTCAGGATGCGAGTCCAGTACGCCCCGGCGAGAGGCGGTACGAGGAGCAGAATGGCGATGACCATCACGGCGAGGCCCATCGCACGGTAAGGAACACGGCGCGCGGCGCGCGTTGCCGCGCGTGAGCGTTCGATTGTCTGCTGTCCCGTGCTCATCGAGCCACCTCAATCGTGACGACTTTGCGGCGTTGGAGGTAAAGGATGACGACGGTGGCGACGACGAACGGCGTCGCATTGCTGAACGCCGACACCGTGGGAAATGCCGACATGACCGCCTGAATGACGCCGATCGCCAGGCCGCCGGCGAGCGTCCACCAGAGGGACTGGAATCTGCCGACCACCACCGCCGCGAGCACGGGAATGATGAGGAAAGTGAGGAATGCGGGCTCCAGACGGGCCTGGGACGCGAGGAGAAGCCCGGATATTCCCGCGAGGGCGCCCGACACCGTCCACGCGAGCAACTCGACCCGTCGCACGTGCACCCCCAGCATCGATGCAAGCTCTCGATCCGTCGCCAACGCCCGCATCGCGGTGCCGGTCGAACTGATTCTCAAGTACAAAGAGGTACCGATCACGATTGCCAGGGCGAGCCCCAGACAGAGGAGTTGCGTCACGGTGATGCGGGTGCCGGCCACCACGAATCCGATCGTGTCGGTGGGAAGTCGCAACGTCCTCGCTTTGTCATTCCAGACGAAGAGCATCACTCCGAGCAGGATGAGAGCCAGACCGAGGGTAGCGGTGGCCTTGGTGAGGGTCGCCACCGTCGCCAAGAACGGGCCGGCGAGATAGCCGAACAGGAACGAGAGAGTCGTCGCCGCGAGAATTCCGATGGCGTATGCCAGGAGAGGCTGCAACCGCATTTCCACGAGCTGCCACGCGATCATCGCCGCGATCGCCCCGAGTGCGCCGTAACCGAAGTTCAGCACACCCGTCGTCCGATACAGGACCAGCATGCCGACACCGCTCAGGGCGTACAGCGACCCGATGACGAGCCCGGCGACAATGAAAGGAAGCAGCACGGGACGACTCTCTCGTTCGTTCGACCTATCAGCCGACCAGACCCTGTTCCTGCTCCGCCGTCAAGACGGATGCGAGGGCGGGGTCTCCGGAATCGATGCAACCGGTCAACTCGGTGAACGCCCCGTCAGTGATGACGGCGGTGCGCGTCGAGTGGTTGGCGTTGTGCTGGTCTGCTTCACCGAAGTACCACGGGAGGCACAGCAGATCAGAGGTGTAGTTCGTCACACCGACCATCGCTTCGGTCACCGCAGCACGGTCGATCGACGCCGGATCCAGCGCGAGCAGCGCATCGGTGAAGATCTTCGCAGAGAGGAATCCCGCCTGACTGAAGGTGTCACGCGGAGCATCCGGCGAGGCATATGCATCCATGACCGAGCGCCACAGCTCGTTGTCCGTGCCGTCAGCATCGACCAGCTGCAGCTCCGAGTTTGCGATGAAGCCCTCCCAGTAGTCGCCGATCTGTGAGCCGAACTGCGCGTCGTAACACGACGCGGTGCACAGCCACGTGATGTCGCCCCGAGCGTCCTGCTGCTCGACGGCGGCCAGAATCGCCGCGGTGATCGGCGCCGGATCGGCGATGATGACCGACGTCGCTCCGGAGTCCTTGATCTTCTGGATCAGGGGAAGCCAGTTGGTCTCTGCGGGATCGCTGAGTTCGGTCCCCACGATGGTCAGGTCGTTCGCGTCGGCATATTCCTGGATGCCCGCGGCGACCCAGTCGCCGTTGCCCTGGGTGTTCAAGCCCACCTGGAAGACCGCATCGGCCTTGCCCTCCTGCTCGAGGTATTGCAGCAACGCGATGGCGGATTGACGCGGCCCGGCGTTGACCGGGGCGATGTTGCTCGAGTAGAAAGCAGGCTTGCGGAACGCCCACTCCCGTGATCGAGTACAGGTCGGCTTTGGCGTATTCGGCGTTCGCGACATCGCACCCGATGAAGGTGGCGTCGCCGACCAGGCCGACGATATCGGTGTCTGCGGCGTAGCCGGCCGCCAACTGGGCCGTCTTGGTGGGGTCGAGAGCGTCGTCCTGATACGAGTAGTCGATGGGACGCCCGTTGATTCCGCCGTTGTCATTGACGCAGTCGAAGAATGCCGCAGCCGAGTTGGGTGACGAAGAGAAGTCGACTCCGCCACTGGCCGTGGCGATCGCGCCGACCTTGATCGGGTCGCCCGTCGCCACCTCGCCAGACGCCATTCCGCATTGCAGCTCGTCTTTGGCGGTGTCGCCGCCGGCGTTGGACGTACCGGCGTCGTCGGCGACACACGCACTGAGCGTGAGAGCCAGGACGAGCCCGGTCGCCAGTGCCAGAGTGCGCTTTGCTGTGCTTACTCTCATCGTTGCAGTACTCCTTTGTACGGGCGCCGCGCGGCGCCGCCTCGCGGGACGGTATCCGCCCCACGCTGGTGCTGGTCCAAGCCTCGACCAGCACGACTCCCCCTGATTGTTTCGGCGTGCGGGACGCTTGTCGGAGCGCGCACACACCGTTCGGCGGTGATCAGATTCCCGTGACGAGATAGCCACCGTCGACGGGCATGACCGCTCCTGTGATGAAGGACGCCGCATCCGACGCGAGAAACGCGACCACCGCACCGATCTCGTCTGGATCGCCGAAGCGGCCGAGCGGGGTGCGCGAGAGCAGTCGCTCGCTGATCGCGTGATCGGCCTTCAAATGCGCAGAGGAGCGGTGTGTCTATCCAGCCGGGCGCAATGCAGTTCACCCGGATGCCGTCGGGTGCGAAGACCTGAGCCAACGACTTGGTCAGTTGGACCACACCGCCCTTCGACGCGGAATACGCGGCGATCTCGCCTCCACCGAAATACGAGTACATCGAGCCGATCGTCACGATCGACCCTCCGCCGTCCGCGGCCAGCAGACTCCTTGCGAGATCGATCGTGCGATAAACGGCAAGAAGTTGAATCTCCACGACACGGGTGAACGACTCCCATTCGAGCTCGCGCTCGCCTCGGCTGATCCCGGCAGCGGGAATCGAGCACATCGAGTCGGTCGAGACCGGCGAAGAAGTCGGTCAGCTGCCGATCGTCGGTGACATCGAGTTCGCGGACCTCGATCTGCAGCTCGCTGTCGAAGTCGGGGGTCTCGGCGCCAAGACCGAGAGCGTATACGCGCGCACCGAGTCGAGCGAGATAGCCGGCAGTCGCCGCCCCCAAGCCCGACGTGCCTCCGGTGACAACGGCAACTTTGCCCGCCAACAGGTCGGGTCGGAATGTCGCGCTCATCGTCACGTCATCGCCGCGACGACCGGGACGGTGTCGACGACCTGCTCGAAGCGGACGACTTTCCCGTCCTCCAGCCGCCAGATGTGCGTGAAGCGAGCGGTGAAGGTCTTGCCGGTGGTCCGATTCGTTCCCGAATAGGTGCCGACTCCCACCACCGTCGACCCGGCGTCGAGCACCTCATCGACCGCAGCGGTGTACCCATCCCACTCTTCCTGCAGCCTCAGGAAGACGCCCTCGGCAATGGCTTGTGGGCCGATGTAGACCCCCGCAAGCGGGAACCCCGCGGCTTCCGTCCACTCCACATCGTCGGCGAACGGAGCGAGCATTCCCTCGATGTCACCGACATCGGAGGCGGCGTAGTGGGCAGTGATGATAGAAGCGTTCGACATGATCTCTCTCAGATGGGTTGGATGTCGGGGTAGGTGACCGACCCGATCGGGTAGATGTGACCTCCCGCTCGCGAGTGTTCCGCCTCGCCGTCGCCGTTGAGCCCAAGGAAGTTGCCCGTGGTCATGAGCTGGTAGCCGAGGTCGTGCAGCCAGACACTGGCGACCGCGATCTTGAATTCGCGGAAGCAGAAGAGATAGAGTCCCTGTTCGAATTTCCACACCGTGGACATGTCGACATCACCGTGGCCACGCTGCACTCCTTGCACGCACTGCCAGGCGTAGCGCTCCGACGACAGGTAGACGTGTTCGTACAGATGCTCGGGGCTGTACCGATACAGATTTCGGCGACCGATGAGATCTCGCGAGGGACCGGGGACGTCGCCCGTCGCCTGCCCACCGTCGAGGATTCCCGCCCAGAAGTGCTGCGCAACCTGTGGAACGTCGTCGACGGCATCGGCTGCGATGACGGAATGGACGGCGAGCGCGCGCCGAGTAGTCGTCGAGAACACGAGCGTCAGCGATTCACGCTCGCGGCTCGTCACGGGCAGGTTGACAAAGGTCACCTCTGGTCGAACGGCAACGGCCTCGTACGGGTCCACCGCCGATACCGCCTCCAGCGTGCCCGTGGACGACCAGCGAACTGTTCGTGCGTCGATGAAGTCCATCTCGAAGACCGTGTCGTCGTCGAGCCGGATGTTGATCGTAAGGCCGGTCAAGTCGGCATCGGGGAGGCGATACGTGTCTATTCCCGCCGCGAACTCATCGTATGTTCGCCACTGGTCGGCGGGCGCCGCCTCCGCCGCGTCACTGATTGTCGGTTGCATGAACTGGTCCTCTCTGACTGCGATTCGGTAAAGGTGGATTCGGGTCAGTCGCCCGTCGGGAGCAGGACGACTTTCATCACGTCTTGCTCACGCCCGGCGATGACGGAGAATGCTTCGGCGACATCGTCCAGCGGGAAAGAGTGGGTGACGAGTTCGGCATAGGGGAATTCGCCTCGGGACAGCATCGCGATCGCGGGCCCGAAGCCTCCTGCAGACAGAAAGGAGGGGAGGACATCGATCTCTCGAGTGAGCAGATCTTCGTCGGAGCGGAAGGTCGTGGCTGAGCCCGATCCGCACGCTCCCGTGAGCACCACCCGGCCACCGCGCCGCACGAGGGTGGCCGCCAACTGCTGCGCGTCGCTCGAGCCGGCGGCCTCGATGACCACATCCGCGAGCGCCCCGAAGTGGTCGCGGACGGCCTCCACAGGGTCTTGATCACGGAGACTGACGAGAGCGTCGGCTCCGAATCGCGCCGCACGCTCAAGGCGACTCGCGCGTGTGCCGACGATGAGGACGGAAGCGCCCGCCGATCGTGCGGCGGCGACCAGCAGGATGCCGATCGGCCCGGGTCCGATGACGACCACGCGGTCTCCGGGGCCGACTCGACCGCGCATGATGGCTCGGCAGGCCACCGCGAGCGGTTCGACGAGCGCCGCGACGTTCCACGGCAGCTCACCGGGCAGGCGGTGCACGATCGCTTCGCGTGGGACGAAGAGGTACTCGGAGTATCCGCCCCACAGGCCTGGTTCCACGCTCCTCGGGATGTTCACACCCAGCTGCCGACCCCGCGCGAGTCCGGTCATCATGTCGTCCTGATCGCAGAGGTTGTACCGTCCCTCGATGCACCGCGGGCATGTCTGACACGGCAGCAGCATCTCGACCGCGACGTGGTCCCCGACTGTCATTCCCCGATCAGCGGCAGCGCGTTCACCGATCGCATCGACTTCGCCGACGAATTCGTGACCGGGTACGAGCGGGAAGGGGTCGCCGATGTGGCCGGCCAGCAGGTGGAGGTCGGTGGCGCACACTCCGACCCGGCGGATGCGGAGAATGAGTTCGTCCGCTGACGGCTCAGGAACCGGCATCGTGTCGATCACGATTTCGCCCCGCGAGGCGAAGACGACCTGTCTGCTGTTCTTGTCATCTGCTTCCCATCGACAGATCCTCGATCAGAAACCGCGCACCGATCTCGCCGATCAAGAACGGCTGGAGCATTGGTGTTTCCGGTGGTGATGCGGGGCATGATCGAGGCGTCGATCACTCGAAGCCCTTCAATGCCGTGTACCCGCAGACGTGGGTCGACAACGGCCTCGGCATCGACACCCATCCGGCAGGTTCCCACTTGGTGGTGGTACGTGATCACGGTGCGACGGACGTAGTCCTCGAGGTCGTCATCTGACACGTCGGTGCCGGGGTAGAGCTCGACCGCCCCCCATTCGTCGGCGAGCGCCGACTGGCGACCGATCGACCGGCACTGACGCACGGATGCGACGAGGGCGCGCACATCGTCAGGGTCTGCGAGAGCCTGGAGGTCGATCGAGATCGGATCATCCAGGCCGGCGCCGGTCAGAACGAGCGCTCCGCGGCTCTTCGGCGTCACGATGCCCGCCATCAGGGAGAAGCCGTCGTCGGACAACGGTTCGAGATCACCGAACATCGGCACGGAGAAGAAGATCGGCTGGGTATCGGGCACATCGAGCTCGGGCCTACTCCGCCAGAACAGGTGCGACTGAGTGACGGACATCCCCGGTATCGGCGCTCCGACCGGCTTTTCGGTCGTCGTGTAGATGACGGGCGACAGAAGATGATCGTGCAGATTGCGGCCGACGCCGCGCGCATCCCGCACGACCTCTATCCCGAGGCGGGAAAGCTCATCGGCCGGGCCCACCCCCGATCGCAAGAGGATGGCCGGCGAGTCGAGCGCCCCCGCCGCGAGTACGATCTGGTCCGCACGCAACTCCGTCAGTTCGCCGCCCTGCATGAAGCGCACCCCTACGGCACGCCCTTCTTCGAACACCACGGAGTGGACGTGCGCTCCTACTCGGATGTCGAGCGCATCACGAACCGGGCGCAGGTAGGTCATCCACGTGTTGACGCGCTTGCCGTCACGGATCGTGACCTGCTGTTGCGAGACGCCGTCGAGGTGATCGCCGTTGTAATCGGGATTGCGCTCGATGCCTTCTTGGACTGCCGCCTCGATGATCGATTCCTGAATCGGTGAGAGGGCGTAGTCGTCGGTCACGGGAAGCAGCCCGTTCACCCCGTGGTACTCCGATGGACCGCTGGCGAAGTCTTCGATCGCGAGATAGACGGGAAGGACATCGCTCCAGGACCACCCGTCGTTGCCGAGTGATGCCCAGTGGTCGAAGTCATCGGGGGCACATCGCACCCAGATCATCGCGTTGAGAGCGTGCGACCCTCCGAGCACCTTGCCTCGGGGCAGGTGGAGCCTGCGGTCTGCGGCATGCTCCTGCGGTGTGGTGTAGTAGTCCCAATCTTCGGAGCTGTGCCAGAGTTCGCCCATCCTGCCCGGGTCGTGAATCGCAGGGTTGACGTCCTCCTCGCCTGCCTCGAGCAACGTGACCGAAGCTCCCGCGTCGATCAGTCGGCGCGCGACGACGGCGCCCGCCGACCCGCCGCCGACGACGATGACAGATGTCGCTTTCACGTCGATACCTCCTCAGCCGCTGATGATCTGCGGCGCGCTGACGGATTTCAAACCCTCGACACCGAATTCCAAGCCGTAGCCGGAACTCTTCACGCCGCCGAACGGCACCATCGGGTGCAGGCCCCCGTGTGAATTGATCCAGACCGTTCCGGACTGCATCCGTGACGCGATGCTTCTCGCCTCATCACGTTCCCCTGCCCACACCGAAGCCCCCAAGCCGACATCGAGTCCGTTTGCACTGCGGATGGCGTCTTCGACATCGATGTAGCGAATCACCGGCAGCACCGGCCCGAACTGTTCTTCGTCCACCAGCGCGATCCCATCGGCCACGTCGGCCACGATCGTGATCGGGTAGAACAGGGCACCGAGTTCCGTCGCCGGAGCGCCGCCGACGACCACTCGACCCCCCTGGGCCTTCGCGTCCTCGACCAATCTCGACACGATGTCGAATTGCTGGCGGTTCTGAACCGGTCCGAGCACATTCGTCTCGTCGAGGCCATTGCCCATCGGCGTCTGCTCAGCGATCTCCTTCAGGGCCGCGAGAACGTCTTCGTAGATCGAATCGTGGACATAGAGACGCTTGAGCGCTGCACACGTCTGGCCGGTGTTGATGAAGGCGCCCCAAAACAGATCCTGTGCAATGGTGGCGGGGTCGGCACTGGGCAGCACGATGCCCGCGTCATTGCCTCCGAGCTCCAGGGTCAGCCGTGCGAGATTTCCCGCCGATGCTTCGATGATCTTGCGCCCCGTTGCCGTTGATCCCGTGAACATGACCTTCGCGATGTCGGGGTGGGATGCCAGTCGCGCACCCACTTCGCGATCGCCCGACACTCCGATGAGGACGTCGGCGGGCAGCACGTCGTTCATGATCGAGATCAGTGCGAGCACGCTCAGTGGTGTGTACTCGCTGGGCTTGACAACGACAGTGTTTCCCATGCGGAGAGAGGGCCCCATCTGCCAGATGGCGATCATGAGAGGCCAATTCCACGGGCCGATCGCGGCCACGACGCCCAGCGCCTTGTAGATGAGCTCAGCGTGGCCACTCTCGTCATCCACGATGACTTCGGGTTCGATAGGCGTCTCCGCGGCCGCGCGCAACCATGCCGAGCAAGCCCCGAGTTCGAACCGTGCGTTGGGTCCATTGAGGGGCTTCCCCTGTTCACGCGACAGAAGATGGGCGAGCGGTTCGGCATGGGCATCGATCGCATCTGCCACGGCGATCAACGTTGCACTCCGCTTCGCGTGGCCCTGAGCCTCCCACGCCGGCTGCGCGGCCAGGGCACGCGCGACAGCGTCATTCAGATCGTCCACTGTGTGGACCGGCGCATACCCGATCCGTTCTCCGGTCGCGGCGTCGTGAATCTCGCGTCCGGCGTCGTCGGCGATGTGAAGCCGCTCGACAAGCGCGGTCGCGTCCGGCGCGATGGACGATTCTGACATCTACGACTCCTTCGTTGAGATGTTCCCCTTGGCGCGACATGTGCGCCCGGTCATACCCATTGTCAAAGAGAGACCCGCGCCGGGCTTGTGCGAGAGCGCGTGGCACATGCCTGCGGGCGTACGACTTGGGTGCGCAAAATCAAGTTACGGAACACCTGAACTGGTTCGCGGGCTCGACGCGTGAGCCGCTGGCATGCGATGTTCGCCGCCTGGACGAAAAAAGTCCCGGGCCGGGTGGCGCCCGGCAAGAACGACAACTGTCGATCGACCCACTCCGGACTTGAACTCACATGCGCGGCGCCTCCCACCGCCCACATCTGCCATGAATCTGTGCACCTTCGGTAGGTCGCCCCCACCGAACAGAGGCACGGACTACCCGCACAGCTACGCCTCCGAAGACCGGAATCGATCGATCTCCTCGTGCATCAACTCCAGGTCCGCAGCGCTGGGATACGGGGCCGCCAGAGGCCGCGGGGCCGCATCCGCAGTGCCGTTGAACCTCCCGCGTTGCCGGAGCCACAGCACCGCCCCGATGCCCGGGACGAGAGTGATGGTGGCAAGCCAAGCTCGGGCGACAGGCGCAGGCATCGCGCCATTTTCGAGGACATCGGCCAGCGCGAATGTGGTCAGGAAGATGAGGGCGGTGGTGGCGACGACGCCGACTGTGATGAGCATGCCGCAGGCTCCATTCTGTGAGTGTTCGGGTTTCGGGTCCAACTGGATGGTCAGATCACTTCGTGGGACCACGGCGGTTGGGCGCCGGCGCGGCTGACGGTGATCGCTGCGCACTGGGTGGCGAAGTCGACCGCGCGCGAGATCTGTTCCTGGCTGAGGTGAGCAAGTCGTCCGTTTTCAAGGGGCACGTCAGCAGCAAGCAGGGCAGCGAGAAGCCCGGCGGTGAAGGAGTCGCCCGCGCCGATCGTGTCGACGACCTCGGTGTCAGCCGGTGTGGCGACGTGCACACCCCCCTGGCTGTATCCGACGGCGCCTTCGCTTCCACGGGTGATCACGACGAGGTCCGGTCCTCTTTGCAACCAGTTGGCGGCGATCTCGTTTAGCTCGCGGTCGGGGTAGAGCCAATGCAGGTCCTCGTCGCTGACTTTGACTACATCAGTCAGCGTCACGAGTTCTTCGAGACGCCACCGGGTCTTCACCCTGTTTTCGGTGAGCTGAGGGCGAACGTTCGGATCAAGCGAGATGAGCGAGGTGGGCCTGAGCGCCGATACCACACCGGCGACGAGGTCGCGGCCCGGCGGCAGCACAGCACTGATGGATCCGACGTGAAGTGCGCGGGGAGTGCCCGTCAAGGAGAACAGTGTCGGTCGCCAGGAGACGGTGAAGTCGTAGACGGCGGCGCCGGCGGCGTCGATCGTCGCGCGCGCGAAGGAAGTGGCGTCGGCCGTGAGGGATTGACTGGTCAACGTCACTCCACTGATCCCCGCGTGCGTGCGAAGAAGCGTGCCACGTTGGTCGTCGCCGATTGCGGTGTGCAGGAGCGTCTTGACGTCGAGTCGGCCGAGACCGACCGCGACGTTATAGGGGCTGCCACCGGGATACAACGTCGTCTCGTCGGCGCTGACGACTTCATCGACGAGGGACTCTCCGACGACGAGGACGTCCCACCCCGCACGGCGCGGATCAGTTACCACGATTCACTTCCCGGGGTAGACGATGGCCTTCAGCTGTCCCGGCTCCCGTCCGATCGTGAGTGCGCGTTCGGCGTCGCCGAGGCCGAATCGTGCGGTGACGAGCCGATCGAGGTCCACGCGGCCGCTGCTGACGAGTTCGATCGCGAGGGGCCACGTGTTGGCGTAGCGGAAGACGCCGCTCAGCCAGATCTCGCGGTTCTGCAGGAACGACACGGGCAGCTCGAGGTCGTCGTTGCCGAGGCCCACGAGTATGACGCGGCCGGCGGGGCGGACGGCTCGGATGCCGGACTGGACGGCACGGGCAGCGCCGGTGGCGTCGATGAACGCGTCGACGTCGAGGCCTTCGACCGTTTCTCGGGCGGGGTCGATCACGCGGGTTGCTCCCAACGAGACCGCGAACTCTCTGCGCCCGGCGTCGATGTCGGTGACGATTACCTCGCTGGCTCCGAACGCGCGAGCGGTCTGGGCGACGATGACTCCGATTGGACCGGCGCCGGCGACGAGCACTCGGGCTCCGGGTCCGATCTCGGCACGTTGGCATGCCCAGATGCCGACCGAGAGCGGCTCGATGAGCGCGGCCGCTTCGTCGGAAACGTTGTCGGGGATCTCGAAAGCGAAGTCGCTTTGGATGGCGACGAACTCTGAGAAGGCGCCGTCGATGGGTGGGGTGGCAAAGAACTCCATGTCGGGGCAGAGGTTGTAGCGGCCGGCCTTGCACTGCGCGCAGACGCGGCAGGGTCGCTGGGGTTCGATCGCGACCCGCTGCCCGATCCGTTCAGAGTCGACGTCGGCTCCAACGGCTTCGATGCGGCCGGACAGTTCGTGACCGAGCACGAGAGGACCGTCGACGATGTACGGGCCGATGCGGCCGTGCTCGTAGTAGTGCACGTCGCTGCCGCACACCCCGACGGCGGCGACCCGCACGAGCACCTGGTCGGCCTCGAGGGCGGGCACGTTCATCGGTGCGATCGCGATCGAGTGCGGTGCGGTCAAGACCGCGGCTTCCATGAGCGTCATCGCCGCTCCTCCTTTTCGTTCGTGTGATTGTCGTGCGCGCTCGGGGCATGGGCGGACGCGCCGACCAGGGCCCGGAGGGTCTCGTGTGCACCCACCGTGTGCAAGCTCGTCAGCGCAGCCGAATATGCGTCGGTGAACCGCTCGTTGTCCGCCAGGTCGCCGAACAGCGCGCGGTTCTGAATGAATGCCATCGGGTGCTCGAACTGGGACTGGGCGATGGGAATCAGCTCGTCGCGGAGCGCGTCGATCACCGCGATCGGCTGGCCGGCCTCGTCGACACCCTCCGCGTACCTCGCCCAGCTGGCGACGATGGCGGCGGACAGCTTGATCTCCCCCCCGGCGTCGAGCTGCTCGCGGATGACGGGCACCAGCCACTTAGGGATGCGGTCCGAGGATTCGGCGCAGAGGCGAGCGACCGTATCCCGCACGTGCGGGTTGGAGAACCGCTCGATCAGAGTTCGCTTGTAGTCAACGAGATCGACCCCCGGCACCGGTCGCAAAGTCGGCGTCGCCTCCTGATCCATATACGCGGTCAGGAATGCTGCGATAAGCGGGTCGGCGAGTGCGTCGTGGACGAGCCGATACCCGCTGAGGTGGGCGAAGTAGCACAGGCCCTGATGGCTCGCGTTGAGCAGGCGCAGCTTCATCAGCTCGTAGGGTTCGACGTCCTCGACCAGCTGGGCACCAGCGGACTCGAAAGGCGGACGGCCCAGAGGGAACTCGTCCTCGATGACCCACTGAAAGAATGGCTCGCAGACCACGGGCCACTCGTCGCTCAGCCCGGATCGTCGTTCCGCATCGACCACATCCGCGGCCGACGTCACCGGGGTGATCCTGTCGACCATCGAGTTCGGGAACGAGACGTTTTCCCGCACCCACTGCCCGAGCGAGGCGTCTTTCAGGTCCCCGAAGGAAGCGAACGTGCGGGCGGCCATATGCCCGTTGCCTTGGATGTTGTCGCATGAGAGCACGGTGAAGGCCGGAATGTCGCGCTCCCGCCGCCTGCGGAGGGCCTCGATCACGTATCCGAACACCGTCGAGGGTGCCGCACCGGGTTCCAGGTCGGCTACCACTGCGGGGTTCGCAGCGTCGAATTCACCCGTGACGCGGTCGAAGTTGTAGCCACCCTCCGTGATGGTGAGCGAGACGATCCGCGTGTCGGGGTTCGCCATCCTCTCGATCACGGCCTCTGGGTCGTCAGGCGCGAAGAGGTAGTCGACGATGCTGCCGATGATCGACGACTCCTCACGGCCGTCGGAGTGCTTGACGGTCAGCGTGTACAGGCAGTCCTGCGCATCGAAGATCGTCTTCATGCGCCGGTCGCTCTCGAGGAGGCCGACTCCGCAGATCGCCCAGTCGTGGGCGAGTCCCTGCGACATCAGCGCGTCGATGCTCATCGCCATGTGCGCCCGGTGGAAGCCGCCGACACCGATGTGCACGATGCCGGCTTTCAATCTGGTCCGGTCATAGCCGGGGCGGCGGATTGCGGCATCCACGAGGCCGATCGTCGCGTCGGTCAAGGGGGGTGCTCCGGCCGGCTTCTCTGCCGGAACACCCTGCACCGATCCGGTCACTTGACGGCACCCATGGCTAGGCCGCGGACGAGCTGCTTCTGAGCAAGCCAGCCGGCCGCCACCACCGGGAGGACCGCGACGGTCGCTGCGGCCGAGAGCACCGCGAGGAACTGGCCGCGTCCATCAACGAAGCTGGCCAGGAACGGCGGCACCGTTCGGGCTGTATCCGTGGTCAGGATCGTCGCGAGGAAGTACTCGTTCCAGGAGAAGATGAAGCAGATCAGCGCAACCGCCGCGATGCCCGGAACCACGATCGGCATGACCACCCTGATGAGTTCCGTGCGCAGGTTCGCTCCGTCGATCTGCGCGGCTTCGATGATCTCGACCGGCACTTCGTTGAAGAACGAGCGCATCATCCAGATCGCGATGGGCAGGTTGATCGCCACGTACAGCCAGCTGAGCACGGTGATGTTGTCGAGCAGCCCGAGCGTCAGCAGGATGAAGTAGACCGGGATGATCGACGCCGCCACCGGCAGGAACCTCGTCGAGATGAAGAAGAACAGTACGTCCTTCACCTTCTTGATCGGGCGCACACTCAGCCCGTATGCGCATGGGATGGCGAGCAGAAGCACGATCAGCGTCGAGGAGATGCTCGACGTGAATGAGTTGATCAGGTATGAGCCCATTCCGCGCTCGAACACGGCAACGTAGTTGTCGAGACTCAGCGAGGTGAAGATCGTGGGCGGGATGGACGCGGCCGCGGACTCCGTCTTGAAGCTGGTGAACACCATCCACGCGATCGGGAAGAAGAACAGCAGGGCGATGATCCAGGTGACGGTTGTCAGCAAACCTGCACGGAAGTTACGCATCACGCACCTCTCCTTCGACGAATACCTTGAACAGACTGCGCAACGCGAGGGACGCGACTCCGATGGTGATGACGACGGTGATCACACCGAAGGCCGCTGCCTGGCCGATGTCCAGGCCGATGAATGCCCGTTCATAAAGGAGGTAAGGCAGAGTCTTCGTGCCTCCGGTGCCCTTCGTCATGATCGCGATGGGATCGAACATCTGCAGCAGCATGATTCCGCCGAGCAGCGTCGCGATCTCGATGTACTGGCGCAGGTGCGGCAGCGTCATGAACTGGAACGTGCGCACCGGGCCGGCACCGTCCACCGATGCGGCCTCGAGTACCTCCTTGCTCTGACTCTGGAGTCCGGCCAGCAGGATGAGCATGAAGAATGGCGTGAACTGCCAGGTCAGGAGGATGATGATGGTCAACACGGGCAGGTCGGTGTTCCACGAAACCGATGGAAGACCGATCGCGTTGAGGGCGACGTTGACCATTCCGTTGTTCACATCGAGCATCGAGTATTTCCAGATCAGCGCCGCGGCCGCGGGCATCACCAGGAACGGCGTGATCATCAGGGTGCGGACAACCCCCTGACCGAGGAACTTGCGGTCCAGCAGCATCGCGAATCCGAGCCCGAAGATCAGGGAGAGGATGACGGCGGAACCGGTGATCGTGACAGTCGCCACTAGGGCTTCGAAGAAGTCGCCGCTGGTGAAAACCGATATGTAGTTGCTCAGCCCTGCGAAGGAAGTGGCATCGGGTCGAAGCTGGTTCCAGTTCAGGAACGAGACGACCACTGTGACCAGGAACGGGATCTGGGTCAGGGCGATGGAGACGAACAGCGCGGGAAACACGAGGCCGCGGGCTACGCGGGCCTTGCGCTTGCTCGTCGGGGCAATTGCGGGGGGCAGGACTCCCGAGTCGGACTCTTCCTGCGTGATGATGGTGGTCGTAGTCATGTTTCGCTTCCTTGTCTGAGGCGTGACCGGGGGGCAGCGCTGCGGGCGCTGCTCCCCCGAGTCACGAGGGCGACGCTGGTTCTACTTCTGCTTTTCTCCGGCCACCTGGGCGATCTTCTGCCCCTCAGCGAGAGCGTCCTCGACCGTCGTCCGGCCGGCGATGGCGTCGGCGATCAACTGCGCGACCTGGTTACCCACGTCTTGGAACTCGGGGATTGTGACGTACTGGATGCCCACCCACGGCTGCGGGTTCACACCCGGCTGAACCGGGTCGACAGAGTTCATGACCTCGAGCGTGATCGGCGCGAAGGCGGCTGCCGCCTCTTTGTACTCCGGGATCTCGTACGTCGAGTTGCGTGCTCCGGGCGGAACGCGGGTCCAGCCGAGCGTCTCGCCGACGAGCTGCTGGTACTCCTTGCTGGTGGCCCACTTGACGAAAGTCGTGGCCGCGTCGGCGTTCTTCGTCGTGGAGGGAACCGCCAGGTTCCAGGACCACAGCCAACCCGACTCTTCGGTCTTATAGGTCGGAGCGTGGACGTAGCCCATCTGACCGGCGACCTCGGATGACTCGGGGTCCTCGAGGATGGATGCCGCGACCGATGCGTCGTACCACATGGCGGCCTTGCCACCGCTGAGCAGGTTCAGGCACTCCGTGAAGCTGTTCGACACCGGGTCGGGCTCGCCGGCTTCCTTGAGCAGATCGACATAGAAGTTGACCGCTTCGGTGAACTCGGGCGAGTCGACCTGAGCATTCCAGTCCATGTCGTACCAGGCGCCCCCGAAGGTCTGCACGACAGTGGTGAGAGGTGCGAACATGTCTCCCCAGCCCGGCTTGCCGCGCAGGCAGATGCCGGCGACGTCGTCGGAGTTGAGCTGCTTGGCGAAGTCGGCGACTTCCTGCCACGTCGGCTCGTTGGGCATCGTCAGGCCGGCGGCCTCGAACATCGCCTTGTTGTACATCAGGATGGAGGACTCGCCGTAGAACGGCACCGCGTACTGCTTCCCGTCGACCGACAGCGCCTCGCGGACGGGCTCCAGCAGGTCATCGACGTCGTAATCATCGTCTTCCTCGAGAGCGGGCGTGAGGTCCGTCAGCCAGCCGAGAGCGCCCCACTGCGGAACTTCGTACGCACCGACGGTCACGATGTCGTACTGACCGGCCTTGGAGGCCACGTCGGCCGTGACAGCCGCGCGCAGGTCGCCCTCCTCCATCTGGACGAAGTTGACCTTGATCCCAGGGTTCTCCTTTTCGAAGGTTCCCTTCAATTCCTCCATGTCCTTCATCTGCGGGTTGCTGACGGTGGCGAGCGTGAGCGTCACGTCGCCCTCCTCGGCACCTCCTCCGCCGGCGCCGGCACACCCGCTGAGGGCGATTGCAGTGACGGCCACAGCCGAACTGACGGCGAGTACGCGTCGTTTGGTAAGCATGTGAACTCCTTTGTTATGTCTGCTGTGTCTCAGGCATCCGGCTTGGCGGTTCGGTGGTTGTGCGCCCCGGCCGGTCTGACTTCTTCGACTATGGGCGACGGGATATCCCGTTGTCCCACCCCTAGCGATCAGGAAGTGGTACTTTCTTTCCAGTTCTCAACACATCAACCGAACAGCAGAGCCGCTGGAGGACTGATGGCATCACCGGACACATTCGCAAGGGCGATCATGGAGCGCCCGGCGGCGCGGGAGCTCATCCCGCATCCCGACGGGGAGTCTTTCCGTTGGATCGAGCACGACTATCCGTGCGACATTGCGCGATGGAACTACCACCCCGAGGTCGAGATCCACCTCATCAGGCTCAGCACCGGCAGCTTCATCATCGGAAACGAAGTCGGAGCCTTCGGCCCCGGCCACGTCGCAATCGTCGGCCCCGAAGTTCCTCATGACTGGATGAGCGATCTCGCCGACGGCGAAGTCATCGAAAACCGCGATGCCGTCATCCAATTCACACCGGACTGGTTGCACAGCAGCGTCCAGGCGATCCCGGAACTCCAGCCGGCGCTCACCCTGATCGATCAATCAAGTCGCGGCATTGTCTTCTCCGGCCAGACCGCGGCGAACGCCGCCGCAGAGATCGAGAAGGTCGGCGAATACAGCGGCGCCAGACGGATGGCGCACTTCTTCGCACTTCTTGACGTCCTCATGAACGCACCCTCGCAAGACCGCTACTACGTCGCCCACGAGCTGTACTCCCCCACCGTCGGGCGAGAGGGCAGGGTCGCCGTCGACGTCGGCCTCGCCTACGTCGTCGAGAACCTCAGCGGCGACATCCGCCTGTCAGAAGCGGCCCGCCTTGCATACATGTCAGAACCGTCCTTCTCGAAGTACTTCAAGAAGGCCAGCGGCATGACCTTTTCCGACCTGGTCCGCCGCCTCCGTATCGCCAACGCATGTCGGCTCCTCGCCCAAACTGACTCCTCCATCGCCGACATCAGCGTCGCCGTCGGCTACCGCAACCTCGCCAACTTCAACCGACAGTTCCGGTCAGAAACCGGCTACACACCCAGCGTGTACCGCGCCCTCGACGCAACGATGCGACCCGTCAGTGGGCTTCCGAATTACAGACGGCATCAGTCGGTCTGAGGTGCGGCTCGACGATAGCGGGCGAGCTGCTAACCAGTCGTGGGCGGTGCCGTCGATTATCGTGGTCGCTGCCGCGCTGGTCGCGTTCGGCGAGTAATGGCGGACGCTGGAGCGATCCTTGCACCCTCGAACCCCCTCCTCTTCGTAGCGGCGACGCCCCGTCCAGACGTAGGTCCTCGTGATCCCGTGATATCGGCACGTCACTGCGACGTCGCCGCTGGTCTCCTCAGCGTCCCGAAGCACGGCCACTTATGCGACGCTCGACACTCGAGCTCCGAGATGGTGACAGAGCCGCGACATACTCGGATTGGACCATCTCGATACTGATCCCGTCAGCCGGTGATTCCGGCCACTTGGCGTAGCTGCCACAACACGCGATCGGGGTCACCCCCTGTGCGGAGCCCTGCGCCGAGCCCGGAGCGGATGCGGATCCGCCGTCAGGTCCGGCTTGGACGGCGAAAGCCACGACGTCAGCGCGGACTGGAATTGTTCGGGGACGACGTTCGCTTCCCACCCGTGAGGAGCGGCGGCGGTCTCCACCACGGTCACGTTCGGATGCGCTGCCGCGAACTCCTTCGTGAGTTCGAACGGGATCTCCTCGTCGCCTTGAGAGTGCAAGACGAGCGTCGGGACAGTGAAAGCTGGCGCTTGGCTCCAGTCGAGCCGGTCGAAGTGCAGCGGAGCAGGCATTCCGATCATTCGGCTGGTGAGCGGAGCTGCCAATGCCCAGGTCACGATCGATGCGAGGAACCCGGGCAGCCCTGCCTGCTTCACCCCGTGTCGGATGACGCGCCGCCAGTTGGTCGCCGGCGCGATAAGCACAAGACGCTCGAAAGCCGACGGCTCCCGCCGCAGCAGCTCGAGCGCGATCCCCGCCCCCATCGACCACGCCACGACGAAGACCTCGGTCGCACCGCTCGATCGCGCATAAGCGATCGCATCCGCCAGATCGCTCCACTCTCGTTGACCGAGGCTTGAGGCGGATGCCGCAGGCCCGTCTCCGGACCCTGCGGTACGTGATGACGAGTGATGTCAGGCCTGCGCGCTGCGCCACTTCAACGGACCGAAGGGTCACCAGCCGCGACGTGCGGATCCCTTGAACGTGAATCACCCACGCCTTCTGCGCGACGACCAATAATTGTGAGGTCATGGGGCTGGTTTGGCCCGATCGGCGGTGCTCGTTGGTGCTCGTTGGTGCTCGTTAGTACTGGTTGCTCATCGAAATTGCATCGACCGCGGGCGCGTGGGTGCCGTTGGGCCGGGAGTGGGCCGGGAGCGCCCCGCCCATTCCCGGCCCAAAAACGACATTTTGGGAAGGGAGAGCCCGGCGAATCAATCCAGAAATAACCCCTGACCAGGTATTTATCTTGTAGCACGAGCGGGGCTTGAACCCGCGACCTCACGATTATGAGTTAGATGTCGTGGGCTCATGAGTACTAGTTAGTCCTGCTGTGCTCCAGGGCATTCCCGAGCGGAGGCGCCGCGGCCGTCGCGAACTCGCGGACCTCTGCACGGTTGTCCATAGGTGTCAGGCTATGCCGCCCCACATTGGCAAGGGAGACCCTGTCAGTGCACCCTTCACCGGGCAGCACCCAGATCGTGTCTGCGCGGTTCTCGTGAGGGGTGCCCTGTCATTACACCCCTCACCAGGGACTCCCGCCCATCGCGCCCCGCCGCCAAGATGAGATCAGGCTCAATCAGTCGCGCCACATCGTTCTGTGAAGTAAGGAAGTCATGATGCGTCAGGTAACCATGTATGCCCCGGGAGATGTCCGGGTTGAAGACCGCGAGAAGCCGGAGATCCTCGAACCGACCGATGCGATCATCCGCCTGTCGGCGTCGTGCATCTGCGGATCCGACCTGTGGCCGTATCGAGGCGCGGAGCCACTGCATGTGACGCCGCAGCCGATGGGCCACGAGTACGTCGGTGTCGTCATGGAGATCGGTGCGGACGTGAAGAACGTGAAGGTCGGCGATTTCGTCGTCGGGTCCTTCGTCGCCTCGGACAACACCTGCGAGATCTGCCAGGCCGGATACCAGTCCCGCTGCGTGCACAACGTGATGATGGGCGGGATCGGCACCCAGTCCGAGTACGCCCGCATTCCGCTGGCCGACGGCACCCTCGTCGCCACCCCCGGTCAGCCTGACGCCGACCTGATCCCCTCACTGCTCGCGGCATCCGACGTTCTCGGCACCGGCTGGTTCGCCGCCGTCGCCGCCGAGGCCGGCCCAGGCAAGACCGTCGCCGTCGTCGGTGACGGCGCTGTCGGGCTCCTCGGCATCCTCGCCGCCCGCGAGCTCGGGGCCGAGCGCATCATCGCGATGTCCCGCCATGCCGACCGGCAGGCCCTCGCCCGCGAGTTCGGCGCGACTGACATCGTCGAAGAACGCGGCGACGCCGGCGTCGCGAAGATCAAGGAACTCACCAACGGGCTCGGCGCACACTCCGTGATCGAGGCCGTCGGCACCCAGGAATCCATGGAGCAGGCCATCCGCGCCACCCGCCCCGGCGGCCACATCGGCTACGTTGGCGTCTCCCACGACGTCACCCTCGACGGGGTCGAACTGTTCTTCTCCGGCGTGCACCTGCACGGCGGACCCGCCCCGGTGCGCCGGTTCCTGCCCGAACTGATCCAGCTGATCTGGGACCGCAAGATCAACCCCGGCGTCGTCTTCGACCTCACCCTCCCCCTGGAGGATGCCGCCGCCGGATACACCGCGATGGACGAGCGCCGCGCCACCAAAGTGCTGCTCACGGTCTGAACAGACCCCAACCCGAGAAGGAGACATCACGTGAACATCGAACCCGCCACACCCACCATCAAGAACCCTCCCGAACAGTTCGCCGGCGATGTCTGGGTCGACTTCCTCGCGACACCGCACGAGATCGATCAGCGGATGCGGGTCGCCATCGTCCGGTTCGCCCCAGGCGGGCGCACCGCCTGGCACTCCCACGCGCGCGGCCAATATGTGCGCGTCACCGATGGCATAGCGCGGTTCGGTCACCGCGACGGCACCATCATCGAGGTCCACGCGGGGCAGACCCTCTACACCCCGCCCGGTGAGGATCATTGGCACGCCGCAGCTCCCGGCTGCTTCATGCAGCACATCGCCATGTTCGAAGCCGGCGACGACCCAGCCACCAGCACCGTCTGGAAAGAACACATCACGGATGCCGAATACCTCGGCACCCCTCCCCCCGAAGGGGCAGGAGCATGACATTGCATGAACCAACCGCCGCTCGACGCATGCTCGGCGGCTTCGCCGACAAGCTCGCCGACCTCACGGACGATGTCCTCTTCGGCGACATCTGGGAACGCACCGAACTGAGCCCCCGCGACCGCAGCCTCATCACAATCACAGCACTCGTCGTCGGCGGCAACACCGAACAACTCCCCTTTCACGTCGACCTCGGTCGCCGCAACGGCCTCACCCAGGACGAGATCATAGAAACCATCACTCACCTCGCGTTCTACACCGGATGGCCCCGCGCGATGTCAGCCATCGGAGCCGCCCAGCGAACCTTCGCCGTGGACCCGACTGCTGATCAGGAGACCGGGAAAGGCGCCTGAGAGGACTTCGAGATGACCGCATCTGCAATCCCGATTGAGATCGAGATAGTCGGCAAGCGCCTGACCGGCCGGCTTGCATCGACACCGATCGCCGCAGCGCTTCTCGCCCAGCTTCCGTTGACGCTGGACTTCCGTGATTTCGGCCAGCAGGAGAAGATCGCTAACCTCCCCCGGGCGATCGACACCGACGGAGCACCCCGCGGAAGCGCGGCGCCCGCGGCGACGATCGCGTATTACTCCCCTGCACAAGCTCTGGTGCTGTACTACGAGGACGTTGGACAATTCGCGGGGATCATGCCGGTCGGTGTGTTCGATGACACCACCGCGCTAGCGGCACACACCTCGGACTTCACGGCCACAATCCGACAGGCGAGTTGACACCTAGCCGAACTCATGGGCGGACTACTTCTCCGAAGCGCCCTCGAACGCCTGCAGACGTTCTGAGATCACTGCCGCAGCTTGGGTGACAGCCAAGATGGCCCGATTAACGTCAACGTCACGACGCTCATTCTCGTCCCACGCGACGCCGATACTGCCTACAGCTGTTCGATCGCCGGTCAGGATCGGAGCAGCGACTGCAGAAACACCTGGGTTGAATTCGCCCTTGGTGACCAGGTAGCCGTTCTTCTTGATTCCGCCTAGGAAAGAGCGAAACTCCTTCCAGGAGCCGCCCATGCCGGCAAGACTGATTTCGGCTTCCTGCTGCGCGTACAGCGCTTTGAGGCGATAGTGGGGAAGGTACGCAAGAATCACCTTCGACACCGCACCACCCCGCAGCAGTGGGCGGCGTTGGCCGCGACGGAAACGGTTCCGTGGGCTCTGGCGCGCTCGAGCTTCCGCAATACACAGAACGGCGTCGCGGAAAGAAGTGCACAGCAGCGCCGAGTGGCCGATGTCGTCCACGAGACCCTCGAGGACGCCTTCGCTCGCCAAAAGCAGCGGGTCGGTCATGCGCATCTGCATGTCCATCTCGATGATCCGAGGGCCCAGACTGTAACTGCCGTTCCGTACTGCGGCGATCAGTCCGGCATCGTTAAGGGTCTTGACGTATCGGTAGCCGGTGGATCGCGACGTGCCCAGCGTTTCGATGATCTCCGCCGTGGACCAGACCGGGTTCTCCGTGGTGAAGAGGTCAAGGATCGCGAGCATTCGCTCAAGGCTCGCTGCGCCATCGGACCCGGCGGAATCGACGGTTTCTGCATCCAGTGTCAGTTCTGCGTCCACGGGCCCGCCTCCAGATCTGCTCTTCGCTCCATCGATGCGACTCCCCCATGCTCATCCCATCGAGTGGGATTTGATAACCGAGGCTACCGGATAGAGGCGACTAACCCTCGCAAGGAGGGTTGATCCCGCGCTCCTGGCCGCGGCGGGTGATGAGAATGCGTCGCTCTGCGAGGCGTTGCGTTGAAGTCACACCCGGCCGAACTCTCGTATGTCATCTTCGAAGGAGCGAGCCGTTTCCGCAGACACCGTCGCTGTCGTCGACTCGATCGCATCGACGTAGTCGCCGGTCGTAGCAAAATGCCCATGTGTCTGCGAGACACCGGTGTCGATCGCCTTCTCAAGCGCTTCCTGAGCGGTCTTTCGGGCAGCGAACTCGATATCCGCAGGCGAGAATCCCTGACTCAGCGAGACGAGCTCTTCCACGTCGATTGATTCGAGGATGTCGGGCGGAATGTACCGTCCCCAGATTGATCGCCGAGCGACAGCGTCGGGCAATCCGATCGGGACGACGTAGTCGAAGCGCCCGTGCCGCAGGAACGCCGGATCCAGCATCCGGACATGGTTGGTCGCGCAGATCAACAGTCTGCCCGGTTGGTCCCGGAAGGCGGGGATGATCTTCAACAGCTCGTTCGTCACCGCGTGCGCGGCGAGCGGGCGGTCGTCGTTGCGGCGCGCCGCGATTTCCTCCACCTCGTCGATGAAGACCACCGCGTGTTCCAGTTCTGTGACATTGAGGAACGTCTCGCGAAGCGCGCCGGCTAGACCGCCGGACGCTCCAGACAGTCGGGACGGAAAGACTTCGATGAACGCCCACTCAAGTCGGGACGCTACGGCTCTCGCGAAGGTAGTCTTCCCGGTGCCGGGCGGCCCGAACAGCACGATGGCGTGCGGGGGAGCGACTCCGAACTGAGCGGCGAGGTCAGGCTGGGAGAGGGGCACGACGAGCCTTTTTTCAAGCAGACGCTTTTCTGCGTCCATGCCGGCGATCTTGTCCCACGCGCCTGGAGGCAGGATGCGTCCCCCCAACCTGTGGAGGACATCGATCTCCTTGCGCTGTATGGGCATCTGCCGCTCGAAGTACTGCAGATTCTTTTGCGCGACATACCCGCGGTGAGTGAACGAGCCCACACGTGCGGCGCTCTCAGGCACGAGCGCTGAAAGCTTCGCGAGGCCGAGTGGCGTCATCCTGGCCTCCACTGCGGCGAGTAACGCACTGCCGATGCCGCGTCCGTGATAGCTCTCGCGCGTGCCCAGAAACATGACCCACCCTTGAGTGTGAGCCGCGCGGGCTACGACTGCACCGATGACCTGCTCGTCGATCACCGCAACGACTGCGAAGTCCTTCTGGCAGGAGGTCAACACCTCGCCCAGCGCATATACGGAGTCGCCTTGCCAGGTGCGAACCTCGCTCCACAGGCTGACTATCCCGTCAAGGTCGTCAATGTGAAAGTCTCGCAGTCGCACGGACCGCAGTTCGGGGATGTTGATGGCGCCGGTCGGCATGGGGTGCGACACGTCAGTCCGTCTCGGGTCCACTGCAGTAGTCGCAGCCGGCATCCGGGCACTCCCAGGTCGTGCGCCTCGTCCCACGCGACTCAGACGCGGCCACGACTTTGAGGATAGTTGGCGGGTTCACAGCTGAATGTAGACGCTCTTCGTGTACAGGTAGGTGTCCATGTGCGCGGACGTCCCCTTCGCGCCGTAGCCGCTCAGTTTGGTGCCGCTGAATCCGACGAGCGGGTCGATGTAGCCGTAGCAGTTCACCCACATCGTTCCGGTGTGCACGCCCTGTACGACGCGGAGCGCCGTGGACAGGCTTTCTGACCACACCGCACCGCCCAGCCCGAAGTCGTTGTCATTGGCGATGGCGATGGCGTCGTCCACCTCGTCGAACGGGAGGATCGACAGCACAGGCCCGAAGATCTCCTCCCGGGCGATCCGCATCTCGTTCGTGACACCGCCGAAGACGGTCGGTTGCATGAAGTACCCGCGTCCGAGGTCGTCGATACGCTGGCCGCCGTATAGGAGCTCAGCCCCCTCTGCGACTCCCACGTCCACGTACGACAACACGGTATCCAACTGGCTTTCCGAGATGACCGGGCCGAGTGTGGATGCGGAATCGAGACTGTGCCCGACCCGCAATGTGGTCATGTAGTCAAGGAGTCGCTTCGTGAACTCGTCCACGATCGAACGCTGAACGAGGACTCGTGTACCGGCGTAGCAGACCTGCCCCGAGTTCGCGAAGACTCCCATCGCGGCCGCAGGTACTGCCTTGTCCAGGTCGGCATCCGAGCAGATGATGTCGGCGGACTTGCCGCCCAGTTCGAGCTGAAGCTTCTTGATGTTCGATGTGGAGGCCTCGATGATCTTCTGGCCGGTCTCGGTGGAGCCGGTGAAGGCCACCCGGTCCACATCCGTATGAGATGCCAGCGCGGTGCCGGCTTCGCTGCCGCGGCCGGTCACCACGTTGATGACGCCGGCCGGTACCCCGGCCTCGTGCAGAATCTCCGCGACCCGCAGCACCGAGAGCGACGCGTACTGGGCCGGCTTGAGCACGGCCGTGCATCCGCTCGCCAGCACCGCGCCGATGATCCAGAACTGGCTGTTCAGCGGACCGTTCCAGGGGATGATCCCGCCGATCACGCCGACGGGCGCCTTCAGAGTCATCGTCGTGACGTTGCCGGGGATGCCGTTCATCAGGGTCTCCCCCGAGATACTGAGGGCCTGCGCGGCGAAGAAGGACAACATGCGCATGAGTGCCGGCTTGGAATTGCGCACTCGGGAAATGGGGGATCCCATGTCGAGGGACTCGATCTGTGCAAGTTCCTCGAATCGGTCGTCGAGGACCTCGGCGATCCGTATCAGCAGCGCCTGACGCTGGTAGGGGGTCCACGTGCTCCACTCACCCTGGAAGGCACGCCGCGCCGCCGCGACCGCCGTGTCCACGTCAGAACTGTCACCCGAGGAGAATCGAGCGAGCACCTCTCCCGTCGAAGGGGCGCTGGTGCTCAACGTCTGTCCGGACGCCGCGGCAACCCTTTCACCGTCGATGAAGAGGTAGTGCACCTCTCGCGACAGAAAGCTCTGCGCTTGTTCGGACAGTTCGACATCGTGCTGTGTGATGGTCATCACTTGCCTTTCACGTTCATGCGCGTTCCCTCAGTCGAAGAGGAAGACGCCTTTGCCAATCTTGCGCTGGTCGAACATCTCGTAGGCGAGTTGTGCCTCGTCCAAGCGGAATTCGTTGGTGAAGAGCGATTCGAGGTCGAGGCCGCGCTCGGCGACGAACTGCGCGCACTCCTCCTTGCTGGTTCTTGCTGAAGGTCAGTGATCCGAGCACCGTCTTGTGCCGGTGGATCAGTTCGTCGGTGTCCAGTTCGAACGTTCCGAACACACCGACCATGCAAGCCGTTCCCCAGGGCCGAACCGCCTGCACCGCCTGTACACGAACCGCGGAGTTCGCGCTGCACTCGATGGATTTGTCCGCGCCGGCGCCGTGCCGGGTGAGTCCGCGTACCGCGGCGACAGGATCTTCTGCGCTGGCGTCGATGACGTGATCGGCGCCGAGCTCCCTCGCCATGTCGAGCCGTGACGACTCGACGTCGATAGCGATGACCCGGGCGCCGAAGGCTTTCGCCAGCATGGTGGCGCTCAGGCCGACGGGGCCCTGACCGAAGACCGCGACGGTCTCGTCGGCCGACAAGTCGACGCGCTTGAGCGCAGCGAACGCAGTTCCTGTGCCGCACGAGATGGCTGCACCGGCCGTGAACGACAGTTCGTCCGGCAACGCGATGAGCGTGTGCGCCGGAACTTTCATGAAGTCGGCGTGGCCGCCGTCTCCGTTGAGCCCACCGAAGACGGTTTTGCCGTTCGGGCAGTACTGCGTCCACCCGGAGCGGCAGAACTCGCAGGTGCGGCATCCGTCGTAGTGATGCACCATCACTCTGTCGCCGACCTGCGCCTCGGTCGGGCGGACGGCGTCTCCGACCAACTCGACGACGCCACAGGGCTCGTGGCCTTCGATCACGCGTTCGGCGCGGGTGCGGAGCGGACTGTGAAGGTGATGAAGGTCACTCCCGCACATGCCCGAGGCCTTCATGCGGATGACGACTTCGTCCGCGCCCGGCGTGGGGTCCGGGTACTCGCGAAGCTCGAGCCGGCCCTCGCCGGTGAAGACGACGGCTCTCATTCGTCCGAGGTCGCGTTCATAATCGGGATCTCCTTCGATCGGTTGGGGCGCTGGGGCGGCTCGAGGCTCACGCCTCGAGCCGCAGTCCGACTTCTAGAACTGGTGCAGCACGAAGCGCAGGAACTCGGTCGGCTCGACCGCCGTGAGCGGCACCGGTCCCTCATTCGGAAGGAACTCGTATCCGCTCTCGGGACCGAGCGTGTCGCCCCCGGCGGAGATGAGACCGCTGGTCTGGAAGAGGATTTCGATCGTCGGGAACTGGCCGGCCTCGTAGACGGCGCCTTCCTCGAGTCGGAGGAATCCGATCCTGAAGTCACGCTCGGTGAAGCTTGCCGACCCACTTCTCAGAGACACCCTCGGCACCCTGTGGGAGCCAGTCGTATGCATCCGGGTTCATCGCGATGACGTCCGTGTAGCGCGGTGCGGCGAACTCGAGCTTGCGGCCCACTGCACGCTCGAAGATCGCCTGCGAACCGTCCTGCTCCTGCTCGACGCCGTTCTCGTCGGTGAAGTAGTACTTTCCCTTGCGGAACTCGCCGTCCTTCTCGAGCTCTGCGTTCGTCGCTTCGCGCTGAGCGACGCTCAGGTAGCCCTGACCGCTCGCACCGCCGGCCTGGAGCACCAGAGTGCGCAGGCCCTCGGCGCGCTCCTGCGGTCCGTAGTGAACGCTCTCGGGGAAGTAGCCGATCCACCCCTCTTCGAGATAGTCGGTCTCGCTGTACGGGAGCCGCCCGGAGATGACGTACCGGACCTGGTCGAAGTTGTGCCGATGACGGGGAGTGCGCCACCCGCCTCCACCGGTCTGCCCCATGTTGAGGTCGTAGTTGTTCGGCGAGTTGTCCTCGCCGAACAGCAGGTGCTTCTGATCAAGAACACCTTCGCGCATCGTGCCGACCCGCTCGCTGCCGGTCTCGGCCGCCTTGCTTACCCGCATCGTTCTACTCCTTAAGGATTCATGTCCTGAGAGGCCGTGTCACACCGACTGTGCAGCACTGTGATGGCGCCTACTCGGCTTCCCGTAGTTTGACAGTATCCCACATAACGGGATATATTCAACTACCACTTGCAGAGAAGGATGACGATGAAGACTCCCTTGACTCACGCTCTCCATGACTCGGGCGTTCCGGCATCAGCGAGGGACTTCAGCGTCGAGGAACGAGTGGCGATCATCACCGGCGCCGCCCAGGGCATCGGTCGCGAACTGGCCCGCCAATACGCAGCAGCGGGCGCCTTCGTCGTCGTAGCGGACCTCGACCTACTCAAGGCCGATGCGGTCGTCCAGGAGATCGAAGACGCTGGCGGCACGGGATTGGCAGTCCACGTCGACGTCGCCGACGAGGCCTCGGTCGACGCGATGGTCGCGACCGTCGTGGAGCAGTGGGGCCGCGTCGACATCCTGATCAACAACGCCTCGATCTTCGCCACCATCGACAAGGGCCCGTTCGACGAGATCCCCCTGCACCAATGGGAACGCGTGCTCAGGGTCAATGTCACGGGAACATACCTCTGCGTGCGTGCGGTCGCCGCGCACATGCGGGCCGCCGGCTTCGGCCGTATCGTCAACATCTCCTCGGACGCCGTCACCCGCGGCACCGTCAACTACCTCCACTACGTCACCTCCAAGTCCGCCGTCATCGGCATGACCAACTCGCTCGCCCGCGAGCTGGGTCCCTTCGGCATCACGGTCAACTGCGTCCGGCCGGGGAGCGTGGCGACCGAAGTGGAACGCACGGTCAACCCGACCGAAGAAGTTCGCCAGCGCGCCGCTTCGCTGCAGTGCATCCCTCGCGGCATGGTCCCGACGGACCTCGTGGGAATCATGCTCTTCCTCGCGACACCGGCCGCTGCATTCATTACGGGTCAGACCATCGCCTGCGACGGCGGCTACACGCACAGCAGCTGACCCCGCCATCTGCCGTTCAGCCCGGAAGGACTCCTCATGAAGCACTATCCACACCTCTATATCGACGGCCGGTGGACTGCTCCGATCGTTGCGCGCGACGTCGAACTGATCGATCCCACCCGCGAGGAGGTCTTCGCTCGCGTCGCGATCGGCAGCCCTGCGGATGTCGACCTGGCTGTCGAGGCCGCCTCGCGCGCATTCGTGAGCTTCTCAGTCACGACCGTCGCGGAGCGCATCGCCCTCATCGACCGCATCATCACGGCGTACGAGTCCCACATGGACGAGTTCTCCGAGCTGATCGCGCGAGAGGTCGGCATTCCGATCGGCAGCCGCGCACAGGTCACCGGCCCCGCCGACCACATGAAGGTCGCGCGCGAGGTGCTCCGCGAGTACCCGTTCGAGACCCGCCTGGGCAGCGCCATCGTCCGGCGTGAGCCGATCGGCGTCAGCGCTCTGATCTCCCCCTGGAACTGGCCGATTCAGACCGGCGTGATCAAGATGATCTACGCCCTCGCCGCCGGGTGCCCGGTCATTGCAAAGCCGAGCATCAATTCCGCCGCGAGCGGTGCCCTGCTGGCACAGGTGATGCACGAGGCGGAAGTGCCGCCGGGCGTATTCAACCTGATCAACGGCAAGGGCAGCGACGTCGGCGACGCACTCTCGCACCACCCCGACATCGACATGATCTCCTTCACCGGATCGACCGGGGCCGGCCAGACAGTCGGCGCCGCCGCGGCACAGACCATCAAGCGGGTCTGCCTGGAACTCGGCGGAAAGTCCGCCAATATCGTCCTTCCCGATGCCGATCTCGAGAAGGCCGCGCGGTGGACCGTTCAGCGGGCCTTCTTCAACGCCGGCCAGTCGTGCCACGCGCCGACCCGACTCCTGGTTCACGAAAGCCAGGCCGATCAGATCAAGGCTTACCTCATCGATGAGGCTGAGCACTTCGTGCTGGGCGATCCGCTCGCCGCCTCGACCACGATGGGCCCGGTGATCAGCCACGCGCAGTACACCTCGATCCGGGATCACATCCAGAGCGGGATCGACGAAGGCGCCCAGCTGATCACCGGCGGCCTGGACCGCCCGGACGATCTCGCTCAGGGCTATTTCATCAAGCCCACCGTGTTCATGGGCGTGACCCCGGAGATGACGATCGCCCGAGACGAGATCTTCGGTCCGGTGCTGGCGGTCATGACCTATCGGGAAGAAGACGAGGCGCTGGCGATCGCGAACGATTCGCCGTATGGACTCGGTGGCTACGTCTTCGGAAGCCCGCAGGGCGCTCGGCGCATCGCGAACGGTCTGCGGACCGGCAGGGTCAGCGTCAACGGCGCGCCCACCGATTCGTACGCGCCGATGGGCGGCTACAAGCAGTCCGGGATCGGTCGATCGATGGGCCGCTACGGACTGGACGAATATCTCGAGCTGAAGTCCGTCTACGGATTCGAGGACGAGATCGAATCTCTGCCCGAATGGACTCCCGAGCTGCCGGCACCGAATCAGGAGAAGTGACCATGACGAATCACACCCCGGGCTTGCTCCGCAATCACGCCAAAGAGAAGCTCTCCCGCGGCGAGCCGGTCTACTCGATGACGGTCCGCCTAGTGCGGACCGTCGATATCGCGTCGATCGCACACACGGCTGGCTTCGACTCCGTCTACATCGACATGGAACACAGCAGCTTTCCCCTCGAAGCGGCAGGGCAGATCTGCCTGGCCTGCAATCACCTCGGCGTCACTCCCCTCGTTCGCGTCCCTGGACCGGATCCGGCTTTCATCGCTCGAGTCCTGGACTCGGGCGCCATGGGCGTCATCATCCCCGACGTGCAGACCGCAGACACGGCTCGCGCGGCCGTCAGCGCCGTCAAGCATGCCCCGCTGGGCACGCGATCGCTCGCCGGCGCCGCGCCGCAACTGAACTACCGGACGCTCCCACCCGACCAGGTGGTTCAGGAGCTGGATTCCACCTCGATGGTCGTCGTCATGGTCGAATCCCGCGAGGGGCTGGAGGCCGTGGAGGAGATTGCCGCGGTCGACGGCATCGACATCGTGCTGGTGGGCGCGAACGACCTCAGCGTCGACCTGGGCATCGCAGGTCAAATGGATCACCCCCAGATCCATGCCGCCTTCCTTCGTGTCATCGAGGCATGCCGCGCCGGGGGAAAGACGGTCGGTCTCGGCGGCCTCGGCGGGTGGCCGGACCTGATTCGTCAGTACCTCGACATGGGCGCCGGCTACGTGTCGACGGGCAACGACATCTCCTTCCTCTCTGCGGCCGCCTCGCAGAAGCGCCGGCAGTTCGAATAGGGCCGGCACCGATGAAGATCTGCGTATACGGCGCCGGCGCCGTGGGCGGACACATCGCCGGACGACTCGCATCGGCGAACGCCGACGTCTCAGTGATCGCCCGCGGTGCGCAACTGGCAGCGATCCAAGAGCAGGGACTGCGGGTGGAGACCCGGGAAACCACCCTCACCTCGTTCCCCGATACCACCGATGCTCCCGCAGACCTCGAGCCGCAGGACATCGTCCTCGTCGCCGTGAAGGCGCCGTCTCTTCCCGGCATCGCCGGCCACCTCGCCAGCCTCGTGCGACCGGACGGCCTGGTGGTCTTCGTCGGAAACGGCATTCCGTGGTGGTACTTCCACGGATTGGGCGGACCGCTCGGCGAGACACGCCTTCCACGACTCGACCCCGACGGGGAACTCTGGGCCGACGTCGGTCCGGACCACGCGGCCGGCGGCGTGGCCTACACCGCGGGCGCCGTCATCGCCCCGGGCGTCATCCGCGCGGAGAACGCGCAGAACCGACTGATCCTCGGTATGCCCGACGGCCGCGCCGACTCGCGCCTGGAGGACCTCGCTTCTCTGCTTAACCCGACCGGCATCGACACCACCGTGACGACCACGATCCGCGACACGATCTGGGCGAAACTCATCTCGAACACGGTCGGGGGCTCACTCGGCGCGCTGACCGCGTCGGCCACGAAGGACGTTCTCGACAAGCCGTCGCTCACAGGTCTTGCTACGGCAATGGCGAACGAGGTCGCCACCGTCGCGCGGGCGCTCGGCGCCGACGCCGGCGACGCGGGCCCCGTCGTGTCGAAACTCGCGGCGTCCGGTCACGTGCAGAGTGTCGTCCAGGACCTTCTCGCCGGTCGGCCCATGGAGATCGACGCACTCTTCCGGGCGCCGCTGGATCTCGCACTCATGGCAGGGGTGCCGACTCCCTGCCTACAGCTCGTCGTCGATCTGGTCACCCAACGCGCCCGCGCCACCGGGCAGTACCACGATGCCCTCGAGGAGTCGCATGCTTCGCGCCGATGACGTGCTCGCACCGTACCGCGACAGTACTCCGGTCTCCCCCGACGACGTGGCACGCGACTACCTCGCATCCGGTCGCGTCCTGGTGGTGCTCGACGACGACCCCACCGGCACGCAGTCGGTGGCCGACCTGCCGGTCCTCACCCGATGGGAAGTCGCCGACTTTCGATGGGCGTTCGACCTGCGGATCGACGACCACCCGGCATCCGCCCCGTCTACGTTCTCACCAACACTCGCAGCCTCGACGCCGCAGAGGCTGCGGAGCGCAATCGCCAAGTGGTGACGGCCGCCATGACAGCGCTGCCGAAAGCGGTCTGGCGATCGGCTTCGTCAGTCGTGGGGACTCGACACTGCGAGGGCACTTTCCCTTCGAGACGGATGTGATTGCCCGCACCATCGTCGATCTCGGCGGTGATCCGATCGACGGCGTGGTTGTCGTTCCGGCGTTCCCCGATGCGGGGCGAGTAACAATCTGCTCCGAACACTATCTGCCCCGACGCCGGCCACCTGACCCCCGTCGCCGAGACTGAGTTCGCCCGCGACGCCACATTCGCCTTCTCCACGTCGTACCTCCCTGCCTACGTGCACGAGAGATCCGCCGGCCGCGTGGCGGCGGCGGATGTCATCGCACTGGACTTGGACATGGTCCGCTCCGACGCATCGACGATCGCCGCGGCAATCCGGCGGCGCAGGGGTCGACTCCGATCGTGGTCGATGTGGTCGACGAGGACGATCTCCGTGCCCTCGCCCAGGGCCTGGAGGAAGCGCTGCGGCAAGGCAAATCGCTACTGTACCGGGTCGGCCCCCGTTCGTGCGCGCCCGGATCGGCCAGCGTCCGCGCGTTCCCCTGACCGCAGATGAGATCTACAACGACGACTCGCACCGCCGCGATGGGGCGATCGACACCGGCGGCCTATTCGTGGTCGGGTCGCACGTCGGATTGACCACGCGTCAGCTCGACCGGCTGACCGCTGTACACCAGCGCGCTCACATCGGGGAGCTCGCCGTCGCGCAGATCCTCGATGAGAACAGCTCGGCAGCCTATGTGGAGCGCTCCGTGGACGTCGTCGTCGAGGCGCTCCGCGGCGGTGACGTGATCCTGCACACGAGTCGCCGGCTCATCCGGACGGACGATGCCGCGGAGAGCCTCCGGATTTCGCGAGCCGTGAGCGCGGGCGTAGTCGCGGTCGTCAACCGCACACTGCACACGCATCCCCCGCGGTTCGTCATCGCCAAGGGCGGGATCACGTCATCCGATGTGGCGACGTACGGGCTGGAGATTCGTCGCGCCCTCGTCCGCGGTCCGCTGCTGCCCGGGATCGTTTCGCTCTGGGAAGCACTCGAGGGGCCGGCGCGCGGCATCCCGTAAGTCGTCTTCGCGGCAACGCGGGCGACGACGAGTCGCTTCTGGAGGTCACGCGGGAGCTCAGCTACTACCTGGGCGACGAGGGGCGCTGACGGCGCCCGCGATGTTGCGCTGGCGCCGTTACCATCAGAATCCGACGGTCTGACCACCATCCATCACGTACGCGTGACCGACGGTGAAAGATCCGAGGTCTGAGCACAGCCACAGAACGGCGGCCGCGATCTCCTCGGGCCGTCCCATCCGCCCGACGGGCTCCTGGCCGATGACGCGCTCGCGGCCTTCTTCGGTGCCGCCCGAGAATCTGTCCATCATCGGAGTGTCGATGATGCCCGGCGCGATGACGTTGATGCGGACGTTCTGCGCGGCGTACTCGAGCGCCACGGACTTCGACAGGCCGATCACGCCCCATTTCGATGCGGCGTAGGCGCCCTGGCCCGCGATGCCGACCACACCTGCGCCGGATGACGTGTTCACGATCGCGCCGCCGCCCGCCCGGAGAATCGCGGGGATCTGGTGCTTCATGCCGAAGAACACCCCGCTCAGGTTGACGGCGATCACCCGCTCCCAGTCGGCGGCATCCGTATCGACGATGGTCGAGGGGGGCTGCTCGATGCCGGCGTTGTTGAACGCGTAGTCGAGTCGCCCGAAGGCATCGACCGCGGCAGCGACCGCGGCAGCGACCTCATCCTCGACGGTCACATCGCCTGTGATGGCGAGCGCGTGTCCGCCGAGTTGCGTGACACGGTGTGCGGTCGCCTCCGCCGCGGCGGCGGAGCGATCCACGACAGCCACCCGCGTACCCCGTGCGGCGAATGCGAGTGCCGTCGCGCGGCCGATCCCGCTCCCCGCACCGGTGACGAAGGCGACTCGCCCCTCATACTCGTTTGACGTCATTTCACTCACTCTGTGATCCTCTGCTCCGTGCGATGGTTATCGCGTCGGGCATGTGTTCACGACCGTCGCGCGCTGTATTGACGATATCTCATATCACGGGATATATTCAATAGATCGCGCGTCTCTCTTCGTTGAGGCGCGCCCAACATGAGGGTAGGTGCCGTGAGCGAGATCCGCCATCGGCCCGCTCGCCGCGTGCTCGTGGGCACCGACAGCGCTGGATCATCGACGGTTGTCAGCGACGAGGCCAGTCCCGAGACTCTTCTGGAGAACGGCATCCTTCTTCAGGAGGTGTGGCAGCAGCGGTCGATCCCGGCCGTCGTCACCGATCAGCCTGCCACCGACTGGACGCTGGGTCCGGCAGCCCCCGTCGACGGTGTCGTCGTAAGAGTCCTCACCGTCCAGGCCAGGACGAGCGAATACGCTCCTGCACCGGATCTGCACTCCGACCCGTCTTTGCACGTCATCACGATGCTGGCAGGCGAGCTGGACTTCGTGCTGGAGGTCGGTCGAGTCACGCTGCAGTCCGGGGAGAGCATCGTGCTGCGTGACAGCATGCACGACCTCGAAAACCGCAGCGAGACCCCGGCGCGATTCGTCTACACGTCATTCCCGTTGCGCGGCGGCCCCTCCGACCGGTGAGGCGCGTTCGCGGCGTGCACGCGCGTCAATCCTGTTCTGCGCGCTCCAGCGCGGCGAAGACATCGGCGTTGTCGACGTAGATGCGCATCTCTGTGAACAGCTCGTCGACGATGGTGAAGATGGAGCAGGCGGGCACCGAGACGGACTCTCCGGTCCGCAGGTGCCATGTGCCGATCGACTCGAAGATGACCACGCCATCAGACTGCGGCCAGACGTTCACCAGATCGTGGGCAAGCGACGTGAAGCGGCGAAGAACGCTGTCGAACGCTTCCACGGCGGCCTCGCGACCGTGGATCGGATCGGCGTTTCCGAAGGTCAAGGTGAGGTCGTCGGCGTAATAGGCGGAGTACTTCGCGGGATCGTTCGTCTCCATCGCGGTGTAGTACTCCACGAGGAACGCCGTGACCTGATCGCGGGTGAAGGTCGTCGATGTCACGAGATGCCTTTCTGGTCAGCGCCGGCGACGCAGCCGGGCGGAGATCGCGTACAGAGCCACGGCCACGACCAGGATCGCGCCGTTGACCGCCTGCGAGACGGCCGCCGGAACGTTCAAGAACGGTAGCGCGTTGTTCAGGAGCGAGATGAACAGTGCGCCCAGCAGGGCGCCGATGAACGATCCTCGTCCGCCGGTCATCACTGCGCCGCCGAGGAAGACCGCCGTGAACACGGCCAGCGCATAGCTCGCGCCGACGGCGTTCGAGCCGACGCCTGTCTGCGAAGCAAGGAAGACGCCGCCGACGACCGCACTCGCCGCGCACAGGATCAGGGCGCGAGCACGGATGGAATTGACCTTCCAGCCGATCCGGCCGCTTGCTTCGTCGTCGAAGCCGACCGCGCGCAGTGCGAGGCCGGAACGCGTGCGGGCCAGCCAGAATTCGAGGGCGATGGCCACCGCGACCACGGCAATGAACGCTGCGGGGAGGAAGCCGAACCCGAGAGCGACCATGGATCCCAGCTCGGGCGCGATCACGCCTGCCGATTGCGGACGAAGCACGATCGCGATGCCCGACACAATGCTCAGGGTGGCGATCGTGGCGACCACCGCGTTCACTTTCAAGCCGATGATCATGAGGGCATTGAAGCCGCCGACGGCGAGAGCCAGAGCGACCAGCAGAACCAGCGTAGTGAGCAGCGGCAGGGCTTGGAGGCTAGGGAGGGTGAAGGACATGACCACCACCGTCAGGCTCATCGTCGCGCCGACCGAGATGTCGAACCCGCGAGATATTAGCGCATATTGCTGCCCGAGCGCGACCACCGCCAGGGGCAGGGTGGCGATCAGCATGTTGGCGAGGTTTCTGGGGCTCCAGAACACCTCTGCCACGGTGCCCGTGTAGATGGCCACTGTGGCGATCAGGGCGAGGAGGATGAGTATCGGGGCGTTGAGCGAAAGCCTGGTTCTCCACCGCGCAAGAAATCCCGATTTCTGCGATCGGATCTGGCGGATCGTGGCGGTGTCGCCGGCGTTGACGAAGCTCTGCACGATCGAGGTCTCGGTCGCGCCGTCGGTGATCTCTTCGACGATCTCGCCGCGGGACATCACATAGATGCGGTCGCACAGGCCGGCGAGTTCGCCGGAATCGGACGAGTTGATGATGACCGCGACGCCTTCGTCTGCGGCGTCCGCGATCATGCGGTAGATGTCGAGGCGGGCGCGGGCATCGACGCCCTGAGTGGGCTCTTCGACGATGAGTACCTTGGGTGTGCGCAGAGCGGGTCGGGCGAGCACGGCCTTCTGCTGGTTGCCGCCAGAGAGCGCCCCAATGGGCTGGTAGGGCGACGCTGCGACGATGTTCAGCTGCTTCGATGCGGCCGCGAAGGCTGTGCGCAACCTGCCGCCGAGGGCGAGCCCGGCGGGGCCTGCGTCTGGCCCGAGCTGGGCGGTGACATTGTCCATCACTGACAACGGCAGGAAGACCGACTCGATGGCGCGATCGCCGCTCTGGTAGCTGATGCCGGCTCTCAGCACGTCGGGCGGACTTAGTCGGCCGATCTCTTTTCCGTCGATGCTGATCTGCCCACCCGAGTGCCCCAGTCCGACGAGTCCCCGCAGCGTGGCGCGCTGCCCGTTGCCTTCGGCACCCGCGAAGCCGACGATCTCTCCTCCGCGTACTGAGAAGGAGACCGGCCCGAACCCGTCGCCTTCGAGGTCGCGCACCTGCAGGCGCACGTCGCCCGGGCTGCCTTTTCGATCAGGGAACTTCAGGTCGGCGGGCACGCCGACCATGAGCTCGACGATCTCGTCGACCTCCCAGTTGTCGGAGTCGTACGTTCCCTGGATCACACCCGACCGGATCACGGTGAGCCGATCGGCGAGTCGTCGCACTTCTGCCAGCCGGTGACTCACGTAGATGATGGCCATTCCGTCGTCGCGGCACCGACGGATGATCGTCTCGAGGTGCGCGGCGAGGCGCATATCCAGTGCCGCCGTTGGCTCATCCAGCATCAGCACGCGCGGGCGGTGCAGGATCGCGCGGATGACCTCGAGGAGCTGCCGGGCTCCGGGGCCGAGGTCGCTGACCAGATCTACGGCTTTGAAGGGTGCGCCGTACTCGCCGAGGAGAGTATCGAGGTCGGCCGGCGCGGCTTCACCGAGCGCGTTGAAGGAGAGGGCGACGTTGTCACCGACCGTGAGCTCATGGACCAGCGACGTGTCCTGATACGCGGTCACTAGGCCCAGCTTTCGAGCCCGATATACCCCGGTGCCGCTCGCGGACTCGCCTCCGATGGTCACTTCGCCGTCGTCGGGTCGGATGACTCCGGAGGCCACCTTGATCAGTGTGGACTTGCCTGAACCGTTCTCGCCGACCAGGGCGTGCACCTCGCCGGGCAGGCAGATGAAGTCGACGTTGTCCAGCGCTCTGACGCCCGGGTACGTTTTGGTGACTCCGCGTAGAGAGAGCGCCGGCGCGGGAGTGCTCGCTTGCGTGTGTGCGGATTCGACGGATGCGGTGTCGGCCACGGCGGTGGTTCCTTCGGCTCGTGATGTCCGGCAAGGCGGAGCGATGAGTGGCTCCGCCGTGCCGGGCGTCCTTGGTGCGGTGATTTAGCTCGCGGCCAGGGCCAGCGTGAGCTGCTCGTTGGTCAAGAGACTCGAGATGATCGCGTCCGCAGGGATGTCCTGCCAGTCGGTGCTCAGAACGTCGGCGATCGGTGAGACCGGCAGATCCATCGTCACCTCGGCGGGCAGATCCGCCCCGCGGAGTAGCTGAATGCCGGCGGTCACGGCTAGGCGGGTGAACCACACGTGTCCGTTGGAGATCCACGATTCGATCGGCAGCCCCGCGTCGTCAGCTGCCTGCGTCGTGGCCAGCCATGCGTAGGTGGAGACGCCCGAGATCACCGCGGGCGGCGTTTCACCTGCGTCGATGAAGGGCTGCACGAGCTGGCTTGCCGAGAAGTCGTAGACGATCGCACCCGGTGTTTCGCCGGACGCGCGGAGGGCGTTGGCGGCCTGAGCCTCGCCCTGGGAGTTCCAGTTGGTGAATCCGTCCGGCAGCTGGGTCCACCCGGCGGCGTCGAAGGCTTCTTTGGCGCACGGCTGCCATGCTGCCGCGTTGTCGTTGCCGGGGATGCCGGTGAACAGCATGTAGGTGGACGGCTCGCTCGCGGCGCTCGTGAGAGCTTCGACGCCGTTGCGGTAGGTCTCGCACAGGCCCGTAGGGAAGTCCATCGACAGTAGCGGGGCGGTGTCTTCGGATGCGGGGGTGTTGACGTTGATCACGGTGATGCCGGCATCCTTGGCCTCCTGCAGCACCGAGTTCATCGCGGCTCCCAGAGCAAGGTCGACGACGATGATGTCGTAGTCCTGGGTGATGAGGTTCTTCATGTTGGAGATCGATGCGGCGATGTCTCCGTTGGAGATGCTGTAGTTGATCTCGGCGACCTCGGGGTACTGCAGCAGCTGCGCCGTTGCCTCTGCCCGGTTCACGTTCGTGTAGGCGTTGGCGGTCACGAAGATGGGGATCCCGACCTTGAGGGTGCCGCGGCCGGTCTGGCAGACGGGCTGCTGCAGGCACTCGGCGAACAGCGCCTCGTTCTCGGCGCTGAGGGGCTCGGCGGCGACGGCCAGGGTGTCGGCCACGACGGGCTCCAGGTCCCCTACGGGGACGTCGGTGAGAAATGCCTTGCGGATGGTCTCCTCGAGCAGGGCGGGATCCACGGAGTCGACGGTGATGCTCGTCGTCTCATCAGACAGCTCTCCCCCCTCACTTGACTCGCTGCTGGTCGTGCTGGAGCACCCTGAGATCAGGAGTGCGAGGACCGCGCCTGTGGCGACCGCTGTGACAGCCAGGCGACGGCGACGGCTGAATGGTGTGATCTTCATCGATTCATCTTTCGTGTTGTTGTGTGTACAGGCCTCTTGGCCAGAGGTTCGGGACCAGCTAGTGCTGGCGGCGGCGGCGTCCGATGTGACGCGCGCTGGAGTTGAGGAGTTGCCAGATCGTGATGGCGGCGACCGCGATCACGAGCGAAACGCCCTGGAGGATGATGCCGACGCCGCTGGGGAGGCCGGCGATCGCGATCACCTGGTCGAGTAACTGCAGGAAGAGGCTCGCTCCGAGGACCGGAGCGACACTTCCGGGTCCGCCGTTCAGCGCGACGCCGGCGATGGCCGCTGCGGTCACGGTCGCCAACTGATAGGGCGCGCCGATCGAGGTGTCGGGCGTGCCGATGAAGCCGGCGATGAGGATGCCCGCAAGGCCGTAGAGCAGGCCGGCTGTGGCGAAGACGCCCAGTTCGATGGCGACTGATGGGGTTCCGAGGGTTCGCGCGGCACGCCGGTTTGCGCCGATGGCGGCCACCCGTCGTCCCGCGCGGGTGCGGGCCAGCGCGAGCCCCAGGGTGACGGCGACGAGGATCGCCACCAGGAAGCAGACATTGACGTTGAAGATTGAGGATCGGGTGAACGCGATCAGCGGCTGCGGTGCGGAGCCGGTGAGTGAGAAGGACACACCGGTCCACAGCCCGATGGCGCCCGTCCCGATCCCCAGGGTTCCCAGTGTCACGATCAGGGAGTTCAGTCGTAGGACCACGATCAGCAACCCGTTAACAAGGCTGAACGCGACTGACACGGCCAAGGCGAGGGCGATCACCAGAGCGAGGTTCGCTTCCGGCAAGCCATATCGGATCACGATTCCCGCCGAGAGGGCGATCATGACAGGCACGGATAGATCCAGCCCACCGATCATCAGGATGAGCATCTGACCCAGGCTGGCCAGCGCAAGGACTCCCGCCAGTGCGGTGACGACGGCGATCGACGGACCCCGCATGCTCGCGGGCGCGATGATGACGCTGACAACGATGAGCAGCGCGAGCGCCGCCCACGCCGCCAGGTATCGCGCCGGAACGCGGTACTTCAGATCGGTGAGCCATTGGTCACCGCGGCGCACCGGCGGCGGAGCGGCAGCAAGGTCCACCTCGAAGCTTCGGTCAAACGAGTCCACCGACACGGTGTCTCCAATCACAGCGGTGTGATCCCTTGAGGGAATGTTGGCGGGAGGGCTAGGGGGTGAGTTCGGCGACGCGGTGAGCGAGGTAATCGACGCCGATGCGTGGGCTGGAGAGGACGGGCACGCCGGCCTTGGCCGCGAGCGCGTCCGCCAACCGAGACATGGATGCCTGCGCCAGCACGATAGTGTCGGCTGTTTTCGCGAGGTCCAGCGCCTGTGCGGTGATCATCGCGTCGTGGGTCTGGCGATCGCCGGACATCAGGGTGGCGAATGCTCCCTCGGCGAGCCGCCGCTCGATTGTGATCTTGCGCCCCAGTTCGTCGGCGTGCGCCTGGATGAGATCGGATGTCGGACCCAGCGTCGTGGGAACTGTGGCCAGCACACCGATCCGAGTGCCTTCGGTTGCCGCGCGAATCGCCATAGCCTCATCGATCTTGACCACCGGGGTCTGAACGTTCGCGGCCGCCACATCCAGTGCCGGGCCGAGCGAGGAGCACGCCGAGAAGATGATGTCGGCGCCCGCTTGCTCTGCGGCCTGGGCGAGATGGGTCATGCGGGCTTCACTCTTCGCAGAGATGCCGTTCTCCCGAACGACGGTCGCCAGGACGTCCGAATCCACGAAATGCATGACTTCTGCGTCCGGGATGAGCTCGGCGATGAGGTCGTTGATCACCGGCTCCACCGAAACGAACACGAAGCTTGTGTGCAAGATGGCGATCTTCTTCGACACGCGGAAACTCCTTTGTCGGGACAGCTGGCGTGGGTCGCACACAGCGTCTTCTTTCGGGCTTTCGGGCCCTCGACGGTTGTGTGTGGCAACCTCGGGCTAGATTGACTATATCCCGCCATATAGGATCTAGTCAACAATCTATTCAGATGGGGCGTATGATTCGAACGTCCGCGAGGCGTGGAGCCCGCGTCCATCAGCAAACAAGGAGCCTCTGCTCATGAGCGTTACTCACCGAGATGTGCACGCCCGGCTGATCGTTACGGGCCAGGACTCAGACGGGCGATCGGCGTTCCTCAGCGACGCCGACTCGGCAGAACGCCTCGTCGGAGAGGGCTACACCCGGAACCAGTTGTGGCAGGGTCTGGAGGTCCCTACCCCCGTCACAGCCCTGAACGGCCCCGGTGATGCCTCAGTGATTCCGCCCCCGCCGAACGGCTACGGATATGACATCACCGCTTTCGCCCCCGACAGTGCATGGGACTACGAGGCTGGCTATGCCCAGCTCCTCGAGGCCTCCGGCGTTCAGCCCGATGCCGGCGATGCTCCGGGCATGCATACGACCGACACGATCGACATCGTCACCGTGATCTCTGGTGAGGTGCATGTGGCTGTCGAGACCGGCGAGAAGCTCATGCGACAAGGGGATACCATCGTCATTCGCGGGGTGAAGCACGCCTGGCGCAACCGCAGCGACGAGCCGTGCGTGATCTCCGCAGTCCACATCAGCGCCACGCGCTGACCCGGCCGTTGCCGCTCCGGCCGTCAGCTCGAGATCATCCGCGTGATCCACGCCTCACGGGCGGCCATCATCTCTCGGGAGAGTCCGGCTTCGGGTGCCAGCAGGTCGCACGCATGGAAGACTCCCGGCCACACGTGCAGCTCTGCCTCGCCGCCGCACGCCCAGAGTCCCAGGGCATATGCGACGCACTCGTCGCGAAAGACCTCCGCAGATCCCACGTCGATATAGGCGGGCGGCAATCCGGAGAGGTCCGTCGCCCGGCCGGGAGCGGCATAGATGGAGACGTCGTCGGTGCCGTGACGGGATCCGAGGAGTGCAGACCATCCGGTCGTGTTGCTGAGGCGGTCCCACACTCCGACGCCTTCGAACTGCGCCGAGGACGGCGTACGACCGCGATCGTCCAGCATCGGGTAGCCCAGCAGCTGGCCCGCGATTCGGGGGCTTCGGCGATCGCGGGCCAGTAGCGCGGTCCCGGCTGCCAAGCCTCCGCCGGCGCTGGCACCCACCACGAAGAGTTGGTGAGAGTGGATGCCGAGATTCGATGCCTGCGATGCCGTCCAGAGGAGGGCCGCATAGCTGTCCTCGATCGGATACGGGTCTTCGTACTCGGGCGCGAGGCGGTATTCGACGGTGATCAGGACGCCGTTGAATCGCACCGCCCAGTTGAGTAACTGTTCGATGCCATCGAATCGGTTGCCGATGATCATCCCGCCGCTGTGTAGGTGGACGAACCCGGGACCGCGCCCCACCCTCTCCCGCGCGTGAAGCACCGAAACGACGATCGGCCCTCGGTCGTGTCCCGCGATGACCACGTCCCGCCGCACGACACCGTGTCGGGCGAGCATCTGCGTCACGAAAGTCTCATCGATGGGGAGTCGAAGCGCCGGGATCATCGCGGGCGTGATCGTAGAAGGCACGAAGTCGCGAAGCGTCTCGAGCACCAGCGCCAGCTCAGGGTCATAGGGCGGTCTGGTCGGCGTGGAAGCGTCTTCGCTGGTCATCACCTGTCCTTGGGTATCGCGGCTTCACGTCACCGTGAGTGACATTTATGATATCCCGTATTGTGGGATGAATTCACCAGGATCGCGAGGGAGGCATCGGATGGGTCACTTTTCGTCCGCCGAGCCTGCGACGCGCCCTCGATTGCCGCTCGTCGTCTACGTCCTGACGGCGGGCACCTTCCTGATGGGCACGAGCGAGTTCGTCGTCGCCGGGCTGCTCACGGAGATGGCCGACGAGTTCGGCATCTCCGTGGCCAGAGCGGGCCTTTCGATCACCGTCTTCGCCGTCGGCATGATCATCGGGGCGCCGATCATCGCGTTGCTCACCATGCGGATGCAGCGCCGCCTCGTGCTGATCGCCGCGCTAGCCGTGTTCGCGGTCGGGCACGTCGTCGCCGCGGTGGCGGCAACCTACGACGTCGTCCTCCTGGCACGGTTCGTCACCGCCCTGGCCACCGGTGCGTTCTGGGCGGTGGGCTCCGTGACCGCTGCCGCCAGTGTCGGTGCGGCCGACACGTCGCGCGCGCTCGGTCTCGTCCTCGGTGGAGGCAAGCTCGCGGTGGTGCTCGGTGTTCCGCTCGGGGCCCTCACCGGTCAAGTCATAGGTTGGCGCGGGACGTTCTGGGGGCTCGCCGTTCTGGCAGTGATCGCTGCGGCGGTCGTTGCCGTCGTTGTTCCCGCGGATGCATCGGATCGTCCGCGACCGTCGGTGCGGCGAGAGCTGCGGGCACTGCGCAATGTTCGACTGTGGCTCACTCTGGCGACCTGCACGCTCATCAATGCAGGCGTCATGTCGATCTACAGTTACGTCGCGACCTTGATCACGGGCCGCGCTGACATGCCGGTCAGTACGGTGCCGTTCGCTCTGATGCTCTTCGGAATCGGCGCGGTGATCGGCAGCGTCACAGCCGGACGCCTGGGCGACAGGCATCCGTTCCCGACGGCACTGACGCTTATGGCTGCCACGATGCTCACAGCCCTCGGCATCCTGACCCTCGGCGATCACCCGGCGGTCCTGCTGACGCTCTTCGGCATGCTCGGTCTCGTCGGACTGTCGGCAAACCCGATCATGGTGTCGCTGGCGATCCGATACAGCATGGACTCCGTCGTCCTGGCCGGGGCGCTCCCCACCTCGTTCTTCAACCTCGGCACCGCGATCGGGACCTCTCTGACTGCCGCAGTGCTCGGCTCAGCGGTCGGCGCGAGCGCTCCCGCCCTTGTGGCGACGATCGCCGGCGTGCTCGTGTTCATCCCCCTGGGACTGCTGGCCGCCGACGCACGCCGTGCGCGGCGAGCCGACATGGCCGCGTAGCGCGCGCGAAAGGGGCTATGGGCTCGTTGTGAACGAGTCGGTCGTCACTTCAGCGCACGGGCGCACCCACGCCGAACGCTTCGGCGAGCGTGCAGATCTTCTTGGCCCGGCCGAGACGCGGCAGGTCCGACCCGTCGCGAATCACCTGCCCGCGGGCATCGAAGTCCGCGAGGAAGTCGCGGGCCCACAGAACATCCGAAGGCGTGGGGCTGATGACCTCGTTGATCACGGCGAGCTGGTCGGTGTCGAGACAGAGCTTTCCCGTCAGTCCTAGCGAGACGGTCATCGCCGACTGCTCACGAAGAACGGGGTGCGAGTTCGACACGGTCGGCCCATCAATGGGACCGGGAAGGTTACCGACGCGGGATGCGACAACCAGTCGTGAGCGCGGGTAGGCCATCGCCAGATCCTCCGGGCCGGCTCCAGTGTCACGGCGATAGTCTCCCGAACCGAAAGCCAGACGGAAGCACCCGCGCGCTTTGGCGATCGACACGGACTCCTCGATGCCGGCAGCCGATTCCACCAGCGCCAGGACGGGTGTCTGACCGCCGAGGCGATCGAAGGTCTCCGTCACATGGTCGGCTTCCTCGGTCTTGGCCAGCATGACGCCCGCCAGACCCGGCAGGCCGGCCAGCACGTCGATGTCATCCGACCAGTAAGCAGTGGAGCGATCGTTGATGCGCACCCACGCCCGCCGGAACCCGCTCAACCAATCGGCCACGTCATCGCGTGCCTGGGGTTTGCGCTTCGGATCGACGGCGTCTTCAATGTCGAGAACGATCTGGTCTGCGCGCGAGGCGAACGCTGACTCGAACGTGTCGGTCCTCGCAGCATTGACGAGAAGCCAAGATCGGGCGATGTCAGCCGGAACACCCCGGCTGGCGTCACTGCGACTGTCGACCTCGCGAGAGTGTGTGGAATGCAACGATCGTCCCTCTTCCCCGCAGTGTTGTAGATATCCCATATTATAGGATTGCGAGTAGGCTGGCTAGAGGCTCTGCGAATACGAGCGGAAGAGCGAGTCCTCACTCGTCTCGGACCGAGGGTCGATCGGGGGGTGCCATGCCGTGACACCTTTCGATGGGGACTCCCACTCTCGCTATGAGCGCAGTTATCTGGAATCACATAGGTCCGCGTGACCGATAGTCCAGAAGTAAGGAACTCACGTGATCTCCTGGAGGAAACCATGACCACCATCGCACTCATCGGCGCCGGGCCTGGACTGGGCGCCGCGGTCGCGGCCGCGGATCTGAGGGTTCCGCTCGCGGCCGCGAGAAGTCAACCCGTCGCCTTCTGCCGACGCCGGCCCCGCGTCGGGATCTTCAGCCGGCAACCGAGGATCGTTCCTCCGCGGCGCTGGCATCCTCCAAACCAGACACCTCGGTGAACACGAAGGCGAGAAGTCCGGTTCGGTCCCGGGTGGGGTCAAGGATCGTCTGCCCCACGAGCGCCCGCAGCTCCTCGAGCTGCTGCGGCTCGAGGGCATCGGTGACGGTCTCAACGCAATGGTCGACGTCGTTGTGGATGCTGTAGCTCTTGTCCGTCAACGACAGCTCGGGGAAGTCGAACAACGCGGCCATTCCGGTACGGCAAGAACATCGTCTACTTGCTCTGAAGTGAGCGGCATGAGGGCCTCCTAATTCGTGTTCCCAGTGTGCCGTTCCCGCATCCGTTCCTCGATGAGAACAGACCGATCGGTGGACAACTCTCGGAGTGGGACGCGCACCCGCAGCTATATCTCTCGGCAAGGACGGCACCGTAGCATCCGACATTCGGCACGCCGGATCGCAGTACCGCGCGATTCGCTACGCCGAGCGACTCGCCGACGTCGGCGCGATCGCCTCGATCAGGAGACCTCGGCGACAACTACGACAATGGCCTCGCGGAGACCGTCGTGGGCCACTTACAAGACCGAATGTGTGAAGATCGACGCCCGTTCCGGACCGCCGATGAGGTCGTGCTCGACACGCTCACCTGGGTGCAGTGGTTCAATGACGAACCGGCTGCACTCGTCGATCGAATACCTCACACCCATCGAGCAGGAGAGCGAGTACTACCGTGAGATCAAATCCCGGCACCAACCGGCGCTGGGAGAGCTCGCCGTCACAGCACACGGGGCGATTCATTGTCGCGGATTCCCTGGTTCGCGTGGGGTAGGTCGCATTGAGATTGGGGCGGTCGATCTTCCGCACGGCCTGGGCGTCGAGGATGGCCCTATTCGTGATCAAAATCGCTTGCTTGCACCACCTTCGGACACACGTTTTGGACGTGCTCCCGGCCCTTTCCCGGCCCAAACGATAAATTTGGGCTACCGGCAGATGAGAGGCGCAACAGAAAAACCCCGCTTTACCGGGGCTTTTTCTCTGTAGCAGGAGCGGGGCTTGAACCCGCGACCTCACGATTATGAGTCGTGCGCTCTAACCAGCTGAGCTACCCTGCCACGCGGCATCCGGCACAAAGGCCGGGATACTACGAGCCCCGAGACAGGATTGAACTGTCGACCTCTTCCTTACCAAGGAAGTGCTCTACCACTGAGCTATCGGAGCGAACTACCCGCTTCCGGGCAACTAAAAGAGGATACCATTCCGACGGCATCCCACTGAAACTGAGGTCACCCTTGCGTGTGTTGCTGCATCCAGACCATGGGGTCCGTCTGGGTTGTGCCGCCAAGCAGAACCTCGAAGTGCAGGTGAGGTCCCGTCGCCTTGCCGGTGCTGCCGACGCGGCCGATGACCTCGCCGGGCTCGACGGTGTCGCCGGGTTCGACCTCGAGTGAGCCGTACTGCATGTGTCCGTACCGCGTCGCGACCGGCTGCCCGTCGACGATGTGGTCGACCACAACGGTCACTCCGTAGTCGCCGCCGGCCTCGGTCGCGATGCGAACGGTGCCGGCTGCGATCACGTGGACCTCAGCGCCCGCACCCGGAGTCAGATCCACGCCGCGGTGCGGCCTGGAGAACTGGGACAGGTACGACACCGAGCCGAAGGCGGCAGAGACCGGAACACCGACGGGGAAAGGCCACTGAATGGCCGCCGTCGGGTCATTGATCCACGTGTTGGCGAAGATCGTGACGCCAGAGTCGGAGGCCACCTCTGCCATCGACGCGACGTTGTAGTTCTCGGTGCGGTCGAGCGAAACGCTCTTGTCACCCGACGCGGAGACGAAGGCCTGGACGTCCTTGGTTTCGACTTTCGGTTTCGTCGAGACAACACCGATGTCGGTACCGCCCGTGGCCGGCGCAGCGACCGCGGCGGCCGGGGTGGTCGTTCCGATGGCGAGCAGTCCGACGATCGCCATCGTCCCGAATGACAACGAGACCGTCGTTGCACGTCCCGCTGCGACACGACGAGACACTTTCCGACGACCGGTGGCCACGTGCGGGCTCGCGTCGCCGGCGTCGGTGCGGGGAGCGGATGCATCGGGTTGAGGCTTCTGAATCGGCGTCTCACCTGTGAAGGAGAACAGGCGCGCGGCGAACTCGAATTCGTCGTGATGCTCAGCGTCATCCTCGGTCGAGGCATCCGCGAGAGTCTCCTCGACCGGAGGAGCGGCCTGGACCTGCTCGGCCGCCGTAGGCAGCGATTCATCCGCGGCATCCGTGTCGATGACTTCGAGGACGATGGGCTCGACGATATCCGCGGTCTGGGCGTCCTCGAACTCGGGAGGCGTCGGCACCTCATCCGGCGCAACGGCGACATCGGCGGGCAGAGCCTGCTCGGCGAGCGCCGCGATCGCTGCGAGCCTGCGCAACTCTTTGCGACTCATGAGACCGTGAGCTGCCGCGCCGTGCGCGGTGCTCTCGCGGCCATCACTGCGCGAGTGCGCGGCGTCGGCCGGTGTGGTCTCGAGGGTCAAAGTGCGGGCTCTCGGGTTGGGCGCTGGAATGCGCGACAGAACAGTGGGGAAATCATTCGTTGCCGTTCGGGCGGCAAATATAACGATCAGGTAAACACTAACGGTATTTGCCTGGAAGTTCCATGACAGGTTACCGCCGAGTTAGCAAGCGGTGGCATTCCGGCGCGGAGTGGCGTATGGACGATCAGACGTAAATGACGTCCGAGATGCGCTGATGCAGATCGGATGCCGCGGCGATTGTCATCAGGGTACTGGGACGCTCCCCCGGGCGTCCAGCGACGCGTCCGCCGGCTTCTTCGACGAGAAGCGCGCCCGCCGCGTGATCCCATGGATGCAAGCCGCGTTCGAAGTATCCGTCGAGTCGACTGGCGGCGACGTAGGCGAGATCCAGCGAAGCCGCACCCGCCCGGCGGACGTCCCGCGCGAGCGGCATCACGCGCGCAAGACGCCCCAGATCGCCCTCGTGGGTCGCCGGGTCGTAGCCGAACCCCGTCGCCAGGAGCGCACCCGCTGCGGAGGGTTCGGACACCTCCAACCGCCGACCCTCGAGCCATGCGCCCTCCCCCGCTGCGGCACTGAAGGTCTCGTCCACCGCCGGCGCGTACACAACGCCGGCAAGCGCAGACCATTGCTGTGGGTCGGGCTCGCCCTCCACGGCCGCGATGCTGACCGCGTAATGCGGGATGCCGTACGCATAGTTCACGGTCCCGTCGATCGGATCGACGACCCAGGTGATCCCACTCGTCCCGCGCTCGGCGCCCGACTCCTCACCCAGAAACCCATCACCGGGGCGCTCGGCGGCAAGACGACCGCGGATCAGATCCTCGACTTCACGGTCGGCCTCGGTGACGATATCGGCGATCGCCGATTTGGTCGCGGCAATCGCCACCCCCTCGGAACGTCGGCGTCGAGCAAGATCGCCTGCCTCCTTCGCAATGTCGAGCGCGAGGGCAAGAAGTTCCGAAGCATCCGTCATCCCTCCACGCTACGCCGACTACCGTGGAGCGCATGAGCACTCACGATGTCGTGATCGTCGGGGGTGGCCATAACGCGCTGGTCGCCGCCGCCTACCTCGGTCGCGCGGGTAAGCGCGTCATCGTGCTCGAGAGACTGTCTCACCTCGGCGGGGCTGCCGTGTCGGAGCGCCCCTGGGCCGGGGTCGACGCCCGGCTGTCCCGATACTCGTACCTCGTGAGCCTTCTTCCGTCGACGATCATCGACGACCTGGACCTGCGCATCGATCTTCGCCGGCGCCGGTACTCCTCCTATACGCCGAACCCCGCTGATCCGACGCGCGGCGTGCTCGTCGACAACGGAGATGCCGTCGCCACCGCAGACAGCTTTCTGCGGACCACGCGCGACGCCCACGAAGCGCAGCGCTTCGCCGCGTTTTACGACCGGCTGACTCCGCTGGCGCGTGCGCTGTTCCCGACCGTCACCGAACCACTGCGCCGCGCCGACGACGTACGCGAATCGGTCGGGGACGACGATTTGTGGGAGCAGTTGACGGCTCGTCCTCTGGGCGACCTGCTCCGCCGATCGCTCGAGACGGATCTCGTCCGCGGCATCGCGCTCACCGATGGGCTCATCGGGACCTTCGCCACGGCGGACGAGGCATCCCTCCGCCAGAACCGATGCTTTCTGTACCACGTCATCGGCGGCGGAACGGGTGACTGGGATGTCCCCGTCGGCGGCATGGGGCGCGTGAGCGCCGAACTCGAACGCGCGGCGAGGAATGCCGGAGCCGACCTCCGCACCGACGCGATCGTGACCTCCGTGTCGCCCGACGGCGAGGTCACGCTCGACAGCGGAGAGCAGTTCTCGGGGCGTCTCGTTCTCAGCGGAGTCGGACCGGCAGTGCTGCGCCGGCTTCTCCGCGCCGGCGGTGCCGTTCCACGCGAGGGGGAAGAGCCCGAAGGCGCTCAGCTGAAGGTCAACATGCTCCTCCGGCGACTCCCCCGGCTGCAGGACGAGGCCGTCGATGCCCGCGCAGCCTTCGCCGGCACCTTCCACATCAACGAGACGATGACCCAGCTCGACGCGGCGCACGCCATGGCTGCGGCGGGCACGATCCCGCATCCGCTCCCCGCCGAGATCTATTGCCACTCACTGACCGATCCATCGATTCTGGGGCCCGAGCTTCAAGAGTCGGGCGCGCAGACGCTGACGCTGTTCGGGTTGCAGGTGCCGCACCGACTGACGGCGGATGCCGACACCTCGGCGCTCCGAGATGACCTGCTGACTGCCGCCGAGCGCAGCCTCGACTCGGTGCTGGCCGAACCGATCGGCGACCTCATCTTCGAAGCACCCGACGGATCGCCCTGCATAGAGGCGCGAACCACCGCGGATCTCGAGGATTCCCTTGCGATGGCCGGCGGCGACATCTTTCACGGGTCACTCGACTGGCCGTGGGCCGACGACGATCAGCCGCTCGACACCCCCGCCGAGCGATGGGGCGTGCAGACCGAGTTCGACCGCGTTCTTCTCTGCGGCGCCGGTGCGCAGCGCGGGGGTGCCGTGAGTGGGATCGGCGGCCACAACGCGGCGATGGCCGCTCTCGAGTTACTCGGGCACTGATTGCTCGGCGTTGGTTCGGGCTGGCTCGACCACGGGTGAATCAGGGTCGCTGGTCAGCGCGGCGCGGGTGGTGGCGGCGGGTATCCCTGGTAGCCGGTCGGCACGACGGGCGCTGCCGGTGACGCCGGGGCGGGCGCCTGCGAGGCCTGCGGCGCCGGATGCGGGGAGGTCGGCTGCGGCGCGCTCGCCTGCAGCGAATAAGCCTGCGGGTAGGTCGGGTGCCCCGTGTAATACGCCGTCCAGTCGGGGCTGCCGTCGGGCAGCACCGGGAGGGGCGTGACGCCATCCGCGTATCGAGGCCACGGGATGAGCGCTGGCGTTGACGCTCGCTCCGCGGCTGGACTGTGCCGCGGCCGCGACGTCGCGCTCCGACGCGGCGCGAAGATAACGTTCACCAAGGGAATGAGCGCCGTGCCGACAGCTGCGAGGATCGCGAGTGCAACCACGACCCGCCAATAGATCGGCAAGAAGTAGGCGTAGTCGAACAGCAGGAGCGCGAGGATCAGCATCGCTGCGACGATGACGACGAGCGCGATCGTCACATAGAGGATGACCGTTGTGAACGTCGTCGGGTAGCGGTCGTACGCCTTGGTGAACAGGCGCACGTGCAGGAGCGCCAACTGCAGAATGAGCACGATCAGCAGGAATTGCACGAACCGCCCGAGGCCCCAGCCGAATGCGTCATCGGGTCGCGGCATCCAGATCATGACCGCGCCGATCAGCAGAGCAATGACCCAGGTCACCATGCTCGACAGGGCGAACCAGGCGGGCCGCCGCGGAGCGAGGTGCGCCTCGAGGATGGCGATTCCGGCAAAGGATGCGAGCAGCAGAATCGTGAGGAACGCGCGAGCGACGATCCCATCGCCCGTCCCGATCAGCACCCAGACGACGCAGACGAGTGCGGCCGCAATGAGCGCGCCGATCGCCACCCAGATGGCGGCGCGCAGCAACGGCGTCGAGTTCGGATGAGTGATGGGCTCGGTCATCGTCGTCCTCCCGCAGCAGATGGCGTATGCCCCATCCTGACACGCGCGGGCCCACACACAAGCGGACAGGCGAGTCCCGGCATCCGCCCCGTCGCCCTTCGGCATCCGCCCCGTCGCCCTTCGGCCGTCGCGTACGCGCAGTGCGCGCGCATGGGACTGCGCAATGGCGACGGGCGAACTGTCGCCTCAGCCTCGCCCCGGCGCTCGGCCGTCGCAAGCGCGCAGTGCTGGGCATTCGCACTGTGCGCATGCGACGGACGAAGCGAGTGGCGCACCGCGCGCGCAGAAGAATGCCGGCCCCAGAACGAGGAATGGCCCCCGCTCGCGCGAGGGCCATTCGAAAGTGGCGAGTGAGGGATTCGAACCCCCGAATGCTGAGCAGTCTGATTTACAGTCAGATCCCTTTGGCCGCTTGGGTAACTCGCCGAGGCGCACCCAGCCGACTTTTTCAGACAACCAGAGGCGCGATTGACAATCTTACCCTGACGAACCGGGCTGCTGAAATCGTGCCCGGTGTGCTCAGCTCGCACCCTCGAGGACGCGCCCCACGAAGGCCTCTGTCCTCGCCCGCGTGCCGTCGATGCGGCGGTCCACACTCGAGCGAATCTCGCTCGGAGCGAGCGGCGCCGCCAGCCGGACATTCTCGTGACACGAGAGATCTGCGCAGATGTATGTGCCCACGCTGTCGCCTCGGATGCCGGCATCCCCCGCCTTGCGTGCCGTGAACAGCGCGACCTGATCGGCCGGCTGCGTCGTGTGGCAGAGGTCGCACATCGCGGACCGTGCGCGTCCGTTGCCCTCGGCCCGGCGGAGCACGATTCCCGTCGGCCCACCCGCGAGTTCGGCGATCACGTATCCACGCCCGCGCGTCCGCGGATCCGCCCACGCAAGAAAGTCGAGGTGGTCCCAATCGACGAGGGGGAAATCTGGCGGTACGGCGAGCTTGGTCCGTTCGTCCGGGGACGCATTCGACAACGCCGCGCGCACCTGTTCTTCGGTCAGCGCCTGCATGGACCCATTCTACGAAACCGACGGATGCCGGTGGCAGCTAACCCGTGCCCGCCGATGTGGCGCCGACTAGAATCGCACAATGGCAGATTCCTCCTTTGACATCGTCAGCAAAGTCGACCACCAAGAGGCCGAGAACGCGCTGAACCAGGCCCGCAAAGAGATCGAGCAGCGCTACGACTTCAAGGGCACGGGCGCGTCAGTCGAGTGGAGCGGCGACTCGATCCTGATCAAGGCGAACACCGAAGAGCGCGCCAAGGCGGTGCTGGATGTCTTCCAGTCGAAGCTGATCAAGCGCGGCATCTCGCTGAAGAGCCTCGAATCGGGAGAGCCCGCCGCCAGCGGCAAGGAATACCGCATCGTCTCGACGCTCAAGGACGGCATCTCGCAGGAGAACGCGAAGAAGATCGGCAAGATCATCCGCGACGAGGGCCCGAAGTCGGTCAAGTCGCAGATTCAGGGCGACGAGCTTCGCGTGCAGTCCAAGAGCCGCGATGACCTGCAGGAAGTCATCCGGCTGTTGAACGCGGCCGACCTCGACGTCGATCTGCAGTTCACCAACCGCCGCTAGCCGGCCTCACGGGCAGCCCCGTGTGAGCGCGTCTACTCGCCGCGTGAGACGGTGACCATCTCGTCGCGATCGACGACCTTGATGCGTGCGCGCTCGACGGGGGCTCCGAGGGCGATTTCGTGCTCGTCGAGGCGGTGCCAGCCTTCGAGATCCGTCCACCGCACGCCGCGCTCGGCGAGCAGAGCCGGAATCGACTCCTCCGAGGTGTCCTCGGGCTGCCACCAGGAGCCCTGGTCGTTGATGAGGTGGCGAATCGTCTCCATCGCATCGGACTTGGTGTGACCGATGAGGCCGACCGGACCGCGCTTGATCCACCCCGTCGCGTAGACGCCGGGAACCCGCTCGTTCGATTCCTCGTGCAGCGCCTGTCCCTCGTGGTTGGGGATCACACCGTGGCGCTGGTCGAACGGCACGCCGGGGAGCGGCGAGCCGAAGTAGCCCACGGCTCGGTACAGCGCCTGGATCGGAACCTCACGGATCTCGCCCGTACCCTCGACGCCGCCCTGGCCGTCCGGCCTGGTGCGCTCATAGACGAGCGCTTCGACGCGACCCTCGGCATCCTTCCGGATCTCCAACGGCTTCGCGTAGAAGTGCAGGTGAAGGCGGCGCGATGCTTCTCCCCCGGCGTTGTTGACGGTCGGGCGCTTGCGCCACGACTGCAGCACTCGGTCGATGACCATGACCTGCTTGTTGCTGGCGATGGCCGCGCGCGAGGCCTCGTCGTAATCGAAGTCTTCGTCGTAGATGACGGTGTCCACGTCACGCAGTTCGCCGAGTTCCCGCAGTTCCAGCGGCGTGAACTTCACCTGGGCGGGGCCGCGACGGCCGAAGATATGCACGTCGGTGACCGGCGACTGCGCCAGCCCTTCATAGACGTTGGCCGGAATCTCGGTGGGGAGGAGGTCGTCGGCATGCTTGGCGAGCACGCGGGCCACGTCAAGGGCGACATTGCCGTTGCCGATGACGGCGACCGACTGCGCGTCGAGGGGCCATTCGCGGGGGAAGTCGGGGTGCCCGTCATACCAGCTCACGAAATCCGCGGCACCGTACGACCCCGTCGGCATCGATGCCGGGGAGGTCGAGGTCGACATCCCGGATCGCGCCCGTCGAGAAGATGACCGCGTGATAACGCTGCTTGAGATCGTCGAGGGTGATGTCCTGTCCGAACTTCACGTTGCCGAAGATCCGGATGTCGCCACGGTCGAGCACATCGCGCAGCGCCGTGATGATGCCCTTGATGCGCGGGTGGTCGGGGGCGACGCCGTAGCGGACCAGGCCGTACGGCGCCGGCAGCTGATCGAAGAGATCGATCGACACGTCGAACTTCCGCTCGGCTTTCAGGAGGATGTCCGCGGCATAGATGCCGGCGGGTCCTGCACCAACGATGGCCAGCCTGAGCTTGGTCATGAAGCGTCCTTCGGGTCAGCTGGATCGGTCGACGACGACCTGGGCGAAACGGATGAGAGACTCACGAACGGGGCCTTCGGGCAGCGGCGCGAGCGCGGCGATCGCGTCGGCAGACCAGCGCTGCGCCAGGCGCACGGTGGCATCAGTGGCGGAATGATCGCGCAGCTCGGCCAAGGGCACATCGAGCACGGACGCATCCGCGCCGTCGGCGATGCGGCTCACGCCATCGTCGATCGCGGACGTCAAGGCGATCGACGCAGGGTCGCCCGCGCGGGCAAGCAAGAGGTACGGCATCGTCGGGACGCCCGCGCGCAGATCCGTGCCGGGAACCTTGCCCGTCTCGGCCGCATCGGCGGAGAGGTCGATCACGTCGTCGAGGAGCTGGAAGGCGACGCCGACCTTCTCGCCGAATTGGACGACCGGGTCGACGTACTCATCGGGGCCGTTGGAGAACACCACGCCCGCCTGGCCGGCCGTCGCGATGAGCGAGCCGGTCTTGTCGGCGAGCACCTGGATGTAGAAATCAACGGGGTCATCCCCGGGGCCGGCACCGACGGTCTCGTGCATCTGTCCGAGGACGAGGCGCTCGAAAGTGTCGGCCTGCAGCTGAATCGCGCGGGCACCGAGCTGCGCCATCAGCTTGCTCGCGCGAGAGAACAGGAGATCGCCGGTGAGGATGGCCACGTTGTTGCCCCACACCGCGTGCGCGCTGGGTACTCCGCGGCGGACATCTGCGCCATCCATCACATCGTCGTGGTACAGCGATCCGAGGTGGGTCATCTCCAGCGCCGTCGCACCGGTGATGACGTCGTCGGTCGTGCCTTCTCCGAGTTGCGCGGTGATGATGGAGAGCATGGGCCGAAGGCGCTTGCCGCCGGCAGCGTACAGGTAGCGCGTCGTCGCGTCGGCGAGCGCGTCACTCACGTGGAGTTCGGCCGCGAGATTCTGTTCTACCCGCTCGAGTCCCTCATCGACAATCGTCAGCAACTGGCGCGTCTTTGAACCCGCGAAGATGCGCTCCGTCATGCTGAGGCGGCCGGCGAGGCCCGCCCCTGGCGCAGAAGGGCTCGGAGTCATCGTCCTAGCCTACCGGGATGCCTTCGGCGCGGCTTCGCCGCACATGTTCAGCGCGGCTTCGTCGCGCGGTGCAATGCGACGATGCCGAACGACAAATCGCGGTGGGCGACCTCGGTCCACCCGGCGTCGCGGATCCATGCAGAGAGCGTCGACTGATCGGGCCAATCCTTGATCGACTCGTTGAGGTAGTCGTATGCGTCGGCATTCGAGCTGACGGTGCGCGCGACCACGGGGAGAACGCGGTTGTTGTAGAAGCGGTACAGACCGTTGAAGGACTTCGACCGCGGATGCGAGAACTCGCAGATGACGAGCCGGCCACCGGGCGCCGTCACCCGATACAGCTCAGCGAGACCCGCGTGCGGATCGCTGACATTGCGCAGACCGAACGAGATCGTGACCGCGTCGAACTCGCCGTCGGCGAACGGGAGATGTTCGGCATCCGCTTCAACGAATGACAGGTTGGCGATGGCGCCGTGACGGCGCTTCCCTTCGGCGATCATGCCCGGCGAGAAGTCCGCGGCGACGACTTCGGCACCGCTGCGCGCGAGAGATACCGAACTCGCGCCGGTTCCGGCCGCGAGGTCGAGAATGCGCTGGCCCGGCCGCGGCGCGACGGCCCGCGTCGTCGCGATGCGCCACAGCTGGTCCTGCCCGAGGCTGAGCACCGCGTTGGTGCGGTCGTAGCCGGTCGCGACCTGATCGAACATGCCGCTCACGCGCGAAGGGTCTTTGCCGAGGTCGGCGCGATTGGGTTCGGAGGTCACTCGTCGATCTTAGGTGCGAGTTCTTGGAGTCGGGCGAGCCAGTGCTGTGCGGTCGCCTCGTCGAAAGGTGCCTCAGCTGCCGCCACCCGCCGCTCGAGGTCGAGGGTCACTTCTTCGAGCGCGGTGACCACATCGAGCGGATACCCGTACTCCACGCGATGCTCTTCCCACTCGTCGCGGTCATCGATGTAGACACCGCGGTCGAGATGCCTCACAACGTCGAGGTCCATGTCGATCCCGACGGGCTCACCACCCTCCCAGCGGGCGTCCCAGGCGAGATCGATGTAGATGCGCGTGCGGGAGGGGTGCGAGTTCCACGTGTGCACCCAATCGCCCGAGGGAGGCAGGAGCGTGACGTTGGGAGCGAGCACGCTGGCCGTGCGTCCCGGACGGGAGCTGGACCATCCGTCGTGCTGGCCGAACCAGTCCCCCCACCGGTCGCTGCCCAGGTACACGCACTCGTGCACCCAGTGCGGGGACCCGTCCCATTTGCGCCAGCGGAACAACATCCGGGTACCGGGATCGGGACGGTCAGCCATGGCGCGAGTCTAGGCTAGAGAGGTGAGCCACTCGACCGTCAGCCGCCCCCGGCTGCGCGTGATCACCCGTCAAATCGACGCGATCGAAGACCTTCTCGCGTTCGCTTCGCCGACCGATCCGACCGTCTGGTCGCGACGGGGCGACATCCTCGTCGGCCTCGACGGCGACGCTGCGGCGCTGACCGGACACCACGACAGCGCCGAGGTCTCCGCATGGTGGCGCGGCGTGGCCGAGGCTGCCGAGATCGACGATCCGCTGAACCTTCCCGGCACCGGACTCATCGCGTTCGGCGCCCTGCCCTTCGACACTCGGTCTTCGTCGTCGCCGACGAGCTTCCGGATCCCGCGCACGGTTCTCGGCCGCCGCGGCGAGCGCGCGTGGATCACGCGGGTGACGGCTGCCGACGAGGTCGGTTCGTCACCCGAGCAGCCACAGACCACGATCACCCGCACCGAAGCCGTACGGCCCGCACTGGTCGGCCATGCTGGGCCCCGGGACCCTCAGCCGAGAGGGCTACCAGACCGCGGTCCGCGCGGGACTCGCCGCGATCGCGAGTGGCGAGGTCAGCAAAGTCGTTCTCGCCCGCGACGTGGTCGGCTCCGTGCCCGCGGGATCGGATCTTCGGCGCCTGGTGCGGGCGCTCGCGGTGGAGTATCCGGACACCTGGACCTACGCCATCGACGGACTGATCGGCGCCAGCCCCGAAACGCTTGTGACGGTCTCGGGCGGCGTTGTGACCGCGCGGGTGCTCGCGGGAACCGCTGGCCGCGGCGCCGATGCGGATGCCGACACTGCGGCATCCGTCGCCCTCGCGACCAGCACGAAAGACCTCGACGAGCATCAGTACGCCGTGCAGAGCGTACTCACGGCGCTGCGCCCGCATACGAGCGCCCTTGTCGCGCAGGAGCAGCCGTTCATGCTGAAACTGCCGAATGTCTGGCACCTCGCGACCGATGTCGAAGGCAACTTGGAGAACGGGGCGTCGGCTCTCGACCTCGTGGGCGCGCTGCACCCCACGGCGGCGGTGGCAGGCACTCCGACCGATGCTGCTCTCGCGGTCATCAGCCGGCTCGAGCCGTTCGCGCGCGGGCGCTACGCGGGCCCGGTCGGGTGGATCGATGCCCGCGGTGACGGTGAATGGGCGATCGCGCTGCGCTGCGCGCAATTCGATGTCGCTGGCTCGACGGAGGACGGTCGCGTCCCCTTCGTCGCGCACGCGGGTGCCGGGATCGTGGCGGGCAGCGACCCGGAATCGGAAATGCTGGAGACCCGGTTGAAGTTCCGTCCGATCATCGACGCGCTCGCGTGAGGATGCGAGCACCTGAGGCCTGAACGGTCGAATCAGGTGGCGGCGAGCCGCTTCTTCTCAGCCTCGACGTCGAAGTCGGCCTTCGGCCACTGGGGATCGATGGCCTCGAGAGCCTCGAGCAGCAGGTGCTGAACGGCGAGTCGCGCGTACCACTTGCGGTCAGCCGGCACCACGAACCACGGGGCGTAGGCGGTCGAGGTGCGCTCGAACACCGCCTGATAGGCATCCATGTAGTGCGGCCAGAGTTCACGTTCGTCGACGTCCCCCGGGTTGTACTTCCAGTGCTTTTCGGGGCGCTCGAGCCGCTCCATCAGGCGCGCCTTCTGCTCGTCGGGCGAAATGTGGAGCATGACCTTGATGACGGTGGTCCCGCCATCGACAAGGCCTTTCTCGAACTCGTTGATGGCGGTATAGCGGCGCTCGATCTCCTCGGGAGTCGCGAAAGCGCGCACTTTGGCGATGAGGACGTCCTCGTAGTGCGAACGGTCGAAGACCCCGATGAAGCCGGACCCGGGGACCTCCTTCTCAATGCGCCAGAGGAAGTCGTGCGTGCGTTCCTCTTCCGACGGGGCCTTGAAGGCCTTGAGGTGGATGCCCTGGGGATCGGCCGTTCCGATCACGTGGCGAACGATGCCACCCTTGCCCGCCGAGTCCATCGCCTGCAGCACGAGAAGAACCGAGGGGCTCTCGGGATTCTCGCGACTCTGCGCGTACAGCCGTTCCTGCAACCCGTCGACTTCTTCGGCGCCCGAAGCGAGGTCTTCGGCGGCGTCCTCTTTGTTGCTCTCATAGCCGGGGGTCGAATGCGGATCCACGTCTTCGAGGCGGAATCCATCGCCTGCTTTGAGCAGTTCGACGACGTCACCGATCCAGTGCTTCTGACTCTTCGCTGTCATAACGCCATCCTGCCGGGTTTCATTACTCGCGCGGCAGGGACACTTCGATGAGTTGGCGTCCGCCGACGGGCGACGTGAGCACCTGGTCGAGAGCGGCGCGGCTCGAGACGCGTTGGTACTCCCACCCGTAGGCCGTCGCGAGCGGCTCGAGCCGGGTCGAGTGCGGTGTGTAGAGCACGCGATCGCGCGCCTCGGGATCGGCGACGTCGGCCACTTCGAGACCGTCGAAGATCGTGCCGCCACCGTCGTTTCCGACGATGACCTGGATGCGCGGCTCGACTTCTTCCGGTGGCATCAGCAGCGCGCCGACATCGTGAAGCATCGCAAGATCGCCGAGAAGCACACGGGTGACGCCGGGGCGACCACCGTTCTGACTGGCGACAGCGATGCCGATCCCGGTCGCGATCGTGCCGTCGATCCCGGCCAGCCCTCGATTGGCGTGGACGGGGATCTTCTTGCCGCCGAGGACCTGATCGGCGATGCGCACGAGTCGCGACGATGCGAAGAAGAGCCGGTCGTGGGGCCATGATGCCCGCCATACCGCGTCGACGAGCGTCTCGCGGTCGAGCGGCGCGCGCATGGTCGACAGCTCGGCCGACACGGCGCCGAGACGCTCCTGAGGCACCGTCGACGAAAGTCCGGCGACGTCGGGAGCGGGCGGCGAGAGGTCAACGGATGCCGCGCGGGACGCCCGGAGCCAGTGCCCGAGCCACTCGCGATCGGTGTCACCGACGGCCGCTGCGACGGCGTCGACGGCGGTTGTCGCCCCGTTGAGGTTCAGCGGCTCACCGGGTCCTCGCACCGCGAGCACGTCGACGTCGTCACGGGAGAGCACCGCGACGATCTCGCGGCTGAGAGTGGGATGCCCGAACACGACAGCACGCTCGATGCGCCCTCCGAAGTCGGGATCTGCCAAGAGCGCACGGTAACCGTGAACCAGATGACGGCCGTAGCGCGCACCGCTGACGATTTCGGCGACCAGGGGCCATCCGCCGTGGTGCGCGAGCGACTCGGCGGCGGGTCCGGCATCCGCTCCGGCGAACACCACGGTGCGGGGGCCGCGCAGGAGCCGCACGGGGTCTTCGTCAGGATCGGCGGGGTTGTCGGCTTCGCCGATTCCACCGCCGCCCTGATAGAGCGCGCCCGAGATGACCGGCTCGGGGAGCACGGGTTCAGGCGCGGCATCGGGATCGGGCGCGGCCGCGGACGAAGCGAGTTCGATCGCCGGCATCCCGAGCCATTCGGGGATCGCACCCGCAAGGGGTGCACGATACGGAAGGTTCACGTGAACGGGACCCGCTTGGCGCGTGCCGGCCCCGAGCGCGGCGACCACGGCCTCTTCGGCGACCCGCCGCAACATCTCGGATTGCTCCCCTGACCCATCGGGGTCGATCTCTTCGGGGACGGGCAGGTCTTCTTCGAGGCGCATGTTCGGCGCGAACATTCCGGGCTGCCGCGTGGTCTGGTTGGCGCCCACACCGCGAAGCTCTGGCGGGCGATCGGCCGTCAGCAACAGCAGCGGGACGCCCGCGTGGTGGGCTTCGAGAGCCGCAGGAAGGAGATTGGCGACCGCGGTACCCGACGTGCAGATGACGGCGGCGGGCATCCGTGTCTCGCGCCCGATGCCCAGGGCTGTGAAGCCGGCGACCCGCTCGTCGATGCGCACATGGAGCTGGACCGCGCCTCGACGCTCGAGCTCCGCAGCAACGAGCGCGAGCGCTTGCGAGCGTGAACCGGGACTGATGACGAGGTGGCGGATGCCGAGTTCGACGAGTCGACCGAGAAGGGCGGCCGCGGCATCCGTCGCTGGCGCACGCCCAGCGTCGTGGAACGCTTCGGCCATGTCAGCTGTGCGTGCCGCGCTGACCGGACGAGTCCGAGTCCGAGTCGGAATCGGTGTCGGAATCGGTGATCGAATCGGTCGCTACGGGCCCCGTCTGCGGATGCCAGCGGGGGTCGTCGTCTTCGGCGTCCAACGCGGCGAGTTCCTCTTCGAGCCGACGGATGCGCTCGTCCTGGTCGCTGGTGCCGAGCTTGCCGAGGAAGGCAGGGTCATCATCCGGTGCGCGAGAGGCCTGCACGGTGGCCGGCCGGGTGCGACCGATGACGAACCACAGGATGCCGCCGACTACCGGCAGGAGGATCACGATGAGGATCCAGATGGGCTTGCTGACCCCGCGGTGGCGGGTGGGCGGCTGAAGGGTGCAGTCGACGATGCTGTAGACCCAGAAGACGGTCAGCAGCAGCACCACGATGAGGAGTACCCGCGCCATGACCCCATACTAGGCGCGGAACAGCGCGCCGGACCCGCCGATCTGCCCGGCCGACCGAGCGTAAGCTGGGAGTCATGAAGGTCCGCTCCGCCGTCGTATATTCCGTGCTGAGGCTGCTGGCGTTCCTGGTGCCGTTCGGGATCATGATGCTCTTCCCGATCCTGCGCGAGTATTACTGGCTGTCGGCCATCTTCGCCGCTCTCATCGGACTCAGCTTGTCGATGCTTTTCCTCCGGGGGCCACTGAACGACGCCACCGCCGGACTCGCCGAACGCCGCACCCGCAGGACGACGGCCGCACAGGATGCCGAGGCCGAGGACATCGAGGACGACACCGTAGCCGTGGACACCGTTTCCGCAGACACAGCCGCGGAGGACTCCGCGCGCTGATCGGGCCCGCTTGATTCGGGCGCGATCGTCAGCCGACGAAGGCCCAGAACAAGAACGCGCCGTACGCGACTGAGGTGAGCGACACGAGCGCCAACGCGACGACGAGTTCGCGCGGCAGTCGGTAGGTCCACACGATCAGGATCGCGGACAGCGCGGGAAGCAGCGCGAGCAGCGACACCCACGCGATCGGGTACGCGAGCGCCAGGACGACGGCGATCGCGAACGGTGCAAGGACGAAGATCGTGAAGAGGATCTGCGTCGCCCGGCGCCCGATGAGGACGCTGAGTGTGCGCTTGCCAGCAGCGCGGTCCTGGTCGATGTCGCGCAGGTTGTTGGCCAGCAGCACCGCCACCGCGAGAAGTCCCGCGCCGACACCGCCGAGCCATGCCTCCTGCGGCACGAACCCGACCTGCACGAAGGTCGTGCCGGCGGTGGCGACGAGTCCGAAGAAGACGAACACGAACACCTCCCCCAGCGCGTTGTAGCCGTAGGGCCGCTTGCCGCCGGTGTAGAACCATGCGGCGACGATGCAGGCGGCGCCGATGAGCAGCATCCACCAGTACTGCGTGCGGATAACGATCGCGATTCCGGCGATCGCTGCGATGAGGAAGAACGCCAGCGCGACCGTGAGCACGGTGCGCGGCTTCGCCTTGCCCGATGCCGTCAGACGCGCGGGTCCCACGCGGACGTCGTCGGTGCCGCGGATGCCGTCGCTGTAGTCATTGGCATAGTTCACGCCGATCTGCAGGCTGACCGAGACGATCAGGCAGAAGAGGGCGACAACCCAGTGAATGCTCGGGTCGACGAGCGTTGCAGCTCCCGTACCGATCAGAATCGGCGTGATCGCGAGCGGCAGGGTGCGCAGCCGCGCGGCCCCGATCCAGTCGCGCGCGGTCGCCTTCGCGACCGGCCGCGGGTCGCGAGAGACGTTCGTCTTCTGCGGGTTTCCGCGACTCTTCTGCTTCGACGGCCCGGGGCGCGTCTTCTTCTTGCGTGAGGTTCCAGCCACGAGCCCCGATTCTAGGCGCCCCGCCGATGTGCCGTTGACGCGGAGCTGCTCTGCAGGATCAGCGTGTCTCGCGTTTCAGGCGGGTACGGTCGGGCTTTCCGCTCGCCAGCACCGGGATTTCGTCGACCACGACGAGGCGGGCGGGGCGGGCCGCGGGGCCAAGGTCCCGGGCGACGGCGTCTCGCACAGCGGCGAGCAACGTCGCGACGTCGGCTCCGGCCGCGAGGACAGAGCGCGGTGCGACCACAACGGATGCCTCCCCCCACCGCTGGTCGCGCACCGGCACGACCACGGCGCCGCTCAGACCCGGGACGCCGCGGACGATGTGCTCGACGCGGTCGAGCGAGATGTTGACGCCGCCCGAGACGATCACATTGTCGACGCGTCCGGTCACCCGCAGGATGCCGTCGTCGAACGTGCCCGCATCTCCCGTGCGGTACCAGCGCGTGCCGTCCGCGTCGCGAGGAAAAGTATCCGCGGTTCGCTCGTCTTCGCCAAGGTAGCCGTCGGCGAGGGTCGGGCTGGAGACCTGCACTTCGCCGCGCTTGATCCGGACGGTGACCCCTCCGAGCGGCGTGCCGTCGTAGATGCACCCGCCGCTGGTCTCGGTGGACCCGTAGGTGCGAACGATCCGGGCGCCGGCGGCGGCGGCGCGCTCGCGCAGCTCGGGGTTCAGGGCTTGCCCGCCGATGAGGATTGCCTCGAACGAGCGGAGCGCGTCGGCGACCGCGGAGTCGTGTGGGGCGGCATCGAGGAGGGTGGCGAGCTGCGCCGGGACGAGCGAGGTGAAGGTCGGCACGCGGACTCCCCCGACGCTCGATCGCATCGTCGCGGAGACTGCGGCGAAGGAGGTGGCGGAGAAGGAGCCGCTCAGGATCGCCGGCTCGCGGCCCGAAACCAGGCTGCGCACGAGCACCTGCATGCCCGCGACGTACGTCGGGGCGAGGGCGAGCAGCCAGGCGCCTTCGCCGATGCGGTCTGCGGTGGCGAGCGCGCTGGCGATGAGGGCGGAGCGGCTGAGCACGACGCGCTTCGGGTATCCCGACGAACCCGAGGTCGCGATCACCACGGCTGTTCCCGCGGGCACGGATGCCGGCATCCGTCCCGTGTCACCGTCGCCGCTCCCGCCCAGCGCGAGCGCGGGACCTGCGCCCTCGATCGCGCCGCGCAGTCCGCGCAGCACATCGCGCGGATCGCTGCCGCCTGCCACAAGCCTCACGGTGGCGTACGCCTCAGTAGTGGTACGGGAAGGCGGACCAGTCGGGGGCGCGCTTCTCGAGGAACGCGTCCCGTCCCTCGACGGCTTCGTCCGTGCCGTACGCGAGACGCGTTGCCTCGCCGGCGAAGACCTGCTGGCCGACAATGCCGTCATCGACCGCGTTGAAGGCGTACTTCAGCATCCGGATCGCGGTGGGAGACTTCGTGAGGATGGTCTGCGCCATGGCGATCGCCTCGCGTTCGAGGTCCGCATGCGGGACGACGCGGTTGACCGCGCCCATCTCGTACGCGCGCTGCGCCGAATACTCCTCGGCGAGGAAGAAGATCTCGCGCGCGTTCTTCTGCCCGATCTGGCGGGCGAAGTAGGCGCTGCCGTATCCGGCGTCGAACGATCCGACATCCGCATCGGTCTGCTTGAACTTGCCATGCTCGGCCGAGGCGATGGAGAGGTCGCAGACGACGTGCAGCGAGTGCCCGCCGCCGGCTGCCCACCCGGGGATGACGGCGATGACGACCTTCGGCATGAATCGGATGAGGCGCTGGACCTCGAGAATGTGGAGGCGCCCGGCGCGCGCGGGATCGCCGACGGAGGTCTCGTCATCGGAGTACTTGTACCCGTCGCGCCCGCGGATGCGCTGGTCGCCGCCCGAGCAGAACGCCCAGCCGCCGTCTTTCGCGCTCGGGCCGTTGCCGGTGAGCAGGACGACGCCGATTTTCGGGTCTTGCCGCGCCCCGTCCAGCGCGCGGTACAGCTCGTCGACCGTGTGCGGGCGGAACGCGTTGCGCACCTCAGGCCGGTGGAATGCGATGCGCGCAATGCGCCCGTCGGTCGAGATGTGCGCGGTGATGTCCGTGAAGTTCTCGGCACCGGGCGCGAGGACCCATGCGTCGGGGTCGAACAGATCGGACACGCGGGAAAGCTCAGAATCGGCCACGCGAACAGCCTACGCGGGGGCACTGGGAACGTCCGGCGGCAGGCCACGCCCTACGCTGGATCGGTGACCTCGAAGATCCTCGCCCTCGCCGCTGCCGCCGCACTCGCCCTCACCCTCGCCGCCTGCTCGTCCCCGGCCGCTGAGACCCCCACTGCATCGCCGTCAGCGACGGTCGCCCTGGCCGACGGTCCGTGCACCGACGACTCGGGCGTGACCGTGATCGTCGATCCGGGTGACCTCCAGGGTGCCGAGGGCGTCGAGACCTGCATTCCGGCGGATGGCGCGACGGGTGCCGCAGATCTGTTCGCGGCCGCCCAGGTCGAGACCGAGGGAACCAAGGAATTCGGCGACCAGGTGGTCTGCCGCGTCGACGGGATGCCGTCGGAGGACACCGTCCTCACCTCCGATGACGGCACCGACTACACCGAGACGTGCGAATCGATGCCGGCGGCCTTCGCGTATTGGGCGCTGTGGGTCAAGCCCGCGGGCGGCGAATGGGATTACGCGCAGGAAGGGCTGTCGTCGCAGCAGGTCTCGCCGGGCGACAGCATCGAACTGCTCTTCACACTCAACGGCGCACCCGCCGCACCGACCCCATGAGGTTCCGGCCCGGTCCTCTGCGAGCCGCGGCGGTTCTCGCCGCGCTGTTCGTTCTGGTCCGGGTCGCCTATCGGGTGCTCTTCGACGGCGCCGATGGTTCCGGCGCGGTGCTGTGGTCGATCCCCGAGGTACGGCTCCCCCCGCCGTTCGCACACGTCGTCCTCTTCGGCACTGTCACGACCGGTGGGCTGTGGGATGCCGCGCTCAGCGCACTTCCGATCGCGCTGACGATCCTCGCGTTCGGCCTGCTGAATGCGCTGTTCGATGTGTCGCGTCTGTTCGCGCGGGGCGCGCGCCGTGGACCGTTCCGGGGGATCGCGCGCGCACTGTCGGTGGCGTGGGCCACTCTTCCGGCGCTGGCGGATGCCGTCCGCTCCGCGCGGCGAGCGCAGCGCCTGCGCGGCGAGCGCGGCGGAGCGCGTCTGCTGGCGCCGGTTCTGCAACGGACGCTCGAGCGGGCGACCGCGGTAGCCGCGGCATTGGAACTGCGCGGCTACGCCGGACGCGGACTCGACGGTGATTGCGAGCGACCGGTTGTCCTGCGAGACGTGACGGCGGGGTTTAGGAGCGCCGTCAGGTCAGTCAGTTCAGCGCCGATTGTGCGTGTCGACGGGCTCGAACTGGAGGCAGGCCGCCTCGTGGTCCTGTCGGGCGCGACGGGGTCGGGAAAGTCGACGCTTCTCCGCTCGCTCAGCGGCCTGCACTCGCACGTCGACGGCGGGTACCTCCGCGGCGAGGCACTCGTGGTCGGCCAGGATCGCGCGTCGACGCCGCCGCGGGACACGTCGCGCACGGTGGGTGTGGTCCTGCAGAACCCCCGCGAGGCCTTCGCCACCGAGCACGTGGCCGACGAGATCGGACTGGCGCTCGAACTGCGCGGCGTGGCCGCCGTCCTCGTCGCGGAACGCGTGCGCGAGATCGCGGATCGGATCGGAATCGAGCACTTGGTGGGTCGCCGGCTGGTGACGCTGTCGGCCGGAGAAGCGACGCTGGTGGCGATCGCGGCCGCCATCGTGGAGCATCCGATCCTCCTCCTCGTCGACGAGCCACTCGCCGATCTGGATGTCGACGCCCGTGCCCGGATCGTGGCGCTGCTCGGTGACCTCGCGCATCGCGCGGGGATGTGCGTCATCGTGGCCGAGCACCGTGTTGCCGAGCTCGCGGGCGTCGCGGATGCGACGCTGCGGATCGAGGACGGAGAGGTGCGGGACGATGACGGTGACGTGGTCGTACCGATGCAGCGGAGGAGTACGCGGGTGGCCGGTGTGGTGCTCGACGCATCGCCGCGGCTGTCGGTGGCCGGCCTGACGGTCGAACGCGGTGGCCGAGTCGTCGTCGACAACGCGGCGTTTTCGATCGGGGCCGGCGAGGTCGTGGCGCTGCGCGGACCCAACGGAGCCGGCAAGTCGAGCCTGCTCGAGGCGCTGGCCCTCCCGGGCACACGCACCGAGGGTGCGGTCTTGGTCGACGAAGCAGCGCCCGCGGCGCGCGCGATCGCGCTCGTGCCCGATGCCTCGGACGAGCTCTTCGTCCGCGACACCGTGGCTGCGGAGTGCCGCCGCGCGGACCGTCGCGCGGGCGGGACGCCGAATGCCGCGGCCGAGCGGTTCGTCTCCATGCTCGGTCTCGAGCACGGCGGAGCGGCTGCCGCCGAACTCCTCGGCCGCCACCCGCGCGACCTGTCCGCCGGGCAGCGCCGCTGCCTCGCGATGGTGCTGCAGACCGCTCATTCCCCTCGAGTGCTGCTCATCGACGAACCGACGCGAGGCCTCGATCCCGCGGCCCGGGATCTGGTCGCCCACGCGATCGCGGCGCAGGCCGCAGACGGCAGTGCCGTGCTGATTGCGACCCACGACGCAGAGTTCGCGGCGGCGGTGGCGGATCGCGTCGTCCCTTTGCGCGCGGGCACGTTGGGGCAGGCGGAGGCCCCGACCACGGAGGATGGGCTCGCCGGCGCTGCGGATGCGAATGCCGGCGCGCACGCTGGTGCGGCATCCGTGCGGGGATCGAGAAGCATCTCCGCATCCGCTCTCGCAGCCGTGACGGCGTCCCCGACCCGGCCCGCATCATCCGGCGCACGATCGCGAGGCGGTCGCAGATCTGCGTGGCGGATCGCAGCTCTTGTCGCCGCGAACCTCGCGGCGTTGGCCGCCTTCACGTGGCCCCTGGTCGCCAGCGCCTTGCCGACTCAGGCCTACGCCGCGGTGCCGGTCATCGCCCTGTCGATCGCACCGTTCGCGGTCGTGCTCGTGTTCGCGGCGCTCGACGGCTCGGTGCGCTCCGCGCACACCCTCGCGCATCTGGCGGTACTCGCGGCGATCGGGGCGGCGATCCGCATTGTGGGGACCGGGGTCGGCGGTGTCGAGGCGCTCTTCGTCCTGTTGATCCTCGCGGGGCGCGCGTTCGGGCCACGCTTCGGCCTGCTCCTGGGCGCGTCGTCGATCGCCCTGTCGGCGGCGGTCTGGGGCGGCGTGGGTCCGTGGCTTCCGTTCCAGATGTTCGCGTGCGGGTGGGTGGCAGCCGGCGCAGGCCTTCTCCCCCGGCGCATCGGCCGCCGGATCATCAGTGGCCGAGCAGAGATCGTGATGCTGTCCGTGTACGGCGTCCTCGCGTCCTACGCCTTCGGGCTGATCATGAATCTGTGGTTCTGGCCCTTCGCGGTGGGCAGCACCACCGGCATCTCCTACGTGCCGGGAGCGCCGATCGGCGAGAACCTCGCGAGCTTCTTCGTGTATTCGCTTGTCACCTCGACGGCCGGGTGGGACACTCTCCGCGCCATCACGACAGTGATCGGACTCGCACTCGTCGGACGTGCCATTCTTGCGGCGCTCCGGCGAGCGCGGCCGGTGACACCCGAGCCGGCCGCTGATCGATCCGAGCCGCTCGCGAGCACGACAGCTGAGTTCGTCGAACGTCGCCGCGACTCGAGCTGACCGTCACCCGTGCGAGACTTGATGACGGCGGCCCAGCGGCGCTGCCGGAGGGAACCGCCATGAAGATCACGAGATCATCCGACTGGCGCGACGCCATCCCGTTCGAGGTCCCGGTGCTCGCATCCGAAGCTCAGCCCGGCGAACCGACGCGCTGTGCGATCTGCGGAACGACGTCGGAGCCGCGCGAGCGCTACGAACTGTGGGCTGTGAAGCACCAGCATCCGAACAATCACTCGGGCTTCGTCCGTTTCTACTGCCTAGAGCACCGGCCGGAACCGCCGCGACGCGTCGAGCCCTGCGCAGGAAATCGCCACCCGAGCAAAGGCTTCCCGCGCACCGAGCGCGCGGAGGTCGCCCACCACGCGAGCCCAACCCGTCGACGAGCGGCCACCGGTGCTGTGCCCGGACTGCTTCGTGGAGGTTCCCGCGACGCGCATCTGCGGCATGTGCGGCCAGAAGGTCGTCTGACCCCCGCCCCCTCGACATCCTGCCGCTCATCAGCCCGTCAGTGCCGAGGGATCCAGATCGGCGGATGCGGCTGGCGCCGCTCGCGATACAGCAGGTAGGCAAAGGGCGCCCACAGGATCACCGCGACCCCCGCCCCGATGAGCATCCCCCCGACAGTGTCGGAGATCCAATGCGCGCCGAGATACGTGCGGCTGAGCATCATCAGGAGTGTATAGACGGCGCCCGCCACCCATACCCACGTGCGCCAGAAGATCATGCCGAGGACGGTCGCCGTCAACGCCGCGTTCGCACTGTGACCCGACGGAAAAGATCCGAAGTCGGGCGTCACGAGGATGTCCAAGGGGCGAGGGCGACCCACCAGGTTCTTGATGATCACCACGAGCGTCGCGCTCGCGATCGTTGCGCACAGGTAATACAGCGCCGCCCAGGGCCTGCGCCACAGCAGCAAGCCGCCGATGATCACAACCGGGACGATGATGTTCGAGCTGATGCCGCCGCCGATCCAATTGAACACGAGCGCAGGAGCGGTGAAGATCGGCGCACGGGCTTCGACGAGCTCGGACATCCATTCGGCTTCGAAGCCGAAGGGCTTGTTGGCCTCGCGGTAGAAGATCAGCGCCGCCAGCACGATGACGAGCAGAATCGCTCCCGCCGCGGAGACCACCCACCACACCCGCGCGATTTTCACCGGCGCGGGCGCGCCTTCTCCATCTTCGGCCACGTTCGGCTCCTCGTCCATCCCCTGATCGTAAGCCGCACACGACACTAGGCTGACCCCCGTGAGCACCTCAGCGAAGCGGACTGCCCGATCCGCGCAGAACAGCACAGTCATGCACGGCCTCGCGCGAGCGGGTTTCGCCGCGAGCGGCGTCGTGCACATCATCATCGGACTCATCGCCATCGGCGTCGCGACAGGCGGGGGTGGTGGGCAAGAGGCCGACCAGTCCGGCGCACTGCAGCAACTGTCGCAGGCACCCGGCGGCGTGTTCCTGATGTGGGCCGCGGCTATCGGCCTCGCAGCACTCGGACTGTGGCACCTGCTGAGCGCGTTCCTCGACCGCTCCGCATCCAGCGGAGGCGAGCGCGCCATGCACATCGTGAAGAACATCGCGAAGAGCCTCATCTACCTTGCCTTCGCGTTCACCGCTTTCATCTTCGCCATCGGTGGAACGACGAGTTCGTCAGAATCGACCAAGTCCTTCAGCGCCAACTTGATGTCCTCCCCGGGCGGAGTTTTCGTCGTCGTTGTGATCGGGCTCGTCCTGATCGGCGTCGCCATCTACATGTTCTATAAAGGCATCGCCCGTAAATTCGAGGAAGACATCCGGATGCCCTCAGGTACTGCGGGGCTCGCCGTGCGGATCCTCGGCGTGGTCGGCTATGTCGCCCGAGGGATCGCGCTCGGAACGGTAGGGGTGCTCTTTCTGATCGGCGCCGCGACGCATGACGCCGAGAAGGCCAATGGGCTCGACGGTGCCCTCAAAGCGCTCGTCAGCCTCCCATTCGGGGTGGCTCTGCTCATCGCGGTCGGACTCGGCTGGATCGCCTACGGCATCTACATGTTCTTCCGAGCACGGCTGGCCAAGCTCTGAACGCGTCCGAACGCGTCAGTGTTCAGGTGGTGCGACCCGAACGGTTCGCCACGTGTCCACCGCAATCACACCGCCCAAGACGATGAGCGACAGCGAGACCGACGCCATGACGTCGGTCGGCCAGTGATAGCCGAGATACACCCGGCACGAGGCGACGAGCACGACGAGGATCGACGCGACGACGAGGGCAACGATCGTCGAAATCGGGTTGCGTCGGCGGGAGAACACCAGATACGTCGTGATGAGGAGGAAGTCGGAAGCTCCCATCACGTGCCCCGACGGGAACGACGGGGTGTGATCCACCTCGAGAAGCATCGACTCGATCGGGGGACGATCTCGACCGATGGTGGGGGCGAGGATCTGCACGATCAACACTCCGACGATCAAGCCGCCGGCCAGCAGAATCGGCCGCCAGGCGTGCTTGGCGGCGAATCCCCACCAGACCGTGGTGACGAGCGCGATGATCGGCAAAGCGATCGGACCGAAAACAACAGCGATGGTCGCCATGATCACCGTCAGCAGCGGCCCCCGCAGTCCCTCCAGCCACGCCTGAATAGGCTCATCGATGACCGAGAGTCCGTCGCTCTCGGTCACGGAGTCGAGGATCACGAGGAACGCACTGAGGCCCACGACGACCAGGAGTGCCGAGATCACGTAGAGGTTTCGTCGCGTTCCAGCCGACACGATGCGTTCCTCCACGATGAAGCGCTCGTGGAATCGACGCAGTCTTCCCTGTTTCGCTGTTTCCGTTTCAGTCATCTTCGACTCCCTCTCCGCTCCCCTGACGCGCTCTCTCACCGTAGCCCCGTCGCGAGGCACCGGGCTCCGCTCCGACCTGCGGTCGCGAATCACACTGAGAAGTACTTCGCCTCGGGGTGGTGGAACACGAACGCATCGGTCGATTGCTCGGGATGCAGCTGCAGTTCCTCGCTGAGTTCGACGCCCATCCGCTCGGGGCGGAGGAGTTCGACAACTTTGCGCCGATCCTCCATCTCCGGGCACGCGGGGTAGCCGAGCGAGAAACGCGCTCCCCGGTACTCCAGCTTGAACAGACCCGCGACGTCGCTGGGGTCCTCGTCCGCGAAGCCGAGCTCGGACCGAATCCGGCGATGCCAGAACTCGGCGAGCGCTTCGGTCAGCTGCATGACGAGGCCATTGAGCTCGTAGTAGTCGCGGTACTTGTCGCCTGCGAACAGCTTCGCCGTCACCGTATCGATGTGCGCGCCGGCGGTCACCAGCTGCACCGGCATGACGTCGACCTGTCCCGACTCGCTGGATCGCACGAAGTCCGCGAGGCAGAGGTGGCGGTCGCGACGCTGCCGCGGGAAGTGGAATCGCAGCCGCTCCTGACCGATCGCCCCGCCAGACCCACCGTCGGGGGCGAGCAATCCCGGTCGTCCGAGGACACCGGTCGGATCATCCGCGTGATGCAGCACCAGGACGTCATCGCCCTCGCTGACGACGGGGAAGTATCCGTACGCGACGGAGGCATCGAGCATGCCCTCGCCCAGGATGCGGTCGAGCCAGTACCGCAGGCGCGGCCGACCTTCCTGCGCAACCAGCTGCTCGTACGACAGCCCATCCTCGCCGCGTCCGGGCTTCAAACCCCACTGGCCCATGAACGTCGCCCGCTCGTCGAGGAACGCCGAATAGTCCGCCAGCGCGATGCCGCGCACGATCCGGGTTCCCCAGAAGGGCGGCGTGGGCACCGCGTTGTCGGATGCGACATCCGAACGGCCTGGCATGGCCTCCGGCTCGGTGAGCGTCAACTGCGACCCGGCGCGGTGGATGCGCTTCTTCAGCGGTGGCAGTCCGACTTCGCCTGCGTCCGCACCGCGCGCGATCTTCACCAGCGGCTCCATGAGGGTCAGCCCCTCGAAGGCATCGCGGGCGTAGCGGACCTCGCCGTCGAAGAGCCCCGCGAGATCGTCCTCAACATATGCGCGCGTGAGCGCCGCACCACCGAGGATGATCGGCCACTTCTTCGCGAGCCCGCGCGCCTGGAGTTCCTGCAGGTTCTCCTTCATGACGACGGTCGATTTCACGAGGAGGCCCGACATCCCGATGACGTCCGCGTTGTGCTCCTCGGCTGCCGCGATGATCTCGGCGATGGGCTTCTTGATGCCGAGGTTGATCACGTCGTAGCCGTTGTTGGTCAAGATGATGTCGACCAGGTTCTTGCCGATGTCGTGCACGTCGCCACGCACGGTGGCGAGGACCATCGTGCCCTTGCCCGCGGCATCCGACTTCTCCATGTGCGGTTCGAGCAGCGCGACGGCCGCCTTCATCACCTCGGCCGACTGCAGCACGAACGGCAACTGCATCTCCCCCGACCCGAAGCGCTCGCCGACGACCTTCATGCCCTCGAGCAGGTGGTCGTTGATGATCTGCAGGGCGGTGAGACCGCCTTCGCGCGCGAGGTCGAGGTCGCCTTCGAGGCCCTTCGCTTCGCCGTCGATGATCCGCCGTTCGAGGCGCTCCCCCACGGGAAGCGCGGCGAGTTCGGCCGCGCGCTGATCGCGCAGGGCCGCGGTGTCGACGCCGGCGAACAGGTCGAGCATGACGGCGAGGGGGTCGTACGTGAGGTTGCCCTCGGCGTCGTATTCGCGACGGTCCCACACGAGGTCGAGAGCGACCTTGCGACGGTCATCGGGAACGGATGCCAGCGGAACGATCTTCGCGGCGTCGATGATCCCCGAGTCCAGCCCCGCTTCGACCGCTTCGTGCAGGAACACCGAGTTCAAGACACTGCGCGCCGCCGGGTTCAGCCCGAACGAGACGTTCGAGACACCGAGTGTGGTGTGAATGCCGGGGTAGGCCTCGTTGATCCGGCGGATGGCTTCGATCGTCTCGATCCCATCGCGCCGCGTCTCTTCCTGGCCGGTCGCGATCGGGAAGGTGAGGCAGTCGACGATGATGTCGGTGACCTTCATCCCCCAGTCGTCGACGAGGTTGTCGATCAGTCGGGAGGCGATGCGCACTTTGTTGTCGGCAGTGCGCGCCTGGCCCTCTTCGTCGATTGTCAGCGCGATGACGGCCGTCCCATGCTCGCGCACGAGCGGCATGATGCGGCCGAACCGGCTCTTCGGCCCATCGCCATCCTCGTAGTTCACCGAGTTGACGACGGGGCGGCCACCGATGAGTTCGAGGCCAGCGGATATCACCGCGGGTTCGGTCGAGTCGATCACCAGGGGCAGGGTCGAGGCGCTGGCAAAGCGCGAAACCACTTCGCGGATGTCGGCGACGCCATCGCGCCCGACGTAATCGATGCAGACATCGAGCAGGTTCGCGCCGACCCGGATCTGATTGCGGGCGATCTCGACGCAGTCGTCCCAGCGCTCTTCGAGCATCGCCTCTCGGAATGCCTTCGAGCCGTTGGCATTGGTCCGCTCGCCGATGGCGAGGTAGGACAAGTCCTGGTGGAACGGCACGTGCTGGTAGAGGCTGGCGACACCAGGATCGGCCACGGGAGTGCGCTGACCCGGGGCAGCGATCGGACGCAGCCGCTCGACGACCTCGCGCATGTGCTCGGGAGTCGTCCCGCAGCATCCGCCGATCAGCCCGATGCCGAACTCGCGCACGAACTGCTCGTGCGCGGTCGCAAGCTCAGTCGGCGTGAGCGGATAGCTCGCACCATCGGCGGTGAGCATCGGGAGCCCCGCATTCGGCATGCACGCGATCGGCACCTCGGAGTGCCGCGACAGGTGCCGCAGGTGCTCGCTCATCTCGGCAGGACCGGTCGCGCAGTTGAGCCCGATCGCGTCGACGCCGAGCGGCTCGAGCGCGGTCAGCGCCGCGCCGATCTCGCTGCCCATCAGCATGGTGCCGGTCGTCTCGACAGTGACCTCGACGAAGATCGGCAGCCGGATGCCGCGGCTCATGATCGCCTGCTTGCAGCCGTTGACCGCCGCCTTGGTCTGCAAGAGGTCTTGCGACGTTTCGATGAGGAACGCATCCGCTCCCCCGTCGATGAGGCCCTCGGCCTGCAGCGCGAACGTGTCCTTCAGATTCAGGTACGTCGTGTGGCCGAGCGAGGGCAGTTTGGTGCCCGGACCCATCGAGCCGAGAACCCACCGCACCCGGCCATCCGCAGCCTCGGCGGCTTCGACGCGCTCACGCGCGATGCGGGCGCCCGCCTCGGCCAACTCTGTGATGCGGTCGTCGATGTCGTAATCGCCGAGGTTCGACCAGTTCGCCCCGAACGTGTTCGTCTCGATCGCGTCGATGCCCGTCGCGAGGTACTCATCGTGGATCGCGGCGATCATGTCGGGCCGACTGACGTTGAGGATCTCGTTGCAGCCCTCGAGCTGCTGGTAGTCCTCCAGCGTCGGCTCGTGGCGCTGGAGCATCGTGCCCATCGCGCCATCGGCGATCACCACGCCCGATCGCACGGCATCGCGCAGTGCTTCCGCCCGCGCGGGGCGCGCGACGGCGTCGATGTCGAGGGCGAAACGAGGTTCGGAGAGCGCGGCGGTCACCGCGCGAGTCTACCGAGCAACCTTCTCCTGAACCGTCAGGAGTTCTTGCTGTCCCGCCACGCCAGCCAGCGGTCGATGATCGAGTAGTCGTAGTCCGGGCCTTCGAAACCGAGCGTGAACAGTCGGACTCCGGCGTCGTAGAGCGCGTCCGCCACGGCCTCGTCGCGGTCTTTCAGTTCGTTCGAGAGGATGAGCGTCGACAAGTCGCGCTGCTCGGTCTCCGCCCACGTCTTGATGACGTCGAGCTTGTGGGACATGTTGTCGGGGCCGACGAAGCTGTGCCAGATGTCGGCGTGACGTGCGACCAAGCGGAGCGTCTTCTGCTCGCCGGAGCCGCCGATCATCACGGGGATGTCGCGGGTCGGCGCAGGGTTCAGCTTGTCCCAGCGCGCCTCGATGCGCTTGAGGCCGTCCGCGAGCGCGTTGAGGCGGCTCCCGGCCGTCCCGAACTCGTAGCCGTACTCGTCGTAGTCGCGCTCGAACCAGCCCGAGCCGGTGCCGAAGATGAAGCGGCCGGTGCCGTCCTTCGCGCTGATGTGGTCGATCGTGCGAGCCATGTCGGCCTGCAGGTCGGCGTTGCGGTAGCTGTTGCAGTTCACCAGCGCACCGAACTCGACGCGCTCGGTCTGCTCAGCCCACGCGGCAAGCATGGTCCACGACTCGAAGTGCTCTCCGTCCGGTTCGCCGTACAGCGGGAAGAAGTGATCCCAGTTGAAGAGGATGTCCACGCCCTTCTCCTCGAGGCGCTGAACGGCGCCGCGAAGGTCGGAGTAGGAGACGTGCTGGGGCTGGAGTTGCACGCCGAAGCGCACCGGGGTATCGAGAAGCATGGGTTCAGCCTAAATCGACGGGCGGATGCCGAGGGTCATGCAACGCCCGTGTCCCCACCCGCCACCCCGCTTACGCCCGTGCTCAGCGCTTGCGCGCTCTGCGGAACGTGTCGATGATGCTCCACACCGCGATCCCCGCGATCATGAAGCCGGTGACGATCGCCACGATCTGCCCCACCTCGGCGCCACTCGTGTCGCCGCCCGTCGGGATGACGGTCGGGAAGAACTCCGGGTTGATCAACCGACCCTGCGCCAGCAGCAGGAGTGCCGGAATCGTGAATGCGAGGGTCAGCACAGTCCGCACCATCGCCAGGAGCGTGGTCCAGCGACCCCTGAGGTGAACGACGACAAGCAGGCCGGCGTCGAGCACGAGGAGCAGCGTCGCGTAGATCACTCCCCACGGCCAGAGGTGCGGATCGAGAAACGACAGCGAGCTGTCCGGAACGAATCCGATCGTCAGATCCCAGACCATCGCCCCGGCCCCGAGGACCACCCAGACGAATGCCGCGATGACCTCGCCGACTCCGACGGACTTCTCCTGGGTCTCGGAGAGCCGATCGGGCGTCCACTCGACGATCGGCGCCTTGGCTTCGTCGCCGCGCTCCACGAGGGCGAACACGAGCGTCACCCAGAAGGCCAGCTGGGTCGCGACCGCGATCGAACCTCCGATCGTCGTCCCCACGATTGCGCCGAACGGTGCGCCGGCGAGCGTCTGGCCGAGCGCGATACCGAAGGCGGCAAGCGGCACGACGATCCACCACAGCAGCTTCAGCAGGCGCCACCAGGTCAGGAAGAGCCGTGGGCCGATCAGGAAAAGAGGCCGATCGGAATAGTCGGCGGCGAGCTTGTCGGGGTCGCCCAGTTCGAGGAGCACGGCACGTTCGGCATCCTGCCGCTCTGCACCCGTTTCGAGGCGCGCATCGATCTGGTCGGAGATGGATGCGCGCAGTTCAGCCGCGACATCCTCACGCTGCTTCTCCGGGACGGTCCGAGTCACCGCATCGACGTAGCGGTCGGTCAGGTTCGTTTCCATGTCAGCTCCCAACTTCGTTCTGGGGAAGGTCATCTATCGCGGCAGCAATCAGACGAAAATCAGCGGTGAGTGCGGCGGCCAAACGCATGCCCGCCGTGCTGGTGCGGTAGAACTTGCGGGGTCGAGCCTCGTCGGTGTTCCACTCGCTCACCAGGTGCCCCTGCTTCTCGAGGCGACGCAGCAGCGGGTACAGGGTGTTGGCGTCAGTGTCGAACCCGCGCCGGTCCAGCTCTTCGAGCAGCCCGTATCCGTAGCCGGGCGTCTCCAGCAGCCGCAGGCATGCCAGGACGGCCGTTCCGCGACGCAGCTCCTGCAGGTGCGTCTGGAGTGCTTCCGTCTCGCTCATGCATCACACTGTACTGTGTCTCACACACTATCGCAATCAGCGGACGAATCGAGAGTGGACTGCGAGGATGGACCCGTGACCCACTCGCCGCTCGTACCCCTCCCCGCCCTCGCCGACATTCTCGACACGGTGCGCGTGGTTGCTCTCCCGCTGACGACAACGTTCCGCGGCATCGATGTACGCGAGGCGGCGATCTTCGAGGGACCCGAAGGGTGGACCGAGTTCTCCCCCTTCGTCGAGTACGACGACGAAGAAGCTGCGTCGTGGCTCGCCGCGGCGATCGACTTCGGGTGGCAGGCAACGCCCACCGCACTGCGAGACGAGATCCCGGTGAACGCGACGATTCCCGCCGTGGACGCAGCATCCGTGGCTGGCATTCTCGCCCGTTTCGACGGGTGTCGGACGGCCAAGGTCAAGGTTGCGGAGTCGGGTCAGCGCCTCAGCGACGACATCGCACGCGTGGCCGCCGTGCGCGCGGCGCTCGGCCCCGAGGGCCGTATTCGCGTCGATGCGAACGGCGGATGGAATGTCGACGAAGCCGAGCATGCGGTGCACGCCTTCGCGGAGTTCGATCTCGAGTACGTCGAGCAGCCCTGCGCCACCGTCGAGGAACTCATCGACCTCAGGCGCCGGGTGAAGTACATGGGCATCCCGATTGCCGCAGACGAGAGCGTGCGGAAGGCGACCGACCCGCTCGAGGTTGCTCGGGCCGGCGCCGCCGACCTGCTCGTGATCAAGGCTCAGCCGCTGGGCGGAGTCCATCGCGCGCTGGACATCGTCGCCGAAGCGGGCCTTCCGGCCGTCGTCTCCAGCGCCCTCGACACCTCCATCGGGCTATCGATGGGGGCCGCTCTTGCAGCGACCCTGCCCGAACTCGACTTCGATTGCGGATTGGGCACTGCGGCGCTCCTCGCATCCGACGTCACCCGAACACCGCTGCTCCCTCAGAACGGCAAGATTCGCGTCGGCCGCATCGTGCCCGATGAGGACCTGCTGGTGACCCATGCGGCATCCGCCGAACGCACCGCGTGGTGGCACGCCCGTCTGACGCGTAGCCACGCCGTTCTCGCCGCCTCGTTGATCGAGTCGGCAGATCGGGCCTAGCTGATCGGGTTCAGCTCATCGCGTTCTAGCTCAGCCCGCTGTAGACGTGCAGGCCCTTGAAGAACATGTTCACGATGGTGAAGTTGAACATCACCGCGGAGAAGCCGATGATCGACAGCCACGCCGAGCGCGTGCCACGCCATCCGCGAGTTGCGCGCGCGTGGATGTATCCGGCGTAGAGCACCCAGATCACGAAGGTCCAGACCTCTTTGGTGTCGAAACCCCAGTACCGGCCCCAGGCGTCGTTGGCCCAGATGGAGCCCGCGATGAGGGTGAAGGTCCAGAAGATGAACCCGACGATCGCGAACCGGTAGGCAAGCGACTCGAGCGCATCGGAACCGGGCAGTGTGCGCAGGAACTTCGGCCCCCGCTTGGTGGGCGCGGATGCGGGAGCGGATGCCGCCGCAATGGCCAGGCGCTCGCGTCGCGCCTGCAGCAACTGCAGCACCGACAGCCCGAACGCCAAGGCGAACAGCGCCGTGGCGAGTGAGGCGACGAAGACGTGGATGACGAGCCAGATGCTCTTGAGCGGATCGGCCAGCGGCGTCACTTCGACGTAGAAGCCAAGGGTGGCGCCACCGAGGAGCAGGACCACCAACCCGGTGATGAAAGAGCCGAGGAAGCGGAGGTCGTAGCGCAGCAGCACGACCAGGTAGACGGCGACGATGAGCATTGTCCCGGTGAGGGAGAACTCGTACATGTTCGACCACGGCACCCGGCCGGAGGCGGCGCCGCGGGTCACCGCGCCCGCGACGTGGAAGAGGAACGCCAGCACCGTCAGTGCGGTACCGATTCGCGCCCACAGATAACGGGGACGGTCGGCTCGCGCGCCGCGCAACGTCGCTTCGGCGGCGGCTTCCTCCGCGCGCACATCGTCGATGCCACCGCTGACTCCGCCGGCGGCGACCAACTCGCGGGTTGCGACCGCGTCTTTTGCCTTGACCGCCAAGTCCGAGCGAGTGGCCAGGTCGATGGCGTACGCGATGAAGGCGAGGGCGTAGATCCCGATGGCCGTCCACACCAGCAGTACCGATATGGCGTCCCACGAAATCTCTTCAGGCATGGCGACCAGTCTACGGCGCGGATGCCTCGATCTCGGCGGCCCGCGGCCCGACGAGAGTTCTGAATCAGCTCTGAAACGGGGCGGTCCATCGCCGCGCGATGGTTCCGCTCGAGATCGTCGACCGCCGCCGCGATCGCGGGATCCTCGCCACGGGCGAGCCCCGCGTACTCGATGCGCAGCGCCGAGCCGGAATCCGTCCCCTTCGCCGGTGTCGCCTTGACGGGTGTCGCCTTAACCCAAAGCCTGCGGCGCGGAACGAACAACGCCAGCATGAGGCCGGCGAGCGCGAGGACCGCGAATCCGAGCACGAAGGGTGCGCCGACGTCGCGGTGCACCGACAGCGACACGAAGCGCTTCACCTGTTCGGGGGCGCCCTGCGTCGTGGCGTCCTCGAAGGTGATCGTTCCCATGCCGTCGGGGAGGTCGGCGGTGTCGCCGGGTGCGAGTTCGATCGCCTTGGTGCCGCTGTCGGCGCCGGCGAGCTGAGTCATGCCCGTCGGGTCGAGCGTGTACACCGAACGCGGCGTGCCGTCGTCGATGCCCAGGTCGCCCGCGTACACCCAGAAGGTCACGACGGGGTTGAGCAGATCGCCGTAGGCCGAGGTCAGCGCGCCCGAGGTGAGCCCCGCCGCGGTCGGGTAGAAGAATCCGACGAGTCCCAGCTGCTCGGAGAGTCCGTCGGGGATCTTGACGACGCCCTGCGAGGTCATGTTGGCGTCCTGCGGCAAGAACGGCACGGACTCGCTGAAGACGACGCCGCCGTCCGGGTTGCGAACCGTGATGCTGGGCGCATACCCGTTGCCCATGAGGTAGACCCGGTCGCCGGCCATGTCGAGCGGGTGGTTGACGCGAACGACCCCGTCCACGGCATCCTTGCCCGGCTCCTGCACGGTCAGATGGGCCGCAAAGTCTCCGGCCTGGCCCGCGCCCGCCTGCCCTAGCGGGGTGTATTCGACGTCGAACTGATTCAAGGTCAGGGAGTACGGCGGAAGCGACTCGGAATCGACGAACCGGCCGGGATTGAACGAGGTGTAGCCGAGCCCCAGCGAGTTGACGAAGCTCTCGCCTTCGGTGATGACGGTCTGCCCGGTGTAGGTGAGGCCTCCCCCGATGCCCACCGCGAGCAGAACGCCCACGAGCGCGCCATGGAAGACGAGGTTTCCGGTTTCGCGGAGGTAGCCGCGTTCGGCGGAGACGGAGGCGACCCCATCCGCGTCGTACCGCTGCACCCGATAGCCGGATTTGCGCAGTTGCGCCTGCGCGAGATCGATCACCCGGGATGCCTCAGCCGCGGCATCCGTCCCCGAAGGAACCTCCGTGGTGGCCTCGCGGTGATCGCCGAGGCGCGACAGACGCACTGGCGTCCGCGGCGGACGTGCCTTGAGCGCGGTGAAGTGGTGCTTCGTGCGCGGAATCACACAGCCGATGAGCGAAATGAACAGGAGGATGTAGATCGCCGAGAACCACGCCGACGAATACACATCGAACAGCTGGAGTTTGTCGAGGATCGGGAAGAGATCGGGGTTGTCGGTCCGCCACTGCGTGACGCCGTTCGGGTCGGCCGTGCGCTGCGGAACGATCGAACCGGGGATCGCGACGATCGCGAGCAGGAGGAGGAGCACAAGCGCGGTGCGCATGCTCGTGAGCTGGCGCCACCCCCAGCGCAGCCAGCCGACGAAGCCCAGTTTTGGCTGGACGATCGCGCGGTCTTCTTCGCTGGGCCCCGCGCCGTCGACGTGGTCCGCCGGCCGAAGTGGATCCGACACGGAGTCGGACGAGATGTCAGAGGGGGAGTTGGACACCGCCGATCACCGCCCCCAGGCTCGACATGAGCGAGGTCCAGACGCCGGTCACCATGAGGACGCCGAGGACGATGAGCATGGCGCCGCCGATGATGTTGAGAGCGCGGATATGCCGCTTCAGGAATGTGACCGAACGTGAGGCCCAGCCGAATCCGATGGCGAGCAACACAAACGGGATGCCGAGGCCGAGCGAGTACGCGACGGCCAGGATGGCGGCGCGCCACGGGTCTGCTTGAGAGATCGAGATCGAGAGGATCGCGGCCATCGTCGGGCCGATGCAGGGCGCCCAGCCCACGCCCATCGCGATGCCGAGGAGCGGAGCGCCGACGAGTCCGAGGTTCTCGCGCATCTGTGGCCGGAAGGTGCGCTGCGCGAACCCGAACACACCGATGAAGACAAGGCCGAGCAAGATCACGGCAACGCCGAGGACGCGGGTGATCGCATCCTGGTACTGAATGAAAGCCCGGCCGAGCGCACCGCCGAGCACGAAGATGGCGACGAAGACGACCGTGAATCCGGCGATGAAGAGGGCGACACCCAGAATCAGCCGGCCCCGCTGCGCGGTCTCCGTACGACGTGTCCCGACGGCGGCACTTCCTGCACTTCCCGTACTTCCGGTCGCCGTCCGCGGGGTGACGGCGCCCCCGAGAAATCCGAGGTAGCCGGGCACGAGTGGGAGGACGCACGGCGAGAGAAATGACACGAGACCTGCCACCACGGCGATGGGGATCGCCAACCACAGGGCACCATCGAAGATGATCGCGCCGGGGTTCATGGGGTCTCCGCGACCGCGTCGGTGACGAGGGTCTTGAGGACCGAAGCGCTCTGCAGCTGCCCGACGATACGGGCCGCGACGCGCCCCTCCTTGTCGAGCACCAATGTGGTGGGCGCCGCCTGCAAGGAGGTCGATTCGGCGAACGCGAGTTTCAACGCAGCGTCTTTGCGGGCGAGCAGCGAGGGGTAGGTGATCCCGAAGGTGTCCTCGAAGCTGGTCGCCTGCTCCGCACCGTCGTAGATATTGACACCGAGGAAGTCCGCGCCGGCGTCTTTGACGTCGCCGTAGGTCTCTTCCAAGATCGGCGCCTCGGCGCGGCACGGGCCGCATCCGGCGTACCAGAAGTTGACGACGACGACGTCGCCGGCGTAGTCCTCGCTCGAGACGACGTCGCCGTCGATGCTCGTACCGGTGAAGACGATCGGTTCGCCGCGGTCCTCGGGAGCGATCTCGACGACCGTGCCATCACCCGAGATGAAGCCCTGGTTTCCGCCGCTTTGATACTGCTTGGCAAGGTCATCGTTGGGGCTCGAACACGCGGCGAGGGTGGCGGCCAGGACGACGGCGAGTGTGGCCGCGGCGAATCGACGCATCAGACGGCGCCCACATCGACTGAGCCCGTGGTCGCCGCAGGCTCGGCATAGTCGACTTCGCGCCATCCAGCATCTTGCAGTTCGAAGCTCGTGACGCTGGAGAGTGCACACCGACGCTGGCGCGGGTCGTGCCGCAGTGATTCACCGGCGATAGCGAGGTGGGTGATCCAGATCGGGAGCTGGTGCGACACGATCACGACATCACCGGATGCCGTGCGGTTCCAGGCATCCCGCATCGCGGCATCCATCCGCGCAACGACCTCGAGGTACGGCTCGCCCCAACTGGGACGCGAGGGTGCGCGCAGGTGACGCCAGTTGAGCGGATTCATGAGCGCCCGCTTCATCTGCTTGCCCTCGAACACGTTGGTCGGCTCGATGACGCGATCCTCGATGACCGGTTCGATGCCGAAGATCTCGGTGAAGGGCTCGGCGGACTCCTGCGTGCGCTGCAGCGGAGAGCAGACCAGCGCACCAAGAGGACGCTCGAGAGAGTGGACGTGCTCGGCGGCGGCGCGCGCCATCTGGCGGCCATCGGTGCTCAGTCGGAAGTTCGGCAGTCGTCCATAGAGCACGCGTTCGGGGTTGTGGACCTCCCCGTGGCGCACGAGATGGAGGCGGGCTGCTGGCACCCGTCAAGTCTACGGTCGCCGTGTCTGTGGTCCGGCTGAATGCCGAGTCGCGCGGGCGTTGACGCCGGTGGGCGGGCGCAAATCGCCCGCGTAGACTTGTCCCTCGTGAATGAACGCGTTTTGGTCCAGCAGTTGAAGGCCCTCCCTGAGGGCACCGTCTCGGTATCCGGCTGGGTGGAGACGGTCCGCGATCAGAAGAAGGTGCAGTTCGTCATCCTTCGCGACGAGACCGGCGCAGTGCAGCTGGTGAACCCGGCCACGCGGCTGGATCCCGAAGCATCCGATCAGGATGCCGGGGCTCTCGCCCTCACCGAGCTCATCTCGAACCTCGCCACCGGGACCTTCCTGACCGCGACTGGTCAGCTCAAGCACGATGAGCGCGTCAAGCTCGGCGGTGTCGAGATCAAGATCAGCGACCTGACGATCGCGGCTGCCGCACTGCCGGAGACCCCGATCGCCGCTGACAGCGCGCCCGACAAGCGGATGGACTGGCGCTTCCTCGACCTTCGCCAGCGTCGCAACAATCTGATCTTCCGCGTGCAGACCACCCTTGAGCACGCGATGCGGTCGTACTGGGTCGAGCGCGACTACATCGAGGTCCACTCCCCCAAGCTGATGGCGACCCCGTCGGAATCCAACGCCGAACTGTTCGCGCTGGAGTACTTCGGCGACCAGACCGCGTACCTCGCGCAGTCCCCGCAGTTCTTCAAGCAGATGGCTCAGGTCGCCGGCTTCGGCAAGATCTTCGAGATCGCCCCGGCATTCCGCGCCGACCCGTCGTTCACCAGCCGGCACGCGACCGAGTTCACCTCGATCGACGCCGAGATCAGCTGGATCGAATCGCACGAGGATGTCGCGGCGATGCAGGAGGAACTCCTCGCCACCGCGATCTCGGCGGTCAAGGAGAAGCACGGCGCCGAGATCAAGGAACTGTTCGATATCGACGTGGTCGTTCCGGCGATCCCGTTCCCGCGCATTCCGCTGGCTGAGGCACGCGAGATCGTCGCCGCCCGCGGCTACGACGTGCCTCGCACCGATGGTGACCTCGACCCCGAGGGCGAGCGACAGATCGCCGCGCACGCACTGGAGACCTATGGTCACGAGTTCGTGTTCGTCACCGATTACCACCCCGAGATCCGCGCTTTCTACCACATGCGCGACGAGGAGACCGGGCTCACCAAGAGCTACGACCTCCTGTTCAAGGGTGTCGAGATCACGACGGGCGCGCAGCGCGAGCACCGCGTCGATGTCCTGATCGAGCAGGCGAAGGAGAAGGGCCTCGATCCCGAAGCCCTGAACTTCTACCTCGACTTCTTCCGTTACGGCGCCCCGCCGCACGGCGGCTTCGGCATGGGCCTGGCCCGCGTGCTCATGCTGCTGCTGGGCGAGTCGTCGATCCGCGAGGTCACGTACCTCTTCCGCGGCCCGACGCGCCTCGCGCCGTAGCTCGTTCTGAGGCCTGACGGGCGGTATCCGAGTTCGTCAGATGCCTATATGAGCGCTGCGCTGCCTACATGAGCGCTGCGCGCAGGCGGTCGGGTGAGACGCGCCAATGCCCGACGAGCGCGCCATCGACGAGCACGACGGGAATCTTCTCCCACCACTGTGCGTAGAGGTCGGCATCCTCGAGGATCGAAAGGTCCTCGATCTGCACGGCGTCCTCCGGGAACTCGGCAGCGACGGTGTCCACGATCTCGCGCGCGACATCGCATAGGTGGCAGTCGGGCTTCGAGATGATCGTGATGGTGCTCACGCATTCATCCTAGGCACGCGCTCAGCGCTCGAGCTCGAACCCGCGCGCCGCCCATTCGCCGGTGCCGCCCTCGACGTTTGTGACGTCGTAGCCGCGGGACTCGAGCGCGGTGACCACCTGCGCGGAGCGCAATCCCGCCTGACAGATGACGTCGAACGCTTCGGCCGGGAGCTCGTCGAGGCGTCCGCCGAGCTGCGACATCGGGAGATTGATCGCCCCGGGCACACGGCCGTCGGCGAACTCGTATTCCTCGCGCACATCGACGAGCGGCGCCTCGCGGCCCGCGTGCAGATCAAGGACGGTGATCGACTTCATGCTTCGACGCTACCCCGCCGCCGGCGGCCCGGCATCCGTTCGTCCGTCCCGTGTGCGCAATCTCCGTCGGCACGACTATCCAGACGCGACGGATGAACGGGCCGAAGGCGGATGTCGCTCCACGGAAACCACGAAGCGCCCGACCCCAAAGGGACAGGCGCTTTGTGTCGTTGCCGCGACTACTTCTTGTTGCGGCGCTGGTGACGAGTCTTACGAAGCAACTTGCGGTGCTTCTTCTTCGCCATGCGCTTGCGGCGCTTCTTGATGACAGAGCCCACGTAAAACCTCACTAAATCGGAGTCTGGACGCAGGTGTTCTGCGTCCGGGAACGGCAATTGCTAAAATGCCTCAGGTCAGTCTAGCCGACGTCAGCGACTGGTCGTTCCAGTGCCGCCGTGACGGCCGACTCAGGGACACGGTAGCTGCGGCCGAAGCGGACGGCGGGAAGCTCTCCCGAGTGCACCAGACGATAAACGGTCATCTTCGAGACGCGCATCAATTGGGCCACCTCAGCGACCGTCAAGAAGCGCACGTCGGGCAGTTCGGCCATCATCATCCTTCGTCCGGTGTCGACCACACTCTATGGCCGGCGTGGGACGCGTGTAAACCTGTGTGACTGATGTGATCTGGAGCGTCGAGCTGCTCAGCGACCCGGGAACTTGTTCAGCACGCTGGTGACCGCATGCTTCGCGGATGCCGCGGCCCGCCCGACCAACTCGGCGGCGTGGGCTGCGCTTTCGGGCATGGGCGCCGCGGCGCTCTCGACGACCGTGTAATCATCCGGATCCCCGAGGAACGGCACGAGCCAGTCGTCGACGGCATCGAGCGGTTCTGGGGATAGCCGGTAGTAGCGGTGCTGACCCTCTTCGCGGGCTGAGACGAGGCCGGCTTCGCGCAGCACCTTCAGGTGTTTGGACACCGTCGGCTGGCTGACGCCGAGGTTCGCCACGATGTGCGACACGCTGGTTCCGCCGTGCTCGCCAGAGGAGCTCCGATCGAGCAGAAACTGCAGAATGTCCCGACGGGTTCCGTCGGCGATCACGTCGAAGATGTCCGCCATGGACTTAGGTTAGACCAGGCGGCGCCCGGAGTACCATGACAACGGCTTCGGACCGAAGGGGGGCGTGTAATGGCGGGGAGATCCGACGACAGGCGCTTCTTGGGTTCGATCCGCGGAATGTTCTCTCGCGGCGGCTCGCGCGTGCGGACGATCATGCTGGCATCGCCATCGCGCTCGGCGGTCTTGATCTTCCTCGTCCTCGTTCTCGTCTTCACCGCGCTGTTTTCGTTGCCTGCCGCCGCGGCGGACGGCCAGCGCACACCCCTCGCGGATGCCTTGTTCACTGCGGTCTCCACGATCTGTGTGACGGGCCTGTCCACCGTCGACATGGCGACGCATTGGTCTCCGCTCGGCCACGCCTTCGTCTTCATCGGGGTCAATATCGGCGCGTTGGGCGTCCTGACCCTGGCCTCGATCCTCGGGCTCATCATCTCGAAGCGCTTGGGTTTGCGCGCGAAGCTCATCGCCGCAGGCGACTCGAATCCGATGCGCGCCCACGGCGGTCCGGTCAACGAAGGCCAAACGGTGCGTCTGGGCGAAGTGGGCGGGTTGCTGGCTACCGTCGCACTATCGACCCTCGTGATCGAAGCGGTGCTTGCGATCCTGCTGTATCCCTCTCTGCTGATCGGGGGCGTGGACCCGCTGACGGCCTTGTGGGAGGCACCGTTCTACGCAGCGATGTCATTCACCAACACCGGCTTCACACCGAACCCCGGTGGGCTGGAGCCCTTCATAAACGACTACTTCATGCTCACCGTGCTCATGATGGGTGTGTTCCTCGGGTCTATCGGGTTCCCTGTGATCTACACGTTGTGGCGTCACCGCTGGCGCGTGCGCCAGTGGGGAGTCCACACCAAGCTCACCTTGATCACCACGATGACGCTGTTCTTCGCCGGCGCCGGAGTCTTCGCGCTCCTCGAATTCGACAATCCCGCGACGTTCGGCTCCATGACCGCGTGGGACACCACCTTCCAGTCGTTCTTCATGTCTGCCATGACACGTTCGGGCGGGTTCTCCGTCGTCGATATCGGCGAACTGCACGGTTCCTCACTCGTGGTCGGTTCGATGCTCATGTTCGTCGGTGGCGGGTCGGCATCCACCGCGGGCGGCATCAAGGTGACCACGCTCGCGGTGCTCGCTCTCGCGGTCTGGTCGGAAGCGCAAGGCCGGCAGTCGGTGCAGGCGTTCGGGCGCCGCATCCCCAGCGATGTGCAGCGGGTGGCGCTGTCGGTCGTGGCCTGGGGCTCGACGATCGTCGCCCTTTCGACGATCACAATCACCCACATCACACGCGCACCCGTCGGCGACGTGCTCTTCGACGTCATTTCGGGCTTCGCGACCGTGGGGCTCTCGACCGGCCTCACCGCCGACCTGCCAGACCCCGGCATCTACGTGATGGCCCTCACCATGTTCATGGGCCGCGTTGGTACAGTGACATTGGCCGCGGCCGTGGCCGCGACATCTCGATCGCAGCTGTATGCGCTGCCCGTGGAAAGGCCCATCGTTGGTTGAGCAGATCCGGGGCGATGCCCCCGTGCTGGTGCTGGGTCTGGGTCGTTTCGGGGCCGCATGTGCGGGAGAACTCGACCGTCTCGAACGCGAGGTGCTCGCGATCGACGAGAACCTCGACCTCGTGCAGAAGTGGTCCGAACGTGTGACACACGCCGTGCAGGCCGACGCGCGCAACATCGACGCACTCCGACAGATCGGAGCTCAGGACTTCCAGGTCGCCGTCGTCGCGGTCGGCTCGTCGATCGAGGCATCCGTGCTCATCACGGCCAACCTCGTCGACCTCAAGGTTCCGCAGATCTGGGCCAAGGCTGTCTCGCAGTCGCACGGCAAGATCCTGACGCGGGTCGGCGCGAACCACGTGATCTTCCCCGAGCGCGAGGCCGGCGAACGTGTCGCGCACCTCGTGAGCGGTCGCATGCTCGACTTCATCCGCTTCGACGATGACTTCGTGCTCGCCAAGATGTACCCGCCGAAGTTCATCCGCGGCGTGGGCCTCAACGAGTCGGGCGTCCGCACGAGGTACAACGTCACGGTGGTCGGCGTGAAGAGCCCCGGAAAGCCGTTCCGCTACGCAGAAGCCGACACGATCGTGACCAACCGCGACCTGATCATCGTGTCGGGGACGAACTCCGACATCGAACGCTTCGCCGGCCTCGACCGCTGACCGTCACTTGCCGGCAGCGAGTTCCCTCGCGCGGACGAGCGCCGCATCCGTCGCCTCGCCGAACAGTTCGTCGAGGTGCGCGTTCTGCAGCACGTCGATCGCGCGTTCGGTCGTCCCCTTCGGGCTCGTGACACGGCGTCGAAGTTCAGCGGGGTCCTCCCCGGTGTGACCCAGGAGCGCGGCGGCACCGATGAAGGTCCGCTCGGCCATGGTGCGGGCATCACCCTCGGAGAATCCTTTAGCGCGCGCCGCCTTGGTCAACTCCTCCACCAGCAAGAAGAAGTACGCAGGACCCGAACCCGAGATCGTGGAGAGCGGATCGATCTGAGCCTCAGGCACCTCGATCACCGCGCCACACGTCTCGAAGAGACGACGGACGACTGCCATGTCTTCGGTGGTCGCGCTCGAGCCGGCCGCGATCCCGGCCACGCCTTCGCCGACCAGCGATGGCGTGTTCGGCATGGAGCGGATCACCGGAACGCCGTCGCCCAGGATGCTCTCGAACGTCGCAATCGTGACCCCGGCGGCGAGGCTCACCACAATCGTCCCCGGCTGGAGTGCGTGCGCGATCTCGCGGAGGAGGTCAGGCACCATGACCGGCTTGACTCCCACGAGGACGATGGCGGCGGATGCCGCGGCGTCGAGGTTGCCGTTCGCGGTCTCTGCCAGCGCGATGCTCGTGACTCCGGGGAGACCCGCCAACTCGGCAGCCTTCTCGGCCGTTCGATTGGTCGCGGTGACAGCCGGCGCGACGCCGGATCGAGCGAGTCCGCGCACGATGGCACCGCCCATCGAACCCGCACCGAGAACAGCGATGGGAGGGAGAGCAGGCTCAGTCATGACGTCATTCTTTCAGCTTTCTCAGACATCCCCATGGGCACCTGGGAGTCTCTTCGAGACCATGTTGTCGCGGACTATAGTCGAGCACATGCGGTAGCGGCCGCTGAAACGAAGGAACCCGGTTATGACTCTCTTCGACGGCATCACTTCCCGTGTCATCGGCACCCCACGCCTGAACGTGAACATCCTCGAGCGCGCCGGCGATGACCCCTCAACACCCGCAGAGCAGACCATCGTGTTCATCCACGGCAACGTCTCGTCCTCGCTGTTCTGGCAGGAGATCATGCAGGATCTGCCGGGCGATCTTCGCGTCATCGCCGTCGATCTGCGTGGGTTCGGCGGCACCGAGCACCTTCCTCTCGACGCGACGCGCGGCGTGCGCGACTTCAGCGACGACGTCCATGACACGTTGCGCGCCATCGGCGTCGACACCGCCCACTTGGTCGGCTGGTCGATGGGCGGGGGTGTCGTCATGCAGTACGCGCTCGATCACCCTGTGCTCTCGTTGACCCTCGTCGCCCCGGTGTCGCCCTACGGCTTCGGCGGCACGCGCCGCGACGGCAGCCGCCTCACCGACGACGATGCCGGATGCGGTGGCGGTGGCGGCAACCCCGATTTCGTGCAACGTCTCATCGACCACGACGAGTCCGCAGATGCGGCGACGTCACCTCGGAGCGTCTTCCGTTCGGGCTACGTCTCCGAGGATTACGACAGCGATCGCGAAGACGTCTGGGTCGAATCGATGCTCACGACCTCAACGGCCCAGGGCAACTACCCGGGTGACAGTGTCGACTCGGAGAATTGGCCGGGATTCGCCGCCGGTACGATCGGAGTTCTCAACTCGATGGTCCCGCAGTACTTCGATACGTCCGCCATCACCGAGCTGAACCCCAAGCCGCCGATTCTCTGGATCCACGGCAGCGCCGACGCGATCGTGTCCGACACGTCGTTCTACGACCTGAACTACCTCGGTCAGATCGGTGTCATCCCCGGTTGGCCCGGCGAAGAGGTGGCACCCGCTCAGCCGATGGTCTCCCAGACGCGCGACGTCCTGGACCGCTACCGTGCGGGCGGTGGCGCCGTACGCGAAGTCACGATGGAGGGCGTGGGACACTCCCCGCACCTCGAGCGGCCGGGCGCGTTCCGTCGAGCGCTGTTGGAAGCCATCGGCTACATCGGCCACGCGCCGTATCCCGCACTCCCCACCGAAGCGATCATCATCAGTTCATCGGATTGACCGCGGATCGCGCCGCGCGACACTGGACGGTGCACCGAGGCCCTCTCCGGCGTCCCTAGACTCGACGTCATGAGTGCATCCGGCGGCGGCAAGGCCATACTCGCGGCGTTTTTGGCCAACATGGGCATCGCCCTCGCGAAGTTCATCGCGTGGTTTCTCTCGGGTTCGGCATCGATGCTCGCGGAGGCGATCCACTCGTTGGCGGATTCGGGCAATCAACTGCTCTTGATGCTCGGCGGACGAAAGGCACAGCGCGCCGCCGACCAGGATCATCCCTTCGGCTACGGACGCGAACGATATGTGTATGCCTTCGTCGTCTCGATCATCCTGTTCTCCGTTGGTGGGCTGTTCTCCATCTACGAGGGGTTCGAAAAGCTGCTCCACCCCCACGAACTGACGAACTATTGGATCCCGATCGCCGTCCTCGTGGTCGCGATGGTGCTCGAGAGCTTCTCGCTGCGGACGGCGGTGAAGGAGTCCAACCACGTGCGCGCCGAAGGTCAATCGTGGGTCTCGTTCATCCGCCGCGCCAAAGCGCCAGAACTTCCCGTGGTGCTGCTCGAGGACATCGCGGCGCTGACCGGGCTCGTCTTCGCCCTGTTCGGCGTCTCTCTCACTGCCATCACCGGCAACTCCATCTTCGATGCGATCGGCACTCTCTTCATCGGCGCGCTCCTCATCGTCGTCGCCATCATTCTCGGCATCGAGACCAAGAGCCTCCTCGTCGGCGAAGGGGCGACCGTGGGCGACCACGACAAGATCGTCGCGGCGATCAGCGGCGGACCGGATGTCGAGAAGCTGATCCACATGAAGACCCTGTACCTCGGGCCCGACGAGCTGCTGGTGGCCGCCAAGATCGGCTTCGCCGCCGACAAGCCGCTCGGCGAGATCGCCCTCGACATCAACGTCATCGAGGAACGGGTTCGCGAGGCGGTTCCCGCTGCTCGGGTGATCTATCTCGAGCCGGACGTCTATCGAGACCCGAACGAACCCCTGCCGCCAACCGATGCGATCGTCATCGCGTCGAGCGACTGAGCCCTCGGCACATGGAATACTGCATCTTCACCGAGCCCCAGCAGGGCTTCAGCTACGACGACCAGCGCGTGTTCGCGCAGGCAGCCGAGCGCCTCGGCTTCACAGGGTTCTTCCGCTCCGATCACTATCTGCGGATGGGCGGCGGCGACCCTCTCCCCGGCCCCACCGACGCGTGGACCACCCTCGCCGGCCTCGCTCGCGACACGTCGACACTCCGGCTCGGGACGCTCGTGTCGTCGGTCACCTACCGTCTCCCGGCGATCCTCGCGATGCAGGTGGCGCAGGTCGATGCGATGAGCGGCGGCCGTGTCGAGCTCGGCCTCGGCACGGGGTGGTTCGAACAGGAACACAGGGCGTACGGCATCCCGTTTCCGCCGAAGCGTTTCGAGCTGCTCGAAGAGCAGCTCGAGGTCATCACGGGGCTGTGGCAGACGCCGATCGGCGACACGTACTCGTTCGATGGCGCGCACTATCAGCTGCAGGATGCCCCGGCGCTCCCGAAACCGGTGCAGTCATCCGTGCCGATCATCGTCGGCGGGAGCGGACCGACGCGCACGCCGACGATCGCGGCGCGGTATGCGACCGAGTTCAACATCGGATTCCAGCCCGAAGCGGTGATCGGCGAGAAGTTCGATAACGTGCGACGAATCTGCGTCGAGCAGGGCCGCGATCCGCAGCAGTCTGAAGCTCTCCGTGGCGTTGCCCACCCTCGTCGGCGCCGATGAGCGCGACCTCGCGACGCGTGCGAAGGCCGCCGGCACCACGATCGACGAGATGCGGGACGACGTGAACATCGTCGGGAGCGCCGACGAGGTCACGGCGAAGGTTGAACGTCTGGCGGCCCTCGGCGCGGAGCGCGTCTACTTCCAGCTGATGGATATGCGCGACCTCGACCAGTTGGAGTATCTCGGCACCGAGGTTCTCCCGCAGCTTCCGCGCTAGCGACGCGCTTCGAAGAACGCGCGAAGCTGGGCAGAGGCCTCGTCGGCGAGCACTCCTCCGATGACCTCGGCGCGCACGGGGAGGCGGCGATCACGCACGACGTCGTATACCGACCCGGCGGCGCCCGCCTTGTCGTCCCATGCCCCGAACACGAGACGCGAAACGTGCGCCTGCATCATGGCACCCGCGCACATGACGCAGGGCTCGAGGGTGACCGTCAACGTGCAGCCTTCGAGGTTCCAGGATCCGATGGCCGACGCCGCATGACGGAGCGCGACGACCTCGGCGTGCGCCGTCGGATCGTGGGTCTCTTCGCGGCGGTTCCGGCCCTCGCCGATCACGGCTCCGGTGGCATCGGTCACGATCGCTCCGACCGGAACGTCGCCTGCCGCGGCGGCCTCGGCAGCGAGAGCGAGTGCGCGTTCCATGCTGCGGCGGTCGGGAGGCGAGATCATCACCGTTTCAGGGTATGCCCGACACTCGGCTGCGCCGACTCTGACCCGTAGGCTGGGGCTATGCGCGTGCACATTGCCGATCATCCCCTGGTCACCCACAAACTGACCGTGTTGCGCGATCAGTCGACGCCCTCCCCGGTGTTCCGCCAGCTCACCGAAGAACTGGTGACACTCCTCGCGTACGAGGCGACCCGCAACGTCAGGGTCGAGCCGGTGGAGATTCAGACGCCCGTCACGACGACGACCGGCGTGCAGATCGGCCACCCGCATCCGCTCGTCGTGCCGATCCTTCGCGCCGGCCTCGGCATGCTCGACGGCATGGTCAAGCTTCTCCCCACCGCAGAGGTCGGTTTCCTCGGAATGGCGCGGAATGAGGAGACCCTCGAGCCGACGACGTACGCCGAACGACTTCCGACCGACCTGAGCAATCGACAGGTCTTCGTGCTGGACCCGATGCTGGCAACAGGTGGCTCCCTCGGAGCCGCGATCGAGTTCATGTTCGACCGCGGCGCGCAGGACGTCACCGCGATCTGCATCCTCGGAGCCCCCGAGGGTGTCGCCGCTATCGAACGTCAGGTCGGCGATCGCCACGTCACGCTGGTGCTCGGCGCACTAGACGAGCGGCTCAACGAGAAGGGGTACATCGTGCCCGGACTCGGTGACGCTGGAGACCGCCTCTACGGCACCGTCTGATTGAGACACGTCTGAGCTCGACGCCGCCACCACGGCGATCGGGGTCGCCGGACGGCCATTGAACCGGGACGCCGTCACAGCCGTGTAGGCGCCCATCACCGGGCTGACCAGCAGGTCGCCGATGGCGAGATCCGGCAGGGCAACGTCCCGTGCGATGACATCCAGCGAATCGCACGTGGGGCCCGCGATCGTAGCGCGTGTGGATGCCGCGGTTCGTGTCGAAGCCGCGGCGTCCACGAGATCGCGCTCTGCGAACACGAGCGGATGCACGCCTTCAGACACGACATTCGAGTACGAGCCGTAGACACCATCGTCGACGTAATACCAGCGCCCGTCCGGCCGATCGGCGATGCCGACCACACTCGAGACGAGGGTCATGGACTCTGCGACCATGACCCGACCGGGTTCCGCGACGATGTCGATGTCGTCGGCCCGCGGCGCGAGCAGCGGCCGCAGTGCGTCGGCGATCGTCTCCAGCGGCGCAACGAGTTGATCGTAGGAGGCGGGGAATCCGCCGCCGATGTCGAGCATGTCGAGGCGCACCGGCAGCGACGACTCCAAACGATCCATCAGGGCGAGCGTCGCGGCCGTAGCCTCCGCGAACCGAGCGGGATCATCGAGCTGACTACCCACGTGGAAGCTGAAACCACCCACTCGGATGCCCCGGTCCAGCGCCGCACGGACGAGTGTCTCCGCAGCATCCGGCGCTACACCGAACTTGCTCGACAGATCGACGCGCGCGTGCGGACTGCGATAGGCAAGGCGAATGAGCACCCGCGCATCGAGCCCGACGAACTTGTCGAGTTCGCTCACGTTGTCGACCACGAAGGTGGACACTCCCGCGGCGCGGGCGGCGGCGATTTCAGCGGGTTTCTTGACGGGATGGGTGTGCAGGATGCGGTCACCGGTCACGCCATGACGACGAACGAGCGCGAGCTCCTCGGTCGTGGCGACATCGAATGCTCCCCCGTCCTCTGCGATCGCGGCGATGACGGCCGGGTGGTCGAGGGCTTTGACCGCGTAGTGGAACCGGACGAACGGCAGCGCCGCGCGGAGGCGACGATGCTGAGCGCGGACGCGTTCGACATCGAGGAGGAGGAGCGGAGTGCCGTATTGGGCGAGAGCTGCGCGCGCGCTCGGCAGAGCGAGCAGCTCGGCCACCTCTTGACGTCTCACGTCGTCGAGGGGAAGGGGACTGTTGTTCACCGTGGATCGCCTTTCGGAGTGCGGAGGCCCACTTTGGCGGTGAGCGTGAACGATGCACCGGCGATCGCGTAGAACGCGACGTCGGCAAGCAGTTTGCCGATCAGAAGACCCCAGAGTGGATCCGGCGCCAGGGTCACGGCTGCAAGGACCGCTGCCGGTCGGATGATGACGGTGTCGAGCACCTCTGCGGCGCCGAACTCGGCGAGGAGCAGTGCGCCGGTTCTGCGCAGACACCGCCGCCTGCTCCGCACGAGCCGCGCCTGCTCGACATAGATCGCGATACCGAGGAACGCGTAGAACGCAAGCGACTCACCGATCACCGCGGCGACCGTGATGACACCGGGGTGGATCGAGCGAGAAGCCGCCAACCCGACGAGCACAACGGCGGCCGTCCCCGCCAGCTCTGCCGGCAGGTAGCGACGCACCCAGAACGTCAGGCGGTGTCGATCGTCAGTGATCGACGGCGCTGCAGTCATCCCCGAACCTCCCCCACATCAAGAGTCGACGAGGGGCGTCTGCGATACATCCGTGTCAACCCCGAGTTCGCGGTGGCGCCTCGCGGTGAGTCGGCGTCAGGTCAGGGGGCGTGAGGTGAGGCGACGTCGGGTCAGGCTGCGCCGATCAGACGCGCGAACGCGCTCAGCCGAGTGACGCCATCGGGCGTGCGCGGCAGATCATCGAGGAGTCCCGTCGAGTAGACGACGTACGCCGTGTGCTGTGCACGGGACACCGCGACGTTCAGCCGATTCTGCAGGAGGAGGAACTCGAGGCCTCGTGGCGCGTCGCGACCCGAAGAAGCAGCCAGCGTCACGATGGCCACCGCCGCCTCCTGCCCCTGGAATTTGTCGACCGTGCCGACCGGAGTCTCGCTGAACCCGGCTGCCGTGAGCGCTTCTTCGACGAGAACCTGCTGGGCGTTGTACGGCGTCACCACGATGATGTCGCTCGCAAGGAGCGGACGTGGATGGACATCGGCGTCGGCCGACCAGGCCCGCCCGACGAGGTCCCGCACGAGTGTGACGACGACCTCCGCCTCTTCTGCAGACTGCGTCGCGTTGCCGGTGTGGGTCAAGGGCACCGGGATCAGACCCGGTTGCGTGTGAGCCAAGACACGACCCGACGTGCATTCGTGCGCTTCGAGCTTGCCTTCGTAGGCGAGCTGCGAGACAGGCTCGGCCACTTCGGGACGCATCCGCCGAGTTTCGGCGAGGAAATAGCCACGGTCTTCGGCGATGACGGCAGCACCGTCCATGACCCAGCCGAGCGCGGAGGTATCGACCGGTTCGGGATGTGTCCCCTGACTCACCTGTGGAAGCTGCTGCGGATCGCCCAGGAGAAGGAGCCGCGACGCCGCGACCGACACCGCGATCGTGGACGCGAGGGAGAACTGGCCGGCCTCATCGACGACGAGCAGATCGAGGCTCCCCCGCGGAATCCGGCCCGCGTGCGCAAGATCCCACGCTGTGCCGCCGACGACATAGCCGCCCGCCTGCTCACCGGTGAAAGCAGCGACCCCGTTCTTCGGGATCACCGTGAACGACTCCGAGCCCGTGGGCGCGCCTTTCGTGGCCTTGGCCACGTGCTCCTTCGCCAGGCCGGCGTCGACGATCCGATCGAGCATGTTCTCGACCACAGCGTGGGATTGCGCAACGATGCCGACGCGGAAGCCGCGCTCGGCGACGAGCCTCGCCACGACATGGGACCCGACGTAGGTCTTGCCTGTTCCGGGAGGTCCCTGGATGGCGAGGTAGCTGTGGTCGAGATCGGCGATGGTCTGCACGATGTCCGCCACGCGGTCGCCCGACCCGCGCGCAAGGCGGCCGGAACCCGTGCGCGGTGGGCGTCGGAGCAGCAGATCCGTTGCCGGATCGGTCGGGAATGTGGGCGCGGCCTGGATGACGGCATCCGCCCACTCATCGATCGCGCCCTGCTGGCTGCCCGCCATCGGTGGCGAGGGCGGGGTCAGCGCGATGGGCAGGACGGACCACGTGAAGCCCTGGATCGCGTTCTCCTCGACGATGACGCCGTCGTCGATCAGATCCACGACTCTGATCGTGCGCGCGGCATGGATCCACCGGGGGTGGCTCTCCGCCGGAAACGGCGGCGGGTTGTCGTAAAGCGCAAAGGGCGACGAGCCGGTGGTCAGCCGCGTGCCCGGGGCGAGTTCACCGCGCAGTTCGACGATCCGTCGCTCCGTGCGCGCACCCTCGGGCATGTGCCAGTCGGTGAGAATGCGGCTGCGGTCGGCATCAACGACGACGACGTCCCGCGTCTCTTCCCACACTGACACGGGCTCCTGAAGCCGCAGGAAGTGCGTCGCCCAGAAGGTCTTCGCCTCGCGCGGGTAGTAGTCGATCGCGGCCGCGGCGAGACGGAGCGCTTCTGCGGCTCGTTCCTCAGTTTCGTGTTCGGCAAGGCGCCCCAGCGCCTCGGCGCGCGGGGATGGCTCGTACACCCGCTCGGACGCGGCCGGGTCGAGGGACGGGCGCAGGTTGGACTCGCGCGCGCGCTCGACGAGCCAATCGCGGAGGCGCAGCGTCGAGACGCAGTCATAGCGGTTGTAGTCGGCCAGGTCGTCGAGGATCTCGCGAGCGGACGCCGAGTCCCCCGCTTCTTCGAACTCACGCGCCTCGACGTACCGCACGATCGAGTCGTCGCCCTTCTGCACGTCGCTGGTGCGCACCTCGTCGCCCATGTACAGCGGCTCGAGCTTCTTGATCGAGTACGAGCGCGAGCCCACTCGGAGCGCGCGACGCACGATCGGATAGAGGTCGACGAAGACGCCGTCGCGCAGCAGGCGGTCGACATCGGCCTCTCGCACCCCGTACTTGGCCGCCATCGCTTGGAGATGCGTGGTCTCGTAGGGCGCGTAATGGTAGATGTGCATCGCCGGATGGTGCGTGCGGCGCAGGTTCACGAAGTCGAGAAAGGTCTCGAGAGCCCGCTTCTCATCCGCGAATGTGTGTGCCCACAGGGGCGTGTACTGCTCGCGGGTGTCGACCCAGCCGAACAGGTAGTCGATCCCGAGGTCGGTGGAAGCGCCCTCGATGTAGAGCGGGTCCCCCTCGAAGTCGAAGAAGAGGTCGCCATGATCAGGGCGCGGAAGTGCGCCGAGAGCGGTGGGGAAGAAGACTTCGTACGTGGGCGCGGCGGGTGCTGGCGGCGCATCCGTGGTCTCGACCGAAGGTTCGGCCGTCGTCCCGCCTGCGGGGCTCTCCAACTGAAGGCGAGCCTGCGTGCGCAGGCTGGCAAAGGTGTCAGCCGACATCCGGGCCGGCGGCCGGTCGGCCGACGCAAGGTCGTCGATCGTGTCGATCGCCTCCGCGCGGAGGCGCTCGCGCTGCACCGGACGCATGCCGGCGACCAGCAGCAGATCGCGGTGCTGCACGACCTCGGCATCGCACGTCGCGCACCGTCCGCACGCCATGATGCGCAGCGCCCCACGGTCATCGCCCCACGCGATCGGTGCGCCGTCGGCACCGGCCGCGAGGTCGCGATCGGCGATCAGGGCGCGCAGGCGCGCGCGGCGCAGTTCGAACACCGGAAGGATGTCGCGTGTCTGATGGGTCGAGGTGGTGCCGTCGCCGAGCAGCAGCTCGACGTGGCCAGATCGCGGCACACCGAGCTGATCGAGCTGATCGACATACGCGGCGAGCTGCATGAGCGCCGTCACCCGCGCGTGCCTGGCAAGCTTCGTGTCCTGCACGATCCAGCGGTTGTCGGCCCCGCGCACGAGGAAGTCCGCGAAGCCGACGAATTCATCGGTCGCGAAAGCCGCCTGGAAGATGACGGCCGCGTCAGAATCCAGAGCTGCCCGGGTCAGACCGACAGCGCGGGCGAGCCCATCGACATCCGATGATCGAGTGTCCGGGATCACGACGACCGACTCCCCGAACTCCTCTTGATAGGACGCGAGGACGCGGTGCTCGTGCTGGTCGCCCAGCCGGCCGGCACGTTCCATGGTGAGGTCTTCGGGCTCCACCACTGCCGCCACCCGGCCCAGTCGTGCATCGATACGCCGCAGCCAGGCGAATTCGCACTCCGCTGCTGCCTTCAGATCGCTGGCGCTCCAGATGATCCGGCCCTCATCTTCGATATACCGCATGCTCCCTCTCCGCCATCGACACTAGCCGGGGGTCCGGACACGACTGCGCACCCGCGTGGCGCACCTGACAGACTGTGAGCATGAGCCAGGTTCTGCCCTTCGAGAGCGCCTATCGGCACGGGTTTGCGCGCATCGCCGCGTGCACGATTCCGCTCGAGATCGCCGACCCCGAGTCCAACGCCGACGCCGTGCTCGCCGCGGCGCGGGAATGCGACGCCGATGCCGTCGCCGTCGCCGTCTTCCCCGAACTGTGCCTCTCCGGCTATGCCATCGACGATCTGGTGATGCAAGATGCGCTTCTCGATGGCGTCGTGGCGGCGCTCGAGCGCATCGTCGAGGCATCCGTCGACCTCTTCCCGATCCTGGTCGTCGGTGCGCCGCTGCGTCACCGCAACAGGCTGTACAACTGCGCGGTCGTGATCCACCGCGGCATGATCCTGGGTGTCGCGCCGAAGACGCATCTCCCCACCTACCGCGAGTTCTATGAGCGGCGCTGGTACGCACCGGGCGAACCGTGGTCGGGCGAGGGCATCCGCATCGGCGTTCACGAAACGGTCTTCGGGAACAATCTTCTCTTCGAGATCGAGGATGTTCCCGGCCTCGTCCTCCACGCGGAGGTGTGTGAGGACGTCTGGGTCCCGATTCCGCCGTCGTCTCGCGCCGCCCTCGCCGGCGCCACCGTGCTGGTCAACCTCTCGGGCAGTCCGATCACGATCGGCCGCGCGGAAGACCGCAAGGCCCTCAGTCAGTCGCAGTCACTCCGATGCCTCGCCGCGTATGCATATGCCGCAGCCGGAATGGGCGAGTCCACGAATGACGTGGCGTGGGACGGCCAAACCATGATCTACGAGGGCGGCACGTTGCTCGCCGAGTCGGAGCGCTTCCCCGATGGCCCTCGTCGCAGCGTCGCGGATGTCGACCTCGATCGGCTGCGACAAGATCGCCTCCGCCAGGGAACCTTCGATGACAACCGTGCGACAGACGAGCGCGACTTCCTTCGCCTTACGACCACGCTGAACCCTCCCGCCACCGATATCGGACTTCGTCGGCCCCTCGACCGCTTCCCCTTCGTCCCAGACGACCCGGCGCGACTCGACCAGGACTGCTACGAAGCGTTCAACATCCAGGTCGCCGGCATCGAACAGCGGATGCGCGCCATCGGCTCCCCGAAGCCTGTCATCGGCGTGTCGGGCGGCCTCGATTCGACCCACGCGCTCCTCGTCGTCGCTCGCGCGATGGACAAGATGGATCGGCCGCGCAGCGACATCCTCGCGTACACGATGCCCGGATTCGCGACCAGCGATCACACGAAGTCGAATGCCATCGCGCTCGCCGAAGCGATCGGCGCCACGATCGAGACCATCGACATCCGTCCCACGGCCAACGAGATTCTCCGCGGCATCGGGCATGCGTTCGCCGGCGGCGACCCGGTCTACGACATCACGTTCGAGAACGTGCAAGCGGGCGTCCGCACCGACCTCCTTTTCCGTCTCGCGAATCAGCACGGCGGAATCGTGGTCGGAACCTCCGACCTCTCCGAGCTCGCGCTCGGTTGGGCCACGTATGGCGTGGGCGACCAGATGAGCCATTACGCCGTCAACACCGGAGTGCCAAAGACTCTCATTCAGCACCTGATCCGCTGGGTCATCGCCCACCGCGAAGGCTCGGGCGCAGACCTGACCGATGAGGCCGTGGAGGTGCTGCAATCGGTGCTCGACACCGAGATCAGCCCTGAGCTGGTACCCGCCGGACAGGACGGCAAGACGCAGTCGACCGAAGACACCATCGGTCCGTACGCGCTGCACGACTTCGCCCTGTTCCACGTGCTGCGGTACGGATTCCGGCCATCGAAGATCGCGTTCCTCGCAGAGCGAGCGTGGGCCGATGCGGAGGCCGGCGCCTGGCCACCCGGGTTCCCCAGCGATGAGCATTTCGCCTATGACCGCGCGACGATTGTGCGCTGGTTGCGGGTGTTCCTGAAGCGGTATTTCGGGTTCGCTCAGTTCAAACGCTCCGCCATCCCGAACGGGCCGAAGGTCAGCGCGGCGGGCTCGCTGTCACCGCGAGGCGATTGGCGAGCACCGTCCGACGGCAACGCTCGCGCGTGGCTCGCCGAGTTGAGTGCGGCGCTCCCCGACCTCGACTGATGCGATCCGGTCGGGCGTCGCGGTGGCTTCTGTGCGCCGCTTACTTCTGTCCGGAGCGTGACGTGAACTGGCGAAGGAAGATGAACACCACGATGGCAACGGCGATCAGCGCGATGACCCAGAGGAGCGGTCCGAGAATCTGAACGAGTGCCCACGCGATGAGCACCGAGACCACTGCCAGGACGATGAGCCAGAGCGTATTCTTATCCACGCTCCCAGCCTAACGGGTGCGGTCTGGCGCGAAATCAGGACGTGGGGAGGTTGCCGTAAGCGAGGGTGACAATCCAGCTGTCGCGCGAGAGATCCACGAGCGTGTACTGCATCTTGCGATCAGGGATCCATCCCTTTCGACGCGCTGTGTCGAGGCGAACGTGATCGGGCGCGACGCGCACCCCGCGACCATCGGCCTCGAGGACAGCCTGGACACGCACCCAATGGTCGAGGAGGTCAAGCGTGTTGCTCTCCTCGAAGAGGTGCGAATGCCGCTGCATCTGATGCAGGTCGGCGGGTTCAGGATGCTGGTCGCGGATGTCGACGCCGAGCGGGAGTCCCGGGTCGCAGACGGCGACGACCGTCGCCGCACGGAAGCTGGCCGTCTTGATCGCCAACGGGACCTCGACGTCCTTACGAGATGCCACCAGTTGGGTGTGGTATCCGAACCCTCGTGGCGCTTCGCGTTCGATCTTGACGTCTTGGATCTCGCACCCGAGTCGAGCGGCGATGAGCTCTTTCGCGATCAGACGACGACGGTCGTGCACCGTGGTGGCGGGATCCCAACCCAGCCGTGCGCTGATTCCGGTGGGAGTGTCTAGAAGAACGGTCTGCATGTCGCGTCTCCTCGTCTAAGCCGACACTTCCATCTTGGCCCACAACGCCTCCGGCAACGTCATGCGCGGCCGGATCGTGGTGGCAACATTCCGCTGGAGTGGGTTCGGTAAGCTCGCACGGTGAGCACTACCGGCCCAGACGACAAGAAGCCCGATAACAAGCCCCCCACTTCGGCGCGCGTCGCGATTTGGGTGATCGTCGGCGGGATCGGTTTGTACCTGCTGGTTTCCGGGATCTTCGGCATCCTCTCCCGCGGCGCCTGACGCCGGCCGTCATCGGCTAGTACGGAATCGAGGCGTCCTGGCGGATAACGCTGGGGCCTTCGGCCGTCGTCTCCACCAGCAGGCGTGCGGGGATCTCGGCCTTGATCGTCTCGACGTGACTGATGATCCCCACAATGCGCCCACCGGCACGAAGCTCATCCAGGGTGCGCATCGCGATCTCGAGCGTGTCGGCGTCCAATGATCCGAATCCCTCATCGATGAACAGCGTGTCCAAACGGATGCCGCCCGCGCGTTCGGTGACCACTTGCGCAAGCCCGAGAGCGAGGGCGAGCGAGGCGAGAAAGGTCTCGCCACCGGACAGCGACTGCACGGGCCGAGACTGCCCGGTGTGCTGGTCCATCACGTCGATACCGAGCCCCGATGCGCGCCCGCGCGCTGCGCGAGCGTCGGTGTGCTGAAGCAGGTACCGGCCCTCGCTCATCTCGGCGAGCCGGAGGTTCGCCTGCGCAACGATCTCTTCGAGTTCGGCGGCGAGCACGAACGTCTCGAGATTCATCTTCATCGTGTTGGGGGCGCGACCTGCGACGGCATTGGCGAGTTCGCGAATGGTTCTCGCCTCTTCGCTCGCTGAGGCGATCGCCTCGTAGGCGATGGATGCCGCTTCGTAGGCTTCCGCCAACTGTGCACTCAATCGCGAGGCTGCAGTGTGGTCGGCGACGGCCGAGCGCCATGCTTCGGTCGCGCGGTCGCGGGCCGCCGCGGTGACCGTCACGTCAATGGGCTCGTCGGGAAGGAATTCCATCTCGAGCGCGAGCAGCGTTTGCTTCTGCGCGGCGACGTCGGCGTCGTACCGGCGGATGTCGGTGTCGAGTCGGTCACGCTCAGCGGGACTCCGGAGGGCTGCGCGCACATCGGCGAGGTCACCGAGGTGCGCGGTCGCGAGTTGATCGTCGAGCTCCTTGGCTGCGGCGACCACGTCGACCGCTGCCGCGTCCGCGGCACGCTGGGCTGACGCGAGACGTCGCGCGAGCCCAACGATGATGAGGTCGGCGGCAAGCCGATCGGCAACGGAAGCGTACTCGCCGCGTGCGGCGGCGATGGTGTCTCGCGCTTCGGTCACACGATGGACGGCGAGGAGGAGGGCGTTCCCGGCCTCGGACTTCTCCCGGTTCAACGCGGCCAGCGCATCGTCGAGCGCGGTCAACTCCGTCTCGAGCAACCTCAGTTCGCTCGTGAACCTGTCGTGATCTCGGCGCGCGATGTCCGTCTTCTGCTGTGCGGCCACCGCGACATCGAGGGACAGTGTGGCGTCTGCCACGGACAGCCCCGCAGCACGAGCGGCCGCGTCGGTCCACGCCTGTCGGCTCTCGTGCAGCCGGTTGGTGGCGTCACGGTCGGTCCGGACGGCGGCCGCCTTTGCCGCTTCGGCCGCGTCGATCAGTTCGTCGGTCACCGGCTCGTCGTGTCGCACCGCCGGCGCGGGATGCTCTCGCGCGCCGCATACGTCACACGGTTCGCCGTCGGTGAGACGTTCAGCGAGTTCTCCGGCATGATCGCGAAAACGTCGTTCACGGAGGTCGTCGAGCGCGGCCGACGCGCGGGTCAGCGCGCGACCTTCCGCCAACGCGGATGCCTCGGCGATCGTGACCACGCCGGCAAGCTCTTCGGCTTCCTCCGCCGCGGCGAGCCGTGCGCGTTCGACGACGACGCGCTGCGCGGCATCCGTTGCTGCGGCCGCCACGATCGCGGCCGCAGAGACGCGACCCGCTGCTGCGGCGATCTCGGCAGGAAGCTCGCCGCGACGAGCCTGGTGGGCGCGCAGCCGCTCGTCGATGCCGTCCACGATCGCGTGCGCGGCGCGTTCGGCCGCTTCGCGTTTCGGAAGGTCGGCCTCGAGTTCAGCCGCGGCGCGCAGTTCGGTGCTGCGGCCGAGAAGATCGTCGGCGAGAGTGTCGAGTGCCGAAGGATCAGGGATGGTTGCGATCGAAGCGTCGCGTCCGGCATCCGTCCAGTCCCGTTCGGCCGCGTCCCGATCACGGCGCGCGGTTTCTTCAGCGGCATGCGCACGTTCCGCCGACGCGATAGCGGGTCGCAATGTCTCGGCGGTCATGGCCGCAGCGAGAACCTGGCGGTCGGCGTCCACGCTCGGTCGGCGCGATTCGAGAGCCTCAAGGGCTGTTCGAGACACGGCGCGCTGCTCCTGGGAGCGCGCCCCGCTCACCGCGGCGGCATGCGCGGCATCGGCTGCTGTGCGGGAGTGACGGGCGGTCTCTTCGGCCGCGCCGGCCAGCTCGGCCGAGTGCGCGGCGTGCAGGCTGGCGGAGTGGACCGTCTCGAGCCGTGCGAGCTGAGAAGAATCGGCGGGGAAGTCTGAGTCGACCTCTCGCAGGAGCGACTGCGCGGCGTCCAGCTGGCCATCCAGCGTCGCGGTCTCGCGCTCGAGCAGCGCCTCGACCTCACGCCGGCGATCGTCGAGAAGCTTCTCGTAGTCGGAGAAGCGGTGCGAATCGAAGAGCGTGCGCAACAGGGCCTGACGTTCGTCGTTGCTCGCGTGCAGAAACTGCGCGAACTTGCCCTGCGCGAGCAGGATCACCTGCAGGAACTGCTGCTGGGTGAGACCGAGGATCGGGCCGAGTTCGTGGCCGACGTCGACGGCTCGAGCCGCGACGCCGCGCCATTCGCCGTCGATCCATTCATCGAGTCGCGCTTGCGCAGCGCTGACCGTCGTTCCGTGACCGCTCTTCTTCAGACGCTCGTATGAGGGCACCCGCTCGACGCGGAGCCTGCGTCCGCCTGTCGAGAAGTCGAGGACGACCCGCGTGGGTTCGTCGAGTGCCGAGTGATCGCTGCGAAGTCGCTTGTCACCGTCGATATAGCGCGGGACGCCACCGTAGAGGGCGAAGCAGATCGCGTCGAGGACGCTGGACTTTCCGGCCCCGGTCTTGCCCGCGATCAGGAAGATCCCGTCATCGGCGAACGCATCGAAGTCCACCACCTGGCGGTCGCGGAAGGGGCCGAACCCTTCGATCTCCAACCGATGGATCTTCACGCGCGCACCTCCGCGACACGGACCTCGGCGACCAGGTCGTCGACCAGCATCCGCTCAGTGTCAGACACGCCGCGCCCGGCCCGCACGTGGACCAGGAACGAGTCGACGAGGTCCTGATCGGTCGCCGCATCGCGCACTCGCGCGGCATAACTGCGGGCATCGCGGGCGGCGCCACCCTGCGGGTCAGCCTCGATCTTCGCGGTATGCGGAAACCTGCTCTGGAGCTTGCGCATCGGATCGATCTGCGGGGTGGAATCGGTGAGCACGGCGCACACCCAGTCGTCCTGGAACTGCTCGAGGTCTGGGTCGTTCAGCAGCTCGTCGAGTGTTCCGCGGATCGTCCGCAGCCGACGCGGGATCGGCAAATCGAGCCAGGTCGCTTGCGCGAGTCCGCGGGCATCGATCTCGACGAGCCAGGATCCACGCGGTTTGTCGGCTTCGCCGAAGCTGTAATGCAGGGGCGCTCCGGCGTATCGGACGCGGTCGGAGAGTTGCTGCCGACCGTGGATGTGGCCGAGCGCCACGTAGTCCGGACCGTCGAAAGCGACCAGGGGTACCACGTCGAGGCCGCCCTGCTGAATGTCCCGCTCGAGATTCGGCGTCGGCGCGACACCGGCCGCGAAGCAGTGCGCGATTGCGACCGAGCGACCACCACGGTCGGCGAGATCGGCGCGGACCAGGTCCATCGCGTGGGTAAGGACCTGACCCTGCGAGCGCAATTCAATTTCGGGCCAGTGGTGCCGCACGAGCGACGGCTCAAGGTACGGGATGCCGTAGAAGTGCACAGGACCATCGGCATCCGTCACGGTCACCGGCGTCGCAAGGCTCAGCGGATCGGTAAGGATGTGAATGCCCTCCCGGAGGAGCGCAGCGGTGAACCCGAGACGCGCGGCGCTGTCATGGTTTCCGCTCGTGACGATCACGCGCGCCCCGGCATCCGACAGCGCACTCAGGGCGTCGGAAAGCAGCGGGTAGCAGGCGGCCGCGGGTGTTGCGGAGTCGAAGACGTCACCCGCCAAGATCACCACATCGACGTCATGTTCGCGCACCTGGGCGACGAGGGTTTCGAGCACACCACGCAGCGCCTCGAGCGTGGAGTGACCGTGGAAGGTCCGCCCGATGTGCCAGTCAGAGGTGTGCAGGATTCGCATGACACTCACGCTACGAGAGGCCTCCGACATCGCCCGTCAGGCGTGCGGCACAGTGGCGATCTGGCGCAGTCAGCGGTGCTTCGCGCGACGGCGGCGGGCGCTCACATCCACCACACCGACGAGGAGCGCGATGCCGACGAAGAGTCCGACCGCCATCATCCCCAACGAGTACGCGTCGTGGTACACCGCGAGGTCGGGGGCCTCACCGTCCGTCTCGCGGAACACCGTCGCGTAGAAGAGCGAGAGCGCGACAGCCGTTCCGACCGCCGTGCCGATGCGCTGGCCGAGTTGGCCGACGGACCCTGCGAGCCCGCCCTGCTTGACCGGGATCTCGGCGAGGGTCAGCGTCTGGTTCGGGGAGATCACGAGGCCGCCGCCGATACCTGCGATGGTGAGGACCGCGGCCATCCCGATCTCCACGATCCCGGCGGGCAGTGTGTAGGCCACGATCGCCAACCCCGCCACGCTGGCGAGGACGATCACAAGGCCCCACACGACGAGTGGGCGACCGATTTTCGTCACGACAGTTCCGCCGATGTACGACGAGATGGCGCTCGCGACGGCGAATCCGATGGACACCATTCCCGCGAACACCGGCTCCACCCCCATCCCGATCTGCAAGAACAGCGTCGTCAGCAGGAACATCGCCGGCAGCGCCATGAAGTAGACGGCCTGGATGAGAGTGCCGTTGCGATACGAGGAGATTGCGAACAGCTTGAACGGGATCAGCGGCTTCTTCCCGGATGCTGCGTAGCGCTGCTCCCACCAGACGAACAGCGCCGCGAACACCGCGAAGACCGCGAGCAGCCACCAGCGCTGCGGGTTGTCGGTCGGGGATCCGGTCGTGAACAGGAACGGCCACATCAGGGCGAGGATCATGACGCCGAAGATGAGGACGCCGATGGGGTCCAACTGCAGTGGCTTGCGGACCCGTTTTCGGGTCGATGGCAAGAGCCAGATCACGCCCGCGATGACGATGAGCGTGAGCGGGACATTCATCCAGAAGATGTACCTCCACCCGTCCTCCGCCCCGCCCAGCGCGATCATGAGGCCGCCGAGCGTGGGGCCGAACGCGGTCGCAATGCCGATCGTCGCGCCGAAGAGACCGAACGCGCGACCGCGCTCCGTGCCCTGGAACATCTCTTGAATCAGGCCGATGACCTGGGGCATCTGGATACCGGCGGCCACGCCCTGCAGCAAGCGGCCGATCAGGAGGATCGTCACGTTCGGCGCCAGCGCACACACGATGCTCATGAGCATGAACGTCGTCAGACCGATGAGGAACAGCGCGCGGCGCGACCGCTGGTCGCCGACTCGGCCCATCGGCACGAGGGTGAGACCGAAGGTGAGGACGTAGCCCGACACGATGAGCTGCAGTTCGGTCGAGCCCGTATTGAACGCGTTTTCGATCGAGGGCAGCGCAACGTTGATCTTGCTGAGGTCGAGGATCGTGAGAGCCGCAACGGCGACGCAGACCCAGAACGCGCGCCAGCGCTGAGCGGTGTTGAGGGTGATCGTCGCAGTCTCGGGCATCATCCTCAGGCTATCGGGCAGCTGCGGGGGCGCGGGCGGATGACCGCGATGTCGCGGACACAGGAGAAATCACCGAGACAGGTCGTTTCGTGCGGAATCCTCCTGCGTCCGTGATTTTTCCTGTCCAGCGGATGCCGCGAGTCGGACATACCCATGAAACACCGCGAGACGTATCGTGGAACATGGCGCTCGAGCGAGACACCACTCCCAGGTCCACCATCGTGGCGCTCGTGGGCGCCGACAGCGACGAACTCCTCGCTGAGCTGGAAGGCTCCCCCACACTGCTCGCGCTGTCACTGCGCGAATGCGAACCGGCCGAAGCCGCGCGAATCGTCACCCACGCGCCCTTTCCCTACGTCGTCCATGATGCCGATCCGCTCGCGCACGTCGCATCCGCCTGGGTCGAGCTCTACCGGGAGCAGTCAACGCTCGGCTCGCTGGAAGTCGAGATCGACACGGCGCTCGGCCAGTTCGAGTCCGGCGCCGCGATCATGCCGGACTATTACCTGGTCGCCGCGCCTGAAGACATCGAGGGCGAGTGGCGACACTGGTGGCTGGGGGCGCTCGCTTTGCGCGCACCATCGCGCGTGCTGCCGGTCGCGGCATCCGCCACCGCGCTCCGATCGGCGCTGCGCTCGCTGCCGATGTCGCGGCCGTGGCCGACGCCCGACTCATGGCTGCCGCGCGTGCAGTTCGACATTCCCGACCGGGTCGGTTTGCGAGACCTGCCGGGCGCCGCCTGACGGCAGAACAGCTCAGGAGGCGATGCGCGGCGCGTAGCGACCGGACCGTTCGGCCCGTTCGCGCGCCTTCGCCGCCTCCTCTTCGCGATTCTTCGGCGGCGTCACGGCCACCAGATCCTCGAGCAGGTGACGGGTCGCGTGCTCGATCTCAGCGACCGCCCTGTCGAACGCGGCGGTGTTCGCTTTGGACGGTTTCGTCGTTCCGGCGATCTTCCGCACGTACTGCAACGCGGCGGCGTACACCTCGTCGTCCGTGGCGGACGGCTCGAAGTTATGAAGGGTGTGGATGTTGCGGCACATGCGTACACGCTACGTCGGTGCTGAGATCTGCAAAAGACCTCACGCGGTCAGCGGAGCGGCCCCGCCACCCAAACTACTCAGAGAGTTCGGCGACGAGCTGCGCGATGCGATCCTCGTCGAGGGTGAGCCCCGTGTCCCGCAGTCGCCCGCGCAACGCATGTTCGACCGTCGCGGCGTTCTGCCCGGTCACATCCGCCCGCACCTGGCGGATGACCCCGTCGACCCGCTCATCGTTCGTCGCGGTGTACATGTCCATGACCGGTCCGCCCTGCGCAGCGACGAAGCCCTCGCCCGCGTCCGCATGCACGGCGCCACCGACGCCCGCATCACTGCGAGCCCGCTCGGGCTCAACGCCCGAAGTCTCGCTCTGGCCGTCGGATCCATCTGTCGTCGTTTCGCTCATTGCTTCCCCTGCTCATCGGTCAAAACGTCAGGGTCCATGCCCTGCTGGATTTCGGCACTCGCAACGAAGGCATCCGATGCCGGCTCCTCGTGCTCGTTCCCGCCACCGGATGTCCGATTGGCGTCGTCGGCACGCTCGGATTCTTCCAGCGACGCGACACCTCCGGCATCCGCATCGCGCTCGTCCGTCTCGACACCCGCGGCCTCGCCGCCCTCCCACCCGCCCGGCGGGGCGGCATCGACGACTCCATCGGGAAGATCGCGATCCATGGAATTCCCCTTCTTCAGGCGTGCAGAATTGCTGCGCGTTCGGGATGTTCGGCGAACCAATCCGAAACGTACCAGCACACCGGGCTCACGGCACGATCACCGAGGCCCTCGATCTCCGTCACCGTCCGCTCGACCAACTCGCCCGCGTACCCATGGCCGCGAAAGTTGGGAATCGTGTACGCACGCGTCAAGGCCACTGTGCGGCCATCATCGCGGTAGTCGAGGATGCTCACGAGATCCGTGCCGCGGTGAAGCGTGTACCGCGACGCGTCCGGTTCGTGCGTGAAGGTGAGCGTGCTCATCACTCCACGCTACGCCGCCTGAGTGACACGAGGCGCGTTCGCCACACATCGACTTCGCGCTGCCCGCGTAGCCGCACGATCGGCTCGCCGGCATCCATTCGGGCGGTCATCCGGTCGCGCACAGCAGAGTGATTCGTCCACGCCCACAGGATGATGTTGCGCTCCGGATTCATGTTGAGCCAGGAGGAAGGGCGCTCCCGATTGCCGTGCCAGAGTTCTTCACGACGGATGCCGCGGCTCAGAGTGCGCCGAATGACGCGGCCCATCACGACAGGGCGAGAGTGATCGAGCCACACTGCGATGTCTGCACCGCCGGGCGTGCCCGGGTCGAGGAGGCCGGCGAGCCGCGACGTCCAGTTTCCATCGATGACCCACCCGTCCGGATGCTGGGCGATGAACGTGCGGATCAGCTCGTGCGCCTCGTCGAGGTCACGATACGTCCAGTCGGCGTCCCAGAAGACGGCGTCGAGCTCGAGTCGCGGGAGTCCGAGGTCCGCCGCCAGCTCCCTCGCCAAACGCGATTTTCCCGACCCGGAGTTGCCGACGATCCGGAAGTGCCGCGGGAGCGGCCGCGCGTCTGAATCTCCTCCACGCATGGAGCCATCCTCGCACTGGCGCACTCGCATCTGCGTATGGGCGACCGTTGTCAACGCCCTCCCAACCCGACCGCACGAAGGACTGAGCATTGTGCTCTCTCCCCACCAAGGCGCGCCGATGAAACTGCGCGGTTTGACACATCAGGTCACGATTGGCCATAATCGACTTCATGACTGACTTCGCACGCACTCTGTCCGCCTTGGAGGCGAACGGAACCGCCGGCATCATGATGCCCGGCCGCGTCGTCATGTGTTGCCGAATGTGCCGCTGACACGGTAATCCCCGCCGGGTTCTCCGCCGCTCCATCTGACGCAGGCGTCGATCCCCCCGAGACACTGGCCACCTCCGCCCACAATGCGGATGCCGGATGCCTCGCGCACAGGCCGATCGGCCACAATCGCAACACTTCGAACCCGCTCCAGGCGCATCGCCCGGGTTCCACTCTTGAGGACTTCATCCCATGTCGAACACCGCCCTTCTCACCCAGTCCACTTCTCCCCGCCACCTGCACGCCGTCGAGGAAGTCGCCTCGGCTGCTCCGGCTGTCCCCGCCTCGCACCTCCCCGCGGGCACCGCGCCTCGCGGCTTCGCACTGTACGTCGGCATCGACGAGGTCAAGTCCATCGCCGACGGCGTGAGCCTCTCGACGCTCGTCGAGGCCCTTCGCCGCACGCTTGCAGAGCTCGCACCGCACGCAGAGACGTACGCCACCGTCGCACTCGCCCCGGCTGCCGCCGGTGGACGTGATGTCGACGTCGTCCGTCTCGCTCTTCACGAGCCGAGCGCCGTCGCCCGCACCAAGGTCGAGGAGCCCGACGAAGACCGCGCCCCCGGCGGCGTCACCGTCGACATCTCGCGCAAGCGCGTCTACATCGATGGCGAGTCGGCTGCCTTCACCTTCAAGGAGTTCGAACTCCTTCAGTACCTCGTGCTGCGCGAAGGCAGCACGATTGAGCGCGCCGAGCTCGTGTCGTCGCTGTGGAGCGCATCCACCGACGACGAAGCTCCCGGCGAGCGCACGATCGACGTCCACGTCCGGCGCCTGCGCGCCAAGCTCGGACGCTACGAAGACATCGTTCGCACCGTCCGTGGCATCGGCTACCGCTTCGACCGCCACGCGGATGTCGTCATTCGCTACGGCCACGGCACCCCCTCGCCCGACCGCTTCTGAGCGCCCTTCTGAGGATCGCTTCCTTCTGAGGATCGGGCGCTTCGCTCGGAGCACCTCATACTCGTGTGCGCGGCGGTATGTCGCGTGCACCGCATAGGGTGACGTCATGAACGCGGATGCGGTGACGACCGAGCGGATGCCGCCGGTGAGCTCACCGGCATCCACATCCGATCGCACCCGGTCGAGCACCCGCGACCCCCGACCGACGGCCGACCGTCCGATCGAGACCGAATACCGCACCGACACGGATGTCACACGCACCGTGCGCTACCAGCAGCGCGGCGCGCGCGACCCCAGCATGATGTCGGTCTCCGGTGTCATCTGGCGCGTCAGTCGCACACCCGCGGGCATCGCGACTCTTGCGCTCCGGCCCGAACGCGGGCGTGTGCGGGCTGCCGCGTGGGGACCCGGGGCCGAGTGGGCGCTCGCGCAGGTGTCACGGCTGTGCGGGGCCGACGACGATCCGACGGAGTTCGATGGATCGCTGCATCCGCTCATCGCCGACGTGCACCGACGCAATCCCGGCCTCCGACTCGGCGCGACCGATCTGCTCTTCGATGCCCTCGCCAGCGCGATCTTCGAGCAGAAAGTCACCGGTCTGCAGGCGTTCGGCGCGTGGCGCGCCATCCTCACGTGGCACGGCGAGCGCGCTCCGGGCCCGACTCCCAGGCCGATGTTCGCTCCGCCCGCACACTGGCACCTCGTCCCCAGTTGGGCGTGGCACCGTGCGGGTCTCGAGCCGCCCCAATCGCGGACCGTCGTGGCGAGCGCAGAGCGGCGCTCATCCATCGAGCGCGCCGCCGAAGCGGCGGCTACGACTGACGATGTCGACCGAATCCTGACGAGCCTCCGTGGAGTCGGCGTGTGGACAGCCGCCGAAACACGCATTCGTGCGTACGGCGACCCCGATGCGGTGAGCGTCGGCGATTACCACCTCGCCCACTGGGTCGGTTATGCCCTGACCGGTACCCGAGTCGATGACGACGGCATGCTCGAACTGCTCGAACCGTGGCGCGGCCAGCGTCAGCGCGTGATCCGCCTCATCGGGGCGAGTGGCGTTCAAGAGCCCCGCCGGGGTGCGCGGATGCATCCCGAAGACCACCGCGATCGTTGACCCCCTCGACGGCGAGGTGGAGAACGCGGAAAATGGTGACCACCGCCATCGACGGGGCCGCTGACGGCCCGAAGGAGCAGCGAGATGACCATTCTCAACGTCTATCTCAACTTTCGCGACACCGCCCGCGCCGCGATGGAGCATTATCAATCGGTGCTGGGCGGCGAGCTCGATGTGAGCGAGTTCAGTCAATTCCCCGAGATGGGGGTCGAGGAAGGTGAACAGCACCTCGTCATGCACGCCCAACTGACCACAGAAGATGGCTTGGTTCTGATGGGCGCCGACACACCCAGCCACATGGACTACGTCCCGCCTGCCGGGTTCGCCGTGTCGATCAGCGGTGAGGACGAAGACCGACTCCAAGCGGTCTGGGACGCGCTCGCCGAGGGCGGCAGTGTGACCATGCCGTTCGACACCCCGCCGTGGGGCGGGAGATTCGGCATGCTCACCGACAAGTTCGGCATCGACTGGCTGGTGTCGCTGAACGCTTCCTGACCCGGGCCGTAGGATGACACCCATGGCAGAGAGCACGTGGAAGCGCGGACACACCTACTGGGCGTTCGGGACGGCTCTCGTGTTCACACTCGGGATCATCTTCGGTCTCATCTGGGGCAACGTCTGGCTCGGCATCGTCCTTGCCTGCGCCGTGTCGATCGGCTGGCTGATGGCCTACGAGTCGTCGCGCGGCAAGCAGGTCGGCATCTACGATCGCGACGACGATGGCGCTCAGATCTAAGGTCCGATTCACGCTCAGATGAAAATCGCAGTCGCCGGAGGAACGGGAACCGTCGGGACCCACATCGTCGATGCGGTGCGCGCGCAGGGCGACGAGCCGGTGGTGCTGGCGCGCAGCGTCGGAGTGGATGTTCTCACGGGCGTCGGTCTTGACCGTGCGCTCGACGGCGTCGACGCGGTCATCGATGCCATCAACGTCACCACGCTGTCTGCCGACGCGGCGACGGAGTTCTTCACCACGGCATCCGGAAACCTCGCCTCTGCCGCGGCTCGCGCGGGCGTCGGCAACGTTGTGCTGCTGTCGATCGTCGGGATCGATCGGATGCCGTTCGACTACTACGCCGGCAAGCTCGCGCAGGAGCAGGCCGTCGCGTCCTCGCCCGCGCCCTGGACGATCGTGCGTGCGACGCAGTTCCACGAGTTCGCCGGGCAGATGTTCACTCGCGCGAAGATCGGTCCGCTGCACCTCGCGCTGCGCGGACGAGTTCAGCCGATCGCGGCCGCCGAGGTCGGCGTTCACTTGGCCCGCGTCGCCGCCCAACCGCCTGCCGGACACGCAACCGATCTCGCGGGACCGCGCGAAGAGCGCCTCGATGACATGGTGCGACGTTGGGCCCGCGCGAGGGGTCACAGCGGGTGGATACCGTCCGTGAGCGTCCCGGGCAAGCAATTGGCAGGGATGCGGGCGGGCTTGGCATTGCCGGGACCCGACGCGATCCTCGGCACGCAGACCTTCGACGCCTGGCTGACGTCACTGCCGCACGGCGACTGATTCGTCAGCCGAGCAGGCTCTCAATCGTCGTGATCACGCCATGGTCGGCATTGGATGGTGCACGGTACCGCGCGGCGGCGATGACGTCGGGATGGGCATCCGCCATCGCATACGACCACTCCGCTTCGCCCAGCAGTTCGACGTCGTTGAGGTAGTCGCCGAATGCCGCGGTCTGGGCGGCGGTGATCCCCATCGCCTGCTGGAGATTGCGCAGCGCGACTCCCTTGTTGACGCCCTGGTTCATGATGTCGACCCAGTGCAGGCCCGACACCACCACTTGGTGCGTGGCGCGCAGGTCATCGATGGTGACGGCGGTGTGCTGCTCTCCCCCGTCGAAGTCATAGACGGCGATCTTCAGGATCTGATCGTCTTGTGCGAGGACGTCGTCGACGATCTCGAGCTTCGCGTAGTACTTCTCGGCCTCCACGCGGAAGTCGGGCGTGATGTCCTCGATGTACGCCGACCTCTTGCCGCAGACGACAACGCAGACGCGCAGCGACCCGTCGGCGACGAGCGCCCGCAACCGCGTGATGACGGATGCGGTGAACGCCGGGTCGAGGGCATCCGAACTGACTTCGACGTTGCCGTCGCGGATCACGTAGCTGCCGTTTTCGGCGATGTAGTCCAGATCATCGCCCGCGGCGGCGAACTGTCGCTGCAGGGTTGCAAGCTGACGACCGCTGGCCGGCGCGAAGGCGATGCCGCGTTCACGCAACCGCGACAGCAATGGCCAGAGGCCTTCGGGGACATTGCCATCGGGGTCCAGCAACGTCCCATCCATGTCGACGGCGATCAGGCGGATGTCAGGCGTGGTCATGCATCCCATCCAACCGGACACCCAGCGGCGGAGCGAACCGGGGGTTATCCCGAAGAAATCTCTCCGGGTGACTCAGCGGCACAGCCGGGCCCGCGGTCCTACCGTGGAACACATGACTACCGCTGTTCTTTCCGCACCCCCTCTTCGCCGCATCGGTGTTCTCCGCCACGTGGGCGCGATCGCCCAGCTTGCGGCGGTCGGGATCGCCGGTTCCCTCGTCTTCTCGCTCCTGATCACCCTCCTCTCGACCGGCCTCAGCCTCGTCCTCGTCGTTGGAATCGGCATCCCCTTCCTGCTCCTCTTCCTCTACGGTCTGTGGGCCACGGCATGGGTCGAATATGCCCGCGTCGACGGCCTCTACGACTGGGGACTGCCCGCCGTCGCGCTCCGCCGCAGCGGTGAGCCCGGGTTCAAGGGCTGGATGAAGACCCTGTGGCTGCAGTGCATCGATGGCACGATGTGGCGCGGCATCGCGAGCGTGGCGATCGCCACGGTGCTCGGCCTCCTCGTCCTTCCGCTCGTCGCCTGGTTCGCCGGCACCATCAGCCTGATCTTCGCGCCACTCACCTCGAGCGGAACGATTCGCATTGCCGCCACGGACCTGGAGCTGAACTCGGGCTGGGCCGTCTTGGTGGGAATCCTCGGGACGCTCGTCGCCGGAGCGCTGCTCGTCGGCATCGCGCTCCTCCACGGCGTTCTGACCCGTGCGATCCTCGTTCCCTCCCGCGAGGCGCAGCTGACCGAGCAGGCCCAAACTGCGGGCGCCCAGCGCGAGGGCGCCGTGCGCGCCAGTGAGGTCGAGCGCACCCGCATCGAACGGGACTTGCACGACGGTGTCCAGCCTCGACTGGTTTCGGTCGCCATGACCCTGGGGCTCGCCCAGCAGAAGATCGACACCGATCCGGCCGCCGCCAAGGCTCTCCTCGAAGAGGCGCACACGTCGACGAAGGCCGCGATCACGGAACTGCGGCAGCTCGCACGCGGCATCCACGCATCCGTCCTCGATGATCGTGGACTCGATGCCGCCCTTTCTGCTCTCGCCGCACGCTCGCACGTGCCCGTTCAGGTCGACGTTCGACTCGACGGACGCTGCAGCCCCACGGCCGAGGCCGCGGTCTACTTCGCGATCGCAGAATCCCTGACGAATGCCGCCAAGCATTCCCGTGCAAGCGAGAGCCGCGTCACCGTGCGGCGTCGAGACGACGGCACCCTGTGGGCGCGCGTGGAAGACAACGGCGTCGGCGGGGCACAGGTGCTTCCGGGCGGCGGCCTTGACGGCATCACGAACCGCATCACCGCCGCGGGCGGCACCGCACGCCTCGACAGTCCCGCCGGCGGCCCCACTGCTCTGGAGGTGAGCGTCCCGTGCGCATCCTGATCTGCGAAGACTCCGCGCTGCTGCGCGAAGGGCTCGTCCGCCTGCTCGAAGACGCCGGACACACGGTCGTCGCGGCCGTCGCCGACGCAAACGATCTGGGCACGGTCGTCGCCGAGCAGGCGCCGGATCTCTGCATCCTCGACGTGCGGCTCCCGCCGACATTCACTGATGAGGGCATCCGCGCCGCCCTCGCGCTCCGCGCAGAGAACCCACGACTGCCCGTCCTCGTCCTCAGTCAATATGTCGAAGAGCGCTACGCGAGTGACCTGATCACCGGTCGCGGTGCCGGTCAGAGCGCGGCGCTCGGATATCTGCTGAAAGACCGGGTCGCCGACATCGCGGAGTTCCTCGACTCCATTGAGCGCATCGGCGCTGGAGCGACGATCCTCGACCCCGAGGTCGTGGCGCAGCTGCTCATGCGGCGATCTCGGGACGAGCGGATGGCTCGCCTCACCGACCGGGAGCGCACCGTCCTCGCGCTCATCGCCGAAGGCAAGAGCAATCAGGCCATCGCGCAGGCGATGTTCGTCTCCGAAGCCAGCGTCGAGAAGCACATCACCTCCCTCTTCCAGAAGCTCGACCTCGAACAGGACGAGCACGGCAACCGAAGGGTCCTCGCGGCCCTCGTTCACCTCGAACACGGCGGCGGACAACCGCAGAATGGACCACTCCGATGAGCACCACACTGACTCCCCCTCCCCTTCCCCCCATGCCGACCGATCCGATCCCGCCGGCGGCCAGTGATGGAGCGCCCGCTCCGCGCGCAGCGTCGAAGGTCATCGCGATCCTCACCATCGTCGCCGGCGGCACTCTGATCCTCGGCACGGTCGGCGCGGGCATCCTCTCCAGCGCGGCCTCGGCCAGTGTCCGGACGGAGACACTGACCGCGGACGTCAGCGGCCTTCGCGGACTCGATGTCGATGTGTCGGGCGCGGCCCTCACGATCGTCTACGGCGCCGTCGATCAGGCCACGCTCGAGGTGACCGCGAGCGGCGGCGCCGCCGATTGGGGGTTCGGCCTCGACGACGACCGCGAACTCGTGGTGGACTCCGCCAAGGAGTGGTGGGGCGGATGGCGTCTGTTCGGCGGCACGGATCGCGCCACCCTCACCCTCCCCGAACAGTTCGCCGACGAACAGCTGGATGCATCGCTGAGCCTCAGCGCCGGATCGATCGACGCGTCCGGGTCGTTCGGCGACCTCGAACTCGACCTCAGCGCCGGGGCACTCGATGTCAGAGGATCGGCCGACACCGTGGACGCGCATGTCAGCGCCGGTCGCGCCACCATGGACCTCGCCGATGTGGGAACCGCGAAAATCGACCTCAGCGCAGGGTCGCTGGACGGGCAGCTCACCGGGACTCAGCCGGATGCGGTCGAGATCGAAGTGAGCGCCGGACGCGTCGACATCGGGATGCCGCAGGGACAGTACGCCGTGGCATCCGACGTCTCAGCCGGTGACTTCACCCACGACCTCTCCACCGACGCTGCGTCACGTCATCGCGTAACGGTCTCCGTGTCGGCCGGTGCGGTGAATCTGTACGAGGCGCGCTAAGCCACCACTGAATCATCGTTGCCGGCTGCGCGTTGAAAAGCGGCAGCGGCCCCTTCTCAGGGACCGCTGCCGCTTCATAGTTCGCCGCTACGGCGTCGCGACGACGCCGTCCTTGCGGAGGTCATCCGAGTCGCTCGGCTCGGTGGCCTGGTCGCCATCGGCGGTTTCGACACCGTGCATCGGGTGGGTGCGCTCGAGCCTTGAGCCTTCCACGTCGACGTCGGGCATGATGCGGTCGAGCCACTTCGGGATCCACCACGCGGACTTCCCGAGCAGGGTCATCAGCGCCGGGGTGATCAGCAGTCGCACGATGAAGGCATCGAAGAGGACACCCAGCGCCAGCCCGAATCCGATGGGCCTGACCATCGACAGGTGCGAGAAGACGAATCCGCCGAACACCGCCATCATGATCAGCGCCGCCGCTGTCACCACGGCTCGCCCGTTGCGCATGCCGGCGGCCACCGCCAAGCGTGCCGGGGCGCCATGGACATAGGCCTCGCGCATTCCGGAGACCAGGAACAGCTGGTAGTCCATCGCGAGCCCGAACAGCACGCCCATCACGATGATCGGCATGAAGTTCAAGACCGGGCCGGGATCGTGCACTCCGAAGACGCCGCTGAACCATCCCCACTGGTAGACCGCGGTGGTCGCGCCAAGCGCAGCGATCAGCGACAGCACGAAGCCCAGCGTCGCGATCACCGGGACCAGGATCGATCGGAACACGACGATCAGGATCAGCAGCGACAGACCTACGACGATCAGCAGGTAGATCGGCAGGGCGTTCGCGAGCTTCTCCGAGATGTCGATGCCACCGCTGGCAAAGCCCGCGACGCCCAGTGTGACCTGACCCTCCGCCGTCTCGATGGGGGACATTCCGCGCAGGTCGTGGACGAGCTGCTCCGTCGATTCGCTTGTGGGCCCATCGGCGGGGACGACCTGGAAGGCGAAGAAGTCTCTGTCATCCGACACTCCGATCGGAGCGACGGCGACGACGTCGTCGACATCCATCAGCTGCGCTGCGAACGCCGCCTGCGTTTGCGCCACGGCATCCTCGTCCACCGGCTGCTGTACCTGTGCCGTCACAACGAGAGCCCCGTTCTGACCCGCCCCGAAGTTGTCCGCGACAGCGGTGTAGGTGCGGTACGCGGTGGTGTCGGTCGCCTCGCTCGAACCATCCGGGAGGCCGAGACGCATCGACAGGGCCGGGATCGCGATGATCAGCAGTGCGGCGACGGCAACGACGACCGTCACGATCGAGCGTCCGGTCTTCATCTCCTTGAGCGGCTTTTCGGCGCGAGATTCGTGCCCGATCTCACGACGAGCACGGCGGGAGAGGACGCGGATGCCCAGCAGCCCGAGGACGGCAGGAGTGAAGCTCACCGCCACCAGAACCGCGAGCAGCACACACACCGCACCCACCGTTCCCATGGTCCCGAGGAACGGAATGCCGGTCACATTCAGCGCCAGGAGCGCGACCAGCACCGTGGAACCGGCGAACACCACGGCACTGCCGGAAGTGCCGTTCGCGAGCGCGATCGACTCCTTCAGATCCATGCCGGCCTGCACTTGCCGTCGATGTCTGTTGACGATGAACAGCGCGTAGTCGATACCGACAGCGAGTCCGAGCATCACACCCAGTGCGGGCGTGACCGAGTTCATTTCGACTGCGCCCGAGAACGCCAGTGCCCCGATGACGCCGGTCCCTACCGCAAGGAGCGAGCTCACCAACGGCAGCAGCGCCGGCAGCAGCGCGCGGAACATGATGATCAGGATGATCAGGGCAAGGGAGACACCGATGATCTCGCCGGGCCCGATCAGTCCGTCGATGCTTTGGGCGATTGTCGCCGAATAGTCGATCGTGATGCCGTCGATGTCGGCGTCGTCGAGGGTGGCGGCGACCTCAGCCTTGAGCTCCGACGACAGGCTGAACTGATCGACGGTGAACGCGACCGCGCCGAGGGCAACGGTGCCGGCTTCATTGACGGTGCGGATGTCGGATGCCGCGGTCAACAGGGTCTTGCCGTCTTCGAGCTGCGCCCGCTGGGTGGCAATCTCCGCGGTGCCGTCGTCGATCTTCGTCTGCTGCGCGGTCAGCTCTTCTTGGCCCGCATCGAGCTGCGCCTGCTGTGCATCGATCTGCGCCTGCTGTGCCTCGAACTGGGCGGCGGCCTGGTCGTACGCTCCAGCGGCCTGCGCCTGCGCGATCGCGGCGTCCAACTGCTGCTGACCCGCGTCGAGCTGAGCCTGGCCGTCCTTGAGCTGCGCTTGGGCGGCGTCGAGCTGGGCCTGCCCATCGGCGGCCTGCTGTTCTGCGTCATCCAGCTGCGTCGCGCCATCGGCGAGCTTCTGCTCCTGATCAGCTCGCTCGGATGTCGTCGTGAAGGGATCGATGGTCTTCTCGACACCGTCGATCTCGCCGACCTCGGTCAACAGGTCGGCGATCTCGGCCTGCTGATCTTCGGTGATAGCGGTGCCGTCGTCGGAGGTGAACACCACGGTCGCAACCGCGCCCGCAACGCCGGGGATCTTTTCGTTCAGCTGGGTGGTCACCCGGTCGGTGTCCGTCCCCGGAATGTTCATGTTGGACGACAGCGTCCCGCCAAAGGCGAGGAAGCCGGCGACAGCGAGCGCGAGAGCGACAAGCCAGCCGACAATGACCACCCAGGGCTTGTGCGAAGAGAACCGACCGAGCCGGTAGAGAAGTTCCGCCATGGCGAACACCTTTCGTCTATGATTCGGCGCGCCGTCGAGCCCCGATACAGCATACGCGTCGTCGTGAGAGTTAGCCGACAGGTGTTGTTTAACGTACAGGCGTTGTTCAGGTACTGACAGAATCGGACCATGGATGCCAGGGTCGTGCGCACGCAAAGCGCCTTGCAGGACGCCCTCCTCCAATTGGCGCGCGACCGCCCGCTCGACGAGATCAGCGTCGCCGACATCACCGATCAGGCCGGCGTGAACCGCAGCACTTTCTATCAGCACTACTCCGACAAGGAGACGCTGCTGGCCGATGCGCTCGATGCCGCAGCAGGCGAAGCCGCCGAGTTCTTGCCTGACGTCGTGACGTGGTCGGAGGACCCGCCGCGATCACTGGCGATATTTCTCAGTCACGTCGATGCCAACCCGCTGGTGTACCGTCGGGCGCTCGGGAGGCACGGCTCGGCAATCGTCACCGCACGACTTCGCGATCGCATCGAAGCACTGGCGCTGTCCGGACTCGCAGGTGCACACGAACACGGCTGGGAGGGCATGCCCGATGAAGTGGTGTCGGCAGGGCTCGCCGGGGCTGCGCTCGGCGTCATCGAAGCGTGGCTGCGATGCGATCCGCGTCCGCCGGTCGATACGGCCGCGCTATGGATGTGGCGCATGATCACCGGCCCCCAGAGCGTTGCCGGCAAATGAGCGACGACGACGCACGTCCTCGTCTCTCGATCCTCGATCGCGCGCAGTGGTGGGCGCTCGACTACGTCTACGCGGCGATCCGCCAACTCGCGTGGCTCGCTCCCCCGTGGCAGATCGGCGTGCGCTCCGAGCCTCCGGCGTGGCGCCGAGGGTCAGATGCCCTGCCCGAAGTCATCCTCCTGCCCGGCGTCTACGAACACTGGACCTTCCTGCACCCGATGGGCGACGCGCTCAACGCCGCGGGATACCGCATCCGCGTGGTGCACGGCCTCGGTAACAACACGCGGCCGGTCCGCGGGACAGCGGAGAAGCTGGCGCGCGCTCTCGCGCGAAACCCACCACCGGCCGCGGGCCGGGTGCTCGTCGCCCACAGCAAGGGCGGACTCATCGGCAAGCAGTTGCTCGTGACCTCCGGCGCTGCTGCCGCTGCCGCGCGCGAAGCATGGAAGGGTGGCGACCCCGCGGCGGCCGCAGCCCATGCCGGTCCGCCCATCGCCGCAGGTCCGATCAAGGATGAGCCGCTCGGCGTCATCGGGCTCGTCGCGGTGTGCGCTCCGTTTCACGGTTCGCGACTGGCGGCCCTCCTGATGCTCGACCCGAGCATCCGTGCCCTCCTGCCGAGCAACGAGACGATTGTGAGCCTCGGCAGCGACATGTCGATCAACGGGCGGATCGTGTCGATCTTCGGCCGCTTCGACCCGCACATTCCTGATGGCAGCGCCTTGGATGGCGCGACCAATGTTCAGGTCCATGGCACCGGTCATTTCCGGGTTCTCGGCGACGCCGCCACGCATGCCGCTGTCATCGACGGGATCGCCCATCTCTCGGCGCACGTCGCGAAGTCTGAGAATTCCTGATGATGCAGTCGGCGCCCGTTGCGCACCGTTACCGTTTCGTTATACAGTCGTTTTCATCGCAGTCCCCCAGCTGCGTGTTGTGGTGAATTCTCTGGTGCAAGAGATGGTGCGGCCGGTCGGTGAGTTATCCCGACCGGCCTTCTCTTTGCCCGGACGCCGTGGGCGGTGTCGATGGCGAATCGTCCTCAGCTTCTTGCGGCGCGGGCGGCGGTGAATCCGCGTAGGCCTGCGACAGCAGCCGATAAGGGCGCGACGCGAAAGCGAGGAGCACGACGACCAGCATGAGCGCGCTGGCCATGACAAAGACGAGCGCGATCCCCCGCGCCTCTCCGTCACCGAGCAACCAGCCGAACATGTCTCGTCCTGACGCGGTGTTCATGAAAGGGATGAGCCAGAATTCGGCGATGGGGCCGATGAGGAACGCAGACAGGGGCGTGGCGGCAGACTCCACCGAAGCGGAGAATCCGAAGACCCGCCCCTGCTTCTCGTACGGCACAACTCTCTGGATGATGGTCTGCTCTGAGGCCTCGGCGATGGGAATGAGGACCATGTACGCGAAGATGCCCAGCGCGTACAACCACCACCATTCCCGAATGGCGAACGTCATACCCAGCACGGCCATGCCGACGTTCACGAGCAGGAGCGTGCGGAGGGGATTGGCGCCCAAACCTCGGGATGCGACGAGAATGCCGCCCAGGATGAAACCCGTCCCGGTCACCGCCAGGACGATTCCCCAGATCTCCACCTCGAACAGTGTGAGTCCGTAGGGGTCCATGAGTGCGATGAAGACGCCGCCGACGAGATTGTTGAAGGTTGCGAAGAAGATGAGCGCCATGAGGCCCGGTACCGCTCGAATGGCGGGAATGATGGCGCGGAACGTGCCGGACTTGTCCTTCTCTCCGTCCAGTCGCACGATCGTAGGCTCGGGAATGGACACGAACAGAAGATGGACCAGGGCGACGCCGGTGAGCGCGATCGCGATCACCACCGTCCAGCCCATGCCGAGCAGTCCGACGGAGAGTCCGGAGAAAACGCTCGTGACGATGAACGCGACGCCCTGCACCGTCCCGACCAGACCGTTCGCGCGATCACGCCGGTCGCCGGGCACCAGAAGCGTGACGGTGGTGGACAGTGCGATGTTGCGCAGATTTTCGACGACACCGCCGATCAGGATGACGGCCGCGAAGACCCAGAACCACGGTCGACCCCAGTCGACGAGGGTGGACTCGGGAAAAGCGAGGTAGAGCGCACCGGCAACGAGGTACGCGATGAAGGTGATGGCGCTGGAAAGCGCCATCACAGCTTTCTTCTTCATGTGGTCGACGATCGCGCCGAAGACGACACCGAAGACGGCAACCAGCAGCATGTACGACCCGCCGATGATCGACGTCGCGAGGACCGACTCCGTCTCGAGGTAAGCCCAGAACGTCAGCGCCCACCACAGGTAGCTCGATGTGACGTTGGCGACGAGCGTGTTGCCGAGCACCTGGAAGAAACTGCGCATGCGCGCGTGCTGCGCGGCGGTCAGCTGCGCCGCCGCTGCCTGCCGTTCTTTCATGTGTGGAGGGTAGCCCCCCGTCCGGACATCACGGAAGAAGGGACGGGTCGGACTCTCGCCACTTGTTCACCGACTGCAGCACCCAGAATGCGAGGAACAGCAGCAGGGCGATCGTCTCTCCGACGAACACCGGTCTCGAGGGTGAGAATCGCTCGTCGCTGAGCGCGAGCGTGACGATGAGATCGACCGCGAGCCCCACGGCGATCACGGCGTAGGCGATCCGCACGCCACGCGAAGCCGGTTGAAGCGCGGATGGCCGCACCGCCTCGAGCGCCGCCACAGCCGCGGTCAGGGCGAAGAACGCGACGGCTGCAACCAGGTGCGCGTACCGAACGAAGGCCTCGCGGGCGAACCACCACGTGAGTCCGGTGACGAGGAGGATCGCGCCCGCCACCGCAATCGTCGACGCCGCCGCGCCGCGGTCGACCTCTCCGGCCAGCGAGAGGACGGCCACGACGATCAGCGCAAGCACGCCGATGGTCAGATACGTCGCGATGCCGTTGTCGAGATCGACATCGTAGGGCGGCGGCACACAGATGTCGGTGCAGGGGTCATCCAACCCGGGGACCGAGCCCGGCGCGATCACGGTCGGAACGATCGCGATGATGGGAGCGAACATCGCCGCGATGTCGAGCAGTGCTCGTGGCAGACCGCGACCGGAGAGGGCGAACAGGCACGCGGTGGCGGCGATCAGTGCGCCGGTGAAACCCGTCCGCGCGGGCGTGTAGAAGTAGTGACTGATCGAGGGGAGCACCCCGAATACCGGAATCGCGAAGGCCACCGAGACCAGAATGACGACCGGGACGGTTGCGATCGCAATGCGCAGATAGCGGTAGGTGCGCGCGAGCGTCGTCGCCTCCTCGCTGATCGCCATGCCGCAACGCTAGCGCCTGGACTACCGTAGGACCGTGACCGCACCTATTGACGCCACCACGACCCCCGCCTGGACTGAACTGAGCGCCCTGCGCGACAGCCTCGCCCCTGACCTGCGGACCTGGTTCGCAGAGGATCCGGGTCGGGTGGACCGCTTCACCTTCACGCTGGCCGACCTGCACGTCGACTTGTCGAAGAACCTCCTCACCGACGACGTGTTCTCGTCCCTGGTGCGCCTCGCCGAGCAGACCGGCGTCGCAGAGCGCTATGCCGACATGCTCGCCGGCGAACGCATCAACACGACCGAGAACAGGGCCGTCCTCCACACCGCGCTCCGCCGACCCGCCGGAGCCTCGCCCGCCCTCGTCGTCGATGGCCAGGACGTCGACGGCGATGTGCAGTCGGTCCTCGACGCGATGGGCGCCTTCGCCGACCGCGTGCGATCGGGCGAGTGGCGAGGAGTGACCGGCAAGAAGGTCACTCATATCGTGAACATCGGCATCGGCGGCTCGGATCTCGGACCCGTCATGATCTCGCAGGCCCTCCAGCCCTATGCCACGGCCGGCATCGAGGCGCGCTTCGTGTCGAACATCGACCCGTATGACATGGCCAACAAGACGAAGGACCTCGACCCCGCGTCGACGCTCTTCATCGTCGCCTCCAAAACCTTCACGACGCTCGAGACCCTCACCAACGCGCGCCTCGCCCGCGATTGGCTGTGGGCCGGGCTCGCGGCATCCGGTGCGATCGGCGAAGACGAGGAATCCCGCACCGATGCGGTCGCCCACCACTTCGTCGCCGTATCGACGGCACTCGACAAGGTTTCGGCGTTCGGAATCGACACGGCCAATGCGTTCGGATTCTGGGACTGGGTCGGCGGGCGCTACTCGGTCGACTCTGCGATCGGACTGTCGCTGGCGATCGAACTCGGACCGGACGTGTTCCGCGAACTGCTCGCCGGCTTCCACGCGGTCGACGAACACGTGCGAACGACGCCGCTGGCGGAGAATGTGCCCGTCCTGATGGGCCTGCTCAACATCTGGTACACCAACTTTCTCGGAGCGCAGTCGCACGCCGTCCTCCCCTACGCGCAGCAGTTGCACCGCTTCGCGGCCTACCTCCAGCAGCTCACGATGGAGTCGAACGGCAAGTCGGTGCGCTGGGACGGCACTCCCGTCACCTCTGACACGGGCGAGGTGTTCTGGGGCGAGCCCGGCACCAACGGCCAGCACGCGTTCTACCAGCTCATCCACCAGGGAACTCGGCTGATTCCGGCGGACTTCATCGCGTTCGCGAACCCCTCGTATGCGCTGACCGATGGCGGACGCGATGTGCACGGGCTGTTCCTCGCGAACTTCCTCGCGCAGACCAAGGCGCTCGCCTTCGGCAAGACATCCGAAGAGGTCGAAGCGGAAGGCACCACCGGCCCTCTCGTGGCGGCGCGCACGTTCGCGGGCAACCGGCCGACGACCTCTATTTTCGCGCCCGCGCTGACCCCGCGCGTGCTCGGCGAACTCGTGGCGCTGTACGAGCACATCACCTTCACCCAGGGCGCGATCTGGGGCATCAACTCGTTCGATCAGTGGGGCGTAGAGCTCGGCAAGCAGCTGGCCACGCAGATCGCCCCCGCGATCGAGGGTGACGCCGACGCGACCGCGTCGCAGGATGCCTCGACCCAGGCCCTCCTGCAGTATTACCGCGACCACCGCGAGGCGTAGGCAGGGCGACCCGCACGAGGTCTAGGGCGACCACCGCGGGGCGCGAAGGGATCAGCAGGCACGCGGCATTCGTCGTGGTCCGATCCGTTTCGGCGACGGTTCCGAATGCACAGTGCACCCACCCCCGGTGCACGGTGCTTCTGCACCCTCACCCCACGGAGGCTTCCTGTGAAGGATTCCACGACCGAACTTCTCGTTGGCGTCGACGACCATCGCAATGTCACGGACCTGCTCGTTCGACGAGCGAAGGCGGCGCCGGATCACGCGGCCTTCGACGTGCCCAGTGCACGCGGCGACGAGCCGTGGCGGCAGGTGAGCACCCGTGAGTTCCTCGACGACGTGCACGCGCTGGCCAAGGGCCTCATCGCGGCCGGAGTGGGCCCCGGGGAATCCGTCGCAATCATGGCGCCCACACGCTATGAATGGGCCGTCGTGGATCTCGCGACCTGGTTCGCCGGTGGTGTCGTCGTGCCGATCTACGACTCTTCCTCTCCGTCGCAGGTGTCGGCGATCGTCGCCGATGCAGGGGTGGTCCTCGCCGTCGGCGGCAGTGCCGACCAGACGCGACTCCTCCGAGACGCGCTCGCGGAGACCGGCGTGGGGCGCCTGGGCGCATGGGCGATGGATGCCGCAGCTTCCGACGAGCATGCCTCCTCGACGCTCGCCCAGCTCGCCGCTCGCGGTACCGAGATCTCCGATGCCGACCTCGAAGCGCGGCGCATCTTCGCTGACCTCGACTCACCCGCCACGATCGTCTACACCTCCGGGACGACCGGTGAGCCCAAGGGCGCGGTCCTGACACACCGCAACTTCCTGGGGCAGGTCCTCAACATCGCCGCAGCCTATGGCGAAGTGGTCCACCCCGCCGGCAACACGATCATCTTCCTTCCGCTTGCCCACGTGCTCGCACGCGGTCTGCAGCTGATCTGCCTGGCCAGCGGAATGCGCATCGCCCATCTCGCCGACACGACCGCCGTCGTCGGCACGCTCGCCGTGCTGCGCCCCACGTTCCTCGTCGTCGTGCCGAGAGTGCTGCAGAAGATCCAAGCCGCTGCCGCCCAGAAGGCCGCCGACAAGGGCCTCGCACGGGTCTGGGGTGCGGCGAGCGCGACCGCCATCGCGTGGGGAACCCACAGCGAGCGGCTCGAGGCCGACACGCACGAGAAGGCGTCTCTCGGGTTGCGCCTGCGCCACACCGGGTTCGATCGCCTGTTCTTCCGCCGTCTGCGCGAGGTCATGGGCGGCCGGGTCGACTACATCCTCTCCGGCGGCGCGACGCTCGACGCACACCTGTCACTGTTCTTCCGCGGCATTGGAGTCCCGGTCATCGAGGGCTACGGCCTCACCGAGACAACGGCTCCCCTCACCGGAAACCTCCCCGGCAACATCCGCTCGGGAACCGTCGGTCCGCCGCTCCCCGGCTCCACCGTGCGGATCAGCGATCAGGGCGAGATCCTCGCCCGCGGGATCGGCGTCTTCAGCGGTTACCGAGACGCGCGCCACAACGCGGCCGCGTTCGTCGACGGCTTCTTCCGCACCGGCGATCTCGGCCACGTGGACGAGGATGGACGACTCGTCCTGACCGGCCGGCTCAAAGACGTGATCGTGACCTCCAACGGCAAGACGATCGTGCCCTCCGCGTGGGAGAACGCCGTCGAGGCGAACGAGCTGGTCTCACACGCCGTCATGGTCGGCGAGGGCAGGTCGTACCTCTCCGCATTGATCCTGCTCGACCCGCACGAGTCGCGGAAGTGGGCCGCTGCCGAAGGAGTCGATCTCGCCGATACGACATCGTCTGCGTTCGGCCCCATCAAGGACACTCGACTCCGCGCGCACATCCAACTCACCATCGATAGGGCGAATGCGGTCGTGGCACGCAGCGAGCAAGTGCGACGCTTCACGCTCGTCCTCGCCGACCCCGGAGACACGACTCTCGTGACGCCCACGCTCAAGATCAAGCGCCGGGTCGTCCTCGAGCGAGCCTCGCAGGCCGTCGACGACCTGTACCGCTGAGCGGCCTCCCCCACACACCTTGCCCACCCGGCCTCCCTACCGTCTGAAAGCACATGAACAATAAGAACCGCGCCTCGCTCATCGCCATCCTCATCGCCCTGATTCTCGGCGCAGCGCTCGCTCTCGCGGGCAGCGCGGGTTCGGCATCCGTCGCCGGCATACCGCTGTTCGCACTCGCGATCGCGGTTGCCTACGTCATCCAGGCGATCGTCTACATCCCCTCGCAAATTGCCCACACGGAGCGCTTCTTCGACCTCACCGGCAGTCTCACGTTCATTCTGATCTCGGTAGGGCTGTTGGTCTTGGCCCCCGCCCCGGATGCTCGTGTCTGGGTGCTCGCCGCGATGGTGATCATGTGGGCGGTGCGACTTGGGACGTTCCTCTTCATCCGCATCAGCCGCTCCGGAACTGATGACCGGTTCGACGAATTGAAGACGTCGCCGATCCGCTTCCTGCGCGTCTGGATCCTGCAGGGTCTCTGGGTGAGCTTCACGGCGGCCGCCGCATGGACGGCGATGTCGACAGAGCAACGCGCGCCGATGGGCTGGGTCGAGATCATCGGCATCGTGCTGTGGGTGGTCGGCATGGCGTTCGAAGTCGTCGCCGATGCCCAGAAGTCCGCCTTCAAAGCCAACCCGGCCAACGAGGGTGAGTACATCAAGACCGGACTGTGGTCGCTTTCGCGGCATCCGAACTACTTCGGCGAGATCGTCCTATGGATCGGGGTCTTCATGGTGGCCGCGCCCATCCTCGTCGGGTGGCAATTCATCGCGCTGCTCTCACCGATCTTCGTCATCTTCCTGCTGACGCGCGTGAGCGGAATTCCGCTGCTCGAAGCCAAGGCCGACAAGAAGTGGGGCCCCCGAAACGACTACACCGAATGGCGGGCGCGTACCCCCACGCTGGTGCCGCGTCTCACCGCTCTTCGCTGACCGCGGTGTGCGCCCGCGGTGCTCGCCCGGTCATACGTCGTCGGCGCCGAGGGTGTGCATCCGCTCGCCCGAGGCGCTGAAGATGCTGAGGATCTCGGTGGGTCGACCATCCGCCGCGCTCAGTGAATGCGGAATCCGCGTGTCGAACTCGGCGGCTTCTCCCGCGGCGAGGACGAGGTCGCGATCGCCGAGGATGAGGCGCAGCCCTCCGCTGAGCACGTAGATCCACTCGAATCCGTCGTGCACGCGAGGAGCGGGCACCTCGGTGACGGGCGGATACGTCACTTTGAACGCCTGCACCGGCGCGGACTCGAGGGTGAGCGGTGCGACCACGTGCCCATGACGCCGCACCGACGGGCGACGCACGCGCGGGTCAGCCACCTCCGCCGGCAGCAGATCGTCCAGACGGATGCCGAGCCGGCGGGTCAGCGGAATGAGCAGTTCGAGGCTCGCCTGCCTCTTGCCGGACTCCAAGCGCGACAAGGTGCTCGTCGACATCCCCGACGTCGTGGCGAGCTCTTCGAGCGTCCATCCGCGCGCCTGTCGGGCGGCGCGGAGGCGTGGACCCACCTGCTCCAGTTCCGACTGCATAGCGTCGAGTTTGCCATATCCGCAAACTAGTTTGCTATCGCATTCTCTTTGATCGGATGATGGGGACATGAACGAATCGGACTGGGATGTCATCATCATCGGGGCGGGACAGCCGGCCTCAGCGCAGCGCAGATGCCGGCGATCGCGGTCGACCCGATGGGGCGCACCGGTCACCCTCGCGTGTGGGCGGCCGGCAACGTCGTGTCGCCGATGACGAACGTTCCGCTCTCGATGGGTGCGGGCCCGATGGCCGGCGCCGCCGCAAACTGCCGCGTTGACCGCGGAGGATGCCGATGCCGCCGTCGCCGCCCGTCGGCAGGCTCGCGCGGCCGAGTGGGAGGAACGCTACGCCGGGTCGCACAAGGTGTGGTCGGGGCGGGTCAACGCCACGCTCGCGGCGGTCGTCGAGCCGCTGGTGGCGGGCCGCGCGCTCGATCTGGGCTGCGGAGAGGGCGCCGATGCGCTCTGGCTCGCCGCGCACGGATGGCAGACCACTGGCGTCGACGTCTCGCCGACTGCGGTCGAGCGCGCCCGCGGGCATGCCGAGGAGCAGGGTCTCGGCGGGAACGCGGAGTTCGTGGTGGCCGATCTCGCCGCGGCTGCTTTCGCGGGCGAATTCGACCTCGTGTGCTCGAGCTTTCTGCACTCCTGGCATGCGGACTTCCCGCGGACGCGCATCCTTCGCGCCGCGGCGGGGCTTGTCGCGCCGGGCGGGCGGTTCCTTTCGGTGTCCCATGCGGTGCCACCGCCCTGGGCGACCGCCGAGCATCTGGCACATGCGCCGCGCATGCTGATGCCGGCTGAGGAGTTGGTCGAGCTCGGCCTGGACGAATCCGAATGGGAGGTCGAGCTCGCCGAGACACGGCTGCGCGCCGCGACCGCACCGGATGGCAGCCCCGCCGAACTCGAGGACGGCGTCCTCCTCCTCCGTCGCCGCGGCTGAGCAGGCGCCGAATCTGTGTGCTCGGGCGAGGAGATGTGCCCGGGCGAGGACCGGATGCGGCGATTCGGTCCTCGCCTCCGCAAATCCCCTCGCCTCAGCGTTCAGGTCGTTCAGGTCGTTCAGCACGACGGGCACCGCGAGCCGCGGCATCCGGCCCCGGCCCACTTACCGCGTGACACGCTGGAACCATGGCCAAGCCACCCCTGCGCGCACGACTGCTGACGGCCCTCGCGGGCGATCCCGACGGATCTCCAGCGTGGATTCGGGCTCTCGCGGAGGGCGACGACGCCGGATGGTTCGAGGAGAGCGGCCCCGTGTGGACGGTTCATTCGGGAACGAGCACGTTCGTGGCCGGCATCCGCGCTCTCCTCTTACAGGCACTGCATCCGGGTGCGATGGCGGGCGTGCACGACTGGTCGCGCTACCGCGATGATCCGATTTCACGCCTCACCGGCACCGTCCGGTGGATCATCTGCCTCACGTACGGATCCCGCGAGCAGGCCGCGGCCGAAACCGCGCGGGTCGGCCGCTTCCACCAGCGCGTCGAGGGCACGTATGTCACTGGGGCAGGCGAGGAGCGGCCGTACTCAGCGGATGCCGCGGACCTCGTCGAGTGGGTCCACCTCGCGTTCACGGACGCATTCCTCTCCGCCCACCGCTACTGGGGCGGCCCGATCCCTGGAGGCGAGGATGCCTACGTCGCGGAATGGGCGACGGCCGGGCGACTCATGCACGTCGCGGACCCACCGACGAGCGCGCAGGAGCTCCAAGCGCGGCTCGACGGATTCCTCGAACGCGGCGAACTCCGCTCGGACGAACGCGTCGCCGATGTGGTCACCTTCCTGCGGAAGGCGCCGTTCCCGGGGACGATGGGCTTCGCGTACCGGATGCTGTTCGCCGCCGCCGTCGCCACCATTCCGCCGCGGTACCGACGGCTGCTCGGCGTGCGCCGCACCTGGCTGCCCGTCGTGACCGGCACCCGAATCGTGCTGTGGATCTCCGCGCGCGCTCTCGGCTCAGGCCCGCGCGCCCAGGACTTCGCGCGCCAGCGACTGCGCCGCCTCGAGGCTTCCGCCTGACGCATCCGCCGCATCCGCCGCATCCGCTCACCATCGCGAGGATCGGCGCCCGCAGAGTCGCGAAGGGTCGCGATCGCATGCGTCACCCCGCCACATCGCCGCCGAACGCGACCCCTCGCGGGCCGAGCTGCCCGCAGAGTCGCGAAGGGTCGCGATCGCATGCGTCACCCCGCCACATCGCCGCCGAACGCGACCCCTCGCGAGCCGAGCTCTCGCCGCAGAGTCGCGAAGGGTCGCGATCGCACGCGCTGCGCCGCGAAACACCGCAGAACGCGACCCCTCGCGGGCTGAGGTGAACGCGGGCCGGACGCAGAGGACGAGCGCGGAGGACGAGCGCGGACGCACGACGACGCCCCCGTCCGAAGCGGGACGGGGGCGTCGTCGAATCCGACTTAGTCTTCCTTGCGGGAGACCGAGATCAGCGATCCGCCGACCTTGATATTCCCCTCGAGCACGGGCGAGACCTCACCGAAGTCGTCGGCATTCAGAACGATGACAGGCGTGATGATCGCGTACCCGGCATCTTCGATGATCTTCCGATCGAAGGTCACGAGCGGCGTCCCGGCTTCGACGCGATCCCCGGCCTTGACCTTCACGTCGAAGCCCTTACCGCCGAGATTGACCGTGTCGATGCCGACGTGGATGAGGATTTCGAGTCCGCCGTCGAGCACCAGCCCGAAGGCGTGGCCCGTCGGCTGCGCCGCGGCGATCGTCCCCGCGCCGGGTGCGTAAACGGTGTCGCCGGTCGGCAGGATCGCGGCGCCCGGGCCCATGATTCCTCCTGCGAAGACCGGGTCGGGGACCTCCGACAGCGGCACGACCGTGCCGTCGAGTGGAGAGACGACCTCGATCTGCGCGGGGCGGTCGAGGATCGCCGTTGCGCTTGCCTGAGTGGCAGTCATCATCCCGCCGGTGGCAACGCCGGCAGCGACCGGGCCGCCCGCCGTACCCAGCTTCGCGACAGCGGCCTTGGCCTCTGCCTTGTCGCGCTTGGCCTCGAACTCGGCCTTCTGCTCGGGCGTCCGGTAGTCGGAGAGGATCACGAGGGTCATCGACGTGGCGAACGCCGCCGCGACGGCAATTCCATAGAGCCACAGCGGATCGAAGGCGGGAATCGTCAGCAATGAGGTGAACACGAATCCCTTCGTCGTGACGCCGCCGCCGAGCCCGATGATCAGACCGCCGATGAAGCAGCCGACGAGCATGCGCGGATAGATCCGCTTGAACCGCAGATGGATGCCGTACAGCGACGGCTCCGAGATTCCACCGAGCAACCCCGCCGCAAGTGCGCCGGTCGCGGTCTGCTTCATCGCCTTGTCCCGAGCGCGCCAGGCAATGACCAGTACGCCGGCCGTTGCGCCGAAGCACGCGAAGTTCCATGCGCCCATGGGTCCCTGGATGTAGTCGTAACCGAGGGTCTGGATGTTGAGCAGCATGACCGCGTTGATCGGCCAGTGGAGCCCCAGCGGAACCATGAACGGATACACCAGAGGCACCGCGATCGCGAAGATGAACGGCGAGAAGTTGTTGATGGAAGCGAGCCCGTTCGAGAGGTATGCGCCCATGTACACACCGATGGGTCCGATGAGGAACGCATTCAGCGGAATCAAGATCAACATGGCGATGAACGGCACGAAGATCAGTTGCAGGTTCTCGGGGATGACCTTCTTCAGACCCTTCCACAGCAGACCGAGCGCCGCAGCCATGAGCAAGGGCGAGAACACCGCCGAACTGTAATTGAAGATGGTGAGGGGCACTCCGAAGATCGGGATCGTCGTGATCTCCGAACCGAGGAACACGCCGGTCGTCGCCGTTGGGTCGTTGGCCAGCGCGCCGAAGCCCGGGAGCATCACGACCGCCATGATCGCGAACCCGACCCACGGGTCGGCGCCGAGCTTCTTCGACGCGTTGTACGCGACCATCAGCGGCAGGAAGACGAAGACGCCCTGCCACATGAGGTTGACGAACTGCCATGAGGGCGGGAGCGCCGTCGTCGGGTCGGCCCAGTTGCCGATGACACCGAGCGTGGACATCAGCGACATGAAGGTGATGAACAGCGATGCACCGAGCAGCGCGCCGAGGATCGGACGGAACGAGTCGGACAGGAACTCGAAGAACGAGTCGAGCCACGCCGACTTGCCTCGGATGCCCTTCTCGCGCTCCTTCGCCTTCAGCGTCGCGATGTCGTCCTCATCATCGCCGCCACTGCCGCTCCCGGCCATCGACGGAAGTGCATTGATGTCCTGATAGACGGTCTGAACGGCTCCGCCGATGATGACCTGGTACCGATCACCCGTCTGCGGCACGGCGCCCATGACACCCGGAATCGCCTCGACGGCTGCCTGGTCGATGCCGGAGGCATCGTGAAGCTGGAAGCGCAACCTCGTCGCGCAGTGAGTAAGGCTCTCGATGTTGCCTGGGCCGCCGACCGCCTTGACGATCTCTTCGGCTGGACTATTTGCCATGGTGCGCTCCTGTCACGACATCTTGCGTACGTAATCGTGACTCTACCCCCGTGGTGACCTTCGCGGGCAGGATTTTTCGTGTGGCCTGACCACAGTTTTTGCCTGTGACGCGGCAAGATGAAAACATGGCACCCGAACCCCCGCCCGAGCTCACTGCACACGGGTGGCTGACCCGTCCCGACGGCGCCGATCTCTACTGGGAGGAGACCGGCAACCGCGATGGTGTGCCCGTGCTGTACCTCCACGGCGGACCCGGCGGTGGTCTCGGAAAGGGCGGCTATCGCCGGCGATTCGACCCGACCATCTTCCGTATTGTCGGCACCGATCAACGCGGATGCGGGCAGTCGCGGCCCTGGGCCATCGACGATCTCGAGCATCTCGACCACAACACCACCCCCACGCTCGTCGCCGACCTCGAGGCGCTGCGAGACCATCTCGGCATCGACAAGTGGCTCTTGCACGGGGTCTCGTGGGGATGCACCCTCGCCGTGGCCTATGCCCTGACCCACCCGGGCCGAACGCTCGGCGTCGTGAACGCCGCAGTCACCTCGACCGGTCGCGCCGAGGTCGACTGGATCACCGAGGGCGTCGGCGCGATGTTCCCCGAGATCTGGTCACGGTTCAGCGCGGCAGCGAGCGGCGGCGAACGGGTCGTCGAGGCGTATGCGCGGTTGCTGCGGCATCCGGATCCCCTCGTTCGCTCCTCGGCGGCGAATGCCTGGGATGAGTGGGAGTCCACGCACATCCGACTCGACCCGTATTGGCAGCCCGGGCCGATGCACGGAGATCCTCGCATGCGCGAGAACTTCGCGACCCTGGTGACGCACTACTGGGCGAACGACGGATTTCTCGACCCGCCGATTCTGGCCCGAGTGGGAGAGCTCGGCGGCGTGCCGGGCGTGCTGATCCACGGACGCCACGACGTGAGCGGACCGGCCGTCACTGCGTGGCGAATGCACAACGGCTGGCCCGGCAGTCAGTTGCAGATCGTCGAGGACGAGGGTCACGGCGGGCCGAAGATGATGAGCCTCGTGACCGAGGCCGCGGTCAGGATCGCGCGGGGACTTTGATGGTGCCGGTCGTGTCGGCGACGCCGCCCGCCGTCACGACGACGTCGTCATCGCGCGGAGATGTACGACCCGCGCGAGACGAGCGCGACGATGCTCCAGATGAAGAGCCCGACCACCATCGCGTTGCGCGCCAGCAGGATGGTCGCGGCCATCGGGTCGCCGTCGACGAGCGGCATGTAGAAGATCGGGAAGACCAGGGTCGTGGCAATGCTGATCGCGACCATCCACTGGGCGGGACGCCGCCACAGGGTCGGATCGACGACCAGACCCACAGTGACGATCGGCGCGAGCCACAGCATGTATTGGGGCGAACCGACCTTGTTGAAGACGATGAGCGCGGCCGCGAGCGCGAACGAGCCGAGGATGATCAGCCGCTGCTCCGCCAGCGCCCGGTCAGCGGATCGTGCCGTACGGCGCCGCGCCCGAATCATGAGGACGACGATGGTTGCGACGGCCGCCGCCATCACCATGCCGACGATGCTGCCCGCGGTGTGAGAGCCGACACCCACGACCTCGCGCGTCGCGAGCTGCACATTCTCCAGAATGTAGGAGCCCGGTATCCCGAGAACCGAAGCCCACAGCCAGGGCGTGGCGATCGGGGCTTCGAGTTGGAGCGCACGGTCTCCCTGAATGGTCACGAAGCTGAAGAGCTGTGACCCTCCGCCCGCGACGATGATCGTCGCGGCGATGATCCCGCTGGTCACGAGACCACCGATGATCACCCAGATCCGACGAGAGGATGCCGTGACGGCCGCGATCGCAATCGCCACCGGCCAGACTTTGATCCACGTCGCCGCGGCGATGAGTGCTCCGGCGACGGCCGGTCGCCTGACGAGGTAGATCAGCCCGCCGATGGCAAGCGGCGCCGCGATGCCCTCCAACCGGAGCATCGAGACCGGGCTCAGGAGAAGTTCGATCAGCAGCCAGTACCAGGCCGCCGCGTACGCGGATCGCCGCCGCAACCCATCGGTGAGCGCCCACACGGCGAAGACATTCGCGGCCGCCATCATGAGCAGCCACAGCAGTTGGTAGTTCCATGCCCCGAAAGCAAGTGGCACCATGATCGGGATGAGCGCCCCCGCGGGGTACACCCACGGGAAGTCCACGACCGGCCAATAGCCGTGACTCGCCCCGACAGCCCACTGCCGATACAGCGGCACATCCCCTTGTGCGTCACCCCAGAAGATGGTGGGCGCGAGGAACAGCATGTACGCGACGTGGAGCACAACGAGCCCGGTCACCAGCCCCCTGGGAGAACGCCCGAACTGCACGGTCGAATCGATCCAGCGGCGGGCGCGTGTCGCACGAGAGGGAGTCACAATATCCGGCACAGCGGCGACGCTAGTGACGCCGTGTGTGCTCAGGATGAACGGATGCTATGCATTTGATTAATCTTCGTCGAGTCGCCGGAGCGCGGAGAGACACGCACCCCGACCCCACTCACCACGTCGTGAAGAGCAGGTGCTGCACCACGATCGCGAAGCCGAGCTGGCCGGCGAGGCCCCATCGTCGCCACCGCTCGGGAAGCAACGCGGTGCCCACGAGCAGCCAGGGAACGAACGGCAGCCAGATGCGCTCGACCTCGGCTTTGCTCATCTGCGACACGTCGGCGAGGGCGATACTGAGCGCCGCGGCCATCACGATCAGCACCACCGCGCGGTGCTCGGTCGTCCACGTGCGCGCGCGGCGCAACCCCGCGAACGTCGCGCCCAGTCCAGCGCCGACGAGCGGGCCGGCGCTGATCGCGAGCGCGGCCAGGTTGCCCCACATCCAGTAGCCCGCGGGCCTGCGGGTAGCGATACCGGCCCAATAACGTTCGACCAGGACGGGATACGCATCCCACCACGCGAAGCCACCCGCGGCGAAGGCGAGCACGACCGCGAGTGCGGCGCCGGCCGCCCAGGGCAGCGGCCACCAGCAGCGAGCGACCACCAACACCGCAACGGCGAGGACGCCGAGCAGGGGAAGCCCGTACGAGAGCAGCATGCAATAGCCGAGCAGCGCCCCTGCACCCACTCCCCACAGCGCCGCCGTCCACCAGTGGTGCCGACCGGATGCACCAGCCGTCGCGGCAAGCGCGAGCAGGCAGAGGCCCCACGCCGCCGCGGCCGCGAACATGCCGTCGGCCGAAACGGCGACCCAGATCGCCGCGGGACCGAGCACCAGGAACGGAGCGGCCTTGCGAGCAGCGCCCTCGGCGCCCAGTCGCCGCAACGTGATGAGCACCGCGATCGGCGTCGTCGCGCCGATGAGCAGCACCGCGATGCCCGCGCCGAGCCATGACCCGAGCCCCAGTTTCGCGAGCGCCCAGAAGAACAGCACCGCGCCCGGCGGGTGCCCGGCGAGATGGATACGCCAATGGTTTTCGGAATCGCGAGGAATCCGCGAGATGTACTCGCTGAGCAGGGCGGGGATATCGGTGATCGTCCGCGCGACCTGCAAATACTCGCTGCTGTGCTCGAGGATCTTGCCGAGACCCGAAGGGCCGTCGACGAGCGCCAGGCTGAAGAGCCACAGTGCGCCGACACCGAACGCCACGATCAGCAGTCGTCCCCAGCTCAGCCTCGCCGCGGCATCCGTCCCCCACCGGATCGCGATGAAGGCGATCGCCAGCGCGGGCACCGTGCCCAGCCCGATGTGCGGGCGCCACCGCGCATGCAACGGCGGGAAGTGGTTCGCCCAGACCTCCCAGCCCGTCAGCGGGGGAATCGCCAGCGCGGCGACGATGAGGACGACCGCGGTGATGAGGCCCGCCCATGCGAACCGTTCGAGCCGCCGCGTGCCGGCGGCCCCGTCGTGCGCGAGTGGCACGCCGCCGTTCACCGCGCTCGCGGATCCATCGACCTCGGCAGGGAGGTCAGGACGATCGGATGCCACGCCTCATGCTCTCGCGAACTCAGCGAACACGCGACCCTCGTGCCGCCACTCGCGTACTTCGACCAGTCCTGCCTGGTACGCGTATCGCCGCAGCGCGACGATGCCGACTTCGGCCCACGGGAACGGCAGGCTCGCTCGCTCGAGATCATCGATGAGCACGGCCTCGAACACGCGATCGCGGTCGGCATCGGGGTCGGCCTCGACAAGCACGGCGCCGTCGGCGACCACGAGTTCGGCACAGCGTTCGAGCAGAGCCGCCGGATCGCCGCCGATGCCGATGTTCCCATCGATGAGGAGCGCACAGCCCCAGCTTCCGGCGCCGGGCAGATCCTGGAAGACGGAACGGCACAGCACCGGCAGCCCCTGTGCGTGTGCGATCTGCACCGCGGCATGGGAGACGTCGATACCGAATGCGATCTTGCCGGCCATGATCGCGGCTTTCACGAGGCGTCCTGGGCCACAGCCCACGTCCAAGAGCGGGCCGGCGACGGCGCGCACGATTGCTCCATCGACGATGTCCGCAGGCGCGCGAAAGCGTTCGACCTCGAGCCGCACCGGCAACGGGCCGACGCTTTCGCCTGACCGATACTCGTGAAGGTGCAGGATGCGCGCGGGATCGCGCAGCGCGTGCTCGTAGGGCTGGGAAGCTCCCGCGCCGAACGCCACCGAGCTCGACGCCGCCGGAATCACCATGGATCCGACACTAAGAGACCCAAATACCCCCGAGGGCCGTCGCAAACCTTACGAAACGGGGACGACCGTCGCGGGCGCACCTCGTCGGTCTACCGGGTCCCCCGCGCGCGAACCTATTCTGGAGTGTGGATACATCCATGCCGAGCACGCCCACGCCCGTCACTCAGCGCAACGATGCGCTGATCGATCGGCGCGTGCTCGTCGTCGAGGATGATCCGACGGTGTGCGAAGTCGTCTGCAGCTACCTCCGCGCGGCGGGATTCATCGTCACCTCAGCTCCTGACGGCTTTGCCGCGCTCGACGCGCTCGGCAAGATGAGCCCCGATCTCGTCGTGCTCGACCGCATGCTCCCTGGCATCGACGGCGCGGAAGTCTGCCGCCGCATCCGCGCGACCGGCGACATCCCGATCATCATGCTCACCGCCCTCGGCTCCACAGAAGACCGGATCAGCGGGCTCGAAGCGGGGGCCGACGATTACCTGACCAAGCCGTTCTCGCCACGGGAACTGGTTCTGCGCGCCCAGTCGATTCTGCGGCGGAGCGTCACCGACCTCACGCCCGAAGCCCCCTTCGAGCTCGGCGCCTTCTGGCTCGATCCGTCGGCCCGCGTCGTCACGAAGAACGGGGAGACGATCGCCCTCTCGGTGCGTGAGTTCGACCTGCTCGCTTTTCTCCTCAAGCATCCGCAGCAGGCGTTCAGTCGCGAACAGCTCCTCCGCTCGGTGTGGCATTGGGAGATCGGCGATCTGTCGACCGTGACGGTGACCGTGCGCCGCGTGCGCGAGAAGATCGAAGACGACCCGACGCATCCATCGATCCTCGCCACCGTGTGGGGCGTGGGCTACCGACTGAACATCTGAAAGTGGAGCAGCTATGCCCGCGCTGAGCGATCTCGCGGCGATCTTCGGAATCGCCCTCATCGCCGCCCTCGTCGTCGGCGCCATCGCCATCGTCGTGTTGCGATTGACCCGACGCGCGTCGGTGCGGGTGCAGCTGTTCGTCATCGTCATCGCGGCGATCGTCTCGGTGATCGCGGGGATGATCGCGACCGCCCAGTACATGTACGTGTCGCCTCACGACCTCGTGGTCACGTTCTACGTCGCGGGCGCCTCGACGATCGTCACACTCGGCGTGGCCGTCATTCTGGGGCGCGCGTTCGGGCGCACCAGCGACCGACTGCGGATCCTCGCGCAGACGCTCGGGGATGGCGACCATATCGAAGCGGATGCCGGCGCCCCCGACTCCGTGGAGTTCACCGCCCTCGCGGCCGACCTCGCCGCCACGAGCGCCCGCCTCGCGCAGGCGCGCGATGAGGTCGCCGCCATCGACGCGTCACGCCGAGAACTGGTCGCGTGGATTTCGCACGACCTGCGCACGCCGCTGGCAGGCCTGAGGGCCATGGCCGAAGCCCTGGAGGACGGGATGGCGGACGATCCGCAGCGGTTCCACCGGCAGATGCGCTCGCAAGTCGATCACCTCTCGGCGATGGTCGATGACCTCTTCGAGCTCTCGAAAATCAACTCCGGCACGCTGACCCTCACCATGGAGCCCGTGTCGCTGTACGACCTCGTCAGTGACGCGGTCGCCGAACTCAGCGCTCTGGCGCAAGCGAGCAACATCACCCTTCGAGGGCCGAGTCACGAGGATGTGAAAGTGGTCGGCGATCCCCGCGAGCTCGCCCGAGTGGTCGGCAACCTGCTGATGAACGCCATCCAGCACTCGCCCCCGGGCAGCACGATCACGGTGAACACGTTGCGTGGCTCGGGCGATGACGTGCTGCTGACCGTCGAAGATGCCGGCGGCGGCATCCCGGACGACGATCTCTCGAAAGTGTTCCAGGCGGGGTGGCGCGCGACCGCGTCGCGGACACCCGAATCGGAGTGGGGTCGCTCGAGCGGAGCGGGACTGGGACTTGCGATCGTGCGAGGCATCGTCGAGGCGCACTCGGGCGATATCACTGTGCAGAACGTCGCGGGAGGGTGCCGCTTCGACGTGCGCCTCCCCCGGCATCCGGTTGCCGCCCTCTAGGACGCGTTCATCCGAGGACTGTCCCCGCCCCGTCACACTTTTCGTGGGACGGGGAGCAGCCCGCGCTCATAGAGTTTCGGCATGCGATGGGCACCGTCATGTATGTGATGACCCAGTGGGTGCAGCGGTTGATGCACGAACTGAGGCACACGCTGATCGCGCCGTCACGCAATCCCCGCACCGCGGTCGTGATGGGGCGGCTCCTTGCGACCGCCTTCCTTCTCTGCTTCGCGACGGGCCTTTACAGCCACTACCTGCAGGAGCCCGAGTGGTGGATGTCGTTTCTCACCCAGCCGGTCTGGCTCTACCAGGTGACGCAGGGCATCCACATCACCGCCGGCATCCTGTGCTTTCCGCTGATCCTTGCCAAGCTCTACGCGGTCTTCCCGAATCTCTTCCAGACGCCGCCGGTGCGCTCGTTCGCGCACTTCCTCGAGCGCGCGTCGATTGCGCTGTTCGTGGCTGCTTCCCTCGTCCAGATCACCATCGGGCTGCTCAACACGTACCAGTGGTATTCACTGTTCCCGTTCTCGTTTCGGCACACGCACTGGTTCCTCTCGTTCGTGGTCGTCGGGATCGCTGGCCGTCCACATCGGCGTGAAGCTTCCGCTCATCACGCGGTACTGGCGGAAGCAGGATGCGTACTCAGACGACGGGGGCGATGGCGGCGGGGCTGGTGATGTGCTCGCGCTGGATCCCGATCCGGATGCGGAACTCGACGTCCACGACGAGTACGAGCGTGTGACCGGCCAGCGGATGAACGCGGGACTGACCGGGCGCATCTTCGCGTGGATCGACCGCAAGCCCGCCCCCACCGGCAGCGATCGCCGTGCGGAGGTCAGTCGGCGGGGCTTCTTCGCGACGGTCGCCGTTGCCGCGGCCGCGGTGACCGTCTTCACTGCGGGTCAGTCGTTTCGCGTGCTCGATCCGGTGAACATCTTCGCGCCGCGCAAGAACGGCGTCGGCCACAGACGCTCCCGGTCAACCGCACCGCCAAGGCCGCAAAGGTCGTCGACGCTGCGTCGTCGCCGGAGTGGGCACTGACGGTCTCCAACGGCTCGACATCGAAGGTGTTCGACTACGCCGCGCTGCGCGCCATGCCGCAGTACGACGTGAGTCTCCCTATTTCGTGCGTGGAGGGCTGGAGCCAGACGGCGAATTGGCGGGGGCCACGGCTGAAAGAGCTGCTGGCCACGGTCGGCGCGCCGGACGACGCGCGAGTGCTCATCACCAGCCTGCAGACCAACAGCCAGTACGGACAGTCGACGATGCTCCCCGAATTCGTGCGGGACGATCTCACACTGGTCGCGCTGGAACTCGAGGGCGAGACGCTCGACCTGGACCACGGCTACCCGGCCCGCATCATCGCGCCGGCGCTGCCGGGGGTGCTGCAGACCAAGTGGCTCAGCGAAGTGGCGGTGCTGTGATGACCACCAATGCGCCGTCCTCGGCCGTCCGTGCGTGGCAGTTCGTGCTCATCACCGTCGGCATCGTGGTGCTGCTGATCGGCGGTTACCAGCTGCTGACCGACGTGGCGCCCAGCAATTACTTCGGGATCGCCGTATGGCTCGTCGCCGCGCTCGTGATCCACGACGGCATCATCGCCTTCACTGTGCTCGGGGTCAGCGTGCTGGCTCGGCGAATCCGGATGCCGTTCATGGCGTTCGTGATCGTGCAGGCCGCGCATCGTGGTGATGGCTATCGTTGCGCTGCTGTTCATCCCGGAGGTCATCAAGAAGGCCATCGGAACGGCGAACCCCAGCATCCTGCCGCTGAACTATGCGATCAATCTCGCTGTCTTCGCCGTCGTACTCGCGGTGGTCACCGCCATCGCGCTCGTCGCCGCAGTGGTCATCACTCGGCGGCGGGCGGGCCGCTAAGCGAAGGACCGGAACAGCGCGGCGAAGCGCGTGTGTGGGGCTCGTCGGGCGACCTCACCGGCATCGGCGAAAGTGTCGACGTCGAGAAGTTCCGCAAGCATTCCGACACGGAGGTGCGCGCTCTTCAGCCGCTCGAGTTGGATCGCTCCGGTGTCGTCGCGCGACATCGGAACCCCGCGGATGACGTCGCCGCGCGGCTCGCGCATGCCGAGCGCCCAGAAGCCACCGTCGGACGCCGGGCCGAACCACGCGTCGACCGGCCAGAGTGCAGAGGCGAAGGCCGGAGCGAGGTCTTCGGCGGTGACGTGGGGAGTGTCCATTCCGATCAGGACCGCTGGCCCGTCGAGCTGATCGAAGAGCGCGGCAAGGCGTACGTCGAGCTCACCTTCTGGTTGCCGGATGACGTCGTAGTGGCGGGCCCGCTCGGGAAGGACATCGCCCTGGTAGAACAGCACGCGGCGCGTGGCGGGCACGTTCTCTGCGGCGGCGAGGGTGTCGTCGATGCAGGCGGCGGCCAGTTCAGCTGCCTGGGCCAGGGTGAGCGGAGGGTGCAGACGTGTCTTCGCCTTCCCCGGGAGTGGTTCCTTCGCTATCACGACCAGTGTCGTCATCGGGGGTCTTCCTCGTGCGTTCGGCGGCGAGCAGGCGGGACATGTCTTTGATCGCCACGATGGTTCCGCGAACGGTGCCGGTGACCTTCGACCGCCCCACCCGGGGCGCGTAAGGCGTGTCGACCTCGAGGATGCGCCACCGTTCGGTGCGGGCACGCAGCAGCGCTCTCGAGCGGGTAGCCGCTGCGCCGGTCCTGCAGGTCGAGGGCAAGCATGCCTTCGCGGCGCGCGGCGCGCATCGGTCCGAGGTCGTGGAGCGCGATGCCCGGTGCGCATGCGAATCAGCACCGACAGCGCCCTGTTCGCGATGCGCGCGTGCAGCGGCCACGCACGGATGCTGGTGGCCCGACGCCGCCCGAGGACGAGGTCGTGCGTGCCATCGATGACGGGAGTGGTCACGAGCGGCAGGTCCTGGGGATCCATCGATGCGTCGGCGTCGCAGAACGCCACCACGTCGGCCGTCGCCGCGAGCAGACCGGCGTGCGCGGCCGAGCCGAAGCCGCGGCGCGGCTCTGTGACCACGAGCGCGCCGTGCTCGCGAGCGATTTCGGCCGACCGGTCGGTCGATCCGTTGTCGACGACGATCGCGCGGTACCCCTCGGGCATCCGCGAGAGGACCCAGGGCAGCGCGCCTTCTTCGTTGAGGCAGGGCAGGATGACGTCGACGGTCGTCACCGGACCGCCTCGCGCAACGGCGCGGTCGCGAACTCGCGCATCCCCTCCTCGAACGTGACCGACGGACGCCAGTCGAGTTCGGTCCGCAGTCGCTCGGACGACGCGGTGATGTGGCGCACGTCGCCCAGCCGGTACTCGCCGGTGACGACGGGGGCCAGGCCGCCGGCGTGGCGACTGACGGCTGCGGCGAGGTCGCCGATCGTGTGGACATCGCCGCTGCCGACGTTGAAGGCGCGGAAGGTGCCGGGCTCGGCGTCGGCAGTCCACGCGAGGGCTGCGAGGTTCGCGGAGGCGACATCCGCGACGTGGACGAAGTCGCGGCGCTGACCGCCGTCTTCGAACACCCGGGGCGCTTCACCCCGCTCGATCGCCGCTGCGGAAAAGCGACGCGACGCCGGCATACGGGGTGTTCTGCGGCATACCCGGACCGTACACGTTGTGGTAGCGCAGCGCCGCGGCGGTGCCGCCGGTGGCGCGGGTCCACGAACTCGCGAGGTTCTCCTGCGCGAGCTTCGTTGCGGCGTAGACGTTGCGCGGGTCGAGTGCGAAATCCTCGTCGATGAGTTCGGGGACGAGCGCACCGCCATCGTCGCCGACCGGGTCGAACCGACCCGCGTCGAGGTCGGCGGCGCGGCGAGGGGCGGGACGGACGAGGCCGGATGCGCCGCGGTATGCGCCCTCGCCGTAGACCACCATCGAGCTCGCGAGGACGAGCCGGCCCACGCCCTGTGCCGTCATCGCGGCGAGCAGGGTCGCGGTGCCGAGGTCGTTCGACGAGACGTAGTCGGGGGCATCCGAGAAGTCGACGCCGAGGCCGACTTTGGCGGCCTGGTGGCAGACGACATCGACGCCCTCGAGCGCAGCGGTGATGGCGGCTTCGTCCGGATGTCGGCGTGGCGGAACTCGATCGCCTCGTGAGAATCGGGAACAGTCGCTCCGTGCACGTCGGAGCGCAGCGAGTCGAGCACGCGGACGTCCCCACCGCCGCGGACGGCCGCCGCCGTGATCGCGCTGCCGATGAATCCGGCGCCGCCCGTGACGAGGACTCTCACAACGCTGTCCGCGGGTGCGAAGCTGCGCGCGCGAGCACGGCGGCGACCTCGGCGGGGTCGATGAGGGTGCGCGCGGCGTAGTCGTCGGGGATCGCCCGGATGATCGCGCCAATGGCGGCGATGATGTGCGGCTGCGCCGCCCGGAGTCGCTCGAAGACCATCGCGGCGCTCAGATTCTCGGTGGGCGCGGCGTCGTTGTCGGTGACGTACGCGAGGGTCACGGTGCCGATGTTGAGCTCCGCGGCGAGCGGAACCTCGGGGTACAGCGTCATGTTGACCAGGTGTCCCCCCGCGGCGCGGAACCATTGCGACTCGGCCCGCGTGGAGAAGCGTGGACCCTGGATCACGACGACCGTGGCGCCGGCGATCGCCTCGCCGTCAAGGGCGGATGCGGCGAGCGCGTGCAACGCGGGGCAGAACGGGTCGGCCGAGGCGAGGTGCTGCACGCTTCCCTGGTCGTAGAACGTGTCGGCGCGCCCGTGCGTGCGGTCGAGGTACTGGTCAGGCAGGACGAGGGATCCGACCGGATAGTCCGGATCCACGGCGCCGACTGCTGCCGTCGAGACGATAGCGGTCACCCCGAGCGACGCCAGTGCCCAGATGTTCGCGCGGTAGTTGATGAGGTGCGGCGCCGCCGAGTGGTCTGCGCCGTGGCGCGGCATGAAGACGACGCGGCGTCCGGCGAACTCGCCGAACGTGAGGGTGACCGTCCCGTACGGGGTGCGCACATCGTGGCGCTCGACGTCGCCTTCGAAAAGTGAGTAGAGACCGGACCCGCCGATGACGGCGATCTCGGCGGGCTCGACAGTAACGGTGGACACACTCCAGTGTGTTCGGCGCGGCAACGCACGGCCGCCCGACACCGCGACATGTCACAGATTCGTAAGGAGACTCACCCGGTGTGGCCTCGGGACACACGCGTGAGAAGATGTGCTCAGTCGACGGCGGAGAACATGATTCTGGTGCCGAAGGCTCGCACCGTCCTACTAAGACAGAGGTAACTCATGCACGCTCGCCGTCTCCTTCTCATCGCGTCCGTTGCGGCGGGCGCCCTGCTGCTCTCGGGCTGCGTCGACAACTCGACCGACTCGACGAAGCCATCTGCGGATGCCGGTTCCTCGACCACCGTCGACGAAGCGGCCGCCGCGCTGCTCCCCGACGACGTCAGCTCCGCCGGAAAACTCATCGTCGGCACCGATGCCGCCTACCCACCGAACGAGTACAAGGACGATGCCGGCAAGCCCGTCGGCTGGGAAATCGAGCTCACCAACGCGATCGGCGCAAAGCTCGGACTCGACGTCGAATACCAGATCGCCTCGTTCGACAACATCATCCCGTCGATCACCGGCGGCAAGGCCGACATGGGCATGTCGTCTTTCACCGACAATGCTGAGCGCCAGAAGCAGGTCGACTTCGTCAACTACTTCGAAGCGGGCATCCTGTGGGCGCAGGCGGTCGGCAAGGGCATCGACCCGGACGATGCGTGCGGGCTGAATGTGGCTGTGCAAGCCACCACCTACGAACAGACCGACGAGCTGCCTGCCAAGAGCGACGACTGCGTCGCCGCCGGCAAAGAGCCCATCAACATCCTCCCCTTCGATTCGCAGGATGCCGCCGCAAACGCGGTCGCACTCGGTCAGGCCGATGCGATGAGCGCCGACTCCCCCGTCACCCTGTATGCCATCGAGCAGACCGGCGGAAAGCTCGAGGCGGCCGGCGAGACGTTCGACTCGGCCCCGTACGGCATTCCCGTCATGAAGGACTCGGAGCTCGCGAAGGCGCTGCAGGCGGCCATCCAGTCGCTCGTCGATGACGGGACCTACGGCAAGATCCTCACCGCCTGGGGTGTGGAATCGGGCGGTCTCGACGAGATCACGATCAACGCGGGATCGTAGTCATGTCTCCGCAGGCGCCCAGCACGCCACCGGAAGAAGCAACCCCGGTGCGGGTTGTGCGCCTGCGGCATCCGTGGCAGACGGTCTTCGCGATCATCCTGATCGTCCTCGTGGCGCTGTTCCTCATCGACGCCGCACGCCGCCCCGCGTTCGACTGGCCATCGGTCGGAAAGTACGTCTTCGACCGGCGCATCTCCGAGGCGGCTGTCTTCACACTGCTGCTGACCGTGCTGTCGATGGTGATCGCGATCGTGCTGGGGATCGGGCTGGCGGTGATGCGTCAATCATCCAACCCGGTGCTCAAGTCGGTCGCGTGGGTGTATCTGTGGATCTTCCGAGGTACGCCGGTGTACGTCCAACTGGTGTTCTGGGGCCTGATCGCCATCATCTACCAGACGATCGACGTCGGCGTGCCGTTCATGGACCCGTGGATATCCATTCCCACCACGGCCGCGCTGAGCGCGTTCTGGCTGGCCGTCATCGGCTTGTCGCTGAACGAGGCCGCGTACATGGCCGAAATCGTCCGCGCAGGCCTGCTGGCCGTGGACAAGGGTCAATACGAGGCAGCGACCGCGCTCGGGATGAGCTGGGGCAAGACAATGCGCCGGATCGTTCTGCCCCAGGCGATGCGCGTGATCATTCCTCCCACCGGCAACGAGGTCATCTCGATGCTGAAGACCACCTCGCTCGTCTCCGCCGTACCGTTCACCCTCGAGCTGTACTCGCGCTCGCGCGACATCTCGGTGGAGATCTTCAACCCGATCCCACTGCTGATCGTCGCGTCGATCTGGTATCTGGCTGTCACCTCGGTCCTGATGGTGGGTCAGCACTTCCTCGAGAAGCGCTTCGCGCGCGGCGTCGGCGATCGGCGGCCGAATGCGCCCGGACCGGTGACGGCTGCCATCGAGACTCTGGATGCCGAATCGATGGAATCGGGTGAAAAGCGATGACTGCGCCAGCGACCGAGACGGCCACGACGCCGATGGTGCGTGCCGAACACGTCTCGAAAAGCTTCGGGAACAACGAGGTCCTCAAGGACATCTCATTGGAGGTCGCCCGCGGAGAAGTGCTGTGCGTGGTCGGCCCGTCGGGTTCGGGCAAATCCACCTTCCTGCGCTGCATCAACCACCTCGAGCGCGTCTCGGGCGGCCGGCTTTCGGTCGACGGCAATCTGGTCGGCTACCGCGACGGCGGCGACAAGATCTACGAAATGGCTCCGAAGGATGCCGCCAAGCAGCGCCGCGAGATCGGCATGGTGTTCCAGCGGTTCAACCTCTTCCCACACATGACGGCGCTCGAGAACGTCATGGAAGCGCCGATCCAAGTCAAGGGCGTGCCGAAGTCCAAGGCGCGGGCGCATGCTCTCGAACTGCTCACCCGTGTCGGCCTCGCCGAGCGCGCCGACTACTACCCCGCGCACCTCTCGGGCGGACAGCAGCAGCGGGTCGCGATCGCGCGAGCGCTGGCTATGGAGCCGAAGCTGATGCTCTTCGACGAGCCCACCTCGGCCCTCGATCCCGAGCTCGTGGGCGAGGTGCTCGATGTGATGAAGGGGCTCGCGGAGAGCGGGATGACGATGGTCGTCGTGACGCACGAGATGGGGTTCGCACGCGAGGTCGCCGACACTCTCGTGTTCATGGATGAGGGCGTTGTCGTCGAACGGGGCGACCCTGTGGAGGTTCTCGCCAACCCCCAGCATCCCCGGACGCGTGCCTTCCTCTCGAAGGTGCTGTGACCGGAGTAATCGAGCGTCAGTGGGCGTAGTGCGCGGCGAGTCGCCGTAAGCCCTCGTCGATCGACACCGTCGGCGCCCAGTCGAGCGCCCGGCGGGTCTCGCGCTGGTCGAACCAGTGGGCGGTGGAGAGCTGCTCGGCCAAGAACCGCGTCATCGGGGGTTCGTCCTCGCCGGGCGCGATCGCCCAGATGCGTTCGATCGCCGAACCGGCGAGGCGTGCGACACCGGCGGGCACGCTCCGGCGCGGCGGTTGCACGCCCGGCGGCGAGGCAGATCCCGCCGAGCAGGTCAGCCACGGCGCGGGGCTCGCCGTTGGTCACGACATACGCGTTGCCGTGCGCCTCCTCGACCCGGCCCAGCGCGGCGACGATCGCCGAGGCGGCATTGTCGACATACGTGGAATCGATCAACGCCGTGCCGCCGTCCAGGAGCGGCAGCCGCCCCGCGCGAGCGCGGTCGATGATGCGCTCGGTCAACTGCGCGTCGCCCGGTCCCCACACGAGGTGCGGTCGCACGGCCACGACACGCATCGCGGGCGCGTCTCTGCTCAGCGCGAGCAGTTCGGCCTCGGCCTTCGTGCGCGCGTATTCTCCGCGAGCGTGCTCTGGCGATGCCGGTTCGGCGCCGACACCGGCCAGCGCTACGCCCACGTGGGCGACCGACGGCGACGAGACGAACACGAAGCGTGACACTCCGGCCCGCTCGGCAGCGTCGAGCACGGTCCGCGTGCCGTCGACGTTGACCGCGTGAAACTCGCGCGGGTCGCCCGCCAGCGACACCTTCGCGGCGAGATGAACGACGCCCTCGACGCCGTCCATGGCGCGGGCCACGGTGTCGGCATCCGTCACCGACCCGAGGAAGTCCCGGGCCCCCGCGACGCCCGACGGTCGCCGCTGCAGCGTCCGCACATCGTGACCGGCCGCGACCAGTGCCGCGGCGACCGCACGACCGAGAAACCCGGACGTGCCCGTCGCGAGCACGATCACGGGGCGCTCAGCTTCTGACCGGCGAGAATCTGCTCGGCCCAGAGCGACAGCCGCGTGCGATCGATCTTCGAGTTGTGGCGGATGTCGGTCGGCAGAGCGGGCACGGCGAGAATCGCTGCGAGGGGCAGCTCGGTGCTCGCGCGAACCTGCGCGCTCAAGGTCGGGGCCGGCGAGCGCGGGGCGACCCACCGCCGGCACGGTCTCGACGACAACGACCGCCTGACGAAGACCCTGCGGCCCCACGCCGACGACGGCGGCGCGGCGGACCGCGTCCACACCCTCGATGGATTGCTCGGCGCCGACCGGCGCGATCGGTCCGTCGTTCGGTGACGAGAACGTGCGGCATCCGACCCTCGACCCAGACGCGGCCCTGGGCGTCGAGATGTCCGACGTCGCCGGTACGGTGCCAGCGTGCATCTACGTGTGCCGGATCCCCCGTGTCGCGGATCGCCTCGCGGTCGGTGAGCCAGAGTCGGTCGTAGTGGTCCTTGAGGTGCGGCGCCGAGACGACGAGTTCGCCGAGGACGCCCGGCGTGCTGCTCGGGATGCCCGTCGCCCGGCCATCAGCATCGAGCGCGCTCACGAGCACGCGGTTGGTGCCGATCGGGGTGCCGACGCAGACGCCGGCGTCGACGGCATCCGCCGCCTCTTCGATGCCAGCGAGGGTGATGTCGGTGACGAGCAGGCACTCGGTCATGCCGTACGGCGTATGGGGTGTCGCATTCGGCATGATCCGCCCGGCCGAGGCCAGGAGCGCGGCGCCGATCGGCGCGCCGGTGGAGAGGAACGTCTCGACGCGGGCGAGCGCGTCACGATCCGCCTGGGTCAGGGCCTCGGAGGTTGCGACGACGTTGAGGATCGCCGCGGGCGACAGGAAGACGATGCGGGCGTCGGATGCGCGCACTGCGGCAGCGACGGCGGATGCCGTGAGGGTCCGCGGCGAGGAGACATCCATCTCGGGAGTCACCGAGCGCGTGCCGAGCGCCGGGCCGAGGAGTGCGAACGGGGCGAACCCGGTCACGAGGCCCGTGTCGGCGGTCACTTCGAAGTGCGCGGAGAGGACATCGCGCAGCGCGGAGAGCTCGCCGTGGGTGTAGACGACGCCCTTGGCGGGGCCGGTCGATCCCGACGTGAAGAGGATGGCGGCGTCGTCCGCGGGTGCGGGCTCGGGCGGGAAGTGGTGCGCCCTCGCCGAGCTTGGCGACATCGGCGAGTGTGTGCGCGACACCGAGCGCGGCGGTGACAGAGAACGGGAGGCGCGATGCGGAGATGCGAAGTCCCGGCCAGCCGAGGGTGCGCGCGGCGGCGAGCCCGGGGGTCTCGCCGATGATGACGTCGGGCCACGCGCCACGCACCGCGCGCGTCAGACCCTTCACGCCGAGTCCGGCGTCGGCGACGACGACGACCGCGCCGATGCGCAGGCACGCGTAGAGGACTGCGGTCAGCGTGGGACCGGGCGGGACGAGGAGCGAGACGCGGTCGCCGCGTGCGCACGCCGAGGCGGTGGAGACCCGCCGCGATCTCCTGCACGCGAGTGTCGAAGCTGCCGCCAGCTGACCTGCAGCGGCTCGTCCGAGCGCGTGCCGCGCGACATGTCGATGACGGCAACAGAGTCATCGTCGGCGTGCTCGTCGAGGCCATGCCAGAGCGGGACGAACGGCTGCGCCGAGAGCGTTTCTTCCGCAGCGGCGCCATCGACATGGCCATCGTCAGCGGCATCCGTCAGCACGCGTTCGCCGAGCCAGGTCAGCACCGCGTCGGCGTAGGGGCGCTCTTCGGCGATCAGGTGGCCCGCGCCCTCGAACCGGTGGACGTTCGCGTGCGGCAGGCGGTCGACGAGGTCGTCGAGGTAGCGGTCGCCGAAGATCGGATCCTTCGGTCCCCACAGCATCAGCGCGGGAACCGTGAGGGCTGCCACGCCGGTGGCGATGCGGTCGAGTTCGGCGAAGCTCTCGTGCCGGTCGTTCGCGGGGATGTCGGCGACGAAACCGCCGACGCCGCCACGGCGCGACGCGCCCAGGTAGGGCGAGCGATACGCGGCCTTGACGTCCGGATCGAGCGCCGGCGATGCGAGCGCAAGGGTCGTGTCGAGGAAGGCCGAGGTGCGCACCGTCGAGGCGGCGAGCATTCCGCGCGCGCCGGCGAGACGCAGCGGCGCGGGGATCGGGACACCCTCCGGATGGTGGATGGCGGTGTTGAGCATCGTCACACCCGCGAGCAGCTCGGGGTGATCGACCGCCCAACCGAGGGAGATGACGCCACCCCAGTCGTGCCCGAGCGTGACGACGGGGCCTTCGAGCCCGAGGTCGTCGGTGAAAGCGGAGAGGTCGGCGACGCGCTGAGCGAGCGGGCGGTGGATGCCGGTGCGCTCCGAGAATCCCATGTCGAGATGATCGATGGCGATGACCCGCCAGGCGGGCGCGCCTGCCGTCGCGGCCTCGACCGACGCCGTGACCACCTTTCGCCACAGGTACGACCAGGTCGGGTTGCCGTGGACGGCGAGGATCGTTCCCTGGATGGGGACGCCGATCGCCGCCAGCTCGTCCGCTGTGTCGAGGTAGTGCCAGGTGCGCGAGGTTCCGGCATCCGCCCCGACACCGGGCACAGCGCGGACACGACGGAAGCGTCCGTCCAGCCCTGGAAGTCCGGGCAGCGGAAGCGTGGTGTCCGGATTCACCAGGCGAGTTCCATCATGGCGGTGTTCAGGCCTGACCCGACGCCCATCAGGAGCACCCGGTCGCCCTTCTTGAGGGTCGCCTGCTCTTCGGCCAGCGTGATCGGGATCGAGGCGGGTCCCACGTTGCCGTACTTCGGGAACGTCGTCGGGACACGCGACTTATCGAGTTTCGCCGCCTTGATGATGGCGTTGGTGTGCACCGAGGACACCTGGTGGGTGATGTAGCGATCCATCGACGACCAGTTCCACTCGGGGCCTGCGTCTTTCCACGCCGACACCACGAGGTCGAGGCCACCCTTGAGGAGTGCCTTCGCGTCGGTGAACATGCCGTCGACGCTGCCGACGCAGAGGCTGTAGAACTGCGTGGCGGCGCGGGTGACGCCGCCGAGAATGGGGTGTCCGCCGGGGTTCTCATCCGTGCGGCCGAGGACGGCGGCAGCGGAACCCGAACCGAGAGTGAGGGAGGCGAATTCGCTCATGAAGTCGTCACGGTCGATGTTGTCGCGCAGCAGTCGCTCGATCGTGTTGACCTGGATCTCGTCGGCGTCCTCGCCGTTGACGACGACGGCGTAGCGAATCTGACCCGACTCGATCATGCTCGCCGCGAGGCTCATGCCGTTGACGAAGCCGAGGCACGCGTTGGCGACGTCGAAGTTGATCGCCGAACTGGGGAGGCCGAGATCGTGGTGCAGGCGCACGGCGACGGACGGCTCGAGGTGCGGGCGCGTCACGGACGTGTTGATCAGCAGGCCCACCTGCGACGGCTCGACGCCGGCTTCTGCGAGCGCTCGCTTCGCGGCCGAAACGGTTGCCGCATCGGTCGATTCTCCCGGCGCCCAGTTGCGGCGCTCGAGGACTCCCGCAACGCGGCGAAGCAGTCCGTCGCGCAGCCGAAGTCGCTTGAGCGCGTCGGCCAGTTGGGCTTCGATCTCGTCCGAGGTCGTGACCCGTGTGGGTATCGTGCTGGCGACCGACAACAGCGAGACGTTGTCGAATCGAGTGGTCGCGTTTCCGGACACGGAACCTCCGCATTACGATGCTCCGCAGTTCCTGCGCAGACGCTCTACTCTACGCCGCCCGCATGTGGTAGCCGGCATATGGCTGGGAGGGCGCATATGCGTGATAAAGCGACGACTCGAATGCGCCGGGTGAAACGGAATGCCGAGAGCCCCGTCATCCGCGGGAGCAGGAATGACCGGGACCGTATTTCGAGCGGATGCCGCCCACCGCCTTTTGCGGTCCGATCCAGACGAAGCGGCTGACCTCCTCGCTACTGCACGGCAGGATCTGCGCACGGCTCTGGTGGAGTTGCGCGGCGTCGTGTTCGGCCTGCGTCCGCTCGAACTTCAGCAATACGGCTTGTGGGAGGCGCTCCGCCGCCGGGAGGGACCCCTGGGAGACGTCAATGTGTCGGTCGCGCTACCCGCCGATCCGCCCGTGGTGCGGGCGGCCACCGAGATCGCGATCTTCCGTATCGTGACCGAGGCACTGACCAACGTTCACAAACACGCGACCGCATCAGGTGCGGTGGTGGAGGTTGTCGCCGGCGACACCGTCGAGGTCACGATCACCGATGACGGCGCCACGACAACCGCGTGGGAAGAGGGTACTGGCATCACATCCATCCGCGTTCGGGCGGAGGAGCTCGGCGGAGTCGCGTCGATCGGTCCAATCGAGGGTGGCTGGCGTGTGGAGGTGGCGCTGCCGCGCTTGACCGGCCCCGGCGGATGAGTGCGCCTGATCGCGCTTCACCCGGCCAGTTGCTCGGCGAGTCGAAGCGCTCTCAGTCCCCCGGGCGTCGTCCGAATGCTCCGAGGAACACCGAATGCAGGAGCGGGATGACCGACAGGGCCATCAGGACAGTGCCCAACACGAGGTCGTCGGCGCGGAGGAACACACCCGCGAACAGCATCGCCGCGAAGATGATCGCGGACACGAGTCGGCGGATCGTCCGCTCCAGTACTCGCAGCCGGCGATCAGCGCCCGGCGTCTGAATCGCCAACTGGCCACGCTCGGCTTGAATCGCGAGATTCTCCAGGCGCTGCGGAAGGCGCGCGACACTGCCGGCGATCGTCAGCGCCTGCTGGCCGAACGCCTTGACGGTGTTCCCGCCCTCTTTTCGCAGGAGGGAATTGGCGTACGGCTCGACCGCTGTCCACATATTGAAGTCGGGGTTGAGCGCGCTGCACACACCCGAGACCAGGGAGATCGTGCGAATGATGAGGAGGAAGTTCTCCGGAAGCTGGAACGGCATCGCCCGCATCGTGTCGCCGAAGCGGTCGGCGAAATCGACCATCTCGTTCGGATCGACTTTCTGCAACTCGCCGATGCCCATGCCACCGAATCGATCGAACAGTTCGCTCATCGCCCGTTCGAGATCTGCCGTGTCTGCGGAGGGCAGGAGTGCACCGACGCTCTTGATGCCTTCGGCCAGGGCCTTGCCGTCTCGCGCCACGACGGCGACGATGCACCGCTGCAGTCCCTGACGCAGCGTGTCGGGGATCTCGCCCATCATCCCGAAGTCGACGTAGGTCAGCGTCCAATCAGAGGTCGTGCCGTCAGCACCCAGGACACCGGGAGTCACGAAGATGTTCCCCGGGTGAGGGTCGGCGTGGAAGAACCCGAAATTGAAGAGCTGCTCGAACGTGGCCTGTGCCAATTGATCGGCAACCTTGGCCGGGTCGATTCCCGCAGCCCTCAGCCCGTCGAGATCGTTGATCTTGATGGCCGTCACGTCTTCGAGGGCCAGCACGCGGCGGGTCGTGCGCTCCCACACGACGACGGGCGCACGCACGTGCGCATTGCCGGAGAAGTCGCCGGCGAATCGTTCTGCGCTGGCCGCCTCGTGCAGGTAGTCGATCTCTTCCAGGCTCGTCGCGGCGAACTCCTCGACGACGGCGGGCACGTCGACATGCTCGGAGACGAGCTTCACGCGACTGAGCCATCCCGCGATCTTGCGGAGGGCGGCGAGATCCACCTCCACGATCTCTTCGATGCCGGGACGCAGCACCTTCACGACGACATCGGACCGACCAACCTCTTCGGCCATCGTCGGCGAAAGCTGCGCGCGGTGCACTTGGCCAAGCGACGCAGCGGCGATCGGCGCGGGATCGACGAAAGCGAAAGCCTGCGCCAACGGCATCCCGAGCTCTGCTTCGGCGAGCGCGCGGATGCTGGCGAAGTCGACCGGCGGAACTTCATCCTGCAGTCCCTCGAGCTCCTTCGTGATCTCGGGGGGCAGGATGTCCATGCGCGACGACATGAACTGCCCGACCTTGATCATGAGCCCGCCGAGCTCGATCGCAAGAGCGTGGAATCGTCGCGCGAGGTGCTGCAATCGGTCGTTGCGGCCGCGCCGCGCGAGCCCCGCCAGTCCGATCCGCGGCAGGAAGAGCTCGAACCACCACGCCTGCGCCATGAAGCGCGCGGCGAAGCGCAGGATCTTTCGATAGCGAGCGCGGGAAAGCTTCGCGGTGGCCGCAGCCGGCGTCCTCGCGGCGTCGGATGCGGTCATCCTCAGTCTTCGGCGAGGATCGCGTACATCGCGCGACGAGCGTCGTCGATGACCGCGACAGCCTTTTCGATCTGCTCAGGGGTGCCGCTGTTCGAGACCTGGACGATCGCCTGCGCCAGCTTGGCGCCCGCCCGCGGAAGGACCGTCGCCTTCTCTGCGTGGCGGAAGATCGGAGACTCCCACGGGAGCGATCCGCCCGACGATGCCTCGGCAGCCTCGCGGCCGGATTCGGTGAGCGCGTAGGTCTTCTTGTCGCCCACTTCTTCGACGTGGAGGAGGCCTTCGTCAGTGAGCAGCTGCAGGGTCGGGTAGACCGAACCGGGGCTCGGCTTCCAGGCGCCGTTGCTGCGCTTCTCGATCTCGTGGATGATCTGGTATCCGTGCATGGGCTGCTCGGTCAGGAGCGCGAGAATCGCCGTCTTGACGTCGCCGCGACCCATTCGCGGAATGTTGATGCGCTGTCCCAGGGTCTCGCGGAGTCCCTCGAAAGCATCGAAGAGACCGAAACCGTTGCTGCCGCCGAAGCCGAATGACTTGTCGTGCGCACCAGATGCACTGCTCGAAGTTGACTCGCTCATGATGATCCCCTCGTTGACGCGGTGGCCCGGACTGGGTCCCGACGATATCTTCCGATACCTAACGATACATCGTTCAAGGGCGGATGCCGCGGTCGCAACTGCGAAATTGCTGAGGCTTTGAGACACTGTCCCCGTGGCCGATATCGCCCGAGACCGGGCTGTTCCGAATCTCCCCTCGCGCCGCTTCGATGACACAGAGCGGTTCTACGCAGGCTTCGGTTTCGAGCGTACGTTCCGCGATGACGGCTGGATGATTCTCGTTCGCGGCGATCTGCAGCTGGAGTTCTTTCCGTTCGCCGACCTCGATCCCGCGACGAGCTCGTTCATGTGCTGTCTGCGGGTCAATGACGTCGACGAGCTGCACGATGCGATCGCCGCCGCCGGCGTCCCGGTGCGAGCCACCGGAATTCCGCGGGTCACGCCCGTGCAGAACCAAACGTGGGCGCTGCGCGCCGGATATCTCGTCGATGTCGATGGCACGCAATTGACACTGATCGGCAACGCCAGCGACTCGGCCTGACTACCAGTCTCATCCCAGCGTGTCGCAGATGCAGGCTCAACGGTCGGTCTTCGGCACCACGGAAGCCGCGCGCGCCGATCCAGCCTGCATCTGTGACACGAATCGACCGACTCAGCCCAGCGCGGCGATCCGGCGGTCGAGGTGACGCTGCTCGGCGGGGTTCGTCGCGAGTGACCGTGCCCGCCGGAGGTCGTCGGCGGCGGCGTCCGGCCGGCCCGCGCGGGCGAGAAGTTCGCCGCGCGTCGCCCAGTAGAGGTGGTAATCGTCAAGCCCGGTGATTCGATCGAGCAGGACGAGGCCCGCAGGCGCGCCGTCGGCCATCGCGACGGCAACGGCATGGTTGAGAGCCACGATGGGCGACGGCGTTTCCTCGAGGAGTCGGGCATAGACAGCCGCAATCGCCGGCCAATCAGTGTCGGCGGCGATCCGAGCCGTCGAGTGATACCGCGCAATGACCGCCTGCAGTTGATACGGTCCCGGGCGGTCCTCATGCATCGCCGCGGCGAGCACGTCACTAGCCTGCTCGATGAGTTCGAGGTCCCACCGCGTCCGGTCCTGCTGCTCGAGGAGCACGAGCTCGCCCTTCGAGAACCGGGCGTCGGTGCGCGCGCGGCCGTACAGTTCGAGCGCCAGCAGACCACCGACCTCAGGGTTCGCCGGCAACTCCGCGTGCAGGCGAATCGTGAGCCGAATGGCCTCCTCCATGAGGTCGAGCCGTGCGCCGGATTCCTCTCCGCGCGACAGGTAGCCCTCGTTGAAGACGAGATAGAGGACGCCGAGCAGGACATCCACGCGATCGTCGAGGTTCGCGGGAACCGTGAGGGGAATCCCGGCATCCCGAATCTTGCGCTTCGCCCGAACGATGCGCTGAGCGAGCGTGGCCTCCGGCACGACGAAGGCGGCGGCGATCTCGGCGGTGGTGAGGCCGCCCACCAGCCGGAGAGTGAGCGCGACCTGCGTCTCGCGGGCAAGGGCGGGGTGACAGCACAGCAGCATCAGTCGCAGCTGTTCGTCGCCGACCTCGGCGTATTCGATCACCATCTCCTCCCCCTCCTCGTCGTCGATGTCGTAGGCGCCCGGTCGGAGGACCGCGAGATCCGCGGCGGCGTCCATGGTGCGACGTCGAGCGGATGCCGCCCGGCGCACCCTGTCGACGGCGCGGTTCCGGGCGACGGTGTAGAGCCAGGCCGCAGGATTGTCGGGCGGGCTCGACCATTTCAGCGCCTCGACGAGGGCATCCTGAACCGCCTCGTCAGCCACGTCGAGACCGAACCGCGACGCGAGGAGGGCGAGCACATGCCCGCTCTCCTCGCGGGCGAGGCGAGTGACCGCCGCGGCGATAGGCGCCGGTGTCGCCGTCGTCACATTCGCACGCCGCTGGCGAGAGGCCGGACCTCGAACGAGCCTGCAGGCAACGGCAACGAGGCGGCGATCGCGAGGGCGGCATCGAGATCGGTCGCCTCCACGAGGTAGTAGCCGCCCAGCAGCTCTTTCGTTTCGGCGAACGGTCCGTCCACGATCGTGTCGCCACCGCCGTATTCACGGCGAATGGTGGTCGCTGTCTCAACGGGCTGCAGCGCGCCGCCCGTCACGAGTGCGCCCGAGGCGCTGTGGGTGCGGTTGAACTCCAGCCACGGCGCCATGTAGTCGTCGAAGCCCTCGTCGCCGGGCCGGGGCGCAGTGAAGGGAGCGGTGTAGATGAGGATCATGTATTGCATCGGTGTCTCCTTGTGTCGGATGCTGCGTCAATCGTCGAGAAGGCCGATGGGCCGCTGCTCGAAAGGTACGGAACTCCCGCCCTCGCTGCAATGACGCAACGCTCCCCCGCGATCGACAGCAGGACACGATCTTTTTTCAGACGACTTCGGATGCCGGCCCAGCCGAGAGCAGCCCTCCGACCTAGGAACCCTCGACGAGAGCCTTCAGTCGCGCGAGGTCTGCAGCCACCGCCTGGACATCGGCCGCGAACTCGTCGTCCGTCATGCCTGTTCGCTGGAAGAGGGAGAAGACGACCTCGCTGCCCTGATCGTTGCGCAGCACCCGGAAGGGGTTGTGCACGACGGTCCCATCGGGGAGCGTCACGTCGTGATCGAGGATGCCCGCCGAGGTCGGGCCGACGAATGCCACTTCGACCGGTCCCATCGGCGAGTCGGCGATCCACCGCCCGTTGTCATTGCGGATGCCGGAGCTCAGCCCGGCGGCCCACTGCGGGAGCTGCTGCGGGTCGGCGCCGATGGCGATGACCGCGTCGATCGGCGCATCGATGGATTGGGAAACATGTCGCACGGGCCAGGTCATGATCGAAATCTAACCAGACCTCCCCGCACGGTGTCCGAGGTCGGGCGTACCGTGATTCAACGACCAAGCAACCGCTATCGGAGGAAGAGATGACCAGCCCGATCGACCGCCCCGGCACCGCCCTGCTCGTGATTGACATGCAGAATGGTGTGCTGTCCACCGCCCATGAGCGCGAGGCCGTGCTGGCCAACGTCGCCACAGTCGTCGACCACGCCCGCGCCGAATCGGTACCCGTGATCTGGGTGCAGCACTCATCCGACGAACTGCCCATCGACAGCGATGTCTGGCAGATCGTGCCCGACCTCGTACCCAACGCCGACGAGACGATCATCCGCAAGGAGTACGGCGACTCGTTCGAGGCGACGAACCTCGAAGAAGTGCTCGCCGAGGCAGGCGTCGGTCACCTCGTCATTACCGGGGCACAGACAGATGCGTGTGTGCGCTCCACGCTGCACGGCGGATTCGCCCGCGGCTACGACGCCACACTGGTCTCAGACGCGCACACGACGGAGGACCTCAGCGAATGGGGCGCACCGCCGCCCGACCAGGTGATCGCGCACACCAACCTGTACTGGGGCTTCCAGGGCGCTCCCGGTCGCACGGGCAAGGTGGTGCCCACCGCCGAGGTCGACTTCTCGCGCTGACCCGATCGAGCGCATACTCCCGACGGAGTACGTCGACTCCTCCCACCAGCAGAAGACCGTCTGATCTTCGCGGCGTACGATCGAGCCCATGTCCCACGCGTCCGACGGCAGCGTTCCTCGTGCTGATCGGTACAGACAGTCCGGCGGTGAGCGTTTCCGACCGCCACCGGGAGTGACGCTCCTCGTTCCGGTGATCATCGCGTTCATCATCGAAGTCGGCGGCACGATCGGCATCTCGGCCTGGCAGCACGTGTCACCGCGATACGCCCTGCTCAGCGTTGCGCTGGCCGCCGCATCCGCTCTCGCTCTCTTGGGCGCCCGCCGCTGGCCCGGTCCGACGGTGGCCGTCGTAGCCGCGCTCACCCTCGCCAACCTGTTCGTCCCGCCCGATGCGTCGCCGCCGTTCATCGCACTCGCGTTCGCGATCATCGGCGCCATCCTGCGAGACGCACGGGTCTGGGCCCTGGCATCCGTCGGCGCCGCATGGCTCGCTGCCATCCTGGCGATCGGTCTGCTCGACACCGGCGCCCAGCCCTTCCGAATTGCGATCACGACGCTCGGCCTCGCCGCGTGCTTCGCGATCGGCGAGGGGATGCGACGACGCATCGAGTTCGGGATGCAGCGACGCGCGCAATTGCGCGAACGTCGACTGACCGCCGAACAGGACGAGCGCACGCGCATCGCGCGGGAACTTCACGATGTGCTGGCGCATTCGCTGAGCCAGATCGCCGTGCAGTCGGGAGTGGGCCTGCACCTCTTCGATAAGGAGCCCGAGCGCGCACGGGAATCGCTCGCGAACATCCGCGCACTCAGCGCCACGGGGCTCGACGAAGTGCGCGGCGTGCTCTCACTCCTCCGTGGAGACGAGCCACCGACGCGGACCGCTCCGCTGACTCCGCAGCCGCAGCTCGCCGACCTCCCGTCGCTGGTGGCACAGCGCACCGGCCTCGGACTCGTCGCGACACTCGACGACCGCCTCGGCGGGCAGCTGCCCCCGAGCGCGGTGCAGACGATCGCCTACCGCATCGCTCAAGAAGCGCTCACGAATGTCGTCCGCCACTCCGGTGGAACCACCGCGACCGTCACGCTGGAGCGCCACACCTCAGATGCAGGCGACCAGCTCGTCATCAAGGTCGAAGACGATGGGGTCGGGCTGGATATCCCGCAGGTTGACGGCGCCGGCATCCGGGGCATGCGTGAAAGAGCCCAGATCGCTGGCGGCGATGTGGCCCTCACTCCCGCAGAACCGGCAGGAACCGTCGTGACGGCACGACTTCCCTGGGCGGGTCCGGCATGATTCGGGTCGCGCTCGCCGACGATCACCAGCTCGTGCGCGCCGGATTCCGGGCACTGCTCGATTCTGAGCCCGACATCGAGGTCGTCGTCGAAGCATCCGGCGGTGAGGAGCTCTTGCGGGCGATCCGCGAGACCACCGTGGATGTTGCGCTTCTCGACATCCGGATGCCGGACGGTGACGGTCTATGGACGACGGAGCAGATCGCCGCCGACCCCGCGCTCGAGCGAGTCAGGGTCGTGATCGTGACGACGTTCGAGCTCGATGAGTACGTCGCCCGCGCGATCCGCGCCGGCGCGAGCGGGTTCCTCGTGAAAGACACCGAACCCGTCGAGCTGATCCGTGCCGTGCGCGTCGTCGCCGCCGGTGATGCACTGCTCTCCCCCGGCATCACCCGCCGCTTGCTCGAGCGCGCCGCGATCGGGCTGCGCGATGCCGACGACCCCACCCGCCTCCTCGGGCTGACCGAGCGCGAAACCGAAGTGCTCCGCCTGGTCGGTCAGGGCCTCACCAACGACGAGATCGCACAGCGCCTGTTCCTCTCGCCGCTGACCGCAAAGACGCACGTGTCGCGCATCATGCAGAAGCTGCACGCGCGCGACCGCGTGCAACTCGTCGTCACCGCATACGAATCGGGACTCGTCGCGCCTGGCTGGCAGTAGCCGTCTCTCGATGGCTACTCCTCCGGGAGCAGTCCGATTCACTCCCTCGGCGGGATTCGCGGATACCGCCACCGCCGTTGACTCGGAGTACCCGATCGCGGAGTTCGAGCAGACGCTCCAACCCTCGGTCTCAACCGAGAGGAATCACATGTCCACCACGCTCAGCGCCGCCACCACGGCTGCGCACACGGTCAGCACTCACTTCGTCGGCTGGGGACCCGGCTTCGGCTGGTGGTTCCTGCTGATCCCCCTGTTCTGGATCTTGGTCTTCGTCCTCATCTTCGGCTTCTTCGGGCGTCGGTGGCGCCGCAACGCCATCGAGAACGGCTACGGACCGCGCGGCCGGCTGAACCCCGCACGTCAGGCCGAGATCACCCTCGCCGAGCGATTTGCCAAGGGCGACATCGACGAGGTCGAGTACCGTGCCCGCCTTGAAGTGCTCCGCGCGAACGCAGCCCCGACGGCCTGATCAGGCCGCGTGCCAGACCGGAATGCTTGCCTGACCGGTCTGGCTATGCGGCGCGGCGGACGCGCTTCCACAGGCTCGAGAACGCGCGAGCCGACTCTGACGTAGGTGCGAACGCACCCACCGGAGCGCGGTGCTCGCCCATTCGCTCGACAACGACGCTCGCTCCGACGAACTCCTTGCCGATTTCCTTGTGTGCAGAGGGAAGCTGCTCGAGAGCCTCACGGTGGGCACGCTTGCGGCGATCCACTTGCGAGAGGAAGGCGACGAGCTTGACGTGGCCACCGGCATCCGAAATCATGCCTTTGACCTGTTCGAGCGAGCGCAGGCCCAGCGGCGACGGGATCAGCGGAAGCACGACCACGTCTGCCGCGCGAAGCGCATTCTCGGCAACCAACGAGGCACCGGGCGGAGTGTCGAGGATGATGACGTCGTACTCCTTGCGCAGGGGTTTGAGGGCATCCGTCACACGAGACGACGATTTCTTCGCCGCGTCGAGAGTGATGTCAAGGTCGCGATAGCTCTTGTCCGCGGGGAGCACGTCGATGCGATCGAGGTTGGACTCGCGCACGGCCTTGTGCACAGGCTTCTTCCCTCGCACCAGCGACTCGACACCACCGCGCAGATGCGGCTTCACCTGCAGGAGCCACGTTGCGGCCGCCTGCGGGTCGAGGTCCCACAGCAAGACATCGCGTCCTTCGGATGCCGCCTGCCATGCGAGATTGACGGCGGTGGTCGTCTTTCCGACGCCGCCCTTGGTGCTGTACACCGCGATTACCGTTGCCGCCACGGTGTCATCCTTGCATGCTCTCGTCGGGCATCGTCACGAGCCCTTCGCGACGATCCGGAACACCGGAAAGTCAGGTGCGATCTCGCGCAGCCGCTCGTCCGGCGACGAGGCGTCCACGTTCTCGAAGAAGCGGCCCACCTCCCACGCCCATGCCTTGAGGTACGCGCGCAAGATCGGCGGCTTCTGGTCGTCGGGGACTTCCTCGGCGCGAAACTCCTCGGTGCGTCGCCCGCGGGCCAGACGGCCTTCGCCCGACACACGGATGTTGCGCACCCACTGCGAGTGTCCGCGGGGCGAGACGAGGTATTGCTCGCCTCCGACCCGCAGCGGATTGACCGGCGTCGAGCGCCACTCGCCACTCGTGCGACCGCGCACGGAAAGCACGCGGCTCCCTGCCAGTGGCAGCCCGATCTTGGTGAGCCAGCCCACCGTGCCGTTGAAGAGGGCGTCCATCCCGGTCGGCTTGATGTATCGCGCTGTCATGTCGCTATCTTGGCCCATTGTCTTCGCGACGGTAAGCGCCGCGTAATCTGGGAACGGTGACCACAGACGATAGGGCAACGCGTCGCATCGACCTCACGATGC
>CAVOIQ010000009.1:0-73523 GCA_963696085.1 uncultured Actinomycetota bacterium
CCGATCGTGGCGATGAGGGCGGCCTGGTCGCCGAGTCCACTGCGGGTCAAAATGCTGGGGGCGTAGTAGTTGACCGTGTTGATGCCGGTGGCCTGCTGGACAGCCGCGAGACCGAATCCGATGTAGAGCAGTCGCCGCATCCATCGGTTGTTCTTCAGGGCCTGCCAGGCATGTGCCCGGCTGTTGCCCTCTGCCTTGGCGGTTTCGATGATCTCGGCAAGCTCGACATCGGTGTCATCAGGGGTCCGGCTGAGGAGGAGCACCTCTCGCGCTTCGGCGGTCTGTCCACGGGCACCGAACCACCGCGGGGACTCGGGCAGCAGGAACATTCCGATCAGCAGGACGACCGCGGGGATCGCCGCGACACCCAGCATGATGCGCCACACGTGCGTGTCTTCGATCAAGACCGCCAGGAGGGCGTTCATCGCGAAGGCGAGCATCTGGCCGGTCACGATCATCAGCTCGTTGATCGTAACCATGCGTCCGCGCCGCTCGGCGGGCGCCATCTGCAAGATAGAGCGGGCACGAAACCGCGGCGGCGCCGACACCGAAGCCGAGCACGATTCGAGCCACCACCATGATCGCCACGTTCGGCGCGATCGCACAGCCAACGGCGCCGACGAGGAAAATGACCGCGCACATGATGAGGCTCTTCTTGCGGCCCAGAGCGTCTGAGATTCGGCCGCCGAGCAGCGCGCCGAAAGCGGCTCCGGGGAAGAGCAGCGAGCTGACCACCCAGGCTTCTTGTCCCGTGGTCATCGCGAGATCATCGCGCATATAGAGCAAAGCCCCAGAGATCACACCGGTGTCATATCCGAACAGCAGGCCACCGAGGGTGGAGATGATGGTTAGGCGGATGAGGAAGCCTTTGCCGGCGGTACCGCCGATTCTGGGGGCGGATGGAGTCCGGGTATGCGACATGGGGACGCTCCTTTGCGTGGATCAAATGATAGAACTGCGATGTTGGATCAGAACTATGTTAGAACATTACGTCATTAATAACAACAGTTCTCTCTTTCGCAGCCCGGCAACGCAAATCGCCGCCACCAATATGATAGAATGTCCTTACAATGTGCTCGGAACGAGTACCTTTCTCGCTTCTCAACCCGGAGGGTTCCATGCCACTCGTCCGTATCGAACACAGTGATAGCCGCGCCAACGGCGCCGAGCTCGCCGCAGCGATCCACGACGCGATTGTTGCCATTTACGGCATTCCGGTGCGCGACCGGTTCCAGGTCATCACTGCGCGCCCCGCCACAACCATCGTCGCCGAAGATGCCGGCCTCGGCTTCGAACGCATCGACCCGGTGATCATTCAGATTTTCACTCAACGCGGTCGTAGCGACGAGATGAAGCAGACGCTCTACGCGGAGATCGCAGCACGTCTCGGCGCGGTGGGTGTCGCACCCGAAGACGTGTTCATCGGGTACGTGGAGAACGGCCCGCAGGACTGGTCTTTCGGCTTCGGGCGCGCGCAGTACATGACGGGCGAGCTTGCCGTCCCCGCTCCCACCGTCGTCTGAAAAACGCTGAAGACGGGTTCGAAGGAGATTCCATGACAGGTTGGCGCATCCGGGATTATCACTCCGATGACGTCGACGGCATCCTGCGATTGTGGGAAGAGGTCGTCGCCGCGAACGCAGAGCCTGTTTACGCGTTGTCCGATGTGCTCGCGTCGTGCGCGAAGGATCACGCCGTCGTCGCCGTCATCGGTGAGGAGATCGTCGGGGCTGCAATCGGACGAGCCGCGCATGCCCAGGGTTGGGTGGTCTTCCTCGCGACCGAATCCCCTGTGCGTGGAACCGGGATCGGGTCGTCGCTGCTGGCCGCACTCGAGGCTCGCATGGCTGCTGTCGGGATCTCCAAACTGTCCGCTCTCATGCCGGCGGCAGAGACAAGGGTCGGCGCCTTCCTGCATCAGGGGTTCGCCCTGAAGCAGGATCTGCACTATTTCGAGCGACATATCCCCGTCCAACGTGAAGAGCTGAAAGTGCTCGCCGAGCTCGGCGGACGAGTACTACCTCGAGGCCTGTGGGAGGGCGTCGGAGGAATGACCGCCGAGAAGGACCTTCTCGAGCGACGCGTGGTCATGCCACTGGCCCAGTCCCACCTCGCCGACCGTTTCGGCGTGGTTCCGCCTCGGGCGATCGTGCTGTTCGGGCCCCCGGGCACAGGAAAGACGACGTTCGCCAAGGCGATCGCGTCACGGCTTGAATGGTCTTTCGTCGAGGTGTTCCCGTCACGATTGGCAGCGCACGCGGGTGGCCTCGCCGGTGCGCTTCGGGAGACGTTCACGAGGATTTCGGAGCTTGAGCATGCGGTGGTTTTCATCGATGAGGTCGAAGAGATTGCTTCGCATCGGCAGGGTGAACCGCCCTCGCCGACCCAGGGCGTGACGAACGAACTACTGAAAATCATCCCGGCCTTTCGCGAGCAGCCGGGTCGACTGCTGATCTGCGCCACGAACTTCATCCGTGCTTTGGATGCCGCATTCCTCCGCCACGGCAGATTCGACTACGTGATCCCGATCGGTCTGCCCGATGAAAAGGCGCGGGAAGCGATCTGGCACCGCTATCTGCCCGAGGCGGCAGTAGGTGTGGAGTTGGCAACCCTCGTTGCGATGAGCGAGGGGTTTTCGCCCGCCGACATCGAGTACGCCGCACGGAAGGCGTCACAGTCGGCGCTCGAGCAGGCCGTGTACGCCAACGCAGAACCACTGCTGGGGCCGACGACCGCCGATTACGTCGCGGCCATCGCGTCGACGCGCGCGACGGTGTCTCCCGGCGTCGTTGCAGAGTTCGCGGAAGACATCGAAACCGTCGGTCGGATGTAGCTTGTGCACCGTCTTCAGCGCCGGGAACGCCATCGCGTTCCCCTCGCCATCCGTGGATTCGCTCCGAGAACGCCTGACCCTTCCTGCGCGCCCTAAGCCGGCCGTTTTGTCAGGACGATCGTTCGATCAGCTGACCAGAGTCCAGTCGATGGTTGCGTAGCTTCGGCAAGTTTCGGCACACCTCTGCCCGATACTTCGCGACGCAATCGATGCCGAACCTGATGAACGGACGCCGGAGTTCGAGACAGCCCGACCACAGGCTTTTTTTCCGTGAGACGAGCCTTGATCAGAGTTGATGCACCCCCGCGGTCGTGCGCGAACTTCTGCCCGGACCAAACCAGCGCTTTAGATGTCATTCGCGCGACCCGCGGTAACAGTCGTCACTTCCTCGACGGACGCCGCAACCCACGCTGGATCGAACCTAGGGAAGTCCCAGCCCCGCGCACTCCGCTATTAGCGGGGGATCAGGAATCCGTTCAACATGATGTGCCTCAGGTACGCGTGGGTGCGCGTGACGCTTGGGCGGCCGAAGTCTTGATAGGGCACCCATACGAGTAGCCGGATCGTGGCTGCCGTAGCCGGGGCGAGCACGATGGATTGCAGTGACCCTTCGGCGACGCCGCGTGCAAGTACACTTTCTAGTCGTCCGAGTCGATGTTGCGTCGCGCTGAAGTACTCGAAGTAGGGACTTGATTCGTCGTCCCTGTCGAACCAGCCAACCTTGACCATATCGGATTCGTTTCTGAACCGGCGTGACGCGTTGACGGCTATCCAGGCCAGGGCATCCAAGATTTCGGGAGCGGATGCGCCGCTGTCGAGCACGCCCGTCATGGCGCGGTCGAAATGGCCGGCGTAGTCGTCGATGATCTGTCGCACGAGTGTGTACTTGGAGTCGGTGTAGTTATATAGAGTGCCCATCGTGACTCCGGCGGTCGTCGCGAGGTCGCGCACGGTGGTGGCGTCGACGCCTTTTCGGGCGAATTCGATGCGGCCCGCGGCAAGGATCTTGTCGGCCGGCGCGCGGAGCCGGTTGGGATATCCCGGTGCGGGTCCCCATGCTGCGACGGTCTCTTTCGCGATCCTCAGCGCAGATGACGAATCGAGTTCGTGGTCATCGGAGGTGATTCGGGTGACTCCCCGCAGGACCAACTCGCAGAGCTGTTCCGCGAGCTGGCGGGGATCTGACTGGGGAAAGTTCGCGGAGGCGTTGAGCGACAGTATTCCCAGAGCCATGCGCGTGAGGCGTGTGTCGAACGAGGTCGCCCCTACCGTTGCGGCGAGGTCGTTCATCGTGTCCGTCCACTGTTTATCCAGGGACGGCATCCGCAGGGTGGCCGCATTCCGAAGATGCTCGGTGGCAACGCTCGGGGGCTCATGGATGAGCAGCCTGACGGCCGCAGCGTGTTCGTAGCTGACGGTCATCATCTCAGAGGTGAGTGCGATCACCCGTTCCTCGGGGGATCCCTGGTGTCGCCCGCTGGAGAGTCTCGCTCCGACCGCGTCGAGGGCTGTTTCGAGCTCTTTCAACAGCTCGATGGCGATGACTTCTTTCGACTCGAAGTGGTGATAAAGGCTGCCGGGAAGGACACCGGCAGCCTCCCCGATGTGCGCCATCGTGGTGCCGGAGTAGCCGTGCTTCCCGAAAAGTCCTGCAGCGACCGAGCGGATCTCGTCCCTCCGTGAACGGATGCCAACGCGCTGCGCGTCTTCGGTGGGCTGTGTATTCACACCACGAGTATGGCGGCGTTCGGGCGCCCGCGTTTCGATCCTTGCGGCGCGGATGGACAATCCGGACGAAGATTCGGGCTAGCCCCCGTGACAGAGGTACCGAGCCATTCTGTCGGTGACGTCCATGGAGTGGTGGGGTCTTCGGCGTGGTGAAGCTGGTGAGCCATCGTCACCAACCCTGTCGCGGAAAAATTGTCAGATTTGTGTTGAATCAACCTCGCCTCCAGACCCAATCAGGCAGTGGATGCGCAGCCGAGTCGCCGCGGATCGGCGCGAGCTGGAAGACGGACACTGATCTCCTTCGGTGATGCCGACTCCGCCCGACGGTCGGCCTACGTCGTGCGGGTCAGCGGAACTGGTTGGCGAAGTCGGCCTGCTCGAGGCGGTCCTTGACCCAGCTGAGGTACCGTGCGGCGTCCGCACCATCCACGATGCGGTGATCATAGGTGATGGCGAAGTAGACAAGTGAGCGCACCAAGATCGTCTCAGCCCCCGATGCGTCTCTCACGGCTGCAGGTCGTCGAGCGACGATGCCGGTGCCGAGGATCGCTGACTGGGGGCGGTTGAGGATCGGTGTGTCGAAGAGCGCACCGCGGCTGCCGGTATTGGTCAGTGTGAAGGTGCCGCCAGAGAGCTCCTCGGGCGCGACCCTGCCCTCACGTACGCGCGTCGCGAGATCGTCGATGCCGCGCGCGAGTTCGGCGATGCTCAACTGGCTCGCGTTCTTCAGGACCGGGACGAACAGGCCCTGATCCGTGTCGACGGCGATGCCGAGGTGCTCGCTGTCCGGATAGCTTACGGTTCCGGCATCCAGATCGAGCGTCGAGTTCAAGCGCGGGAACACCTGCAGGCCTTCGACCGCGGCCATCGCGAAGAACGGTAGGAATGATAGCTTCGCCCCTTCGCGCTCGAGGAAATCGGTCTTGTGCGCATCCCGCAACGCGGCGATTGCGGTGACATCGATCTCGACGACGGTCGTGAGCTGCGCCGTGGTCTGAAGCGACTCCGACATACGCCGAGCGATGGTCTTACGAAGCCTCGTCAGCTTCTCGGTGACTCCGCGCAACGGCGAGGGCTGAAGGGTGGTCGTGATTGGCATGGGTGGGACTCCAATTTCAGGCGTAGTCGTGGGGCGCTTGCCGGCGATGGACAGGATCGACTTGCCGAGGCCCCGCCCTGCACGACGACATCAAAATCGGACACGGCCAAGTTGCTCCTCTTGACGTGGACAGGCGGTTGGCCGACCCGAACCCAATGTTCGCGACACCCGAGCGGACCTAAGCCAGCACACCGTCGGTCGAACCAAAGGGTGGAGCGCTCGGCGCGGGTGAGAGCTCTAGATCAACGATCCGACGGGCTCGTGTTTCGTGGGGACGGTCGCCTCCGCCTCCAGGTTCACGTCGATGTTTCCGCGTGTGGCGTTGGAGTACGGGCAGACCTGATGGGCCCGTGCGATGAGTTGATCAGCGATGTCTTTCTCTAGGCCCGGCAGCGAGACCCGCAACGTCACCGCCAGACCGAATCCGACGTTCTCCCGTGGTTCGAGTCCCACTTCGCTGGTCACCGCAGAGTCGACCAGGGAGACGCCGTCCTCACGGGCGACCATCAAAAGTGCGCTGTGGAAGCACGCGGAGTATCCCGCGGCGAACAGCTCCTCCGGGTTGGTGCCATTGCCGCTGCCGCCCATCTCGATCGGCATTGCCAGTGAGAAGTCGAGCCGCCCATTGTCGGAACGAACGCTCCCGTTGCGTCCGTTGCCCGTCGATGTCGCGGACGCCGTGTAGAGGGCTTTAGTCATGTTTTGTCTCCTTAATCTCCACTGGGGATTCCCAGTGGACGTTCGGGTGCAGAGGTTCGGAGGTCGTGGGAAATGGATGTGGCCAGCGCATCGCGACGGTGCCTGTGCGTCTGACGGTCAATGCGAAACCGGGTCCTACCGGCGTGACAGGCCCCAGACGACATGTGAAGGGCTTGAGCCGGCACGCGGCCGTAATCGTGGAGATCGATACTCCTCACTCGTCGACTCGAGAACTGAGATCGATCTCGCGAGTGCTACATCGGGTCGGCCGCCCATCGATACCAGGTCCCGCTGGTGTCCGTCACCCGTTCGGCCAACCCGTCCTTCGAGAGTTCCTCGAGCGACCGCTCAACAAGTCGATTGGGCATTCGAATCGCGGCTGCGATATCGGAGGCGTGCCCAGGTGCCTCCTTGAGAAGCCTGGCCAAGAACTTCTTGACGTCATCGACGTGCATGGTCGATCCTTTCCACTCACAGCGCGTACAGAGGTTGAGATGACATAGATGGAGTCACCTCAGTCGGTCGCTAGTTGGTCATCACGCAGCCTTCTCGATGAGACCGATCTGGGTGCCGACGGCGTAGGTCTCATCAGAAACGGCATCACCGTGGCGCAGGATGCCCGCCGCCGCGGCTTCTACCTCGAGCTCCACCTTCTCGGTCTCCACCGAGTAGATTTGGTCGCCCTCGGCGACTTCCTGACCATCCGCGACGAGCCACTCGATGAAGGTCACTTCCTCGACGGCCATTGAGACCTTGGGAATACTGACGGAGACGTGATCAGACATTTACTGCTTTCAGGGTTGATCGGACCGACGAGACGATGTCGTCGACGCGGAGGGTGACGACGAACTCCGAAGCGCGAGCGGGGATGGGTGTGAACTGGGCACCGACACGCTGGACGGGCTCCAGGAGCTCGCCGAACATCTTCTCGTTGATCTGGGCGGCGATCTCGGCGCCTGGACCGGCGAAGGTTGTCGCGTTGTGGACGATGACGGCACGACGGGTCTTGCCGACCGACTCCAGAACTGTCTCCATGTCCAGGGGAACGAGAGTGCGAAGGTCGAGCACTTCGGCGTCGATCCCTTCCTCCGCCAGGAGCTCGGCCGCCTGCAGCGACTGGCCCACGGCCAGACCGTAGGTGATGATCGTGACGTCGGAACCGGGGCGCTTGATGTCGGCCTTGCCCAGCGGGATCCGGATGCCGTCACCCTCGGTGACCTGGCCCTTGACGCCGTACAGCATCGCGGCCTCGATGAACAGGACAGGGTCCGGATCGAAGATCGACGAGAGCAGCAGCCCCTTCGCATCCGCCGGGGTGCTGGGGTAGACCACCTTGAGGCCGGGGACATGCATGAACCACGCCTCGAGCGACTGCGAGTGCGTCCCACCCGAACCGGTGCCGGCGAAGATCGCAGTGCGCACGGTGATCGGCGAGGTCGTGCGGCCACCCGACATGTACCGGAGCTTGGCCGCATGGTTCACGATCTGGTCCATCGCGATGCCGATGAAGTCCATGATCATGATCTCTGCCACCGGAAGGTAGCCCTCGATGCTCGCACCGATCGCGGCACCGACGATCGCCGCCTCGGAGATCGGCGTGTTCATCACGCGGTCGAGACCGTGGGTCGTGGAAAGCCCCAGGGTGACGCCGTTGACGCCGCCGGCCGGGTCGGCGAGATCTTCGCCGAGCAGGAAGACCCTGTCGTCGGTGCGAAGCGCCTCATCGAGAGCGGAGTTGAGCGCGTCGCGCAAGCTCATGGTTGTTTCAGACATGGGTGATCACCAATCCATCGGCGTAAACGTTGTTTTTGATCTCGATCGAGTCCGGCGCCGGGGCGGCGACCGTTTCACTGACCGCCACCTCGACCTCGGCCGCGGCCGTGACACGGATAGCATCGATCTCGTCCTGGCTGAACCCCAGCTCGAGCAGGCGCCGAGGGAAGGTGACCAGGGGGTCGAGCAGTCGCTGCGCTTCGATCTGCTCGGTGGGGATGTACTTGCTGGAGTCGCCGGCGTAGTGCCCCTCGAAGCGGAAGGTGACTGCTTCGACCAGCGTGGGCCCACCGCCGATACGGGCGCGCTCGACTGCTTCGCTCAGGGCGCGGTAGGTCGCCTCCGGATCGTTGCCATCCACCGTTACGCCGCGAAGTCCGAGGCCCTTGGCGCGATCGGCTACTGCGCTGATGGCCATTGTGTCCTCGACCGGGGTCATCTCTGCGTAGAGGTTGTTCTGGCAGAGGAACACGATCGGGCAGGTTCCAGGTGGCGGCGAGATTGACGCCTTCGTGGAAAGAGCCAGTGTTCGTGGCTCCATCCCCGAAGGTGACGACGGTCACCCGGTCGGATCCCTGCTTCTGCGCTGCCAGCGCAAGGCCCACCGCGACGGGTACGCCGGATCCGACGATGCCCGTGGTCATCATCACGCCGTGCGAGGGATCCGAGATGTGCATCGTCCCGCCCTTGCCGCGGGAGGCACCGACCGAAGTGCCGAGCACTTCACCGATGATCTCGGTCAGCGGCACACCCTTGGCGACATGGTCGTGCAGACCGCGATAGGTCGTGACGAGTCGGTCGTCCTGGCGTAACGCGAGCCCCATTGCCGCGGCGACGGCTTCTTGGCCGCGCGACGGCCAGATCACTGTCGCGAACTCACCGCGCATGATGCCTTTGATAATGCGTGTTTCCAGCGCTTCGGCGCGGCTGATCGTCTCCCAAAGCCAGGTGAGCTGCTCCTTGGTCAACGGAGTATTCACCGGCGGACTTTCAACTATCGTCATCTCGATGACCTTTCGGGTTCGGTCGCGAGCTGTGTGCCCGCTGGCACCAGTTCCTCGTCGACCATGTTGTTGTCTTCGGATTCCGCTTTTCGGAATCCGACCTTCTGGAGCACCAGGTCCTCTCCTGTCACCTTCAGCTGGCAGCCCAGCCGCACAAGCTTGTCGGTGCGCATGCGGGCGCTCATCTTGAACCGGATTGCGTCGAGCTCGAGCTCTTCTGCTGGGCAGCGCGCACAGTTCACCATCGACGATCTTGGTGAAGCAGGTGACGCAGTCAGCCTGGCCATAGCACTGCGTGGGCCAGATGTACCCCTGGCGCCACGCGGCCTCCGCGACGGACTCACCGTTGCGGACCTCCAACTCGATTTCAGCCGGCCGCACGGTTACACGGGCCATGGCCTACCTGCCCTCGTGACGGACCGCCGTCAGCGCGTGGTGGGCGTGATCGTCCTCCGCGTCGCGTTCGCCCAGTCGAACCTCGTCAGGCGTCAGCTGAACGAGGTCGTCGGCCAGGCGAGCCTGCCATTCTGCGCGAGCTTCAGGCGACTCGAGCTCGATGATGCGCCGCTCCAACTCTCCGACAATCTCGAGCAGACCGAACACTGCCTTGCGCAGCACGAGGTCGTCGGTGGAGTGGATACGGTTCTTTTCGATATCGGTGAGCTTCTTCACCAGCGCCGCGACGAAGGGTGCGCGCCCTTCGACCGCGACGTCCCGGATCGTGTTTTCCGTGAACATGACGGGGATCAGTAGTCGGCGGCGAGCCGGCGGTCGAGTTCCTGGTGCATGTTGGCGATCGTGACTTCCCATAGTTCCGCCAGCGTCGTGTGCGGAAGGCTCTGGTTCTTGATGCCGCGCTGCATGCGCTCCAGGTTTGCGAAGTCCTGCCTTGGGATCAGGCCCCAGTGGTCGGCGTCGTCCTTGTCGAAACGGCCCGACAGCTCAGCACGACCCGGCTCCTGCCCCTCGGGGTACGTCATCAGCGACCAAACTTCGAACCGGCACCAGTCCGGGTCGTCGTTGTGAGGACGAACTCGGTAGCAGAGCGAGTTCAGATACAGCGGCAGCATCAGGTAGTTCGGGAACAGGTGGACGTCGCCGCCCCACAGTTTCATGAACTCCGCGCTCATCGGCGGGTGCGGGATCCCCGCACCATCCCAGTATTCGAACAGCGCCATGACCGCCTTCTGGGCGTATTCGGGCGATGAGGTGTCCATCCCCGCAGCGACACCCTCGAAGACGTGGATGTCCCTGGGCAGGGTCATCGCGTCTTGACCCTGCTGAAGCACACGTTGATCTGACAGGAAGTCTTGCCTGCCGCCGTAACTCGAGGCCGCATCGCCGGACTGGAACCGACCGTGACCGTTCACGAACGGCGTGTAGTCGACGATCGTCAGGTCCGTCTCGTTGTCCGGCGTGTCGTCGTACGTGTACAGCTGAGGGTGGGTCTGCTTGACGTGCCAAGCCTCGAAGAACGCCTCCTGCGCCAGCTTCCAGTTGCAGTTGATGATGGCTTCTTTCCACCACTTCACCTTCATGTTGCCGACCCCGGCGCGATCGAGCAGCTCGGCAGCCGGGAACAGCGCCTCCCGCAGTGGCGGTGCGTTGTGATCCAGGTTGATCCAGATGTGGCCGCCCCACGTCTCGCACTTCGCCTCACGCAGCGCGATTTCGCTCGCCGAGACCGTCGTCGGGTCGAAGCCCTCGCGGCCGAACACGTGCGAGATCGAACCATCGATCTTCCAGCGCCACCCGTGGAACGGGCAGACGATCTGGTTGCCCGGGAAACGGCCGCAGCCCTTGCCCAGCTCCGTCGCGCGGTGCCGGCACGCGTTGTGCAGCGCCTTGACCGACCCGTCCGCCTGGCGGACGATCAGCAGCGACTGCCCCACGATCTCGTACTCGACGAAATCGCCCGGCTCCGGGATCTCCTCCTCACGCGCGGCCATCTGCCACACATGCGGCCAGAGCTTCTCCTTCTCGAGTTCGAAGAACTCCCGCGAGTAGTACCGCTCCGCCGGCACATGCAGCGGACTCGTCATCGCGAACGGAACCTTCGAGATCACATCGTCGCCATTGGGGCCAATCGCGATGGAACCCTCGATGAGGGCCGTCTGCGCCGCCGCATCAGCTGCAGCATTTACTTCGGAATCAACGATCGTCATTGTCGCTCACTCTCTCTCCTCCGACACTGGAGGGGGTAGCAATACCAAATATTTGCTCTGAACCTAACTTGGTTCCGATCTTCACACAAGCCCAAATATTTGCTCACTGTGAACCGGAGCAGATAGATTGACGACGTGGCTACTGCAGTTATCAGATTCGTCGTCGATGCCGAAGGCGACGCTCAGCGGTGAGCGCTTCGTCGAGGCCGTCCGAGCGCTCGAGATGGAGGGATTCACGGTGCTGGCATCGGCCCCCGAGCGTCTGCCTGACCGGCGACGCGAAGTCGAGATCATCGTCGACGACGACGGAGGTCTGGATACGAGGACCCCCTTGGAGGCCTGCGCTCGCGCGTTCGGCACCGATCCTGAGCTGGGCGTCATCACCTATGTCAGTCGGGGCACCGACGGCGACGCCCGAGGTGTGCTTCAGCGCTTCGGAATCGGCGGACATGTCGAACGAGAGGTGCTGGACGGGAACGATGAGGTCGTCACGGTCACGATTGCGCGGTCCGATGTTCGGCGTGTGCCGGAGAGCAGACTGCACACGGCGCTCGAGGCCGCTTTGAACTGCGACGTGCGGATCGTCCTCGCCGGCTGATCGGAGCTGGCGCACCCCGCTGTTAGCGGGGGATCAGGAATCCGTTCAACATGATGTGCCTCAGGTACGCGTGGGTGCGCGTGACGCTTGGGCGGCCGAAGTCTTGATAGGGCAACCACATGAAGAACCGGATGATTGGTGCCGTGTTCGGGGTAAGAGCGATCGGTCGCAGGGTGCCCTCAGCGGCGGTGGCGCCGCGTGCAAGCAAACTTTCTAGTCGTCCGAGTCGATGTTGCGTCGCGCTGTAGTACTCGAAGTAGGGACTTGATTCGTCGTCCCTGTGGAACCAGCCGACACCCAACATGTCCGATTCATTTCTGAAGCGGCGTGACGCGTTCACGAATACCCAGGCCAGGGCATCCAAGATTTCGGGAGCGGATGCGCCGCTGTCGAGCACGCCCGTCATGGCGCGGTCGAAATGGCCGGCGTAGTCGTCGATGATCTGTCGCACGAGTGTGTACTTGGAGTCTGCGTGACGATACAGAGTGCCCATCGTGACTCCGGCGGTCGTCGCGAGGTCGCGTACGGTGGTGGCGTCGACGCCTTTTCGGGCGAATTCGATGCGGCCCGCGGCAAGGATCTTGTCGGCCGGCGCGCGGAGCTCATCGGGATATCCCGGTGCGGGTCCCCATGCTGCGACGGTCTCTTTCGCGATCCTCAGCGCAGATGACGAATCGAGTTCGTGGTCATCGGAGGTGATTCGGGTGACTCCCCGCAGGACCAACTCGCAGAGCTGTTCCGCGAGCTGGCGGGGATCTGACTGGGGAAAGTTCGCGGAGGCGTTGAGCGACAGTATTCCCAGAGCCATGCGTGTGAGGCGTGTGTCGAACGAGGTCGCCCCTACCGTTGCGGCGAGGTCGTTCATCGTGTCCGTCCACTGTTTATCCAGGGACGGCATCCGCAGGGTGGCCGCATTCCGAAGATGCTCGGTGGCAACGCTCGGGGGCTCATGGATGAGCAGCCTGACGGCCGCAGCGTGTTCGTAGCTGACGGTCATCATCTCAGAGGTGAGTGCGATCAACCGTTCCTCGGGGGATCCCTGGTGTCGCCCGCTGGAGAGTCTCGCTCCGACCGCGTCGAGGGCTGTTTCGAGCTCTTTCAACAGCTCGATGGCGATGACTTCTTTCGACTCGAAGTGGTGATAAAGGCTGCCCTGCACCACGCCAGCGGCCGTCGCGATGTGCGCCATCGTGGTTGCAGAGTACCCACGCTCTCTGAAGAGCCTGGCGGCTGTCGTGCGGATCTGCTGGGTGCGCGAGCCCGAAACCGCAGGTTGTGCGCCGTTCCCGTCGTCAGAACTCATGACATCAGGGTAGGTCGAACCCTTCTGCTTCTCATGCTTTTGGAGCAAAGAGTCGGATGTGTTGGAGCAAAAAGTCGGGAATGTGTCTTGTCAGACTTCCTGTGCGGGATGTACTGTCGGAGCAATTGTTCGGGTTGAGCGCGCACTGAAGCGACATCCGACCTACAAAGGAGTAAGGGATGCCAGGGACGGAATCGTTGAAGATCGACTCCAGCGTGCACGCATTCTTCAAGTCCGATGCAGACTTGCGCACGTACCTGCGTGCACCGTTCGCAAGTCGCGGGTTCCCGGACCCCGACGTGTCCTGGTTCTCGCCAGAGGGGCCGAAGTACGCAGCGGGTACGGAGAATTCTGACGGCTCGCACCCGGGGTCGGATCCGGAGACAGTGGGCGCGCACATCTTCGGAGAGGGTGGCCTCGACTTCGCCGTAGTTCACCCCATGACGGGAGCGGCCATCCTCCCGGACTGGCACCTTGGCACCGCGATCCTTTCGGGCACCAACCAGATGCTCGCGGAGCGTTGGCTGGAGCAGGGCACGTACGCCGACCGATTCCGAGGGACGATCCGGGTGCATCCGACCGACATCGACGGTGCTGTTGCCGAGATCGGCAGGTGGAGCAACCACCCGCAGATGGTGCAGATCGGGCTGCCGACTCAGACGCAGGTGCCGTACGGGCGTCCGCAGTTCCGACCGTTGTGGCGTGCGGCGGTCGAAGCCGGCTTGCCGGTGGCGATCCATCTGGAGAAGGGCGTCGGCGTCACCCACCCTCCGACACCCTCCGGTACCACGCGGACATATTCGCATCATGCGGCGTACCAGGGGATGACCTATATCTGGCACCTGATGAACATGATCGCCGAAGGCGTGTTCGCCGAGTTCTCAGATCTCAAGGTGATCTTCGGCGACGGCGCAGCAGACATCCTGACCCCGTTCATCTGGCGCATGGACACCTTCGGGCGTCCGCACCTGGAGCAGACGCCGTGGGCGCCGCAAATTCCGAGTGACTACCTCGCCGGGCATGTCTACTTCGTGAACGGCGCGCTCGATGGGCCTCCCACCGATGCGGACTTCGCCTCTGAGTGGCTCCGCATGACCGGGAAGGAAGACATGCTGCTGTTCGGTTCGAGCTACCCCGAGTGGCAACTCAGCACTCCCGCAGATCTACCCGCCGGCTGGTCCGACGAACAGCGAGCGAAGGTTCTCGGCGCCAATGCCGCGCGGCTCTTCCGCCTGTCCACGCCTGCGCTGGTCTGACCCCATCCGATCGAGAGGAACGACCAATGACTATGCAGATCGAGACGGATCACGTCGCCTCTGAGGTGATGACCCCGGTGCGCGTGGTGGACTGCGACGTCCATCCCACATCCCGAGTGGGAGAACTTGACGAGTACTTTCCCGAGCCCTTCCGAAAGACATTCGCCGCTCGGGCCGTGGGTTCGGGCAGTCCGGTCTACTACGACGCTCCGGACTACGCCAATGCGATGGCGATGCGCACCGACAGTTTCCCCGACGACGGGAACTTCGCGGGCTCGGACCCGGACCTGACGTTCCGCCAGCTGATCATGGAAGCGGGGTCCGACATCGCCATTCTCGGCCCGCTCGCCGGACCAGCGGCGCAGACACCGGAAGAGGCACACGCGGTCGCCTTCGCTATCAACCGCTGGCAGGAGAGCCACTGGCTCGATAGTCGCAACAACTGGCACAAGCGCTTCCGCGGTTCCATCGTGGCGGCCCTGTCCGCCCCTGAAGCGGGCGCGCGCGAGATCGAGACGTGGGCGGGACACGAGTACTACAGCCAGGTCCTGATCGATGCGGAGGGGCGGCCTTCCTGGGGAGATCCTCAGTACGACCCGATCTGGGAAGCTGCGAGCCGGCACGACATCCCGGTCGCGTGCCACCTGAGCCGAGGCAATCACAATGAACTGCCGATGTCACCGGTCGGGTTCATGACCTACAACCACGACCTCATGGTCACCTATTCGATGCTCGCTGCGAACCAGGTGATGAGCCTGATCTTCGACGGCGTCTTCGACCGCTTCCCGAATCTGCAGATCATTCTGATCGAGCACGCCTTCAGCTGGATACTTCCGCTGATGTGGCGCATGGACAGGATCTACGAGCTCCGCAAGAACGAACTGGGCCTGCTGCGCAAGCCGTCCGAGTACGTCAAGGACAACATCTGGTTCACGACGCAGCCGTTGGACTATCCCGAGGACAAGCTCGAACTGACCAATGCGCTCGAGTGGATGGAAGCGGACAGGATTCTGCTGTTCTCGTCCGACTACCCGCATTGGACTTTCGACGACCCGCAGTGGGTGGCCAAGCACATGCCGGAACGGATGCGGGACAAGATCATGTTCGGCAACGGCATCAACCTGTTCCACTTGCCCTCCGAGGTGCCTGCGCTTCCGGGGCAGAGGATCGTGCGATGAGCCTCGGAGAGATCAGGAAGACCGGCCCGTCTTCGCAGCCCCGGTTGGCGCGCGGTCGCGATCACGTGGTTGCTCAGGTGGGCGAGATCGCGTCGGGGGATTCGAAGATCGTGCCCATCGGCCGCCATGGCGTCGGCGTGTACAACGTCGACGGCAAGTTCTACGCGATCGCCAACTACTGCCCTCACGAAGGCGGTCCGCTCTGTCGCGGGCGCACGCACGGACAGACGGTGATCGACGAGGACAGCGCCGGCGGGGCAACCGAGGTGCGCCAGGGCGAGTTCATCTACTGCCCCTGGCATCAATGGGGCTTCGAACTCGCAACCGGCACGACAGCGGTCAAGCCCGAGTGGAGCATCCGAACGTATCCGGTGCGTGTGGACGGCGACGACGTCATCGTCACGGCCTGACACCAACACAAGAGACAAGGAACCAGCAGATGGCAGAGATCGAGATCAACGGCGGACGTGTGGTGTACGAACTCGTCGGGCCCGCAGACGGCGAGGTGGTCACCCTCACCCCCGGCGGCCGCTTCAGCAAGGACTATGGCGGAGTGCACGAGCTCGCCAACGCTCTCGCCGCCGGAGGCAAGCGCGTGCTGCTGTGGGATCGGCCGAACTGCGGTGCATCCGACATCCAGATCTACGGCAAGACCGAATCCCACATGCGCGCCGAGATCCTCGGCGAGCTGGTCAGGGCGCTCGGGATCTCGTCGGTGGCAGTGCTCGGCGGATCCGGTGGAGCACGCGACTCGATCCTGTTCACGATCATGAATCCCGACCTGGCCACTCGGCTCTGCATCTGGTCGATCGTCGGCGGCACGTTCAGCAGCATGAGCCTCGCCGGCGTCTACGTGCTCAACGAACTCCGGGCCGTGTGGTCCGGCGGGATCGACGCGGTCGCGCAGCTTCCCGAGTGGAGCCACCTGATCGCGACCAACCCGCGCAATCGGGAACGACTGGACGCGATCGGTGCGGAGGAGTTCGAGCGGGTGATGTCGCGCTGGTTCGACGCGTACGTTCCGAAGCCGAACGAAGTGATCCCCGGTGTGCCCGACTGGCAGTTCGCGGAGGTCAAGGTTCCGACCTTGATCATCCGGGGCGGCGAGAAGGACAGAGACCACCCCAAGCGGACGTCCTTCGAAGTCCACGCCCTCATCAAGGGGTCGACGCTAATCGACCCCCCGTGGCCCGAGGACGCGTGGGAGCGCGCCCTGGAAGCGTCCATGGCCGGGACGGGCAGCGTGTTCGACCCCTGGGTGCAGGCCGCGCCGGCGATCCTTGCCTTCTTGGACGAGACGGCACCGGAACGAGAGTTGGTCGGAGCAGCTTCAGGACAGGGTGGGCAGAATGCCTGACGTCGAGATCGTCGGCAGACTCGCCGACCGAGTCGCCGACCGAGACGATCGAACGGCCCGTCACCACCGGCGCACACCTCGCCGCCGACGTGAAGGCGTGAAATCCTCGCTGCCGGCGGGTTGATCACCAGCCGCCGGCAGTGCACTACCCCCCGGGACCGCAGTCCCGTTGACGAACCAGGCCGCAGCGGACGTCCACGTCAACCAATCACAGAAGAGGAGCCAGAGGAATGAGCCTCGTAGCTGATCCCGTTGCACGCTTGCGAATCGGGGCGCTGGGTACTCTGCCACGTCTCCTGCGGGCTGAGCCCGGTCGCGAAACGCTCGACGACTACGTTGCCCAGGGAGGTTACGAACCTCTCCAGGACTCGGACGTGCTGCTCGAGGCCATCCGCGAAGCGGGACTCCGTGGTCACGGCGGTGCCGCGTTCCCCACCGCGCGAAAGATCGACTCCGTGCGAAACGGCAGCGGGACTCCGGTGGTCGTGGGAAACGGCGAGGAAGGTGAGCCCTCGTCGGCGAAGGACCGCTGGCTCCTGCGCAACCGTCCCCACCTCGTGTTGGACGGGCTTCGGCTCGCTGGCGCTCTGGTCGGTACAAGCGCGCTGCACCTCTATCTTTCGGATGAGGCATCCCACAACAGCGTGCTCCGCGCCCTGGATGAGCTCGAAGGAACCGGGATCTTCGAGCACCGGGTAGTCGTGACGAAGGTCGCCCCCGCCTACGTCGCGGGTGAGGAGTCCGCAGTCGTACAGGTGCTCAACGGTGGGCCCGCTCTCCCGAACGAAAAGCCTCCGCGGCCCTTCGAGCAGGGCGTCGGGGGTGCGCCGACACTCATCAACAATGTCGAGACGCTCGCCAATTTCCCGATCATCCAACGCATCGGCGCGGCGGAGTTTCGCAGTCTCGGCACCGACACTTCCCCAGGAACGTTCCTGCTGACGATCACCGGCATCAACGCCACCGGGATCTACGAGGCACCCTACGGGATCACGCTTCGTCGGGTGCTCGAAGAACTCGGAGAGGACAGCGCTCCGATCACCGGGTTCCTCATGGGCGGGTACTTCGCCGGTGTACTGGGCCGACATGCGCTGGACATTCCTTTGGACTATGACTCGGTCTCCGCTGCCGGCAGCGGCCTCGGGTGCGGCGCAATAGGAGTGATCACCGAGACCAGCTGCCCCGTGGCTGTTTCGGCCGGCGTCATGGCGTACTTCGCGCGGGAGAACGCAGGCCAGTGCGGGTCTTGCTTCAACGGCACGGCCGCGATGAGCGCGGTACTCGATGCACTACATCATCACCATGCCCAGCCCTCTGACATGGATCGGCTGCAGCACTGGGCCGGATTCCTGCGCGGTCGCGGGGCCTGCGGCACCCTCGACGGGGCGACAAATGTCGCGGCGAAGCTGCTGCGCGAGTTCCCCGAGCACGTGGCGGATCACCTGAGCGGACGATGCGAGATCTGTGTCGCGGGAGCCGAGGTCTCAGACCCGCCATTCGCGATCTCACGGTTTGGAGACTGACATGCAGATCAAGCTCGACCGCACGAAATGCGACGGCTTCGGAACCTGCGCCCTGTATGCGCCGGACGTCTTCTCGCTCGATGAGTGGGGATACGCATCACTCGAAACACGTGGTGACATTCCCCCGGAGCGGGAAGGCGACGTTCGACGCGCTCTGCTGGACTGCCCAGTGCACGCCATCATCGAGCTCCAGGTGCAGCGCGCGGCGGTGCGTCCCGTCTCCGTGTCCGGGGAATCTGAACAACATCAGGGCACCATCGAGAAGGAGATCATCCGTGAGCACAGCTGACGTCGAGGTCGTCCCCGCAGACTCGGGGACCGGGGTGGCTGTGATCTCCCACTGGATCGACGGAGCCGAGCGCCCATCCGCGAGCGGACGCACCGCGCCTGTCTACAACCCGGCGACCGGCGAGGTGACAGGCGAGGTCGCGCTCGCCGATCAGGCTGAGATCGATGAGGCGATCGCGTCGGCGCAGCGTGGGTACGAGGTGTGGAGCGGCTACTCGATCGCGAAGCGCCAGACGGTGCTGTTCGCGTTCCGCGAGCTGCTGAACGCCCGCAAGGGCGAACTTGCTCAGATCATCACGGCCGAACACGGCAAGGTCGTCTCGGACGCGATGGGTGAGATCCTCCGCGGCCAGGAGGTCGTGGAGCTTGCGACCGGGTTCCCGCACCTGATCAAGGGGGCGTACACCGAGAACGCCTCCACCGGCATCGACGTGTACTCGCTGAAGCAGCCGCTCGGGGTGGTGGGCATCATCAGCCCGTTCAACTTCCCCGCGATGGTGCCAATGTGGTTCTTCCCCATCGCGATCGCCGCGGGCAACGCCGTCATCCTGAAGCCGAGCGAGAAGGACCCGTCGGCCGCTCTGTGGCTCGCGCAGCTGTGGAAGGAAGCCGGCCTGCCGGACGGTGTCTTCACGGTGCTGCAGGGCGACAAGCTCGCCGTCGACGGACTGCTGACCAGCCCGGTCGTGCAGTCGATCTCGTTCGTCGGGTCGACTCCGATCGCGCAGTACATCTACGAGACGGCATCCCGTCACGGCAAGCGCGTACAGGCGCTCGGCGGGGCGAAGAACCACATGCTCGTGCTGCCGGATGCCGACCTCGATCTCGTCGCCGATCAGGCCGTCAACGCCGGGTACGGTGCGGCGGGGGAGCGGTGCATGGCGATCTCGGTCGTGCTGGCCGTTGAACCGGTCGCGGATGAGTTGATCGCGAAGATCTCGGAGCGCATCGCGAAGCTGCGGATCGGCAACGGGGCGGGGGTCGACGGTGTCGAGCCCGACATGGGCCCGCTCATCACCGAGGTGCACCGCGACAAGGTGTCGTCCTACGTGGACATCGCGGAGCAGGACGGCGCCAAGATCGTCGTAGACGGGCGCGGCTACACCGTCGACGGGCTCGAGGACGGGTTCTTCTTCGGCCCCACCCTTATCGATGACATCCCCACGACCTCCCGCGCCTACACGGAGGAGATCTTCGGACCGGTGCTGTCCATCGTGCGCGTCGAGTCGTACGACGAAGGCCTCGATCTCATCAACTCCGGCGAGTTCGGCAACGGCACCGCGATCTTCACCAACGACGGCGGGGCGGCGCGGCGATTCCAGAACGAGGTGCAGATCGGCATGATCGGCATCAACGTTCCGATCCCTGTCCCGGTCGCCTACCACTCGTTCGGCGGCTGGAAGAAGTCGCTGTTCGGCGACGCGAAGGCGTACGGCGTGCACGGCTTCGACTTCTTCACCCGCGAGAAGGCGATCACGAGCCGGTGGCTCGACCCCGCCACCCACGGCGGCATCAACCTGGGATTCCCCCAGAACAACTGAGTCGATTGTCGGCAGATCTCGGATAGACGAAGGTGCCGGCAGCCTCGCCATCTTGCGGTGACCGCGACCGAGTTGAATGCTCATGGAGGCCCGGTCGGGTAAACCTGCCCAGTCCAATCCGGATCCAGGTGCGTGCACCGATCCTCGGCGGCAGGGCAGTACCTGCGAGCGAGTGCGAACCCGACGGCGTCTATGCCTGGGGTGTCGCGATGAGGCGCATGAACGTCTCCAAGAGAGGCAGGGTCTCCCGCCGAGGATCGAGCAGGGCCTGGATTCTCAGGCCGTCGACCATTGCCATGACCATGGTGACCTTCTCGTCGGCGGTCAGCTCGTCGCTGTCGTGGGCGGTCCCGAGGCGTCCGCTGGAGAGATGCGACCGTAGGCGCTCGCGGCGTTTGATGAAGAAGTCGTGCGCGGGATGGTCGGGGTTGGTGGCGGCGACCGCGATCGAGAGCCAGTTGCGTTGCTGGTCGGGGTGGGCGAACTCTTCCCGCAGGACGGTGCTGAGCACCTGTTCGGAGGGGACTTTCGAGCCCATGATGCGTCTGCGCGAGTTCTTCGTCGTCCTCATCGCGCAAGGCGAGTGCGGCGAGGAGCAGTGCGTCCTTGCTGGCGAAGTGGCGCAAGAGCGCCGCATGAGTCACGTTCGCGCGGGCTGCGATATCGCGCAGCGAGGCGCGTTCGTAGCCGTGTTCGGCGATGCTCGCTGACGCTGCCCGGATGATCTCAGCCCGGCGGGCGGGAGTCGAGGCGGAAGGGCCCCGGGTCCTGCGCGACCTTGCCGTGGCCCCAGGTTCGGTGACGGGAGTGGCGGTCACGTGCGCTCCTGCCTCTGGGTCAAGTGGTCTTGGGCCGACGGTACAGCACTTCGCTGTCCGCACTTGCCAAGTGTAACCAAGTTGGTTACAGTAGGTCAACGATAACCATGTTGGTTACTTATTGTTCTCGGTATGGATGCCGAGAACGACGACATTCCGCAGTACAGCGGATGCCGCTCAACACCCGATGAAGGAGTCATGGTGATGCGCGCTCCCTTCGCCCTGAGCACGGACAGCGGCGGCGATCAGTTCACGGTCACCGGCGCCACCCCTCGGCTGTCGTTCAAGGTCTCGCCCGACGCGCCCTCCGATGCAGTCCACGAACTCGACGTGCGCATCGACGGTGTGCCCGCCGCGACCCTCTCTGCGCTCACGACCATCCACCGGTTCGTCACCTGGCCGTGCGAAGAACTCCGCAGCGGGCAGCGAGTGCAGTGGCGCGTTCGCACAGTCGCGGCGGGTGCGACCTCGGAGTGGTCGGACTGGGCTGCGTTCGAGGTGGGTCTGCTCGACGAGGACTGGACGGCATCCTGGATCTCACCCGTCGAGTCAGCCGACCCTGGGTACGGCAAGCGACCCGCGCATCTGCTCCGAACCGAATTCTCTCTGACCGGCGAGGTGCGTTCCGCTCGGCTCTACGCGACGGCGCTGGGCGTTTACACCGCCACCGTCAACGGCGAGCGCGCCGGTACCGCGGAGCTCTCACCCGGCTCGACCTCGTACGACCGCACCCTCTACGCGCAGGCGTTCGATGTCACCGACCAGCTGCAGGCCGGCGTGAACCGGCTCGAGATCGAACTGTCGGATGGCTGGTACCGCGGTCAGGTCGGCGCGTTCCGGATGCCGGCCGGCTGGGGCACGACGCTCGGCGCCCGGGTGGAGCTGCACATCGAGCACACCGATGGGACGCGCCAGGTCATCCGCAGCGACGAGAACTGGACGAGCAGGCGGTCGACGACCGTTCGCGCCGACCTCATGGACTGGGCAGACGGTCGACTTCGCCGCGGGGGAGGGCACCTCTTCTCCGGTGCTCGTGGACGCGGTCGATGCTCCCGGATCGACTGGTCGCCTGCGCCACCCGTGCGGGTCATCGAGTCTCGGCCGGCGCAATCGATCCACCAGGTCGCCGACGGCGTGTGGGTCGTCGACTTCGGCCAGAACGCCTCCGGCTGGATGCGGCTGACGGACCTCGGCCCGGCGGGCACGATCACCGCGATCGACTACGGCGAGCATGTCGGTGCGGACGGCGACCTCACCACCAGCCATCTCGACTCCGAGCGACCGGGCGAACCGCCGATGATCTTCGTGCAGCACGATGAGGTCACCGCCGGTCCGCATGGCGACGTCTTCGAACCGCGCCACACCGTCCACGGGTTCCAGTACGCGCGCATCACCCGCCACGGCGCACCGCTGGATCCCGCGAGCGTCACGATGCAGGTCGTGCACACCGACCTGCGCCGCACCGGAACGTTCGCGTGCAGCGACGACGACCTCAACCGGCTGCACGCGATCGCGGATTGGAGCTTCCGCGGCAACGCCGTGGACGTGCCCACCGACTGCCCGACCCGAGAGCGGCTGGCCTGGACCGGCGACTACCAGATCTTCGCTCCGACAGCGACGCGGCTGTATGACGTGCTCGGCTTCAGCCGGAAGTGGCTGCGGTCGGTGCGCGACGACCAGCTCGAGGACGGGCGGATCGCGAACTTCTCCCCGGACGGCCGCCGCATCAAGCACCACCTCGACGACCAGTTCGCGATGATGACCGGCTCCGCCGGCTGGGGCGACGCGATCGTGGCCGTGCCGTGGGAACTGTACGAGTCCTACGGCGACGAGCAGGTTCTCGCGGAGAACTGGGACGCGATGGTCCGCTGGGTCGAATGGGCGCTCGAGAAGGCGCGCACCGAGCGCCACCACGCGCGCCGCCAGCAGAGCCCGGAGCCCGAACCCTTCGAGGAGTATCTGTGGGACGGCACGTTCCACTGGGGTGAGTGGACGGAGCCGAAGGAACGCTCCGCCGACGGCACCCCGATCGACCCGATCAAGACGAACCCGATGGCGTGGTTCATGGCGGACAAGGGCGAAGTCGGCACCGCATACCTCTACCGCTCCACGGCCACGCTCTCGCGGGTGGCATCCGTTCTCGGACACCACGTCGAGGCGGAACGCTACGCACGCACCGCCGAGCAGGTCCGTTCGGCCTGGCAGGCCGCGTACCTGCACGCCGACGGCACGACCGTCGCCGACACCCAGGCGAGCTACGTGCGGGCGCTGTCGTTCGGATTGGTGCCGGACGAGCTGCGGGATGCCGCGGCCACGCGCCTCGTCGAGCTCATCCGCTCCGCCGACACGCACCTGCGCACCGGCTTCCTCTCCACCGGCGACCTGCTTCCGGTGCTCTCCGACACCGGCCACGCCGATGTCGCGTACGAGCTGCTGTTCCAGCGCACGGCGCCGTCGTGGCTGAACATGATCGACCGGGGCGCGACGACGATCTGGGAGGACTGGGACGGCATCGACGAGTTCGGCGTCGCGCACGAGTCCCTCAACCACTACAGCAAGGGCGCGGTGATCCGCTTCCTGCACACCCACACGCTCGGGCTGCGCCAGGAGCCAGGCTCAATCGCCTGGGAATCCGTCGTGATCGAGCCGGTCCCCGGGCCATCACTGACCTGGGCAAGAGGCTCGCACGAGACCCCGCAGGGAACCATCCGCGTCGAGTGGCGCATCGAGGACGACGAGCTCCACATCTCCGCGGACATTCCGGCAGCGACATCCGCTCGCATCGTGTTCCCCGACGGCACCGTCACGGAGGCGGGGCCCGGCATGTACCGCGGGCACCGGAGTCTGCGGCATCCGTCGCCCGCACCGGCACTGACGAACTGACCACGGCCGCGCAGCGGCCACCCGAAAGCAAACCGATTGACACAGAGGACGACGATGACCACTTTCCCCGAGCACTTCCTGTGGGGCGCGGCTACGGCCGGGCACCAGATCGAAGGCAACAACGTCAACAGCGACTGGTGGGCGCGCGAGCAGCTGATGCCGGGCATGGAGCTGTCCGGCGACGCGTGCGACAGCTACCACCGCTACGCCGAAGACATTCAGCTGCTCGCCGACGCGGGCCTGACGTCGTACCGTTTCAGCCTGGAATGGTCGCGCATCGAGCCGGTCCGCGGTCACTTCTCCAAGGCGGAGCTCGCCCACTACCGCCGAGTCATCGACGCGTGCTTGACCCGCGGCATCACCCCCGTCGTGACACTCCAGCACTTCACCACGCCGCAGTGGTTCGCCGAGGCCGGCGGATGGGATGCCCTGGACGCGGAAGCGCTGTTCTGCGCCTACGTGGAACAGGCCTGCACGATCCTCGGGGACGTCGAGTGGGTCGCGACGATGAACGAGCCCAACATGCAGGCCGCGATCATGACCGCCATGAAGCGCATGGAGCAGGCCGGCGGTCAGTGGCAGAGCCCGACCGTCGAGGGCGATGGCGCGGAAGAGAAGAAGCAGTCGCACAGCGACTTCCTCACCTACGCGGACCCCGAGATCGGACGCACCTTCGTCCGCATCCACCACGCGGCGCGCGAGATCGTCCGCGCACGCACCGGCGCGAAGGTCGGCTGGACCATCGCCGCCGGAGCGCTCACCGCTGCACCCGGGGGAGAAGAGAAGCTGCAGCAGATCCGGTATGGCAAGGAGGACGTCTACTGGGAAGGCAGCCGCGGCGACGACTTCGTGGGCGTGCAGGCGTACTCGACGCAGCAGGTCGACGCGAACGGTCTCGTCCCGCATCCGCCGCACCCTGACAACACCCTCGTCGGCACCGCTTTCCGGCCCGACTCCCTGGCGATGGCCGTGCGGCACGCGTGGGAGATCAGCGAGCACACGCCCATTCTCATCACCGAGAACGGGATCGCCACCGCCGACGACACCCAGCGGATCCGCTACACCGAGCAAGCCCTGACCGGCCTCCTCGAGGCGATGGATGACGGGATCGACGTGCGCGGCTACCTGCACTGGTCGCTGCTGGACAACTTCGAGTGGGGTCACTGGGAGCCGACGTTCGGTCTCATCGCGATCGATCGCGAGACGTTCGAGCGTTTCCCGAAGCCGAGCCTCGCCTGGCTCGGTCAGGTCGCGCAGCGCAACGCCCTTCCCACGGCGGTGGTGTCCGCATGAGCTTCCCGTTCGCCGACGTCTCGGCGGCGCCCATCGACGCACTCCTCTCCCTCGCAGGCCGTCGCGCCCTCGTGACAGGCGGCGGCCGCGGCCTCGGGAAGGCGATCGCGTCCCGACTGGCCGAAGCCGGTGCCGACGTCGCTGTCGCAGACATCGACGAAGCGCTCGCGCGGGAGGCGGCATCCGACATCGCGGGCCGCGTCGGAGGCCGAGTCATCGGCGTTCACATGGATGTCACGGATGCCGCATCTGTCCGCGCCGCGACCGACGAGGTCGTCGCGAACCTCGGCGGCATCGATGTCTGGGTGAACAACGCCGGTGTGTTCCCGAGCATCCCGGTGCTGGACACCGAAGACGACGCGTGGGAGCAGGTCTTCGCCGTCAACACCCGCGGTGTCTTCAACGGGTCCCGCGAAGCGGCACGGCGGATGTCCGACTCCGGCTCCGGCGTGATCGTCAACATCGTCTCCACCGCCGGATTCGCCGGAACGCCCCGGGGCTGTCGGCCTACGTGGGGTCGAAGCACGCGGTGCGCGGCATGACGAAGCAGATGGCGCTCGAGTTCGCGCCCCTGGGCATCCGGGTGCTCGGCGTGGCCCCGACCTTCGTTCCGACCGAGGGGAACATGGCTGCCGCCGCAGCGGCGATGCAAGCCGCTGGAGTCGATCCCGCTTCGATGCCCGTGATGAACCAGAGTCTGATCGGCCGTCTCGGCACCCCCGACGACATCGCCCGCGTCGTGCTGTTCTGCGCGAGCGACATGTCGATGATCATGACCGGCAGTGTGCTCCTCGCGGACGCCGGCCAGACCATCTAGAAGCTCCACTGAGAATTCCGCACCACAACTGATCACCCGACCTGCACACTGACAAAGGAGTCCCACCATGAACACCGACGACGACCTGACCGCCGATGAGGCGGAGCGCATCACCCTCGCCGCCGCGACCGGCCGCCCGATGACGGCGGGCCCCGCGGCCGGTCCGCTGACCACGACAGTCGCGACCGACAACGGTCCGACCAAGCGCGTCACCAAGCGGTTCATCCTCTGGCTCGTCCTGCTGAACTTCGGTTCTGCGATGGCCTTCATCGTTCCGCTGACGTACTCGCTTGCGCTGCGCATCCAGGAACTCGCGCCCGGGCACGAGGAGATCCTCGGATACGCCACCGGCATCGCCCAGACCGTGTTCATCCTCTCCTCACCCTTGATCGGCATCTGGAGCGACCGCACCCGCAGTCGCCTCGGACGACGCAAGCCCTTCATCCTCGGCGGCATCGTCGTCGGCATGATCGGGCTCGCCATCATCGGCGTCTCCCCGAACGTTCCGATGATGATCGTCGGCTGGACGATCGGAATGCTCGGCTGGGCCAACGTCGGTTCGACGGTCCTCTTCATCCAGGCCGACCAGCTGCCCGACTCGCAGCGCGGCAAGGTGTCCGCGCTGACCGGAGTCGCCGCGCAGATCGCCGCGATCGTCGGGATCGGCGTCGTGTACTCCGTCGTCAACGTCAGCCAGTTCCTCGTCTTCGTGCTGCCCGGCATCGTCGGCACGATCCTCGCGCTGTTCTTCGTGTTCTTCGGGAAGGATGCCGACTCGCGCAAGATGGACCTGCCCAGCGACAAGATCTCGCTCAAGAAGGTCTTCGGCGCGTTCGTGTTCAACCCGCGCAAGTACCCCGAATTCGGGTGGAACTGGCTCGGCCGGTTCATCTTCTTCGTCGGGCTCTACTTCAACACGGCGTTCGGCACCTTCTTCTACTCGCAGCGCCTCGGCCTTCCCATCGCCGAGATCGCCGGGATTGTCGCGATCATCGGAATGCTCGGCATCGTCGCGGCAGTCGTCGGCGCGATCGGTGGCGGCTGGCTCTCCGACAAGCTCGGACGCCGCAAGCTCTTCGTCGGCATCGGCGCCGGCCTGTTCGCGGTCGGCGCGATCGTCGAAGCGACCGCTTACTCGATGCCCAACCTCATCGTCGGCGCGGTCCTGATGAACCTCGCGCTCGCCGCCTTCGGTGCGGTCGACCAGGCGATCGTGATGGCCATCCTGCCCGACCGCAGTGAGGCTGGCCGTTACATGGCTGTGGTGCAGTTCGCGCAGAAGATCCCGAGCGCATTCGCCCCGATCCTGGCGGCGGCGATCATCACGATCGGCGCCGCAGAGGGCGTGAAGAACTACACGCTCCTCTACCTGGTGGGCGGCGCACTTGCCCTCGTCGGCGCGGCGCTGATCATCTTCAAGGTCAAGTCGGTTCGCTGAGATCTCCCGGGGTGGCGCGTATGCGCCACCCCACCCTGCCGCCCACCCAGCCCTACAAGCAGGGAGTTCCGATGAACCGCGTCTGGTGCAACCCGCTCGACATCTCCTACCGCTATCAGGACATTCGATTCTCGGGGCGGGTGGGCGGCATCCAGATCGGTCCGGCGCGCCGGAGCGTTCACCGCGAGGCCGCCGACCCGTCCATCGTGCGGTACCGTGACCGCTACTTCATGTTCGCGTCGATGTCACGCGGCTTCTGGTCCTCGAACGACCTGATCACGTGGAGTTACCATCCGACCGAGAAGCTGCCGCCCTTCGACTACGCCCCTGACGTCCGAGAAATCGACGGTGCCCTGATCGTCAGCGCATCACGCAAGGTCGATGCTTCGCCCTTCTTCCGCAGCGAGAATCCGCTTGCCGACGACTTCGTCGAGGTGGCCGCGGGAACGTTCCCGTTCTGGGATCCGAGCATCTTCCAGGACGACGATGGGCGGAAGTACCTCTATTGGGGATGCGGAAACGAGGAACCGCTGTGGGGGGTCGAACTCGATGATCGACTGCAGCCGGTCGGAGAGAAGGTGGCCGTCGCATTCACCGATGGGCATCGGCGTGGCTGGGAGCGGGTAGGGGAGAACTACGTGATCCCCGAGCCGGCTACGGACCGGGAGCGACTGGTCGCCTCATTCATGGGGACCGAGCCCTACCTCGAGGGCGCTTGGATGACGCGCGTGGACGATCGCTACTACTTGCAGTACGCCGCGCCGGGTACGCAGTTCAACACGTATGCAGACGGCTACTTGACCTCGGAATCTCCACTCGGGCCGTTCGTCTACTCCACCAGCAGCCCCTTCTCGTCCAAGCCGGGAGGTTTCATGACCGGCGCCGGTCATGGAAGCACCTTCCAGGATGAATGGGGCAACTGGTGGCACGCGGCGACGATGCGCATCAGCGTCAACGACATCTTCGAGCGTCGGATCGGCATCTTTCCCGCCGGCTTCGACGAGGATGGCGTCCTGTTCTGCAATCAGAACTTTGCGGACTATCCGATGGCGGCACCCGAGGGACCATTCGATCCGCGCGGGCAGCGCGAGCCCGAGTGGATGCTGCTCTCCTATCGTGTTGCAGCCTCGGCGTCGTCATCCGCAGAGGGCCACGGCCCATCATCAGCCGTCGATGAGGACGCCCGCACGTGGTGGGCATCGAGCGGACGGGGAATCGGCGAGGTCTCTGACAATCGACCTTGGTGCCGAGCAATCCGTTCACGCCGTGCAGATCAACCTCGCCGACCACGAGCTCGCACCGCACGCACCGCTCCTCGAGGAGGGGGCGGACAGCGGCCATACCTGGCGAGGCATCTATCCAATGCACGATCCCGCGACAGTGCTCGTTGAAGGTTCGCGCGACGGGACAGCGTGGATTCCACTCATCGACCAATACAGACGCGGTGAGGATCGGCCCCATGCGCTGATCGTGCTCGACGAGGCAGAGCAACTGCGCTTCATCCGGGTGAGCGCACAGAGCCTCCCCTTCTACGGACCGTTCGCCGTGAGCGGGCTACGGGTGTTCGGCCGTGGCGCAGGCGATCCGCCCGCCGAGGTGCGTGCCACCGCGATCCGCGTGGACGAGCTCACGGCGCGACTCGAATGGCCGGCAGCGGTCGGTGCGCATGGATACAACGTCCGCTACGGGAACTCGCCTGACAAGCTGTACCGCAGCTGGTTGGTCTACGGCCGCACCTCGCTGGATGTGCCGTCGCTCAACGCGGGCGTGCCAGCATGGTTCGCGGTGGATGCGTTCAACGAGAATGGCGTCCGATTCGGCAGCCCTGTGCCCGCCTCGACCCTGCGGCAGGCCGACGCATGAGTCGGACACAACACCGCGAAAAGAGGTAGGTGGGCCGCTCTTGCGTCGAACGCATCAGCATGCAAGCCGACGAATACGGCATCCCTTTCGCCTCGGACTCTTGAGGACATGCTGATGCGGGACACCGTGTTTGCTACGGGGTCACAGGCGCCGTCGGAGCAGGTTGATGCGGACCGTGCGCAGGCTGGTCTTCGGGAACATGAAGTACCGCTCATCGCCGTTCAGCGTGCGCCCCGGTACCCATCGCCCCTCGCGGTACTCGCCTTCGGTAAGCGTGTCGAGTTCGACGGTCTCGTCCGAGCGCGAGAACCGCACTGAGGCGCCACGCGCGGTGACGAGAAATTCGTTCTCGGCAGTATGGATGATCAGGCCATAGCCGATCAGAACCGCTGCTGCCTCGCCTGTGCCCTCGCCGAACATGCCCCGCGTGTCCATCGGCCCGGCGATCGTCACGGTGTAGCCGCCGAGCTGGACCTCTTCCTGCTCGCCCGTCACGAGACGGAATCCGTAGATGCTTCCCGTGGCCTGCGCGTCGGTGATGACTCTCGTCATGTTCTGCATTGTGGAGAACGCATCGAACAGATCATGGTCGCCCAGGACGTCTTCGACGCCGAAGGGATGGAAGCCGATCGCCCGGTAGGCGCCGACTGCGACGAACGCCAAACCAGCATCGGGGCGAGCCTCCGGGACGAAGATCCCATTGCCGGCGACGTCGTACGCGGCAAGCGTCCCCGCGAAATCATCGATATAGATGTCAGGGGCAAGGAAGTCGAGCGAGGGGGCGCCGATCTGCCAGACATCGATCATCCGAGAGACGGGCCCGCCGCTGGGGTATCGCCCCGGGACGTCGGCGTTCGGCTGCGGGCCCAACCATGCGTTGGTGTAGACGGGCAAGGGGTGCTCGGCGACACCCGCTGTCGCGACCCGGTCCACGAAGCGGCTGAAACCCCAGCTCATGAATATCTCTTCGGCGTCCCGGTCGCTGCCGAACACCTCCGCCCAGGTCCCCGCCTCAGCGGAGCCACCTCGCTCCCATAGGTCGCGCACCCAGGGCTGTAGCGTGTCGCCTCTCTCGGCGAGGCCGCGAAGCAACTCCGTCGGCACCTGCTCGGCCCACGCGGCATCGGCAAGCGCACTGCGGTCCCTGCTGTCGCCGAGTAGCCCGACCTCGTTCTGCACCTGAACAGCAATCACGGTGTGGTCGGGGTCTACTCGCCGGATGTGCCTCATGAGCGTGGCGAACGCGCGCGCGTCAGATTCGACGAGCGTCTCGCTGAACACGCTGAGGATCGGGCCGTCGAGGCTGAAGCGACCTGTGAGCAGCCGCTCAGGGTCGCGCTCCGCTCGGGGGAAGCGCTCCTCGTCGCGGCGCACCCAGCTCGGCGCATAGGACGACTCGGCGTTCTTGTACGCGCCGAACCAGATGAGGATGAGCTTGATGCCACGGGCTCGTGCCTGGACAACCTGGTCGTCAACTGCCGTGAAGTCGAAAACACCCTCCTCAGGCTCAACAAGCTGCCAGCTGGCAGCTCCGATGATGGAGCGAACGCCGTTCCCGGCGAGTCGATCCCAGATCGGCGCCATGTAGGCGGGGCTCGATGGGCTTGAGTTGTGCAGTTCTCCGCCGAGAGACAGAAACGGTGCGCCATCGACAAGCAGATGCGAGCCATGCGGTGAGCGCACGACTCGAGGAATGCTGCCGAATCCACCGGCGCCGTCAATGAGAGGAGTTGTATCGGCAGGATGCGCCATTGCGAGCCCTTCGGGAATGAGTTATCCGACAAGAGGTTTTCAGCGTGCAGCAACAATCCGATGGATTGGAGTGGGATGACTGAGCCCCGCGACCGTTCAGCGGTTCGTGGGGCTCAGCGCGGCGGGTCGCGTTACTGCACCGACCAGCCGCCGTCTGAGGCGAGCACGGCGCCGTTGATGTTCACGGAGTCGTCGGAAAGCAAGAACGTGATGGATGCTGCGAGATGCTCGGCAGATGCGATGGTAGGGATCATCGCCTGGAACGGCTGCAGCCGCGCTGAGCCTTGCTCGGACATGTGCGGCGGCATAGGGATGCCGGTGGCCACACCTCCGGGTGCGACCGCGTTGACGCGGATTCCCTGCGGGCCGTACATGAACGCGGCGGACTTGGTCAGCCCGATGATGCCGTGCTTCGAGACGGTGTAAGCGTTGCCTGACGAGTTGCCGCGCAGTGCCGCCTCACTGGCGACGTTCACGACTGTGCCTGCCCCGGCGGCGATCATCACCGGCAGTACGGCCCTCAGCACCTTGAACGCGCCGGTGAGGTTGATGGCGATGACGCGATCCCAGACCGCGTCGGTCGTCTCGTGCGCGGGGGAGAAGTCGTCGTTGATCCCGGCGACGTTCGCGAGCGCGTGAATCGGGCCGTCTGCGGCGGCGATGATGGCGTCGATGTCGGCCTGCACGGTGATGTCGGCGCGCACCACCACGATGTCGGATTCGGCGTGAGTCGCTCGCAGGTCGTCCAGACGCTCCTGCGAGACGTCGACGGCGATGACGCGTCCGCCTTCTCGTGCGATGCGCGAAGCAGTCGCGCGTCCGATGCCGGACGCGGCGCCGGTCACGACGACCGTCTTGCCTGTGAAGCGGTCCGATGTTGCCCGCTCCACCCAGCCTGCCGGAGCAGCGTCGCCGGTCGGGATGACTCCGTCGTTTGCGGCGAGGACGAGCTCGTCGACCACGGACTGAGGCATCTGCCCACCGCTGGCGGCGACGAGCTGCTGAAGGGGGAGTCCCCGTAGCGGGGCCAGCATCTCTTCCTTCGCGCCGGTCTGCTCGAGCAGCCCGCGCACCAGCGGACCGCCAATCGGGTGATCGAGCCACGCGCCGATCGACGAAGCAGCGGTAAGGGGATTGTTGTCAGTCATCGGGTATGGAGCTTTCTGTCGGGCGGAGTAAGCGGCGCTCACCAGTCGTGAACGGTGCCGTCGGCGAGTCGGTTGTAGGGGAGGTAGGCGCGGATGTATGGATAGTTCCCGGCTTCGTCCACGTCGAGGTCCACACCGAGACCCGGCTTGTCGCCGGGGTGGAGGAAGCCGTCGTTCCACGTATACGACTGCTGGAAAACCGCGTCGGTCTTCTCGCCGTGCTTCATGTACTCCTGGATCCCGAAGTTGTGGATCGAGAGGCCCAGGTGCATCGCCGCGGCCATGCCGACAGGCGAGATGTCGGTGGGGCCGTGCATGCCCGACTTGATCTGGTACTGCGACGCGTAGTCGAGCACCTTCTTCAGGTGCGTGATGCCGCCGGTGTGGGTCACCGCGGAGCGTACGTAGTCAATGAGCTGCTCCCGCACGATCTGCTGGTAGTCCCAGACAGTGTTGAAGATCTCGCCGATCGCCAGCGGAGTCGTGGTGTGCTGGCGCACGAGGCGCAGCGCCTCTTGGTTCTCCGCGGGCGTGCAGTCCTCGAGCCAGAAGAGGTCGTACGGCTCGAGGGACTTGCCGAGCTGGGCAGCCTGGATAGGCGTCATTCGATGGTGCCCGTCGTGCAGCAGCGGCAGTTCGGGCCCGAATTCGTTGCGGACGGCTTCGAAGACCGTGGGGATGTGCCGCAGGTAGCTGCGCGTGTCCCAGTCCTCTTCGTTGGGCAGGCCGCCGCGCTGTGCCGGTTCGTGGTCGTAGCGCACGCCGGAATTCTCCGCGTAGGTGGCGTTCGAAGCGATCCCGTAGATCGACTTCAGGCCTGGCACCGCCGACTGGATGCGGATGGCGCGATACCCCTGCTCCTGGTGGGACCGGACGCTATCGAACAGCTCCTCGTTGTCGCGCCCGGAGGCGTGCCCATATGCGAGCAGGCCGCTTCGCGAGGCTCCGCCGAGTAGCTGGTAAACCGGCATGCCGGCTGCCTTGCCCTTGATGTCCCAGAGTGCCATGTCGACGGCGGCGATCGCCGCCATGGTGACAGGACCACGGCGCCAGTAGGCGCTCCGGTAAAGGAATTGCCACGTGTCCTCGATACGGCGCGCGTCGCGACCGATCAAGAGCGGCACCACATGATCGCGCAGGTACGCGACCACGGCGAGCTCGCGGCCATTCAGCGTCGCGTCTCCGAGGCCGGTCAGGCCGTCAGCGGTGGTGAGCTTGAGTGTCACGAAATTCCTGTCAGGACTCGTGACGATGACTTCTGCTTTGTCGATCAGCATTCGGCAGTCTTTCCGGTCGGGCCCGGCCACGCCGCTCTCGGTGCGCGGCGGCGTTGCGGGCAACTCCAGTGAACCATGCGGTCCTGGCCTTTTGGCAAGCGGTTGCATTCGTCGACGAGACTTGGTTTGCGCGCCGACGGCGGAATCTAATGCAACCGGTTGACAACCGCGATCTCACCCGGCAGGATGAAGCAATGCTTTTGCCCCAACGACGTGACCCGGATCGGCTGCTACCCGCCGATCCGCGAACGCGCGACATCGCGCGGCACCTTTTCGAGCGAGTCGCGACGGCGCCGATCATCTCCCCGCATGGGCATGTGCCGGTCGAGTGGCTGCGCGACGATACCCCCTTCGCGAATCCCGCCGCCCTCCTGGTCACGCATGATCACTACGTCACTCGGATGCTGCACGCGGCCGGGGTTGATTACGCACGGCTTGGGCTCGGCGGGCACGATGCCGATCCCCGTGAGGTGTGGCGAATTCTCGCGACGCATTGGCACCTCTTCGCCGGGACGGCGTCGGGGTACTGGCTCGAGGAAGAGTTCACGCAGATCCTCGGACTTGACGCCGACCTCAGTGCGCAGACGGCAGATCTCTACTACGACGCGATCACCGAGCAGCTCGCGTCGCCGCAGTTCCGACCGAGGGCGCTCTTCGAGCGGTTCGGGATCGAGGTCCTGGCCACCACGGACGATCCCCTGGACGACCTATCCGGCCACGCTGAGCTGCGGGGGCTCCTGCCCGGACGAGTGCTGCCGACGTTCCGACCAGACCGGTACCTGGACCCTGATGGCGATCAGTTCGGCCAACACGTGGAGGCACTCGTCGGTGCGACAGGGCAGCCGACCTCCTTCGCCGGATACCTGCGCGCGCTCGAGGCGCGGCGGGCTCACTTCATCGCGCATGGCGCCGTCTCAGCCGATCACGGCGTCGAGCAGCCGCACACCGTCGACCTCGACCCAATTGCGGCGCAGTCGCTATTCGCGTCAGTCATCGCAGGTGCGGCCTCGGAGGCGGAGCGCGCGACCTTCCGCGCCCACATGCTGCTCCAAATGGCTCGCATGAGCGTTGAGGACGGATTGGTGATGACGGTGCACGCTGGTGTGCTGCGCAATCACAGCTCGGCAGTGCGACGAACCTTCGGTCCTGACACCGGACACGATCTGCCGATCTCGACGGATTTTGTCCGAGGGCTCCGGCCGCTGCTGGAACGTTTCGGCCTCGAGCGCGACTTCCACCTCGTGCTCTTCGCCGTCGACGAAACGGTCTACTCCCGGGAGATCGCCCCGCTCGCGGGGTTCTACCCATCGGTGTACATCGGTGCGCCGTGGTGGTTCCTCGACGCACCCGACGCCATCGCGCGGTTCCGATCTGCCGTCACCGAAACCGCCGGGTTCTCACGGGGATCCGGTTTCATCGACGACACGAGAGCGTTCCTGTCGATCCCGGCTCGGCACGACACGGCGCGGCGAGCCGATGCCGCATTCCTGGCGAGGCTTGTGGCGGAGGGGCGCGTGCGCCCGCGCGATGCCGAGCGAATCATCGTCGACTCCGTCGGCGATCAACCGAGGCGAGTGTTCAAGCTGTGACCGCATCCCCCCTGCACCGTGCCACACCCGCTCCCCCCGTGCGCATCGTCCATCTCGGACTCGGCGCCTTCAGCCGCTCGCACACCGCGTGGTACACGCACGCGAGCCCTGATGCGAACGAGTGGGGAATCGCTGCCTACACCGGTCGCAGTCGCGACCTGTCAGACCGTCTCACCGCTCAGGAAGGCCTCTACACCCTCATCGAGCGAGACGAAGAGGGCGACCGACCCGAGGTCATCGGAAGCATCACCCGGGCTCATGCGGGCGACGACATGGAATCGCTCCTGCAGGACTTGGCGGCGCCGCAGACCGCGATCGTCAGCCTCACGATCACGGAGGTTGGCTACCGGCTCACGCCCGACGACGAGCCAGACGGTGATGATCCGATGGTCGTGCGCGACCGTGACGAACTGCGCCTCGTCGCCAGTGACAGACTCGCTGTGGCAGACGCGCGCCCGTTGACCGCGCCCGGCCGTCTGCTGCTCGGGCTCGAGGCCCGCCGGCGCGCCGGCGGAGGTCCCCTCGCGGTGCTGTCCTGCGACAATCTGCCGGACAACGGGGGTCGCCTGCGCCGCGGGCTGACCGCGTGGGCAGATGGCACCGCGCCGGATCTGTGCCGCTGGATCCAGGACAACATCTCGTTCGTGTCCAGTTCGGTCGACCGCATCACTCCACGGATCTCTCCTCACGAGGAGAACGCCCTCTGCGCGACCTATGCCGACCGCGCCCCCGTGGTCGCCGAACCATTCCGCGACTGGGTCATCAGTGGCAGCTTTCCGGCCGGTCGACCTGCCTGGGAGGTCGCCGGCGCCCGCTTTGTCGAGGATCTCGAGCCCTGGGAGGCACGCAAACTGTGGCTCCTCAACGGCGCACACACGCTGCTCGCGTCCTTCGGTCTTCTTCGCGGGCATGCGACCGTGGCTGATGCGATCGCAGATCCAGCATGCCGCTCCGCCGTGGAGGAGCTTTGGGATGATGCCGAGGCTGCCCTTCCTTCCGGCGTCGACGTCGCGGCGTACCGAACCGCGCTCTTGGCTCGGTTCGCCAATCCTCGAATCGAGCACCTGCTCGCGCAGATCGCACAGGACACAGACACCAAAGTAAGGCTGCGGATCGCGCCTGTCGCCGAACTCGCCCTGGCGGATGGCCGCGACCCGCGTGGGTGCGCGTTCGCGCTCGCCTCATGGATCACCGCGCAGACCAAGGGTCTGATTCGCGGTCAAGGCGCAGTACACGCATCGACCCAGTCGACCGCCGATTTCGTCGCCCGCGCGAGCGCTCCGCTCGCGGCGAACGGTGGCTTCGTTGCTCAGATCGACCGGCTTGTGTCCGCGCTGGCCGATAACGAAACAGAAACGACCGTAGGAAATTTCTGGCAATCGGTTGTCAAATGATCGCAGCCCTGGTTTACTGTCCCTAGCGGACCTATCGGGAAACTAGCGCAAGCGGTTGCCGAATCCCACCTCATCCAAAGGAGTATGTAACGATGTCGATTTTTCGCACTCGCCCTCGAGGCGTCGCCGTGCTCGGTGCCCTCGTCGCCGGCGCCCTGATCTTCTCCGGGTGCTCGGGGGGCGCCTCGTCGCCCACGAGACTCGCCGTCCGCAAACGAGGCCGCCGGCCCCGCGCCCGACCTCGCAATTGCCGCGGTGTCCGCCCCGAACTCCCTCGATCCCGCACAACTGGTAGACGGACAGCAGATGTACGTGTGGTCGTCGATCTACGACACCCTTCTGGCTCGCGACAGCGCGACGGGGGAACTCATCCCCAATGCCGCCACCAGCTGGGAGTACAACGAGGACGGCACCGAACTGACCCTCAAGCTGCAAGAGGGGATGACGTTCAGTGATGGCGCGCCCGTCACCGCCGACGACGTCGTTGCGACCATGCTGCGAAGCAAGAACACTCCCGGAATCGTGCAGCCGCGGTACGGTCTCGTTTCTGACGTGACCGCTGTCGACGATCTGACCGTCAAGGTGTCGTTCACTGCGTTCGACCCGCAGTTCCCCTGGCTGCTCGCCCTGGGGACCGGCGCGATCGGAGATGCGCGCTCGCTCGACGACCCCGCCATCGCGACGAACCCGGTCGGTTCCGGCCCGTACACGCTCGACGTTGCTAACACCGTGCCCGGCACGTCAGCTACGTGCTCAAGAAGCGTGAGGACTACTGGAACGCCGACGCATACCCGTTCCCGTCCCTCACTGTTCGCGTTCTGCAGGACCCGACCGCGTCGTTCAACGCGCTGCAGGCCGGTGAGATCAACGCAGCGACCGTCCAGACTCAGGTCGAGGGACAACTCGACCCGAACAAGTTCACGCTGTCGAAGATCGGCGCGCAGGCCGTCGCTTATATCGACGTCCTCGATCGCGCTGGAGACAAGTTCCCCGCACTGGGCGACCAGCGGGTTCGTCAGGCCATCAATTACGCGCTCGATCGCGAGGGTATCCTCAAGGGCCTCTACGCGGGTAACGGAATGGTCACGGAGCAGGTCTTCAACCCCGCCGGCGAGGTCTACGACGAGTCCTTGAATGACACGTATTCCTACGACGTCAAGAAGGGCAAGAAGCTCGTCGAGGACGCTGGGTTCGCCGGGGAGACGTTCCAGATCCCGAGCACGTTCCTCACCACGACGATCGAGCCGACGCTGTCGCAGGCGTTCGACGACATCGGTCTCAAGTTGGAGTGGGTGGCCGTGCCGCCACAGCAGGCGCAGTCGGCTCTTCAGTCGGGCGAGTACGGACTGACGTTCCAGATCACGGGCTTCAACTCCGACCCCGCGGACGCATTCACTCACTACAGCATCAATGGTGACCGCAACCCGCAGCACTACACCGACGACACCCTGGACGAGCTCTTCGGAACCATCAACTCCACCGTCGACTTCCAGGCCGCGGTACCGACGTACAAGGAACTCAACGAGTACGCGATAGACCAGGCATTCGAGGCACCGATCGTCTTCCTCGGGACCACCTGGGCATCCACTGACGGCATCAAGATCGTCAACTACGGCGGCGCACCGTCCACCATCCGAACGTTCACGTTCGGCGGCTGACCCTGAGGGGGCGGGCTGAAGCCCGCCCCCATCTGGATTGGAAAAAGAGATGATCCCCTACATCGCCAAGCGGCTGGGTGCCGGCATCATCCTCGCCGTGCTCGTCACCTTCATCACCTATCTTCTGCTCAGCACGTCGTTCGAAGACGTGGCCAGCACAATTCTCGGCCCGTCGGCGAATCCGGAGACTATCGCCGGAGTGATGGCGGCAGAGGGCTGGGACCGCCCGGTCATCGTGCAGTACTTCGACTGGCTCTTCCACGCGATACAAGGAGACTTCGGAGTCTCGGTCTACACGTCGCTTCCGGTTCTGCCCTCAGTTCTGCAGCGCCTCGTGGTAACCCTTTCGATCATCATCCCCGCACTGTTCCTCACCTTGATCATCGGCACCACGCTTGGCGTCTGGGCAGCCTCTCGAGGTGGGGCGGTGGACCGCATCGCCCAGGGCGTGTCTCTGTTCGGCTACCTGATCCCCGGGCTGCTGCTGGCCATCGCGCTCGTTTGGGTCTTCGCGATCCGACTGGGGTGGCTGCCCGCCACCGGCTTCACGCCGCTCACGGAGGACCCTGCCGCGTGGGTCAGAAGCATCACCATTCCGGTGATTGTGCTGATGATCGGCGGCATAGCCAACATGGCCGCCCAGGTTCGGGGGCGGATGATCGACGAGCTCCGCAAGGACTACGTTCGCACCCTTCGCACTCGAGGGGTCTCCTCCAATGCCATCGTCCTCAAACACGCCCTGCGCAACGCCGGGAGCCCCGCGCTGACCGTCCTGTCGCTGGAATTCATCCAGATGTTCGGCGCCGCACTGATCATCGAGAACGTCTTCGCGCTCCCGGGCTACGGAAGCTACGCGTTCAACGCCTCGCTGCAAGGCGACATCCCGGTCATCCTCGGCATCACCGCGTTCGGTGTGCTGCTGGTGATCGTGGTGAATCTCTCCACCGACGTGGCCAACGGCTGGCTCAACCCGAAAGCGAGAGTCCGATGACCCTGCCCATTGATCCCTCGATCAACCCCGGCACCGACCAGCCGGCGGAGACATCCACGTCGGAAGGCGTCGACGCCGTCACCCAGACCGTGAGGACTCCCAGCACCGAGCTTCTCCAAACGGTGGCTGCGGCCGCTCGGTCGAGCCGAACCCCGCTGTGGCGCAAGCTGCTGAAAGACCCGCAAGCCGTGGTCACCATCGTCATTCTCGCGGTGACCCTGCTGATCGCTCTCCTCGCAACGTTTCTCGCGCCTCACGGACCGAACGAATCCGACCTGGCGCTGATCAACGCTCCGGTCGGAACCCCGGGATTCCCCCTCGGTGGTGACGAGTCTGGCCGCGACATCCTCAGCCGGCTTATCTATTCCACCCAGACAGCGGTGATCGCCGGTCTCATCGGCACAAGTGTCGCGCTCCTCATAGGCGTGACGGCTGGGCTCGTCGGTGGCTATTTCGGCCGCGTCACACAGGCCAGCACCGAGTGGATCTTCAGCCTCATCATGACCTTCCCGGGCCTGCTGCTGCTCATCATCCTGATGCCCGTCACAAAGGGCGACTATCGCGCGACGATGCTGATCTTCGGAGTTCTTCTAGCTCCTGGTGTGTATCGGATCGTGCGCAACCTCGTGCTGGGCGTGAAGAACGAACTCTACGTCGATGCCGCGCGCGTGGCCGGTCTCGGAAACCTCCGCATCCTCGCACGACACGTCCTGTTCGTGGTTCGCGGACCGATCATCATCGCCACGGCCTTCCTCTTCGGCTCAGCGATCGCTGTGCAATCCGGCCTCGCGTTTCTCGGTGTCGGCTCACTGGAAGTGCCGAGCTTCGGCGCCATGATCGCATCGGGCTTCCGGAATCTTTACATCGCGCCCACGCAGTTTCTTTGGCCGAGCATCTGCCTAGGTGTGATCACCGCCTCGCTCGTGCTGCTGGGCAACTCGCTCCGCGATGCACTCGAGGGGTCAAAGCCCAAGCCGTTCAAAGTCGGTGCGGGTCAGCGAGTCGCCGGCGACGACATCGGCGACGCTGAGCGGGGCGCGCGCTCTCTGCTCGATATCCGTGACCTCGCGATCGCATATCCTCGCCCGGATGGTCGACTGAATGAGGTAGTCCGAGGTGTCTCCCTGAGCGTGCCGCGGGGAAAGGTCACGGGATTGGTGGGCGAGTCGGGATCCGGCAAATCGCAGACCGCCTTCGCTACTCTCGGGGTGCTCCCGAACGAGGCGGTGATCGTGCGCGGATCGATCCTGTTCGACGGCAAGGAGCTGGTCGGCCTCACCGATAGGCAGATGCGACCGCTGCGTGGCAAGGAGATCGCCTATATTCCGCAGGAGCCGATGTCGAACCTCGACCCGTCGTTCAGGGTCGGGGCGCAGCTCGTGGAAGGTGTGCGAGCCGCACTGGGAATCTCCAAGAAGGAGGCCAAGCAGCGCGTTCTGGCCCTCTTGAAGCGAGTGGGTATCAATGATCCCGAGCGGACTTTCGACTCGTACCCGCACCAGATCTCGGGCGGGATGGCACAGCGCGTGCTCATCGCCGGCGCCGTCGCCAGCCGACCGAAGCTGCTCATTGCGGATGAGCCGACCACGGCACTCGACGTGACCGTTCAGGCCGAGATCCTCGACCTGCTGCGCGACCTTCAGGCGGAACTCAATATGGCGGTGCTGCTCGTCACTCACAACTTCGGAGTCGTCGCGGACGTGTGCGATCAGATCGCGGTGATGCAGTACGGCGAGATCGTCGAACAGGGAGATGTCGACGCGATCTTCACCGCGCCACAGCATGAGTACACGAAGATGCTGCTCGGAGCGATTCTCGACGAAAGCACCGTGCGCACCGATCCGCCGGCTCCGGCGATCAACAATGGAGGTGCGAAGTGAGCCTGCTCGAGATCCGCGACCTGCGCGTCGCGTTCCCCGGCCGGGGCTTCCGCGCCAAGCCCGTCGAGGTGCTGCACGGGGTGAGCATCGATGTCGCGTCCGGCGAGACCGTCGGACTCGTCGGCGAGTCCGGGTCTGGCAAGACGACGATCGGCCGTGCCGTGCTGGGTCTCGTCAAGCCGTCCGGCGGGTCCATCCGCTTCGACGGGGATGAGATCTCCGGCCTCCAAGGCAAGGCTCGTCGTGCTTTGGCCGACCACATCCAGGTCGTCTTCCAGGACCCTTACACATCGCTGAACCCGTCGATGACGATCGGCGATATTCTCGCCGAACCCCTCGTCGTTCAAGGCGCCTCCTCGAAGGACGCCAGATCCCGGGTCCGCAGCCTCCTGGACCAGGTCGGGCTCCCCGCGGACTCCGTGGACCGCTTCCCGCGCGAGTTCTCGGGCGGACAGCGTCAGCGCGTCGCGATCGCGCGGGCGCTTGCCCCCAGCCCGAAGCTGATCGTGTGCGACGAACCAGTCTCCGCGCTGGACCTGTCCACGCAGGCGACGGTCATGGAGCTGTTCGTCGACATCCAGCGCGCCACCGGTGTGGCATATCTCTTCATCTCCCACGATCTCTCGGTGATCCGCCACCTCAGTCACCGAGTCGCTGTTCTGTACCGGGGCGACATCGTCGAAACCGGCGACGCCCCGACCGTCACATCGAATCCGGCTCACGCCTACACGCAGCGTCTTCTCTTGGCCGCACCAGTAGCCGACCCGCGACTGCAGCGCGAAAGGCGCGATGCGCGCAGGAAGACGCTCGCCGGAGAAGGCTCATGACGGCCCTGGCCCTTCCCGGGTTCCATCCGGACCCCTCGATCTGCCGAGTGGGCGACGACTTCTTCCTTGCCACCTCGACGTTCGAATACTCTCCGGGGGTGCCGATCTTCACCAGCCGAGATCTGGCCTCCTGGCGGCAGCTCGGCAACATCCTCGAGCGCCCTTCCCAGCTGAACGTACGGCCCGGCATCGAGAACGCCAGCGGGGGAATCTACGCGCCGACGCTCCGGCATCACGAGGGTCGTTTCTGGATGGTGACGACCAACATCCACGACATCCGCGACGGTCACCTCATCGTGCACGCGGATGACCCCGCAGGGCCGTGGAGCGACCCGGTCTACACCGCTGGCATCATCGGCATCGACCCCGACCTGGCTTGGGACCAGGAGGGGACATGCTTTCTGACCTGGTCGGATGTCGTGCGGGGCGGAATCTCGCAGGTGCGCGTGAACCCGCTGACGGGAGAGACCCTGTCGGAACCTGTCGAGATCTGGCGCGGGACCGGTGGCGCGCACGCTGAAGGCCCGCACGTCTTCCGGCGCGGCGACTGGTGGTATCTGCTGGTCGCCGAAGGTGGAACGGGTGCAGGCCACATGGTCACCATCGCCCGATCTCGCATGATCGAAGGTCCCTACGAATCGAATCCTGCCAACCCGATCCTCACGCACCGGAGTTCGACTCACCCGGTGCAGTCGACAGGTCACGCCGACATGGTCGAATTGCTGGACGGCACATGGGCCATGGTCCATCTGGGCACACGGCCCCGTGGTTCGTTCCCGAAGTGGCACACGAATGGGCGAGAGACTTTTCTTGTCGGGGTGGACTGGACAGGCGATTGGCCCGTGATCGTCGAGGACCGGTACATCCCGGCGTCAGGCCGGAACGACTTCGCGGACGACTTCGCCAATCCCACCCTTCACCCGCGATGGATCGCGCCCGGGGCGGATCCGACGACCTTCGCAGTGCCGTCAACGCACGGCTTACAGCTTCGCGCAGGACGATCGCAAGACGAAGCAGCTGCCCGACACCTGCTCGCGGTGCGAGCGGTGGATCAAGAGTGGACCGCCGCCGTACTGGCGCGCGGGGACCTGGCCCTGACGGTGCGGATCGACGACGCGCATCAGGCGATGATGGAGCGCGTAGGAGAAGTTGTCACGGCGCGCGTCGTCATCGGGCCGACCGATCAGGTGCTTGCACGGCGAAGCGATCTCGGCGACAGCGCGGAGCTGGCTATACGGGTCGTGCCGTTCGGTGGGCAGCCAGGTCAACGGCAGGGGCCCGACCGGGTGATGTTGGGAGTGCTCCGATCGGGAGAGTTCCTCGACATCGCCTCCTTCGACGGCCGATACCTTTCGACCGAGGTCGCGGGAGGATTCACCGGTCGCGTGGTCGGTGTGGAGGCGCTGGGAGCCGACGCGGTGGTGACACGGTTCGCCTACTCTTCGCCGTAGCCGCGCAACTCCGGCACGAACGAGCCGAGCACCGCGATCAACACCGTATCCACGTCGGGTCGGCGGTCGCTCGAGTACAGCCATTGCAGGTGCAATCCTTCGCTGAGGGCTATCGTCGCGGCGGCAAGTTCGTCGGGGGAGACCTCGCCCGCCAGACGCCCCTCCGCCTGCAAGCGAACGTACAGCCGACTGAGGAAGCGCCGAATGTCGGCGTAACGACGCGCGAAGTGGTCGTGCGCCGGGTGGGCTGAGGCGGCGGCCTCGCCGGTCAGCACCGCCCCCAACTCCACAAGGCCGGCATGGCGGTCACGCTCTACGAGAGTCCTGACCATCCCGCGAAGCACGATGACGGGGTCGCGCTCGGGCCCGAACGTACCGTGCTCCTGGAGAAACCTCGCGCTGCGCTCGTCCTGCAACTCGAGGACTGCGGTGAGCAGGTTCTCCTTTCGTGGGAAGTGATGCAGCAGACCGGTGTGGCTGATCCCAGCACGCCGCGCAATCTCGGCCATGGACGCACCGTGGAACCCGGATTCCCCGAACGCTGCGGCGCACGCGATGACTATCGTCCGGCGAACCCCCGCCGTCTTCGCATACTCCCGTGGCATAGCACCCGACCTCCGCAAAATAGTAAGACCTTTCGAGATTATGCTAATCTGTCTGGCAATCGGTTGTCAAGCAGCGACTCCCTGGACAAGGACGGCGATGACGAATTTCCCGACGAGTTCCTCTGGGGAGCCGCGGCTAAGTCCAGCCGCGAATGGCTCGCCAGATCGCGACACGAAACGATCTCGACTGCGCTCGCCGCGTTCTGGGACCCCACTGACTCCTCACCGTCTGGAGCACACATGACGACGTTGGTCAACAACGACGATCCACCGCGGCGGACCGACGAGCTGCGGGTCTTGCCCGCCAACACAGCGCTGCCGCAACCCCCCGCCGACCAGCCCATCGAGCAGATTGAGGCACGCCAAGACCTCCTGCCGGTGAGCACGGCGGCGATCGTTCTTCTCGTGTTGGCCACGTTCGGCTCGGGCATGGCCATGATCGTGCCCATGGCTTACTCCCTTGCGGTGCGGCTCGACCAGATCGCGCCGGGCAGGCCAGACCTGCTCGGGTATCTCCTGGGCATCGGTTCGGCCGCAACGCTCGTCGCCGCACCGCTCACCGGCGTCCTCAGCGATCGCACCCGCTCGCGGTGGGGGCGCCGCCGCCCATTCACGGTTATCGGAATCATGCTCGCCGTCGCGTCTATTCCGTTCCTGGTGTTCGCGCCGAATGTTCCAATCCTGGGACTGGGGTGGGTGCTGTCCACAGTGGGCTGGAACACCGCAGGCGGCTCGATCGGCAACTGGCAGGCAGACCGACTTCCCCCGCAGCAACGCGGCAAGGTGTCTGGGATCACCGCCCTGACGATGCAGATCTCGCCTGTCATAGGCATCCTGATCGTCAGCACAGTTCGAGCTGACACGCTGCTCGTATTCGCGATCCCGGCACTCGTCGGGGTCGTGCTTACGGGAGCTTTCGCGATTCTCGCCCACGACCCCGACAGTCGGGCGATCGAACACGCTCACGCGCTGACGGTCGGGCGTCTGATCCGCAGCTACGCGTTCCGGCCAAAGGCGTTCCCGGACTTCACCTGGAACTGGACGGGACGCTTCGTGTTCTTCCTGGGCCTCACCCTCACCACGAGCTTCACCGTGTACTTCTACGCTCAGCGCCTGGATCTGGCGGTCGCAGATGTGGCGGGCATCATGGCGCTGACATCGGCGCTGAGCATCGGAACCGCGTCGCTCGGATCATTGGGTGGCGGGTGGCTCAGTGACAGGTCAGGCAGACGCAAGCCGCTGGTCGTGGCGGGAGCGATTCTCTTCGCGGGCGGTTGCGCCGTATCGGCGTTCGCCGGCGACCTGCCGACCCTCGTCACCGGGTCGCTCATCGCTTCCCTTGGAATCGCCACCTTCTCCGCGGTCGGACAGGCGCTGTCTTTGGACGTGTTGCCGCACCGCGACACCGAAGCGGGCCGGTATATGGCCATTACCCTGTTCTCGCAGAAGATCCCCGGCGTCCTCGCACCGATCGCGGCCCCGCTGGTGCTGGTGCTCGGGGGCGGCGAAAACTTCCTCGCCCTCTACCTGATCGCGGCCGGGCTCGCGCTCGTCGGTGGAATCACCATCGGATTCGGCGTTCGGCGAGCCCGATAGCACGCGTGCAATCGGTTGCCAATTCCACCGAAATCTGATTGACTTCACTCGAACCCCGCAATGTCGCGCAGAAAGGCCGCCATGCTGAAGCCCCGCTCCACCCCTACTCGTGAACTCGTCAACCTCGACGGTGTCTGGCGATTCGCGCTTGACTCTCGGGTCGAGGAGAAGCCGTGGGAAGCGATCCTCCGCACACCGCTCGAGGCGGCCGTGCCCGCCTCGTACAATGACCTCTTCACCGACCCCGCGATTCGAAAGCACGTCGGCTGGGTCTACTACCAGCGCACCGTGCGCGTGCCGCGCGGGTGGGGTGACGACGATGTGCTGCTGCGGTTCGATGCCGCCACCCACGCTGCGCGCGTCTACGTGGACGACGAACTCGTCGGCGAGCACGTCGGCGGCTACACGCCGTTCGACATCGACATCACCGACCGCGTCCCCGCAGGGGGCGAGTTCCGGCTCACGGTGGCCGTGAGCGGAGATCTCTCCAACGAAACCATCCCGCCGGGCAAGATCGAGGTCGGGATGACCGGCCGGAAGAAGCAGGTGTACTTTCACGACTTCTTCAACTACGCCGGTCTCGCGAGGTCCGTGTGGCTCTACAGTCGGCCGAAGTCCCGCATCGAGGACATTGTCGTGGTCACCGGCTTTGAAGGAACCGAGGGGACCGTCGACTATCGCGTCAAGGTGGAGGGCGCTGGTGAGATCCGGGTCCGCCTCGCCGATGCCGACGGTAACGTCGTCGCCAGCGGGGAGGGAGCCAATGGCGCCCTCGCCATTCCCAACGTCGTGCTGTGGAAGCCCGGCGCGGCGTACTTGTACGATCTGACCGCAGAGCTCCTGGTTGGCGACGAGGTCATCGACAGCTACCCGCTCGCCGTGGGGATCCGCACCGTCGAGGTGCGCGGCTACGAGTTCCTCATCAACGACGAGCCGTTCTACTTCACGGGCTTCGGCAAGCACGAAGACACCGCGATCCGAGGCAAGGGCCACGACGACGCCTTCCTCGTCCACGACTTCCAGCTGCTCGAGTGGGTCGGCGCGAACTCCTTCCGCACCTCGCACTACCCGTACGCAGAAGAGGTGCTCGAGTTCGCCGACCGGCACGGCATCGTCGTGATCGATGAGACAGCCGCGGTCGGTCTCAACATGGGTGTGGTCGGCGGGATGACCGGGACGCCTCCGTTCCCGACGTTCTCCGAGCAGTATGCCAACGACAACACCCAGGCAGCGCACGCACAGCACCTGCGCGAGCTCATGACGCGGGATCGCAACCACCCTTCGGTTGTCATGTGGAGCATCGCGAATGAGCCGGCCTCCAACGAGGAGGGGGCGCGGGAGTACTTCGAGCCGCTCGTGAAGCTCGCTCGCGAACTCGACCCGACCCGTCCGCTGACCTACTCGGTGGTCATGTTCGCGACCTTCAAGAACGACCTGATCGTGGACCTGTTCGACGTCGTCAGCATCAACCGCTACTACGGCTGGTACATCGCCGGCGGGGAACTCGATGTCGCCGAGGCGTACCTGCAGGGCGACCTGCAGGGCTGGATCGACCGGGTTGAGAAGCCGATCATGATGAGCGAGTACGGTGCCGACACCGAGCCAGGCCTCCATTCGGTGTGGGAGGACAGGGTCTGGACCGAGGAGTACCAGATCGCTTATCTCGAGGCGAACCATCGCGTGTTCGACCGGTTCCCGCAGTTCGTCGGCGAGCACGTCTGGAACTTCGCAGACTTCGCCACAGACAACGGACTCCACCGGGTCGACGGCAACAAGAAGGGCGTGTTCACGCGCGACCGCAAGCCCAAGGCCGCGGCGCGAGTACTGCGCCAGCGCTGGCGTGGCCTCGACGGGCGCAAGCCCGGCGCCGGCGAGTGACCGGGTGCGAATGAGCACCGAAACGACAGCGCTGCGGTGGGGCGTCCTGGGAACAGGGCGCATCTCCGGGACCTTCGTACCCGACATCCAGGCCACGGGCTGCCCGGTGACGGGCGTCTGGGGGCGGCGGCAGGAGACGGCGGACGCTTTTGCACACGAGCACGGCGTCGGGTTCGCAAGCGCAGATCTGGATGTCCTCCTGCACCGCGACGACATCGACATCGTGTACGTCGCGACCCCGCCCGCCACCCATCTCGACCTGGCTGTTCGCGCACTTGAAGCAGGCAAGCACGTGCTTGTCGAGAAGCCTATGGCGATGACGGCGACCGAGGTCGGCACGCTGTTCGAGGCCGCGACAGCGAACGACCGCTTCGCAATGGAGGCCATGTGGATGAAGTTCAACCCCCTCCACGTCGAGGTGGTCAACCGGATCCGCAACGGTCTCATCGGCGAACCGCGATTTGTGCGAGGGGCATTCGGCATGCCATTCCCGCCCGGGGGCAGCCGGTGGAGCGCCGACCTCGGCGGGAGCACGGTGCTCGATCAGGGCATCTACCCGGTCACGCTCGCTGAGTGGGTGCTCGGACCGATCGCCGAGGTGACGGCGTCAGGTGAGGTTCGGGATGGCGTCGATATCGCCGCGCGGATCTCCCTCAAGCATGCCGACGGTGGCGCATCGCAGCTGGCATGTTCAGTTGTCGAGTTCATCGACCCGTCCGCCTCGATGAGCGGTACGAGGGGGTGGATCGAGATCCCCGCGATGTTCTGGGCGACCGATGTAGCACGGTTGCACGCCGGGTCCACTGATGCTCTGTTCCGGGAACCCGTCCCGCTATCGCGTCCGCGGGAGGGAAACGGCTACGTGCCCATGATCCGCTCCGTGGCGCAGGCGATCGCAGACGGATTGCGCCAGCATCCCAGCCATGATGCCGCCGCGACCCTCTCCGTCGCCCGTGCGTTGGACGAGATCCGCGCACAGATCTTCGCCGGGATGCCAGCATGACCGCCATAGTGGTGATGGGAGTGTCGGCCGCGGGCAAGTCGTCCGTGGCGAGCGCGCTGTCATCGCGGCTCGACGCTCCTTGGGTGGACGCAGATGATCTGCATCCCGCCACGAACGTAGCGAAGATGGCGGCCGGCATCCCACTCGGCGACGAGGACAGGTGGCCATGGCTCGATGCGGTCGGAGCCCGCCTTGTCGAGCGGGAAAACACCGTCGTGGCCTGCTCGGCCCTCAAACGCGTCTACCGCGACCGGCTGCGCGTCGCGCGAGCCGACACGATCTTCGTGCATCTCACTGCCGAGCGCGCCGTATTGGCGTCGAGAGCGGCAGCGCGCGATGATCATTTCATGCCGCCCGCCCTCCTGGAGTCTCAGCTTTCGACGCTGGAGCCTCTCGAGCCCGACGAGCGGGGCGTCGTCATCGACGTCGAGTCGCCGCTGACAGAGGTTGTGGACCGAGCAGCGGATTGGATCTCCCGAAATGTCTGATGGCGTCTCAGTCGACCTCGACGGCGAAATCCCCCCCGAGCTCGCGGCCCGAGTCCGCCGTCGGGGCGGTGCCGCGACCATTTACGACATCGCTGAGCTCGCGGGCGTGAATCCATCGACGGTGTCGCGCGCGTTGTCCAAACCGGGGCGAATCAGCGCGACCACCGAGGCGAAGATCCGGGTCGCGGCAGAGAAGCTCAACTTCCGTTTCAACCCGATGGCGAGGGCCCTCCCGACGGGACGCAGTCATACATTGGCGCTTGTCGTGGCCGACATCACCAACCCGGTGGTGTTCGGCATCGTGCGCGGTGCCGAGAAAGCAGCCAGTGCTGCGGGATACACGCTGGTCATCGCAGAATCCCAAGAGTCTGGCGAGGCCGAGGCCGAGGCCATCGAGCGGCTGATGCCGAGCGTCGACGGCGTCGTCATGGCAACGAGTCGCCTTTCAAACGAGCGCATCGTCGATATCGCGTCGCGCAAGCCGGTCGTGCTGATCAATCGTGCAGTCGAAGGTGTTGCCGGGGTTCTTCCCGATGTCGAGAGCGGCGTGAGCGAGCTGCTCACGCACCTCACCGATCTGGGCCACCGATCGATCGCTTACGTCTCGGGACCCGCAACCTCATGGATCAGCGACAAGCGATTCGAGCAGATGCTTGAGGCGACGGGGCGGTTGGGATTCTCGCTCGTTGAGATCGGGCCGAACTCGCCAACCATCGAAGGCGGACGCGCGGCGCTCCGTCGTGTGCTTGCCGCACGCCCGACGGCAGTTGTCGCTTTCAATGACCTCATCGCCATCGGTCTCATGCAGGCGGCTGCCGAGAAGGGACTCGCGGTTCCAGACCAGTTGAGCGTTGCAGGCTTTGACGACATCTTCGGCAGCGAACTGATCACACCTCCCCTTACCACCGTGCGCGCCCAACTCGTCGAGGCGGGGGAGCGAGCAGTTGCGACCCTCCTCTCGCGGCTCGCTGGCGACGGCGGGGACGGCGTCCTACCGCTGCTGGCCACGACCCTGATCGTGCGCGGGTCGACCGGGGTTCCGCCGCAACTCTAGGTAGTGGGTCGAACATGTGGGGCAAGCGCGCCCAGAGATGATCCGGGTCGTGCAACTATGCGACCGGTAACTCGGTAGGGAGGCCGGCTGGATGGCGTGCGCGCCGCCGCTCCCGTCATCCGCTCGACTCCTATTCGAGCGCGCGTTCGCCGAGGATCGCCCGGATATGCCATTCGATATGAGCGCGGATGTCGAACTGGGGGCCGTGATGCCATTGCTCCTGGAGGCCCTCCCAGCCCGCGAGCAGCATCCGCGCAGCTATATCCGGATTGGTCTCGGGCGGAACGCGTCCTTCGTCCTGCAGTCGTCGGATGTTGATGGCAAAGGCGGCCCATCAACTTGGCCGAGGCGGTACAAGACTTGTTGCGGCCGACTACAAAATCACGCTAGATTCACACCGGAACCGATTCCGGAACCGATTCCGGCCATCTTGCATCGTGGCGGTTCGTGCAATCAAAGGAGATTATTATGCGCAACAAGGGAGTTGTGGCGCTGGGTCTAGCCCTCGCCGGAACACTCGCGCTCAGCGGCTGTGCCGCTGGGTCATCGGGCGAGGAGGCGGATGGCGTCACCATCGAGTGGTGGCACATCCAAACTCAGGAACCCACCCGAGGCGTCTGGCAGGAGCTGGCTGACGAGTTCGAAGCATCTCATGAGGGTGTCAAGATCGACATCACGGTGCAGAACGACCCGGAGTTCAAGACCGGGATCGACGCCCGCGCTCAGGCCGGCGATTTGCCCGACATTTACCAGACCTGGGGCGGTGGCGTGCTGGGAGCTCAAGTCGACGCTGGGCTGGTGCAGGATCTGTCCGAGTCGACGTCGGGGTGGATCGATACCCTTGCCGACGGTGCCGTGGCCGGACTTCAGATCGACGGCAAGCAGTATGGCGTCCCGTACGACTCCGGTCTTGTCGGTGTCTGGTACAACAAGGCGCTCTTCGCCCAGGCGGGAATCGATGCACCCCCGACGACGTGGGAGGAATTCGTCTCGGACGTGAAGGACCTTCGTGCCGCTGGCATTACCCCGCTCGCGGTCGGCGCCGGTGACAAGTGGCCGGCGATGTTCTACTGGGCCGAAGGAGGCCTCGCTGAGGGCGGCAGCCAGCCTTTCATCGACGCTGGCGAGACCGGCGACTTCACGGACGACGCGTTCATCGCCGCTGGCGAGCGCATCAACGAACTCGTGGCGGCGAACGCCTTCCAGGACGGCTTCCTGGGCTCCGCCTACGCGGAGGCAGGCGGCGCTTCAAGCCTCGTCGCCAACGGGCAGGCGGCCATGGAGCTGATGGGCAGCTGGGCGCCTGGAACGCAGGCCAGCGTTGCCGAGAACGGCAAGGGACTGGGAGACGACCTCGGCTGGTTCCCATACCCGCTTGGCACATCGTCCGACCAGAAGGTCGGTTTCGGTGGAATCAATGGATTCGCGGTTGGGAAGGATGCTCCGCCGGAGGCTGTCGAGTTCCTCGAGTTCCTGCTTACGCCCGAATCGCAGAGCAAGATCGGCGCAGCCGGTCAACTCCTCCCCGTCGCCGACGGCTCGGAGGACTCGATCGAGAACCCCTACCAGCGTCAGATCCGCGATGCGCTTGTGGAACTCGACTACTTGCAGGTATTCCTCGACCAGGCTTACGCACCTGCGGTCGGCAACGCAATCAACGACAACGTGCAGGGGATCTTCGCCGGTACCCTCACGCCGAAGGCGGCTGCGGAAGCTATCACGCAGGTAGCGCAGCAGTAGGTATCGGTCCTCCTGAGCGGCGGTCGGAGGCGCCACGGACTTCCGTGGTGCCTCCGACCGCACTTGATCCCGACAGGAAATCATGAGTTCGACTGAATCAACCCTTCCCCGATCCGCTGCGAACAAGCCAATTGCACCCGTCCCCGTGCGACCCCGAAAGTCGCATCGCCGCTCGATCGGCCTGGTTGTCGCGCTGCTCGCTCCGGGCATCGCCCTCTACGCGCTGTTCGTGTTCGCGCCCCTCGCGCAAGCCGCGATCTTCAGCCTGTTCAAATGGAACGGAATTGAGCCCCTCACCGACTTTGTCGGGTTCACAAACTATGTCCGCGTCTGGACGGACGCTGCCTTCCACCGGGCGCTCCTCAACAACGTTTCTGTCGTTGCGGTTTCCCTCCTGGTGCAATTGCCTCTCGCACTGTGGATCGCAACCCTGCTCACGGGCCGCTTCCGCGGCAGGGCGATCTTCCGGGTGGCGTTCTTCCTGCCCTACATCGTCTCGGAAGTAGTCGCGGCCGTGCTGTGGGACTTTGTCCTCGCACCCAACGGCCTCGTCAACGCCGTCCTGCGAAACCTCGGGCTGGACTCGGTCGCGCACGCGTGGCTGGGCGACCCGGCAACAGTGATGTACGCCGTGCTCTGGGTTGTCACCTGGAAGTACTTCGGCTTTTACACGATCCTCTTCCTCACAGCCTTGCAGGGGGTGCCACAGGAGCACCTCGAGGCTGCGCGAATCGACGGCGCGAATCGAGCTCAGGTCTTCCGGTACGTCACCTTCCCGGCGATCGGCCCGACCGTGCGAATATCCATCTTCCTTGCGATCATCGGGTCGTTGCAGCTGTTCGACCTGGTCTGGGTCATGACACAAGGAGGACCCGTCGGCGCGTCCTCCACGATGGTGACCTACATGGTTCGAAGCGGGCTGCAAAGCTACGAGTTCGGCTACGCCAGCGCCATCGCAGTGATCGTCGCCGTGATCTCGTTCCTCTTCGCACTCGCGTATCAGCGCTGGGTGCTTTCCCGCGACAACCCAATCGACACCACGGCAAGGGGCCGCTGACATGGCGCGCAGCAATGAGAACCGGCGCAGCCCCATCGGCTACACAGTCCTGATCGTGGCGGCGCTTCTGACGGTCATCCCTTTCGCATATGCGGTGCTGGGGAGCCTGAAGACTTCGGGACAGATCAGCACGAACCCGCTGGGCCTTCCGAACCCCGTGATGTGGGAAAACTATGCCGCCGTGCTCGTGGGCGACGCGTTTTGGAGGCCGTTGCTCAACAGTGTGATCGTCGGCCTCCTCACCGTCGTCATCGTCCTCGTCTGCGGAACACTGGCCACCTTCGCTCTTTCCCGGTTCAACTTCCGCGGACGTGAGTCGGTCTACGCGTTTTTCACCCTGGGACTGCTCTTTCCCGCTGCGGTGGCGATTCTGCCGCTGTATCTGATGCTTCGACTGCTGGATCTCCTCAACACCCCGATCGGAGTGGCGCTGCCTCAGGCCGCTTTCGCGCTGCCGGTGACGGTCGTGATTCTCCGGCCCTTCTTCCAATCGATCCCTCAGGAGCTCGAGGAGGCGGCGTCGATGGATGGAGCCGGCCCGATGCGGTTCTTCCTTCGTATCCTGCTGCCGATGTCGGTGCCGGTGCTCATCACCGTCTCTATCCTCGCCCTGATCACCAGTTGGAACGGCTATCTTCTCCCGCTGCTGATCTTGACCGATCCGGATAGTTGGACGATCCCGCTCGGGCTCTCTCGGTTCGCCGGGTCGTACACGTACGACACTGCTCGGGTTCTGGCCTATTCGGTCGTCGCCATGGTGCCTACAGTCCTCGCGTACGGTTTCGCCGAGCGCTATATCGTCCAGGGTCTGACCGCTGGCGCAGTGAAGGGATGATGTGCTTGTGACCAGACTTACTCTCAAGGACATCGCGGCACTCGCCGGCGTATCCCGGACGACGGCGTCGCGGGTGCTGAACGGGCGCGGCGAGGTTCGACCGGAAGTGCGTGCCCGCGTCGAGCAGGTCATCGCGAACACGGGATATCGACCATTGGCGTCGGCGCAATCGCTGGTCTCCCAACGCACGGGGGTCGTGGGATTCATCGTGCCGCTCGGAGCCTCGACCCTCTTCGATGACCCATACTTCGGCGTGCTGATCCGCGGAGTCAGCCAGGTCTCAGCCCGGCGCGGAATCACGGTCGCGCTGTTCCTCTTCGACGAGGAAAGCGACCAGGAGACGCTCATCGACCAGGTCGTCGGACCACGGCGCGTCGACGGCCTCATCGTCTCGGCATTCCACACCCGCGAATCCCTCATTGACCGGCTGAGTGAGTTCGACGTTCCCGTCGTGACGTTGGGGCCGAACTCCTACCCAACCGTCTTCGGCTCGGTCTCCGTCGACAACCTCGAGGGAGGCCGGATCGCCGGACAGTACGCGGCATCGTTGGGGCGGCTCCCCGTCGCCCTGATTGGTGGGCCCGAGGACACGCCCTCCGGGCGAGAGCGGCGCGAAGGTTTCGTCGCGGGCCTCGCAGAGACCGGCGTGGAGCTGGATCCCCGGTTGGTTCGCGAAGGCGACTTCACCCGGCACTCCGGTGAGCTCCTGATGAAGGAGCTTCTTCCGTTGGGTCCGCGCACGGTGTTCGTTGCCTCCGACACTATGGCGGTGGGTGCGCTCGCGGTACTCGCGCAGGAAGGTGTGCGCGTGCCCGACGATGTCGCGGTCATCGGCTTCGACGACCTGCCCGCGGCTGCGGCATCCGAGCTCACTACCGTGCGGCAGCCGATCGTGGAGGTTGCTGACGCAGCTTTCGATATCCTCCTCCGTCAGATCTCGGATGCTGGGGTGACGGAGCAACTGATGATGCCTGTCGAACTCGTGAAACGTCGATCGACGGACATCCAGTGACCGGCCAGCGACAAGACACCGCGACTTGGATCACCGGAGGGGCTGTGACCTCTATGCGATCGCAGTCGACCTTCGCAAACCCCGTGATCTCTGGCTTCCACCCGGACCCAAGCGTCTGCCGCGTCGGCGACACGTTCTACCTGGTGACGAGCAGTTTCGAATACTTCCCAGGCATTCCGCTGTTCCAAAGCAACGACCTCGTCACCTGGCAGAAGATCGGCCACATTCTGACGCGCGAATCCCAGCTCGACCTTCGAACAGCGCGCGCTTCACAGGGCATCTTCGCCCCCACAATCCGATGGCATGACGGAGTCTTCTTCGTCACCACGACGAATGTCTCAGCAGGCGGCCACTTCATCGTCCACGCGACAGATCCCCGCGGTCCATGGTCTGACCCAGTGTGGATCGAACAGGACGGAATCGACCCATCCCTGTTCTTCGAGGACGGAATCGCCTACTTCCAATCCACAGTGGAGCCGGAGCCCGGCGGTGAGCACCTACCGGACCCAGGATTCGTGCGTGGCATCCAGCAGTGCATCGTCGACCCGTTTTCCGGCGCGAAGATGAGCCCATCGCGCTTCTTATGGGCGGGCTCCGGCGGAAGGTTCCCTGAAGCCCCACATCTGTTCCGGCGCGGCGATTACTACTACCTGCTCGCGGCGGAAGGAGGGACAGAGGCCGGACACATGGTCACGATCGCCCGCGCGGTGAGCCCATGGGGACCATTCGAATCGAATCCCGCCAATCCGGTCCTCAGCCACCGCAGTCTCGCGACACCGATCCAATCGACGGGTCACGCCGATTTCATCGAGCTCGAGGATGGCAGCTGGTGGTCGGTCCTCCTCGCCACCCGGCCGTTCAAAGGCTGGCACCACATCGGACGGGAAACCTTCCTGGCGCCGGTCTCCTGGGATGACGACGGATGGCCAACGATCGGTGAGAGCGGGACGGTTCTCACCGAGCACGTCAGGCCCTCCCTCCCACCCGCGGAGGCAACAGCCCCGTCGGTAAGGGACGATTTCGAGGACCTTGAGCTCGGGTTGGAGTGGACGAGCCTTAGGCGACCGATCGGGGACAGCGCATCGCTCGCCGACAGACCGGGCTGGTTGGTCTTGACGGGTCGACAAGCCCAGGTCGCGGACCCGGAACTCGCATTTCTCGGCCGCCGTCAGCAACACATCAGGTTCACGGCAGCCACGCTGGTCGAGGCGCACCCCGGACGAGGCGAGGTTGGCCTGATGATTCGGATGGATGAGCACCACCACTACGAGATCTTCGTGACTGAACGCTCCGGCGCTCGAGTCGTCGTCGGCCGCCGGCAAGTTGGCGAGCTCAGCGTCGAGGAATCGTTCGCAGCCCCTGACGGTCCGTTGATTCTCACGGCGACTGGAGACGAGCGAGAGTACACGTTCTCATGCCAGGCGAGCGATGGCACTACTGACCTTCCGTTCCGGCCAGCTGCGGCACGCTATTTGAGTTCGGAGGTCGCCGGCGGGTTCACCGGGGTGTTTGTCGGTCTGTACGCGGCCGGCCACGCGGCACGTGGGGACTTCGATTGGTTCGACTACAGCGGCCTATGAGCGCCGCACCCGACGTAGTCCGTGGCCCGCCTGATGGCGGAGGGTAATCGGTCTGCACGCTGCGAGAACGTGTCCGCCGAACATTGCGATGCACCTGATGGGTGTTTCATCTGCGCTACCCAGAGGCGAGCAAAGTTAGGCATTGCCTAACGCCCTGCCGAGTCGGTCCGAATAGTCAGGCGGGCCGAATGAGGGCATTGTTGACCGGCGGCCTCCCGATTGGCCGTCCCTGACACCGAAGCCGCAAACCGCATATCGATCACAGGAGATCTGCATGTCTCGAATCACCCATACCGTCCGGGGAGCCGTGGCCATTGCGGCCGTGGCGGTCACCGCGCTGACGCTCAGCGCCTGCTCCGGCTCGAGCGACGGCGGAGCCTCCGCCGCCCCGGACACCGCGAAGATCGTCATCGGCCTGGACTCCGACCAGGCTGCGCTCGGCTACGACCCCCTGCGATATGGTTCCGGCCAGCGCATGTTCTTCGAGGGCATCTACGACTCGCTCTTCGTCCTCGACAAGGACGGGCAGGTCGTCCCGCAGCTCGTGACGAAGTCCGAGTACAACGCGGACATGACCCAGCTCACCCTCGACCTGGACACGAGCGCGACCTTCAACGACGGGACCGCGGTCAGCGCGGACCTGGTGAAGCAGAACCTCGACTTCCGCAACGACCCCACGCTCTCGGCCTACAGCTCCTTCGCGACCAAGGGTCAGAACGAGATCACGGACGTCACGGTCGTGGACGACGACACCGTGACGCTGACGTTCGCCGCACCCCACCCGGGCTTCGAAGCGAACCTGACTCTGCCGGCCGGTGCGATCGTCGGTCCTGCGGGCGTCGCCGACCGCAAGAGCCTGGACTCCACGCCCGACGGGTCTGGCCCCCTCGACGTCGACACGAGCGCCACGGTGAAGGGCAACTCCTACCTGCTGGTCAAGAAGGCCGACGACCCGGACGCCGACGCCTACCCCTTCGACTCGTACGAGTTCAAGCCGATCATCGACCCGCAGGCACGTGCCAACGCGGCGATCTCGGGCGAGGTCGATCTCGCGAACATCACGGCCGACACGCAGGAGCAGATCAAGTCGGCGGGAACGGGCCTGGTCGCCAACGGCGGCACGATCCAGAACATCATCGCGTTCGACAAGGCCGGCGCGACCGCGCCGCAGTGGGGCGACCCCCGCGTGTTCCAGGCGCTGTCCAAGGCGATCGACCGCGAGACCTACGTCAACGCCATCCACCCGGGCGAGGTCCCGACGGCCAACGTGCTGCCCGCCGACAACCCCGGCTACCTGCCCGAGCTCGAGGACGAGTACGCGTACGACGTCGAGGGCGCCAAGCAGCTGCTCGCCGACGCCGGCTACCCGGACGGGTTCTCGTTCGACTTCACCATCACGCCGCAGAGCCAGCGCGACCTCGAGGCGCTGCAGCCCTACTGGGAGGCCATCGGCGTGACCGTGAACCTCAAGAACGCGGCATCCACCGAAGAGGCGTTCGCGGTCGTGCAGACCGAGCCCCTCGGCGGCCCGATCCCGCTCACCTGGACGAACCCCGCGGGCAACGTGTTCGGCGTGCTGTTCGGCTTCGCGAACTTCCACGGCGCCACCAACGACGCCATCCAGGCGGCGGCCGGCGCGTACGGCGCGGCAGCGGGCGATGCAGACGCGCAGGCTGCGGCACTCGCCGACCTCAACCGGGCGATCGCCGACTCGGGCTGGCTCATCCCGCTCTTCGAGCAGCTCTCTCCGTGGGCGTACAACACCGCGAAGGTCGCTGAGCCGACGTTCCCGGGTGCTGAGCCGTTCCCGATCCTGGCGACGATTCAGCCCGCGTCCTGATCATGTCCGGTGCCGACGGCGGAGTGACCCGCCGTCGGCACCGGCCGTAACGGGAGTGACGAAATTCTTCGGAGGGCGTCGTCGTCCTCATCGCGGACACATCGTGGAGAACACGAGCCCACGCTCGAGGTGAATACGCAAGCTGCATGGAGGAGCGCGAGGTCCGGCCCGATCGCCCTCGCCCTAGATCTCAGCCAGGCGTTTCGCTGACGCGGCGCTGTCAGTGGAAGGTCGCCTCGACAAGCGGCGAGAGTCGCTGCGTAGTCTCGCGGAACGTATCCACCATTGGGTTTCGGCTGTCTTTGAGACTGCACAGAACGATCGTCGCCGCCTCGACATCAGTAATGGGGATGAATGCAAGCTCGTCACGCCGGTAGTGCTTGCTCGCCGACTGACCCGCGATGTTGACACCTGCGCCCGCGGCGACCAGTTCGAGGAGGCCCTCGATGCTGTCGGCAGTCGGTCCTCTTTTGGAGCGGGTTCCGTCGGGGCGGGGATCCCCGAGCCACCAGTCGACGACGTCGGGCGGCCCGCCCGCCACCGAGACGAAGATTTCCTCGCTCGTCTCGAGGATCGAGATCGAGTCACGATCGGCGAGCGGATGATCGGAGCGCACGACCAGAACGCGTTCCTCGCGCCAAAGAGGCTCGGCGCGTACGCGAGGCGGGAGACGCATCGGCCATGGCGCGAAGACAACGTCCACTCGTCCTGATTCCAGATCATCGGCCGCGTCGAAGAAGCCAAGTCGCCGCATCTCGATGCGTATTTGCGGTATGGCCTGCATGGTCGCAGCGATCGCAGCAGTCGTGAGAGTGCCTGCGCCGGCTGCCACCACGCCGACCCTAAGTACCGGGGCGTCCCGATCGCGCCTGACCGAGCGCCCCCAGCTCAGCACCTGGTCGTGGTCGTCATACACACGACGGGCGAGGGGGAGCAGCTCGCGGCCGTAGCTCGTGAGTTCCACCTTGCGTGGACTCCGGTTGAACAGTCTGACGTCGAGCTGCTGCTCAAGCCGGCTGATCTGCTGACTCAGCGGAGGGAGGTGTGATGCTCAGACGCTCTGCCGCCCGGCCGAAATGACCGAGTATCGGCTGGGGCCCGCGTCGAACCGCGAGGCGCATACACTGACGCGATGAGCGAGGGGAAGCGTCGCGGAAGCTACGCCGTCGGGCTGGCGCGTCGGGAGGCGATCCTGGAGTCCGCGGCGAAAGGATTCTTGGAGCGCGGATACTCACGCACTCCTATGGCGGAGATCGCGCGTGAGGTAGGTCTGACGGAGGGAGGTCTTCTCCACTACTTTCCGACGAAGCGACACTTGTTGGCGGCTGTAGCGGAACGACGGTACTCCGTTGAGGGCCGCGATCTCGGGGTCGATTCGATCCCTCCGGACGTGCCGAGCGGGCTGCGAAGACTGCTGGGCCGGATCGAAACGTTCGCCGCGGAACCCGGGATGATCGAGATTTTCGTCGAAACGATCGCCGATGTCGGAAATCCTGCTGCGCCGGCTCGCTCAATGTATGCGTTCAGATATCGCGACGTAATCGACCGGCTGAGCGACGACCTGCGACTGGATCGTGAGCGCGGTCTGATCCGCGCCGATGTCGATGTCGAGGTCGTGGCTCGTCAATGCGTAGCGATGTTGGACGGCCTGCAGATTCAATGGCTCGTCGCGGACGGCGATCTCGACCTCATCGCGCTGGTGCGGGACTACCTCGAGCAGTTGAGCGCCACGCTGCATCCCGAGGGACACCGCGCGGTTTTTGCCTGAGCCCCGCGCGCATTCGGGTCGATCTCCGCGCTTGAGCCGACCTGGTGGTACTGAACGCGTCTTCACGTCCAGTGAAAGTTCCTTTTCTCTATTGAAAAACTATGGAGCATAGGTTTTAATCAGTTGAGCGTCGCGAGGGATTCACTGAATGTGAGTTCACGCGGAGCCCTGTCTGCTGGATGCGCGACGCCAGCACGGCAGGGAGTCACCTGTTCAACGATGAAAGGACACACGCGTGAAGATAATCAGTAAGCCAAGGCGAGCTGCGTTTGCGGCTGCAGGGCTGACGGGAGCGATCATTCTGGCCGGGTTGGCGCCGTTGCCGGCGGTGGCGGCGGATCCTGCGACGCCAGACTTCGGACCGAATGTGAAGATCTTCGATCCGGCCACGCCGGTGGGTGAGATCAACTCCTACCTGGCGAGCATTGCCGGCGAGCGTGAGTTCAGCTCGAATCGCCATGCGGTGTTCTTCAAGCCGGGTACCTATGGCAGTGCTGCCGGGCAGAACGACCCCTCGACAGCGACCGGCATCGTGAACACCCAGCTCGGGTACTACACCTCCGTGGCGGGTCTCGGCGAGTCCCCGGAGTCGGTCGTCATCAACGGAGCCGTCCACGTCGACGGCGGCGGTGCGCTTACCAAGTTCTGGCGCTCGCTCTCGAACGTGACCATCAACCCGATTCAGCGCCCGGTCGGGCAGGACACTTCGACCCCCTCCGTCGGTGCGGCCGCGCCCCACACAATGAACTGGATCGTCTCGCAGGCGACCCCGTTGCGCCGAGTCAACATCCTCGGCAACCTCGACCTCACCGGTGTCCCACAGAACGGTGCATTCGGTTCCGTGATCGCGAACAGCCGGATCACCGGGTCCGTCATCAGCGGGGACGTGAATGCCGGATCTGCTCAGGCGCAGTGGTACACGCGCGACAGCGAGATCGGCAACTGGAACGGCACCGCCGTCAACCTGGTCTTCTCAGGGGTGGATGGCGCGCCAGCGTCGAACTTTGCAACCGGCGGTACGACGAATCTCCCGGCCACACCCGCGTCGCGGGAAGCGCCGCACCTTTTCATCGACAAGAAGGGCGAATACCAGGTGTTCGTCCCGAGTGTCGAGTACCAATCCTCGGGCACGCACTGGGCGACGAACGGCGATGCGGGGCGAACGGTCGCGATCGACAAGTTCTTCATCGCGAAGCCGACTGATTCCGCAGCAGTGATCAACACCAAGTTGGCGTCGGGCAAGAATCTCATCCTCACGCCGGGCGTCTACGCACTCGAGGCGCCGATCAACGTGACCCGCAAGGACACCGTGATCATGGGCATGGGATACGCGTCCCTCGCCCCCGCGCCGGGCACCAGCGCGATCCAGGTAAGCGATGTCGACGGCGTTGTGATCTCGGCCATCACGGTAGATGCGAACACCGGGACCGACGTCCTCATCAAGGTCGGCACGAAGGACGAGAAGCCCAACAGCAACCTCAACAACCCGACAACACTCAGCGACGTATTCGTTCGGGTCGGTGGTCCGCGCAACGGTCAGGTCAAGACAGCCATCGAGGTCAACAGCGACAACGTGATCCTCGACTACAACTGGATCTGGCGCGCCGACCACGGCACGGGTGCTGGATGGACGAGCAACCTGGCCGACACCGGCCTGGTGGTCAACGGCGACAACGTCACCGCAACCGGGTTGATGGTCGAGCACTTCCAGAAGAACCAGGTCATCTGGAACGGCGAAAAGGGACGAACCGTTTACTACCAGAGCGAGTTCCCCTACGACCCGCCCACCCAGGCGGCTTGGATGAACGGTGCCAAGGAGGGCTACGCGTCCTACGTCGTCTCGCCGGGCGTGAAATCACACGACGCCACCGGTCTTGCGATCTACGGTCTGTTCTTCGGCGGGCTCTTCGGACCCGCTCACGTTCAGATCCAAGCATCAAGCGGGATCGAAGCACCGGTCGAGGAGTCGGTGAACTTCACATCGATGGCGACGGCGATCATCGTCGCCGGCGGCATCAAGCACGTCATCAACGACACCGGCGACGGCGTGCAGGCCGCAACGCCCAACGGAGCATTCGGGATGACCTCCGCCACCCGCCTCGCGACGTTCAACTAAGCAGTCCGAGGCTGTCGTCAATGGACCCGCGGTCATTCTGACCGCGGGTCCATTGACGCATCCATCGTTCAGCGAAATCAATGAAGGAGCAACGCGTGGTCGCTATGCCAACAATCGCCGATCCTGAAGCAACGACGGCAACTCGGCGTTCGACCAATCCTGTGCTTCCCGGGTTCCACCCGGATCCGAGCATCACGCGTGGCGCAGACGCCTATTACCTGGTCACTTCGTCATTCGAGTATCTACCGGGCATTCCGGTCTATCGGAGCACCGATCTTGACGAGTGGCACATCGTCGGCAACGTCATCGATCGCGCGGAACAGCTCGACCTCTCTCTCACACCGGTGCCTGGCGGGGTGTGGGCGCCGACGATCCGCTTCCACGACGGCAGGTACTACGTGATCGTCTCGGTCATGTTCGAAGCGCGCTGCCTCCTGTTCACCGCTCAGGACCCGAGCGGCCCGTGGAGCGACCCGACGACGATCCTTGGGATCGAGGGGATCGACCCCGACCTTGCCTGGGGAGACGATGGGATCGCCTATGTGACGTTCGCGCGCCTGGGCGCCGGCATCCTCCAATCCGCCGTCGATCTCGAGACGGGCACGACGCTGGAAGAGCCCCGCGCCCTTTGGTCGGGATCAGGGCTCTACGCCCCGGAAGGTCCGCACATCTATCGCCGTGACGACGGCTGGATCCTCCTCGTCGCCGAAGGCGGCACCGAGCGAGGGCACGCCGTAAGCGTCGCACGCGGCGATTCGCCGAAGGGACCCTTCGCGGGTGACACGACCAACCCGATTCTCAGCGCACGAAGCACAGGGTCTGGCGTGCAGAACGTCGGCCACGCTGACATGGTCGAGACCGAGGACGGACGAACAGTGATGGTCGCGCTCGGAGTGCGTCCCGTTGGCCCGACGCGATCGTTCTCTCCTCTGGGTCGCGAGACCTTTCTCACCGAAGTCGACTGGATCGACGGGTGGCCGAGGCCCAGGGCGATCGAGCCCGGCGAGCAGGCGGCGCACGCGCTCGAGGTCACGTTCGACAGCCCCGACGTGTTGCAGCATCCCGGATGGGTGTCCGTGCGGCAACTGCCGGCGGATGTCGGTCGTGTCGATGTCGACGCGCGGGTGATGATCATCGATGCGGATGACCTCCCGTCGGCCGGTCCCGGCCAGGCGATGATCGGATGGCGTCAGCGGCACGTGGACGCGAAGTTCTCGACGACCGTCGATGCGTGCGGCGGAGTCGGTGGCCTCGTTGTCCGAGTCACCGACGACCTGTGGATCGCACTCGAGGCGGAATCCACGCAGACCGGCACCCGCGTGATGGCACGAGCTGCCCTCGCGGGGTTCGAAAAGCACTGGCAGCACGACTTCCGCGGCGGCCCTGTCGAATTGACGATGGAGTTCGCTCCGCCTCGCGCCTGGCGGCCAGGGGAGGGCTCTCCACCGTCAGGTGGTGACCGAGTGCGATTGACCGCCTCGGCGGGAGACGAGTCGGTCGAGCTCGCAAACCTGGACGGACGGTACTGGTCGATCGAGACGAGCGAGGCGTTCACGGGCCGCGTCGTCGGGATGTATTCGGTACGCGGGAGCGTGCGATTCGAGCGCTTCGCTTACGACGGAAAGGCATCTTGATGAGCATGAAGGAGACGGGCAACAGCCACGGAAGCCGAGCCCCGTCAGGAAGGCGTCCCGCGCCTGTGCGGGTGGCAGTGATCGGGTCCGGTGCGATCTCGACGATCTTCCTTCACAACATGATCGAGAAGTTCTCCATCCTCGACGTCGTCGCCTGCACGTCACGAAACCTCGAGAAGGCGCGAGCCGCGGCGGGGAAGCACGGGATCGCGGCGATGACCCTCGATGAGGCCCTCGCGGACCCTTCGATCGAGCTCGTCGTAAACCTCACCCCGCCCAAGGCGCACTTCGATGTGATCCGGAGGGCGTTGGAGGCGGGCAAGCACGTCTACACCGAGAAGGTACTCGCGACCACCGTGGCGGAGGGTGTGGAGCTGCTTCAGCTCGCGGATCGGCTGGGGCTCGAACTGTGCAGCTCGCCCGACACGTTCCTGGGAAGCGCGATCCAGAACGCGCGCCAGCTTGTCGACCGCGGAATGCTGGGCGAAATCACATCCGCGCACGTCTCGTGCACGCGCAGCTACCGCCGAATGGGCGAGTTCCTTCCCTATCTCACGCAGAAGGGCGGTGACATCGGGGTCGATCTCGGCGTTTACCATCTCACCGCACTCTGCTTCCTCCTCGGGTCCATCACCTCTGTCTTCGGCTTCAACCGGACGAACCATCCCGATCGGCGCCACTACATGCCCGGGATGCCGCACTTCGGTGCCGACTACACGGTCGAGGCCGCGACCGTGACCGCCGCCTGCGTCGAATTCGAAAGCGGTGCGCTCGCGACTTTCCTCTTCAACTCGGACTCGATCATGAACCAGCGCCCCCGCTTCGAACTGATGGGCACGACGGGCATTCTGACGCTGTCGAATCCCGACGACTTCGGGGGCGAGGTGACGCTCCAGCGCGAGGGCCAGTCCGAGCCCACGGTCATACCGTCCACCTTCGGGATGACACAGGACTCCCGAGGAGCCGGGGTCGCCGAGATGGCCTGGGCGATCCGTTCCGGCAGGCCACCTCGGGCAAGCAAAGAACTCGCGCTCCACGTCCTCGAGGCTCTCCTCGGAATCGATGAGTCCGCCGATGCCGGCCGGCCGCACGTGATGACCACGACCGCGCCGGCCATCCCACCCCTTCCCGAGGGACACGTCGCCGACCCCTTCGTCGATGACATCGAAGCCGCCTTCGTCTGAAAACCCAACCCAGAGAGCCAGGTCCACCGATGAACGTCACCCGAATCGCCCACGTCTGTTTCAACATCTCCGACATGGAAAAGTCGCTCGACTTCTACCGGGACGGCATGGGCTTCACCGTCCTCTACGAACTGACCTACGGCGACGTCCTCGCCCGAGTGAAAGCGGACGCGGGCAACCTGCCGCCCGACGTCGATGAAGGCGCGATCCGATTTCTCACGGCGAACCAGCACAACCCGTGGTCCGTGTACCTGAAGGTCGCTCCGGCGCAATTCCTGGAGCTGTTCTATGCGCCGCCCGGCGCCGAGCCGATCACCGACCTCGCACGTCGCGTGGCGTTCCAGCATTTCTGCCTGGAGGTTGAGGACGTCGACACCGCTTATGCGGAGCTCGTCGCGAACGGAATCACGCCGGAGTCGACGCCGCGCGTCGGTCCGGACAACGCGAAGCAGTTCTGGATCGTCGATCCCGACGGCAACCGAGTCGAGATCATGCAGTACACGCCGGAGTCTCTGCACGTCCTCAACGGGGGAATCGAGATCGCATGACCGAACACGTCGCGCTCCATCAAATGAAGCTGACCCAGATCAACATCGTCGTCCGAGACATCGCCACGACCCGCGCCCGGTGGAGCCCACTGATTGGTGAGCCGCTCGCCGAATACGACATGCCCGGACCCGACCAGGTACCCACAACGCTCGACGGTCAGTCGGTGGATTGCTCCGACGTCCGCGCACTGAAGTACGTGTTCGGGCCAATCGACGTCGAGGCGCTGAAGGCCGGGAAGCCACTCGCCGACGGCGTCTTCTTCCTCGCGTTCTGGCAGCCTGGCGAGAACGACACTCCGTGGCGGCGCCATCTCGATGCGCACGGCGAGGGAGTGATGGATCTGGAGTTCGACGCGCCGGAACTGGAATCAGTGACGGAGCTGCTCAGCCGGAACGCGTACCACGTCGGGACCTTTCCTGCGTCCAGCTACAACCTCTTCGCCGCGCGCGACGTGTTGGGCGTGGATCTCAACTTGACCGTACGAAACTCGCGACTCGACCTCGGCCGCTTTCGTCAAAGTTGACCGGACCTGCTGGACATCCTCGCCGCGAAGACGCTCGGCGCGTGTTCGAGGACCGGCTTTCGGATGCCCAGATCGTCAAGCCTGACGCAACGACCGGTGCTACCGCACGCTCCGGTCGATGGCGCAGCCAAACCCGGACGCCTCCGAGATCGGGACCTCAGGCGCTGGACAATGAGACACCTTGAGGCACGACACGGCACAGGAGTGACCGCCGTTGACGGCCGCTTACCACCGCACCTCGTCGGCGGGTAGCAATCCGCCCGGCTTCGGACCGGCTGATCAACTTTGGAGCCCGCAATGCCCGCACGCGCTCGCGTCATCATCGACAACGACTTCGCCGGCGACCCCGACGGCCTTTTCCAACTCGCTCACCACGTGCTGTGCACCTCCGTCGAAGTCGTACAGGTGATTGCATCACGCGTACCAGACGCGATGGTCGCGCCCGGCCAGGACTTCATCGCCGACGGTGTGGCAGCCGCGAACGAGGTGCTCGAGCTCGCGTGCAGCCCGCTGCGGGCGGTCCCCGGCTCACCCACCGCGCTAGGTCACGATGAAACACCCCGGTCGTCTCCGACGGTCGAAACGCTCATCCGTGAAGCAATGCGCGACGACACCGGGGCACCCCTGTATTTCGCGGCCGGAGCGGGGCTGACTGCGCTGGCGATGGCTTACTCGATCGAGCCGCGCATCGCGAAGCGGCTGACGCTCGTCTGGATCGGCGGCAACGGTTACGAGCACGAGGCGCCCGGGCTCGAGTTCAACACGAGTTCCGACCTTTTGGCCGCGCAGATCGTTTTTCAGTCCCCGATCCCGATCTGGCAGGTCCCCGAATCGACCTATGGCCAGTGCCTGGTCTCGTGGGCCGAACTCGACCGCGACATCGCTCCGCTCGGCGCGCTGGGGTCGCATCTCGTGGAGCGCTGGCGAAGCTTCAACCACTTCGTCGAGGGGCGATTCGGCGCCTCCCTCGGCGAGTGCGCCGTCTTGGGTGACAGTCCACTGGTCCTCCTGACAGCGCTACAGGGGACCTTCCACCAGGATCCGTCATCCTCACCTTCTCAGTTGCTGCCTCGACGCCCCATCCTGGACAGTGGCGCATATGGCGCCCCCACCGATGGGCTGCCACCCGTGCGCGTCTTCACGGCGGTCGACATGCGGCTCATGTACGGCGACCTCGTCGCGAAGCTCGCGGCGCGACACGTCACGCACCCGCAACCCGCGGACAGCACTCACTAACCCCCAGAACACCCGACACCACCGAAAGAAGAGTCCGCCGATCGCTGTCAGACCGAGCGGCACGGAGCAGGCTGGTGAGAGTCGAGGAAAGAGCTCGCGGAACTCATGGGGCCCCGCTAAAGGTCCGGTCGAATGCCGCCTCCTCACCGGAGGCGTAGCCGTCCATCGCGGCACGCGGCACGCGGTGTGCGCCAGCGCGACGCTACCGAACGCCGTAGTGGGCACGACGATGCGGACGTAGGACTCAATCATGGCGCCGCGCACCGACAGTTGACGCCCCGGTAAGACCGGCCCATGTCATGACGCGCTCAGGCGATCATCCGTGCGTAAGACTCGCGTAAACCTGAGCGCCCGCGAACAACCCTGAACCTCCACGAACACGGCCTGCCCGAGGACTTCGATCCCTCGCCAGGACACTCTGAGCCACATCACCCCGCGGCGATCACGCATCGACGTCGAAGACGATGACCTGTCCTGCAGATCGAGATATTAGCTGAGCGACGGGTTGGTGCGCCGGGTGCGGTACGTAGTCGTCTCGAGCTGACTGCTCGCAAGGCTGACGACGAGCGCCCACTTGAATCCCCCCGCAAGTCCCTCGGGCCTCGTGTGGCTCCACGCTGATCGGCACGAATGGCCGTTGAGGGAGCCTGGCCTGGTGCCGCACACCGGCATCGACCGCGCCTCGTCGCGGAAATAGCTGAACTCAGGACACGAGCGTCTGAGTGGCGAGTCGCATGTGCTCCTCCACCGTTGAGGCGGCGTGCTCGGGATCGCCTGTCTCGATCGCCTCGACGATCTGCAGGTGACGCGGCACGTCCATGTTCTGCACGGCACGATCGATCCCCGAGCGGGTGATCGACATCAGGATGGATCCCTCGAGCGCCGACCAGGCTCTGACCAGCGTTGCATTCCCGGTGAGCCCGCAGAGTTCGCGATGGAAATCGAGGTCTGCACCCATCCGCGCATCGAGGGACTCGGTCTCGGCGGCCGACATGCGATCCGCCGCCGCACGGAGCGCCGTCACAGCTTGGACTCGTTCCGGGCTCACGGCGAGAGTGCGCGCAGCGAGCGCCTCGAGTGCGGCCCGCACGCGGAACAGGTCGCGCAGTTCCTCTTCATCCATGACGCGAACGAGCAGCCGGCCACGGGAGCCCGACGTCAGCAGTCCCTCGAGTTCGAGGGTGCGCATGGCCTCCCGGAGCGTGCCCCGGCTGATGCCGAGGCGGGTGGACATCTCGACTTCGGAGACGTGGGAACCGGGGGGAAGTTCGCCGGTGGTGATGGCGCGGCGGAGCGCGTCGATCGCCTGCATCCGCAGTGTGTTGCGCTGCAGGCCCAGGATCGCTGGACCGTCGGACATCGCTCGCCTCCCTCAGTCGAGTCTAGGAGAGAGCGGCGCATGCCTCGGGGGATGCGCCGCTCTCAGATCACGGTCGGCTCCTCAGCCCGCGGGTTCGAGCTCGCGCGCCTCTGCGGATGCCCGCTTCGCGTATTCGCGTTGCGGCCGGGTCCACGTTTCCGGGGTGACCAGGGCGGAGATGAATCCGATGAGCGCGTAGAGGGCGAACAGCGCGGCTGGCCCGACCCATCCGAACGCACCGAACAGCAGGGTTGTGATGAAGGGTGTGAAGCCGGAGATCATCGCCGAGATCTGATAGGCGAGCGAAGCGCCCGAGGTGCGTGTGTTCGCGTTGAACAGTTCCGGGAACCACGCGCCTTGCGCTCCGGCGAGGGCGTTCTGGAATACGGCGTAGGAGAGGACGATGACCACGATGACCATGGGGTAGACAGCGGTGTTGACGCCGAGGAACATCAGGAATCCCCAGAAGACACCCATCGCGGTGACAACGAGGTAGAGGGGCCGGCGGCCGATCTTGTCTGTGAGCCGCGCCCACCCCCAGGTGGCGAGGATGCCGATTCCCGCGGCGATGCACAGCGCTGTCAGCGTCTGCCAGCTTTCCGTGATCTTGTTCGTGTTGAGGTATGAGATCAGGTACGTGATGGAGATCGCGTAGCCGGCGGTTTCCGCGACGCGGAGGCCGATGCCGCGGAGGATGTTGCGCCAGTCAGTCTTGATGACCTCGGTGAGGGGCGACTTGAGGATCTTTCCTTGCGCCTTCACATCCTCGAACACGGGGGACTCAGGGACCTTGGCGCGGATGATGAGCCCGACGATCACCAACACGATGCTGGCAAGGAAGGGGACCCGCCAGGCCCAGTCGCCGGGCAGGTGGACGCTGACGAGGAAGACGAGGTTCGCCAGCAGCAGACCGACCGGGAAGCCGGCCTGCACGATGCCGGTGAAGCCTCCCTTGAAGCGCCATGGTGCGTGCTCGTAGGTCATCAAGATCGCGCCGCCCCACTCGGCGCCGAACGCGAGCCCCTGGACGATGCGGACGATGACCAGGAGGATCGGCGCGAGGATGCCGACCATCGCGTACGTCGGCAGCAGGCCGATCGCGAAGGTGGCGAGGCCCATCACGATCAGTGATCCCACGAGAACGGGCTTCCGGCCGACGCGGTCGCCGAGGTGTCCGCCGATGATCCCGCCGATCGGTCGGGCGGCGAAGCCGACGCCGAGCGTCGCGAACGACAGCAGGGTACCGGTGACCGGATCGGAGCCGGGGAAGAACGCGGTGCCGAAGTAAAGGGCGGCTGCTGTGCCGAAACCGATGAAGTCGTACGTCTCGATGACCGCGCCGACGCCTGAGCCGACGGCGACGCGCTTTCGTTCGGGGGTGCCGTTGACCACACCCCGCATCGTGATGGCTGCTTCGCTCATCTCTTTGCCTTTCTCACGTCATTGTGTCCGACTCGCGGCGCGAGCGGTGAAGCCAGTATGTGAGCAGATTCCGTCATTGTCAACAATCAAACAGTCAACTATTGAACTGTCGGTAAATCCGTCGTACTATCGAACTGCCGCCGCAACGGAGCGGCCGAAAGCAGGAGAGAAATGACAATCACCCGTACTGCCGTCCTGACCGGCGCAGCCGCAGAGCGAGGGATCGGCCAGGCAACCGCCCGGGCATACGCGAAGGCAGGGTGGGCCGTCGCCATCCTCGACCTCGACGGAGAACTCGCGACCCGCGTCGCCGCCGATATCGCTTCGGAGTATGGCGTCGCAACGTACGGCGGACCCGTCAACGTGGCCGACGAGGCCTCCGTGGCGACCGCGCAGAAGGCGATCGCAGCGCAGGTGGCCGAGGGCACGCTGCCGCCTGTGGGCGCGCTCGGCAACATCGCGGGCATCACATCGCCCGTTCCGTTCCTCGAGACCACCCTGGACCTGTGGAACAAGGTCATGGCGGTGAACGCGACCGGCACCTATCTGGTCACGAAGGCGTTCCTTCCCGACATGATCGAGCAGGGCTTCGGCCGTATCGTCAACATGTCCTCCGTCTCGGCCCAGCGTGGCGGCGGCGTCTTCGGCAAGGTCCCCTACTCGTCGGCGAAAGCCGCGATCCTCGGGTTCACCAAGGCCCTCGCCCGTGAGCTCGGATCCAGCGGGGTCACCGTCAACGCCGTCACACCCGGCGCTGTCGACACGAACATCCGCGTCGGGTCCACACCTGCGCAGGAGGCCGCGATCGTCCGCGACATCCCCCTCGGACGCCAGGCCACCCCCGAGGACGTCGCCGCGGTGTTCGTCTTCCTCTCCAGCGACGAGGCCGGCTATCTGCAAGGCACGACGATCGACATCAACGGCGGCAGCCACCTGCACTGAACCCGGGCTGCGCCGCCAGCTCTTGTGATCGAACGAAGGAGTTTCATCCCATGACAACCAACCCCACCGCGCTGGACCTCGTGACGAGGGTCAGCCGCGTGCGCGAAGCAGCGCAGCGCATCCGCCTCAACGCCCTCGCGATGGGGGAGGTGCAGGGTCAGGGCTACGTCGGCCAGGCCCTCGGTGCCGCCGACATGCTGGCGGCCGTGTACAGCGACCAACTGCGCTACCACGCAGAGGATCCGCATTGGGAGGGACGCGATCGGTTTCTGCTGTCCACCGGCCACTATGCGATCGGCCTCTACGCCGCTCTCGCTGAAGCGGGCATCATTCCCATCGACGAGCTGGACACCTACGGATCCGACGACTCGCGCCTGCCGATGTCGGGCATGGCCAGCTACACACCCGGTATGGAGATCTCCGGCGGCTCGCTCGGACACGGCCTGACCGTGGCGGTCGGCATGGCACTCGGCCTGCGCCACCTCGAGAGCAGTTCACGGGTGATCAACTTCCTCTCCGACGGCGAGCTCAACGAGGGCTCGACATGGGAGGCCGCCATGGGCGCGGCATCCCACCGTCTAGGCAAACTGATCGCACTCGTCGACATGAACGCTCTGCAGGCGGACGGGCCCACCGCGGGGGTGCTCAACATCGAGCCGGTCGAAGCGAAATGGGCATCGTTCGGGTGGCACACCCAGCGCGTCGACGGCAACGACCCCGAGGCCCTGTTGCTCGCGTTCGATGAGATCGGCAACGACGACCCCATCGGAGCCCCGCACGTCATCATCTGCGACACCAAGGTCGGCCGCGGAGTGCCGCTCCTCGAGACGCGCGAGAAATCCCACTTCATGCGCATCGATGAACACGAATGGGCGATCTGTCGCGCGCAGCTCAACGAAGGATTCGAATCGGATGCCGCGGCCACAACGAAAGGCGATGCGCGATGACTAGCAGCACGACGACTCCGAAGCTCAAGACCTCGGCGATGATCGCGTCGTTCGCCGACCCCGGCCAGAAGACGGCAGCCGCCCCGTTCGGGCATGCACTCGCTCGCCTCGCGGAGCAGGATCAGCGCGTGGTCGGGCTCTCCGCGGATCTGGCCAAGTACACCGACATGCACATCTTCCGCCAGGCGCACCCTGAGAGGTTCTTCCAGGTCGGAATGGCAGAGCAGCTGCTCTTCGGAGCCGCCGCTGGCATGGCGGAAGTCGGACTCATTCCGTTCGCCTCGACCTATTCGGTGTTCGCGGCACGGCGGGCATATGACTTCATCTGCCTCGACATCGCCGAACCCGGCCTGAACGTGAACATCGTCGGAGGACTCCCTGGTTTGACCACCGGATATGGTCCGAGCCATCAGGCCACCGAGGACGTTGCGATCTTCCGCGGCATCCCCGGCCTCACCATCGTGGACCCGTGCGACTCGATCGATCTCGAGCAGGCGGTGCCGCAGCTCGCGGCGACTCCTGGGCCGACCTACCTGCGTCTCCTGCGCGGCAACGTGCCGACCGTGCTCGACGAGTACGACTACACCTTCGAGCTCGGCAAAGCAAAGGTGCTGCGTCCCGGCGCCGATGTCGTCTTCGTCTCGAGCGGCCTGATGACGATGCGTGCTCTGCAGGCCGCCGAAGCTCTCGCCGCTCACAAAGTCGACGTCGCGGTCGTCCACACACCCACGCTGAAGCCCTTCGACGAGGAGAGTGTCGTCCGCGAAATCGACACACCGCGTCTCGCCGTGACTCTGGAGAATCACACCGTCGTCGGTGGACTCTTCGAGACGGTCGCCTCCGCGCTGGTGCGCCGCGGGGTCACCCGTCGGGTCGTGCCGGTCGGCCTTCCAGATGAGTTCCTCGATGCCGGCGCATTGCCGACCCTCCATGAGCGCTACGGACTCGCGGTGAGCTCGATCGTCGCGACCGTGCTGCGCGAACTCGGGTGAGTTGGAGTGATCAACCCAGTCGCCGCCTGAGGTCACGTCCGTACTCTCGTATCAGGCGCCGGGGCGTTCGGCGACCCTTAAGTCGGCGCGCGGCGGAGTCCCTGGGACCTCATGCCGGCGTTGACTGTCGACTGATATGGCGTCGTGGCCGGGGGTCGAGAGGAGGGTGGGGCCGTGCCCATCTGGTGCCCACGGATGAACAGGACCGGGGAGGACTGAGTCGCGATCGCGGGAGAGTTCGCGGTCGTCAGTTCCGCGAGAATCCGCGGAATTCTGATCGAGAGGGAATGAGCAGGATCGGGCGGACCTCGATCGACGGGGTTCAAATCCCTCCGTCTCCGCATTGAAAAGCCCTGGTCATAGGCTAAATATTCTCGCGCCGGGCGCCTTCGCGCTGATGCCTCTGATTGAGGCAATTTCGGCGTCCAGGGGTCCCCCAGGGGGACCCTCGGGGACCTCTGGGGTGCGCCACCCTCACCGCGCTCCTGCATCGGAGTGCCCAGCACCCGCGTGATTCCGCGGTTGCGATCGGCGAAGACCGCTGCGAGGACTACACCCCGCACAGGTGGCGCACCCGTCGGTGGCGAACGCACCGGGTCCGACCATCTGGCGCGCGTGTCGCGAATGGCGAGCTACTGTGCGGAAGCCGTGACCGGCGTTTCCGCAGCGACCTGGTCGTGGGCTAGGAGCTCTTTGGGTCCAGTCGCAGCCGCCAGCGGATTCTCGCTTGTCGACGGT
>CAVOIQ010000010.1:0-264396 GCA_963696085.1 uncultured Actinomycetota bacterium
CCGACATCGACCGCATACCTACCCGTACTCGAACCCGCGGCATCCGGCACCGGATTCGAGTCGTTGACCGCGGTCGTCTTGTCAGCGAGACGCACCTGTGGCGTTGTCAGCTGTACGTCGGCCCAGGTCATCCCAGCAAAGCCGGCGTGTGCAGCGTTAGGACCGGCAAGCTGAAGCTGCTGGGCCCCGGTGCCATTGCCGGGCTTGAACACCAGGATGTACTCCGCATTCGGCACGAATGCGGGCTTTGCCGGATTGTTCGGGTCGACGATGACGTCAGGGTCGTCCGTGCGGAAGTAGTAGGTTCCGGGTTGTCCGTTGACTGTGGCGGTCGTGCGAGTCCCGACGAGCTCATCCGCGGCGCCATTGGCATCGGCCGTCCACAGTTCGACGACCGCGCCGTTGATGGCGGGCTCGTCCGCATCCTGGCGGCCGTTGAGATCGGCATCCAGCCACACGCGGTTGCCGATCTCGACGGGCGCGGCGACGCCTAGGAGCGCGACGCCGCCGAGTCCGCCGCCCTTCTGGAAGGCGGCCGATCCTTGGTCTTTCCTCCCTTCGACCTGGTCGAATCCGCGGGTCGCAACGCCGGTCCGCTGGTCGAACCACATGAGGCCCGAACGATAGATCCCGGCCAGCGGATCGGTCGCGGTCGACATCACCTCGTCGACACCGGGATAGGTCGCAATCGCGCCGAGGGTGTTGTCGTTGTGAATTACGCCAGCCGCGCCGGTGTTCATCGAGTCGTTGAAGAACTCGCCGGTCGCGGGACCCTGGTTGTTGTTGTACGTCGGCGTCTGCCCGGAGACGGCGGCCGTACGCACGGCGCGGGATCCGACCTTGCCGTTGCACTCGAGTGCGAACAGGCCGGTCGCGGTCGTCGGGCAGCCCGCTCCCGCGGGCAGGCCGAGGGCCGACTGGAGCGGCGACGAGGATGTCGCCGTTGGCGACCGTCTCGAAGTACCGATCCGTCGGGGAGGTCGATGTCGGCACCCCAGTTGAGGTTGCCGCTCTGGATCGCCGTCCGGTCGGTGAAGCCGAGATTGAGGTAGCCGTCAATGTCGAAGGCGAGACTCGAGAGCACGGGCTGCGGGTAGGCGTGCGTCCATCCCCAGTCGGTGTTGAATCCGACCGCGCCCGCATTCGGTCCGGGCCACAGCCAGGTATTGGTCCACGAGTTCCACTGGTGCACCTGGGGCCGCTCCGCGATGCTCGTCTGCGGCCAGCCGTTCATGTTGCTGCCCTTGACATAGCCGAGGTCGGCAACGAGCTCGGTGCGCCAACTGCCCGCCGTCACGCCGCCGCCGGAATCCGCGGCATCCGCAACGGGTACCGACACGACATAGGCGTTCATGTCGGCGGATGCCGCCGACTGGCCGGGCCCGGTGCCCGTGTCGACGTAGCCCATGTACAGCCTGCCGGAGTGAACCGTGAGCGCCCACAGCTGCTGGTCGTCACCCACTGGCGTGCTCGACACGCCAGACGGGCGGGCTGGTGTCGGTGGGGTCGGAGACGTCGATGCCGTAGACCTGGCGATCACGGAGGTTCGTGATGAACAGCGTCTTGCCGTCGAGGGTCGTCGCCACGCCGCCGATTCCGATGCGGGCGGCGAGGGAGAATCCGGCCTGATCGCGAACCGGCGTCGAAGGGGCGCCGATACCGCGATCGCCAAACGGATCGAGCAGCGACTGGCCGAGGTCGACGGTACCGCCCCCGTTGACAGCGAGTCCCTGCACGTCGAACCAGTTCTCGGCCGCGGCGCCGCTGCGGATGCTTCCGTCCGCCCGCAGGACGTCGGGCACACGGTAGATTCCGCCGAGCCCGAGGTCGCCGAGGCCCGACATGCGCTTGAGCGATGCCGCGAGGATCATCGTGTTCGTCACACGGTTGTACGAGACCCCCCAGGCCGAGCCGACCTGGCCGAACTTGGCGAGTTCTGTGCGCTGGGCGAAGTGTCCGGGCGTGTCGGAGCTGCCGACCTTCGACCACGGCTGCGCGACGAGCGTCGGCCGGTCGGCGGTCGAACCGGTCCCGGTGTAGGTCGGAGAGCCCGCATATTGGATGACAGTCGCAACCGGAGCATCGGACTGGATGACCTGGTCGGGAATGACGAGACCGAAGTCGACGCCGGTCGCCGACGCCCGCGGCGATCCAGGGTCACGAACTGGACGCTCGTGTTGTTGTCGCCCTGGGTCGTCGGGGGCGCCGTTCCCTGTGCCGCGAAGGCGGGCTCGTACTCGCCGCTCCAGCCTGAGAACTCAACGCGCAGGAACGCCGAGAAGGCGTTCGAGACAGGCAACGTGTACGTGCCGTCCGCGGCGCTGGCCGCAGTGCCGACCAGGTCGCCCTCGGCGTCGAACGCTTTGACCGTGACACCGGCGACGGGACGGTTGCGCGGCACTCCTGCGGCGGCCGAGCCCGTCGTGTACCAGCCGGCACTCGTGAAGTCCTGGAACACGATTCCCGATACGGTGCCGCTCGTGGCGCCCGCCGCCTGCGCGGGAGCGGCGACCACCACTAAGCCGGTCGCCACCAGTACCAGGGTCGCGAGGCTCGCGATCGCTGCTCGAACACGTCGCGCCGTTCGTTGATCCCGACTGAATCTGCATGGCCGTGCGTCTCCCCACATCTGACGCGTGCGGCCGACCTCCGATGGCTCTGCCACTCGCACAAATCACGGCTAGCACGAATCGTGCCGTCGAGTGCGGCCGATGCTATCAGACCATGGGAAACGCACAACTGGTCCATAGGATGAAGCCATGAATCGGTGTCTACGCGTGGCCGCCGCACTCAGCATCGCGATTGCCCTGTTGGCAGCCCCCGCCTGCGCGCCGAGCCCGCCCGCCGATGACGGCGAGACAATACGCGTACCGCAGGATGCCGCAACTCTCGCCGATGCCGCCGACCGCATCGGTCCGGGCGGCACGATCGTCATCGCTCCGGGGGTCTACGCGGAGCAGCTGCTGATCGACACCCCCGATGTCACCGTGCGGGGAGAGGATCGTAATGAGACCGTTATCGACGGCGGAGGACTGCGCCCCTACGGCATCGTCGCGATCGCGGACGGTGTACGGGTCGAGAACCTCACGGTGACGGGAGCAACCTTCTACGGGGTGCTGTTCACGGGGCTGCACGATAAGAACGGCCCCTCAGCGCCGACAGCGAGCGGTTACACCCGCTGGAACCCCGACGACTTCCCACCGCTGCAGCGCTTTCTTGTCGACCACGTGACGGCATACAACAACGGCCTCTACGGTATCTACGCCTTCAACTCGCAACACGGCGTCATCCGCGACTCCTACGCTTCAGGGTCGGCTGACAGTGGGTTCTACGTCGGGCAGTGCCGCGACTGCGATGTTCTCGTGACCGGCAACGTCGGCGAGCGCAACGCGGTCGGATTCGAGAACGCGAACGCGAGTGATTCGGTCGTCATCACCGGCAACCGCTTCGCTGGCAATCGCGTCGGAATGACGCTGCTCTCGAGCTACCAAGAGGCCTTCACGCCGCAGAAATCGAATCAGGTCGTCGGGCAACGTGCTCAGCGACAACGACGAGGCGGATTCCCCCGCGCAGGCCGAAGGTGGCTTCGCGACCGGTGTAGGCATCAGCGGCGGCCAGACCAACACGTTCGCACGAAATCGAATCTCGGGCAACGCTCGCGCCGGAGTCATCTTTACCAATACAGAGGACCTCCCGGCCACCGGCAACACCTTCAGCGCGAACGTCTACGAGCTGAACGGCGTCGACGTCGCCAACCTCTCTGCCGCGCGCTCCCCGGCGACCGCGAACTGCGCCGAGGACTCGCTCTCGACGGCACCCGCAGATCTCGCGCTCGCGCTGACGGTGGCCTGCTCTGGCGCCGACGCCACTCAACCCAGCATCGATGCCATCGATGGTCCCGCGGTACCTCCGGGCCTCAGCTATCGCAAGGTCGGCGCCCCGCGCGACCAGCCGAACCTCGCCGCATCCGATAGCGGCGTCTCCCTTCCCGCGACGATCACCATGCCCGACCTCGACGCGGTGACCGTGCCCAGCACGGATCTGCTCGCTGACCTGACAGGGACTCGATGAGAACCCGCTTCATCGTCGCCGGGCTGGCGTTGGTCGCGGCTCTTGCGCTGAGCGCGTGCGGTGGCGAGCCGCCAGATCCCGATGCGGACGCACGCCCGGTGACCACCGAAGAGGCGCAGCTGCTCGCCGTCGCTCGCTTCAACAATTTCGACGCGGGGACACGGCCCGTGCGTTCTTCGGTGACCGAGCAGGGCACCGCACTGGCTCTGCAGGGCTGGTTCGACTATGCATCGCATGTCGGTTATGCGGCCGTGACGGGCGAGTTCGATCCGCAGAGCCTGCTGTGGACAGCCAGCGCCGCAGGCATTGCTGACGCAACGCCCGATGCTGAAGGCAATCCACCGCTGCCCATCCCTGTCACCTTGACGAGTGGAGAGTCGCGTGGGCTCGACCCGACGTCGTCCAGGCTGGATGCTCTCCTCGCGGTGATCGGTTCGCTCGGCAATCGACCGCCCCGACAACCCCCTGCTGCTCCAGCAAACGGGCGCTCTCTGGCTACGTGAGGACACGATTGACAGCACCGCGGTCACGGTGTTCGCGGCACCCCCCAGTGACACTCCCCCGGATGCCTCATCCCCACCCATCACCGCCGACACGTCAAGCCTCCGACTCTGGGTCGACGCCGCCGGACTCATGCGTCGCGCCGAAGTTCGCCTCGGCTCGGACTGGACCACAATCGAGATGCCCGATGTCGCGGGCCCCGTTTTGACATTGCCAACCGGAGATGGTTCGTGATCGATGACGGGGGGCGCGGGGACTCGCCACACGCCGCGCCCCTCCCCTCGGAGGATCCGGCGAGCGGACTGTCCCGGCGGTCGCTGCTCATCGGCGCGGGAACGGGCGCGGTCCTTGCCGGGGCCGCCGCGGGGATCACGGGCTTCGCTGTCGGGTCGAAGAGCCCGCAGCCGCCCGTTGTCGCCCCGGTGCCGGCATCCGGCACCCATCAGGCCGGGGTGTCGCGGCCTGATGTGCCGCAGCGCAATTGCCTGGTCGCGATCGGGTCCTTCGCCAGCGCCGATCTGCGCGGCGCGTTGTCGGCACTCGGATCTGCCATCGCGGCGGTAACCGACACCGATAATCCGATGCTCGACGTCACGCCGGATGGCCCGGGTGATCTGAGCGTCATGGTCGGAGTCGGGGCGGGCTCGCTGAAACGGACGTCGCACCCCGAACTCGCTGAATTGGTGAGAATGCCCGCGTATCGCGGCGACGACACACTTTCACCTGAGCGACTCGGTGGCGACATCCTCGTCAGCGTCAATGCGACCGACCCGATGGTTCTCGAACCCGTGTTGCGGATGCTGACCGATGCCGTCGGCGGTTTCACCTTCGCGTGGTCTGAGTTCGGCTATCGCGGCCCCGCTAACGATGGCGTCGCGCGCAACCCGTTGGGCTACTTCGACGGAATCATCCGACCGCAGACCGCGGCGGAGTTCGCCGACGATGTGTGGATCTCATCGGGCCCGCTCGCGGGCGGCACCATCTGCACGATCCGCCGCTTTCAGCTCGCTACCGCTCGGTTCGCCGATCTCCCGCAGTCGCGACGCGACGATGTGATCGGCCGCCACCAGCAGTCGGGCGCGCCGCTTTCGGGCGGATCCCGCGACGATCAGATCGATCTGACGGCGAAGACCGATAGCGGCGAGCTGATCGTGCCCGCGAACGCCCACGCGAGAGCCGCGCACCCGTCATACACGGGCAGCCCTCTGATGTTGAGACGCAGCTACAGCTATCGCGCATCACATGACGACCATGGGCACTTGTTCATGTCGTATCAGAACGATGTGCAGACCTTCGCGAAAACCCAACTTCGCCTCGACGAGGTCGATGCTCTCATGCCCTTCGCCACGCCCACGGCGACGGCCGCGTTCGCTGTGCTTCCAGGGTTCAGCGCGGACACCCCGCTCGGGTCGTCCTTGTTCTGACCGGCGCTTCAGCCAGGTTCTACTCGGTGCCGACCGGTCGATCAGGGACCGTGTCGGTGCCTTGCTCACCCTTGTCGCTGTCGAAGTAGTCGGTGACCTTCTCTTTGCTGTCCTCGAAGAGCTTCTTGCTGCCCTCGATCAGCTCCTCGCCCTTTTCGCTCTCGACGAAGTCGGTGACCTTCTCCTTGCCGTCCTCGAACAGCTTCTTGCTCTTGTTGAACAGGTCATCGAAACCCATGTATTCACTCCTTCGCGCGGCGCCCGGCGGCGGACGCACGAGTGTCCATCGTCCACGGCCGAAGCGGCATCCGTCAACGCCTTCGACATCTCCGGAAACGACAAAGAGGGCCGGACCCTTAGGTCCGACCCTCTCTGTTGCTCAGTCAGTGACTACTTGATGATGCCGGTCACCGTGCCGGCGCCGACGGTGCGGCCACCCTCACGGATCGCGAAGCCGAGGCCCTCTTCCATGGCGATGGGCTGGATCAGCTCAACGGTCATGTCCGTGGTGTCGCCGGGCATGACCATCTCGGTGCCCTCGGGCAGCGAGATGACGCCGGTGACGTCGGTGGTGCGGAAGTAGAACTGCGGGCGGTAGTTCGTGTAGAAGGGGTTGTGACGGCCACCCTCCTCCTTGGACAGGATGTACGCCGTGCCCTCGAAGTTGGTGTGGGGCGTAACCGAACCCGGCTTCACGACAACCTGGCCACGCTCGACGTCGTCACGCTTGGTGCCGCGAAGGAGCAGACCACAGTTCTCGCCGGCCCATGCCTCGTCGAGCTGCTTGTGGAACATCTCGATACCGGTGACGATGGTCTTCTGCGTCGGGCGGATGCCGACGATTTCGACCTCGGAGTTGATCGCCAGGGTGCCACGCTCGGCGCGACCGGTGACGACCGTTCCACGACCGGTGATCGTGAAGACGTCCTCGACGGGCATGAGGAAGGGCTTGTCCTTGTCGCGGATCGGGTCGGGAACCGACTCGTCCACGGCTTCCATGAGCTCGAGGATGCTGGCAACCCACTTCTCGTCGCCCTCGAGCGCCTTGAGGCCGGAGACCTGGATGACGGGAGCGTTGTCGCCGTCGAAGTCCTGCGACGACAGCAGTTCGCGAACCTCGAGCTCAACGAGCTCAAGGATCTCTTCGTCGTCAACCATGTCGCTCTTGTTCAGTGCGACGAGCAGGTACGGCACGCCGACCTGCTTGGCGAGCAGAACGTGCTCACGGGTCTGCGCCATCGGACCGTCGGTCGCGGCAACCACGAGGATCGCGCCGTCCATCTGGGCAGCACCGGTGATCATGTTCTTGATGTAGTCAGCGTGACCGGGCGCATCGACGTGCGCGTAGTGACGCTTCGGGGTCTCGTACTCGACGTGCGAGATGTTGATCGTGATGCCGCGCTGACGCTCCTCGGGAGCCGAGTCGATCGACGCGAAGTCACGCTGCACGTTGGTAGCGGACGGGTAGGTGTCAGCGAGAACCTTGGAAATCGCCGCCGTGAGCGTCGTCTTGCCATGGTCAACGTGACCGATCGTTCCGATGTTTACGTGCGGCTTGGTCCGCTCGAACTTGGCCTTGGCCACTGGGTCCTCCTCAGGACATTTCATGTAGTGATTCCGAGCGCTGGTTTGCGCCGGGATCTCTACGGGGATGTATCCACATTAGTGGAGTGATCTGTATTCAGTTTGTGTGGATGCCGAGAGCGGGAGCCCTCGGCATCCGAAAGCGACTAGTCGCCCTTGATCTTCTGGACGATTTCGTCAGCGACGGCCCGGGGAACCTCGGCGTAGCTGTCGAACTCCATGGAGTAGACGGCACGGCCGGAGGTCTTCGAGCGAAGGTCGCCGATGTAGCCGAACATCTCGGACAGCGGGACGTTGGCCTTGACGACCTTGACGCCCTGCGCATCTTCCATCGACTGGATCTGGCCACGGCGGCTGTTGAGGTCACCGATGACATCGCCCATGTACTCCTCGGGCGTGCGGACCTCGACCGACATGATCGGCTCGAGGATCACGGGGCTGGCCTTGCGGACAGCCTCCTTGAAGCCCATGGAGCCGGCGATCTTGAACGCCATTTCCGACGAGTCGACATCGTGCGAGGCACCGTCCAGGAGGGTCGCCTTGACGCCCACCATGGGGTAGCCGGCGAGCACGCCGACATTCATCGCGTCCTGGAAGCCCTGGTCGACCGGCGCGATGTACTCACGCGGGATTCGGCCACCCGAGACCTTGTTCACGAACTCGTACGTCTTGTCTGCGGTGACCTCGAGCGGCTCGATCGCGAACTGGATCTTCGCGAACTGACCCGAACCACCGGTCTGCTTCTTGTGCGTGTAGTCGTGACGGTCGACGTTCTTCTTGATCGTCTCGCGGTACGCAACCTGGGGCTTTCCGACGTTCGCCTCGACGCGGAATTCGCGCTTCATGCGATCGACGAGGATGTCGAGGTGCAGCTCGCCCATGCCCTTGATGACGGTCTGACCGGTGTCGGAGTTCTGCTCGACGCGGAACGTCGGGTCCTCCTCCGCGAGCTTCTGGATCGCGAGACCCAGCTTCTCCTGGTCAGCCTTGGTCTTGGGCTCGATGGCAACCTCGATGACCGGCTCGGGGAACGTCATCGACTCGAGGACGACCTGGTTCTGCGAATCGCAGAGGGTGTCTCCCGTGGTGGTGTCCTTGAGGCCGATGACCGCGTAGATGTGACCTGCGGTGACCGAGTCGACCGGGTTCTCCTTGTTGGCGTACATCTGGAAGATCTTCCCGATGCGCTCCTTCTTGGACTTGGTCGAGTTGACGATCTGCGCACCCGAATCCAGGTGACCGGAGTACACGCGGATGTAGGTGAGGCGACCGAAGAACGGGTGCGTCACGATCTTGAACGCGAGGGCCGTGAACGGCTCATCGCGGTCGGAGTGGCGCAGGATGACGGTCTCTTCGTTCTTCGGGTCGTGCGCCTCGATGGCGGGGACGTCCAACGGCGACGGCAGGTAGTCGATGACGGCGTCGAGCATCGGCTGCACGCCGCGGTTCTTGAACGCCGAGCCGCACAGCACGGGGTAGATCTCCGAGTTGACGGTCAGCTTGCGGATCGCGCCCTTGATCTCGGCAACCGTGAGGGGCTCACCGCCGAAGTGCTTCTCGAGGAGCTCTTCGTCGGTCTCGGCGACGGTCTCCAGCAGCAGCTCGCGGTACTCCGCGACCTTGTCGGCCATGTCGGCCGGGATCTCCTGGATGTCGTACTTGGCGCCCATGGTGACATCACCCTTGGAGTCGCCGGCCCAGACGAGCGCGCGCATCTCGACGAGGTCTACGACCCCGAGGAAGTCGTTCTCGGCGCCGATGGGGAGCTGGATGACCAGCGGCTTGGCCTTGAGCTTGTTGATGATCGTGTCGACCGTGAAGTAGAAGTCGGCACCGAGCTTGTCCATCTTGTTGACGAAGCAGATGCGCGGCACGTTGTACTTGTCGGCCTGACGCCAGACGGTCTCGGACTGGGGCTCGACGCCCTCTTTGCCGTCGAAGACGGCAACGGCGCCATCGAGGACACGGAGCGACCGCTCGACCTCGACGGTGAAGTCGACGTGACCGGGGGTGTCGATGATGTTGATCTGGTTCTTGTCCCAGAAGCACGTGACGGCAGCAGAGGTGATCGTGATGCCACGCTCCTGCTCCTGCTCCATCCAGTCGGTCGTCGACGCACCATCGTGCGTCTCGCCGATCTTGTGGTTGGTTCCCGTGTAGTACAGGATGCGCTCGGTCGTCGTCGTCTTGCCGGCATCGATGTGCGCCATGATGCCGATGTTGCGGACCTTCGTGAGGTCGGTGAGCACGTCTTGTGCCACGGGGATGTCCTTACTTGTGGTGTGCGGATGTCGCGGAGTGTCGGGCGGGACGGGATGCGTCCCGCCCGACACCTGCTGGTGTTACCAGCGGTAGTGCGCGAAGGCGCGGTTCGACTCGGCCATCTTGTGGGTGTCTTCGCGGCGCTTGACCGCGGCCCCCAGGCCGTTCGATGCATCGAGGATCTCGTTCTGCAGACGCTCGGTCATCGTCTTTTCACGACGGCCCTTCGCGTAGGAGACGAGCCAGCGCAGCGCCAGGGTGTTGGCGCGGTGCGGCTTGACTTCGATGGGCACCTGGTAGGTCGAGCCACCGACGCGGCGGCTCTTGACCTCGAGAGTCGGGCGAACGTTGTCGAGCGCCTTCTTCAGCGTCGCGACGGCATCCTGACTGTTCTTGGCCTCAACACCGCGGAGGGCGTTGTAGACGATCGCTTCAGCGATGGACTTCTTGCCATCGACGAGGATCTTGTTGACGAGCTGCGTGACGATCGGTGCACCGTAGACCGGGTCGTTGACGACGACGCGGCGAGGAGCTGGTCCCTTGCGAGGCATATTCCTTAACCCTTCTTCGCGCCGTAGAGGCTGCGAGCCTGCTTACGGTTCTTGACGGCCTGGGTGTCCAGGGCGCCGCGGACGATCTTGTAACGCACACCGGGGAGGTCCTTGACACGACCACCGCGGACGAGCACCAGCGAGTGCTCCTGCAGGTTGTGACCCTCGCCGGGGATGTAGGCGGTGACCTCGGTCCCGTTGCGGAGCTTGACACGGGCGACCTTGCGCATCGCCGAGTTCGGCTTCTTGGGCGTGGTCGTGTACACGCGAGTGCAGACGCCGGCCTGCTGGGGGTTCGACTTGAGCGCGGGAGCCTTGGTCTTGGTGACCTTCGGCGAGCGACCCTTGCGAACCAACTGCTGAATAGTTGGCACGTTCTCTCCTTCTTGTGCTGCACGGTGACAGCGTCGTGGTTTCACCACAAATCCACCGGCGCGGCACAAGCGTGCCGCAGCTTTTGGGTGGTGGATATGCCGTGGGGGCGACCTGTTCGCAGGTCGATCCCGGTTGAGGCGTTGTGCCTCCTCGTGCGAGCTTTGACACAGCACAAGGCGCGCGCGAACGCACACCCGCTCAATGATACGCGGGATTTGCGAGTCGGGCAAACGCGCGCGCTCTTGCTAACGAGGCAGAAGTCGCATCTCAGCATCGCCCAACAGGAAGCGATCGTCGATAGCCGATTCCGCGCCTGGTTCGAGCTCGACCTCCGACCCGCTGGAGTCTGCGACGATCACCCCGTTGGTCGAGTGCAGATCGGTGATGTACCACCGATCCTGTCTCCGCTCGAGTCGTGCGTGGGTCTTCGAGACGGTGCGCGTGTCGTCGGTGATGGCGAGCAGCTCTGCACGCGGATATGCCGGATCGGGGGCCGGATTGCGGCCGAGGATGACCACGTCAGCGCCGACCGCGAGAGGGATGCCGGATGCCGGAATCAGCTGCCATGCGGGCTGTCGCCGTCGCCCGATCACCGTCTGTTCGATGTCGTCGTCGGCGAATTCGTCGTCCGCGGAGGCAGACTGCAACGCGTCACGGTGCTGCGCCGAGACGGCGGCGCCCGCCGATCGCGGAGAACCAGCGATGGGCGCGCCCACGACCGCCGACACCTCACCGGACAGTTCGGGGAACGCATCCGGATCCCATGGCGGGGTCGACCGCGCGGGCTCCCACGGTGGTGTCGGGGCGCCGGGCGCTGCCGGTACCTCCGTCACGGGAGCATCGCCGGGGACGACCGGCACGGCGGGCTTGCGTCCGGGAACGAACTCGATCGGCCCCTCGTCGACGAGGGCCCGCGAGTAGGCTGTCGCTCCGGCAGCCGAGCTGGGCGGGAACGGGGAGGGGAAAACCGCGGAGACCTCATCCATTTCCGGGTCTTCGTGAGACGAACGCTGTGTCTCAGCCACGACAGGGATAGCGGGGCCGGTGGGTGGGGACCACGGAGATTCGTCGACGTCGGGTTCGGCTTCCGCCGCCTCATCCGCCATCGGGTCGAAGCTCTCGCCCGGGACCGGTGCGATCGGCAGCGGTGGCGGTGGCGGTGGCGGCGCCCACAGCGGCACACCGGCTCCCGCTGCCGCGGCCGGAATTGCGGGCTGTGGTTCCACAGCTTGCACTCGAGACCGCGGTTCCGACGCCGCAGAGTCGGGGAGCCGGTGGGCGGCCCCGAAGCCGATGATGCTGGCCCAGATCAGGAACAGCAGTGCGGCGAGCACCGTCATGCCCGGGCCGTACCCGAAGCGGCGCCCAATATGGTGCGCCGAGATCACAGTCAAGACGTAGACCGCCAGGGCACCGATCCCGGGAATCAGTGCGAGCAGGACGAGCCAGGGGTTGAACCCACCGATTTTCAGGACTGTCGCGATATTGAGAATCGGGACCCAGCCCTTCCATCCCTCTTCACCCATCTTGCGGAAGAGTGCCGCCAGCGCGAGAGCCAGCCAGACGTAGCCGAGCAGGCTGATCCCGACGGAAAGCAGGATCAGCAGCAGGGGAAGTGATTCGTTCGCGGTGGAGTTCATGATGTTCGTCGCCGTCGACTCCCAGGTGGACGGCTCTTCCTCTCTGAAGCGGGTGGCTCCATCTCGCGCCGGGACCGGGCAGGCGCGAATGATCTCAACGATACGGCCGCTCGCACGCGCTGCCAGAAGCCGCTGGCGAATGTGCCGCGCTCTTCGTCCACGATGCGCCAGAATTCTTCCGCTTCTGCGGCGGTGGCCTCGGTATCGGAGAAGACGGCAGCGTCCGCGCCCTGTGCGAGTTTCGTCGCCGACGGCGCGGGGTATGCGGCAGCCATCTCCACCCGCGTGGCGGTGCGCGGAGAAGCGAGACCTGCGTCTCGCGCGGCGTCGACGAACTCATCCCATCCGCCCGCAATCTGTGCGCGCGGCTCGGTGCGTCCACGCCGCGCCCGCCGGCGGAAAGCCTTCGCGAGCGTGGCGAGCACGAAGGGCCCTGTGATGAGCGCTACGACGAGCAGGGTGACACCCGTTGTTCGCAGCAGCGGCCAGAGCCACGCGAGATCGGCTCCCGCGTCGGTCGGGTTTCGATCACCGGGTGTGTCGGCTTGGTCAGGCCTCGGCGGCACGACCTCCTCGACGGCATCAGGTCGCACCTCGGTCGCGTTCTCCGGGTCGCGCTGTTCCGTGGTCTCGATGCTGGGGGCGAGGGCGTGCTGTGGTGTCGCATCGATCGCGATCCAGTCGCCGGTGCTCGTGAGCACCTCCACCCACGCCGAGATGTCCTCGGATTTGCAGATCCCCGCTTGGCAAGTGGCCAGTGACGGATCGGAGGAACTCAGGCGAGCGCCCACCACGACTCGCGCAGGAAAGCCGAGTTCCGCCGCCATGAGTGCCACCGCGACCGAGAACTGCTCGTCATCGCCCACCGCAGCGACATAGTTGTTCGATGATGCGGCGCGCGGGTCTGCTTCGCGTTCGAGGAGGTCGGCGAACATTCCGTCGATGCGTCCCAGCGAGTGGCCCGCGGCACTCGGCTCGAACTGGTAACCCTCGAGGTCCGCCGCCCATACCGGCGTCGTCGCTCCTTCGGCGAGCGCATGGCTGAGATATCCACGTTCACGCAGGAGCGCCACCAGGTCGGCTAAAGCCTGGCCACCGGTGCCAGCGGCGTGCTGATCCATCCATGTGCGAAGGTTCGCGGGAGTCGCGACATCGGTGGAGATGCCACCGGGCGCCGTCGCGTCTTTCAACGACGGCGCAGGGCTCTGCGTCCCGCGCAGTCGATAGCGGTCACCGTCCTGCCACCCCGCCGTTTCCACCGCGGCGATCGCCGAGTCGCTGTAGTAAAAGCCGTCCGCGAGAACCGCGGCTCGCGTGCCGGTGAAATCGACGGTCTTCAGACGTCCCGTGGTCGGCATCCAGATGCCTGTCAACGCGCCGACCTGCACGGTCATGTCGACGGCCGAACCGCTGCCGGCGTCGCGCACCGACGGTACGCGCACGAACCTCGCGCCGGAGCCGTCCGCTGCGCTGCCGGTGCGGTAGATCTCGCCGTCGTAGTCATCGAGGGTCGCCAGGCGAATTCGTTCGACGGGTCCGCCGGTGCGGGAGACCGTGAACTGGACGTCATCCGCTGCAGCGTCGGAGAACAGAGTGCGATACGCGGCGAGCGGGCTGACCTCTGCGGACAGGTCCACGTCCGGCCCCGCCGCACCGCGCAGCACGCTTCTGGCCTGGGCCGCCGCGATGGGCGGGACGACAGCGACGACCGCGATGACGGCGACGGCGAGCATCGTCGCTCCGAGTGCGGCGCGCCGACGATCAAGGCGCTGTGGCCGGCGCTGAAGGCGGACTCCGCTTTTGTGGGCTGCGCGACGCAATGCGCGCACCCGCTCGTCCCTGCTCCGCCACGCGAGCCACAGCACGCTCGACCACGACGCTTGCGATGCCGACCGCGGTCTCGATCGGAGCAACCACAGTGATGGGCCCGATCTGCAGTGGAGCACTCGTCGTCGAGCGCCCGAAAAGGATCGCGAACAGCACCATGACGGAGGTCACTCCGACCGCCCAGGTGGACATACGGTCTGCGCGCCACGCGAGAAGCAGTGCTACGCAGGTGCCCACCAGGAAAATGACCAACGCGGGCACGAGGAGATTGCGGTAGTCACCGACCGGAAGGTCGACGGTGATCAGGTCTTTCCAGCCGAACACGACGCCAGAACCCACGTCGATGATCGCCCCGACGATGTTCCCGGCCCGCAACTGACTGGGCACCGCCAGCAGGACGCCGACCACGAGGACCGCAGCCGCCAGAAGCGCGGCCGTGATCCCTGCCCCCCACCCGCGAATGCGGACGAGCGCGGCGATCGCGCCGCCGATCACCGCCGCGACAGCGACCAGCGCCACATATCTGCCCGATCGGTAGATCGGCCAGGCCGCAACGGCGGCGATGAGGACCATCGAGAGAACGTAGAAAGTCCCGGCCCTGAGGCGCGGATTCGGCGGCCAGGTCATGTCGTGACTCCGCGCAGGAGCAGGCCGGAGAGGTCGTCGCGCGTTCCGACCGTGTGCACGGTCACGCCGCCGAAGCTCTGAGTTCGTGGATGGGCGCGCTCGTCACACAGGACTGCCACAACGGCGGTGTCGGCGGCGAAGGCGAGAGCCGCTTGCCGCAGCCGGGGAAGGCCGACCGGCGATCCGACGACGAGAAACGCGACAGACAGCCGGTCGTTCGCCTCGGCGGTCAACCGGCAGACGTCCTCGATACGCATGGTCTCGTCGAGGCGCTGCACACCGCTGAACCCGTCGAGTAGTGGCCGCGGGGCTGTTGCCGGGAGATGGCGGATCGCGCGCAGGCGTCCGCGCACGACGCGCGGGATCTCGGCACCGACAACGATGTCGAGGTCTCGCGCGTCGTGCACGGCCCGCAGGCCGAGCGACGCGGCACAACTGACGGCGAGTTCGAACTCGTCGGTGTCGGCGTATTCGGCAGCGCCGATGGCGAGCACGACGGCCAATCGTGACCGCCGCGATTCCTCATACTGTCGCACCATGAGACGGCCCGTCTTCGCGGTGGACTTCCAGTGGATCTGCCGGCGGGCATCTCCCGCCGCATACTCACGGATCGCGTGGAATGACATATCGGCGTCGACGAGGCGGCGCGTCGGGTTTCCGTCGAGGTCTCGGATGAGACCGGCACTCATGGATGGCAACGTGACGGTGCGCGGATGCACGTAGAGGTCGTGGATGTCGTCGAACGCCCGCTCTCGGTGGAGGAGACCGAGTGGGTCCGATCTCACGGTGGTGACAGGTCCGATCCGAACGATGCCTCGCGGCTGTGGCGGAATGTCCAGGGGCTGGGCGATCGTGTGCCCGGCACGCAGGAGTGGCACCCCGAATTCGACGAGGCCATCGCCTACGGGTACGTCGATGCGCCCGGGCAACGCAGCGCGATGTCCTTCGTTGCGAACCACGATCTCTGCCTCGACACCATCACCGGCAACGATCCGCTCGTGCCGGAGGATGAGCTCGACCTCGTAGGCCCGCGCACCGAAGAGGAAGGGCACGCTCATCAGCAGCAGGATGGCCGCGACGGAGCCGGCGACAATCCACTCCATCCAGCCGAACACGCTGCCGACGAGCAGGGCCAGCGTCGCGGCACCCAAGACGAATCCGCCGGCAGGGCGGATTGTCCGGCTCGCCCAGCGCGTGGAAATGACCGCCGCTGACCTGACCGCACGCCACGCTCCCGACGCCCACACGGCCGCACCGACGAGCCTCCGACCGCGTGCGGGGGCCACCTCGGTGCGGGCATCCGGTCCCGAGATCACTGTGGTGTGCGTCAGCCGCGTATCACCCAGGGTCATGTGAGGTCCATGTCATGTGAGGTCCATGTGTTCTCAGATCCGGCTCACCTGAGATCGCGTTGGCTCGGGGGTGCGACATCCAGCAGAACCTGACCGACGACCGCTTCTTGAGTGACGCCGTCGAATTCGGCTTCGGCGTGCAGGATCAGGCGGTGTGAAAGCACGGGCACGGCGAGTCGCTTCACATCGTCGGGGGTCGCGAATGTCCGTCCCGATGCGGCAGCACTGGTGCGGGTCGCCCGCGCGAGCGCCAATGCGCCGCGGATGCTGACGCCGAGCGCAACCTCGTCCGCCGACCGCGTCGCGTCGACCAGCCGTGCGATGTAGTCGAGGACAAGTGCATCGACGTAGACGTCAGCCGCGAGCCCGGCCATGCCGACCATCGCCTGTGGGGTGATGATCGGACCGAGTTCGTCAATGGGTACGGCGGCCTGATCGAGGATCCGAACGGTCGAAGCATGATCGGGGTATCCGAGCGAGGTCCGCATGAGAAAGCGATCCAACTGCGCCTCGGGCAGCCGGTAGGTGCCGGCCTGTTCGATCGGGTTCTGCGTCGCCAAGACCAGGAAGGGCACTCCGACGTCGCGTGAGACTCCGTCGACGGTGACGCGTCGTTCCTCCATCACCTCGAGCATCGCCGCCTGTGTTTTCGGGCTCGCCCTGTTGATCTCGTCCGCCAACACGAGGTTGGCGAAAACGGGTCCCGCATGAAATTCGAACAGGCCCGACTTCTGGTCGTACACCGTGATGCCGGTGATGTCGCTGGGGAGCAGATCGGGGGTGAACTGGATGCGAGTCGTGGTGCCCTGTACCGACTGGGCGAGGGCGCGAGCGAGCGAGGTCTTCCCGGTGCCGGGGACATCCTCGAGAAGAACGTGTCCCTCACTCAGCATCGCGGTGAGGACGAGTTCGACCACATGGCGTTTGCCGAGGACCGCCCGCTCCACGTTGTCGGCGATCTGCGCGAACGTCTGCGTGAACCACGTCGCCTGGTCCTGTGAGATGGTCATCTGTCTCGTCTTCGTCGATGTCAGTGGGTCGCGCAACTGCGCAAGTCGCCGTGCTTGTGATGTCAGGGTACGGGGGCCGGGTCGGGGGGAGCCGCCGGTGGAACGACCGGCGGCGGGAGGTTCGGGGTGCACGATGCGCTGAAGAGGGCGTTTGCCGACTCAAGGTTCCAGCCCTGAGCCGACCAGTCCACTTCGACGCTGATCCCCGTCACCTGCACCGTGCCGACCGGCACCGTCCATGGATCCGTCGGCACCAGCACAGCACCGGCAGCATCGAGGTACGAAATCTGGTCTGGAACGAATCGTATCCGGGCGCCCCGGCCGGCGCCGTCGACAGACGAGCTGGACTGCGGGGTCAGCAGCGAACCGCCGACACAGGAGTCGATCCACCACCGGGCCTGCACCTGATAGGGCGCACTTCCGGGGGCAGGGGTGACGGCACCCCACGCAGATTGCCACCAACCCAATTGATGCTCGTAGCGCACGCTGATTGCCGGATCCGCGTCGAACACGCCCGTGGGGTATCCGCTGAAAACAGCGGTGTTGTCGAACGGTGGCGTCTCCCGCGACGTGGGCGCGGCGTCAATCGTCCACTGCGCGCTGCTGCCGGAGTAATGCGGAGTCGGACCGACGGCGAAGGTATACCCCGAGGGCGGCGCCGAGCTCTGCACGGCGCGCACATCGCCCGACGACATCGATCGGCCGTAGACCTGATTTCCCGCCCACGACTCGACACAGACGAGGAAGCGATAGAGGCGGCCATCGGGAAGTCCGCTGAAGGTCCGCGCGTCGCCGCCCTCCGAAACGGTGCACGTCTGACCGTCTTGGACGATGCCGTAGCGAAGCTGCGAGCCGTCGCCGCCGGATGTGGCCGATGCCGTGGCCACGACCATCGCTGTCCCGCCGGGGGTACTGGTGGCCACCAGGGTGAGGGCGGGGACGCCCGGCGAGCCGATGCCATTGCCCAGGATGACCCGCGCGATGCCTGCAGCATTTGCACCGGCGACGGGCGGAAGCTCAAAGCGCGTCAAGGGAGTGATCGTGATGTCGGTGGCAGTGTTCGATCCGACCCGGAAGGCGGGAACGAAGACGGTGTCGACACCCGTGGCGGGAACGGTGATCGTCTCCCCGAGGGGGCTTGAGATCTGCAGTGTTCCCGTCTTTACCGCGTCGATTCCCGTCACCGAAAGAGACACGACGCCGCCGTCGCCGGCGGTGACGACCGGAGAAGCGACTGCAGCAGCTGGCTGAGCAGGCGCAGCGTAGGCCCACGCGGTCGTGGTCACCGATGTCAGGGATTCGCCGACCGAATTGACGGCAAATGCCTCGTAGGGCCGCTTCTCGCCATTGGGCGCGGCGATGTCCGGGCACACGCCCTGAGCCGTGCACTGGGCGACGACAGCCCCGGCACTGCGGATCACGAACCCGGTGAGTGCGGGGTAAGCCACCTGTGAACCGCCAGGGTCGACGCGCAAAGTCAGCGAACCGTCACCGAAGGCAGATTGGACGACGCTCGCGGGAACCTGCGGGAATCCCTGAAGGTCGAGAGTGACGGTCCCGTTGCGCTCGGCCGAGCTGGTCCTTCCCTGCGCGTCTCGGACGCGGAAGCTCGCGGTGCAGGTCGCACCCGGCGCATCCGCGGTCCAGCTGGCCGTCACCCGAGACGACGAGGAAACCGAAAAGCTGATCCCGGTACACGTGCCGGTGGCTTGCACGTCGACGACTTCGAGCGGGGTTCCCGGCAACGGGTTGAGCTCTCCCACCGCCCCCACGACCTCGACGGAGCAGTTCGTCCCGGACGCCTGTGTGCACTGGACGCCGGCCGAGCCGCCACGCGGAAGCGCAGATGGCGCAGCCCCGACCCGCAGGATCAGTCTGGCCGGCGCGACAGCGGCGTGGCTGGTCACCGTGATCACCGCGGACTCTTCGATTCCGGGGACAGCCGTGTCCTTGCCGGTGATCGTCAGAACGCTGCCCGCCTGAGTGATCGTGAACGATGTCGATTGATACTGCAGGCCGTAGCGGATGCCGCTCCAATCTGCGCGCAGCTGCCAGGACGTCACCGAGGTCAGATCGAAGGTCGCGGTGTCCCCTGGGGCCACGCTCACCGCTCCCGAACGCAGGATCGGCTGTGGTTCGAGTGCGATGACCGTGATCGGGACCGAAAGAATCGTCCAGTCGCTCTGGTCCGCGAACCGGACCGGGATTTGGCACGCATCCGCCCACGGAGCACCCGCGCCCGCGCGGTAGATGATGCGGGTGCTTCCGACACGTTCGCAGGTGGCCGAGGTCCGCCCGCCGGCGGCCTTGACATCGCCGCCGACCTCGAGCCCGCGGTCACGAGCACGTGCGACGAGATCCGACATGTCGAAGGTGACCTCAGCGAGTTCGTTGACACTCACCGACTGTGCTCCGCTGCGCAACGATGGGCGGAGGTCCTCCGTGGAGGGGATGCGGAGGAAAGCGTACGTCTTCACCGGCCCCGTGGGTCCCACTCCGAAGACCGCGAACGGGATGATGCGGCGCGAGTCTGTCAACTGGCCGCGCAGTTCGTCGCCGGAGACACGGACACCGGTCTGGTCTCCCCACAGACTCACCGACAGTTGGTCGACGGCGCCCGCCGTCCACGTCACCTTGCCGTTGACCACGTCGACGCCGGTCATGAAATCGTCGCGGTTCTCGTCGGTGAGCGTGGTGTCGGTGACGACGGGGTAGGCCGGAACCCGATCGCGCACGACTTTCACCACGATGAGCCCGCGTGCGGTGTTGCCCGAGGTGGATTCAACATCGTAGAGGAACGAGAGAGTCTCGGGTTCAGCGCCCGCCGCGATGACGACCTCCTCTTTCGACGTGGACTGGATCATGGACGTCAGCCGCGCGTACTCGGCGCTCGTCCCACCGTCGAGCGTCTCTTCAGGGGTATCGGGGCGAACATCGGTGATGGACAGTGTGCCCTGCGTCGGGTCGAGGTCGTTCGCGAGCGGGCTGACCGTGAGGGTGCTGCCGAGGCCTGCTTGCACGGCGACGTAGTCGGTATATGTCACCGGGCTCGGGTTCGCGTCGCCGCCGAGGACGCCGATGCGCACGGTCGCCTGTCCCCGCTCGCCGAACTCGTCCACAACGCTGTAGGTGAACGATTGCTGACCGGCGTAGCCCGGCACGCTGGTGTAGATCATCGCGGTGCCATCGGCCGATAGCGCCGCCGATCCCACGGTGGGCTGAGTGACGATCCGGTCGAGGCGGATCGCGTCGCCGTCGGGATCCACTCCGAACCCGTCGAAAGGAATGGTGGTGGACAGTCCGCTCAGGACGCGACCGAACAGGTTGTCGGGGAGCGGCGCACGGTTCGCATCGGCCCCGAGAACCCGCACGTGAACGGTAGCGGTGTCAGCGAGCGTCGGCGCCCCGGCGGTGAAGATCCGATACTCGATCGTGTAGTCATCGCCCGGTCGTGTGGGGGCGAGGTAGCGGACGACGTCACCCGACGCGAACGCGAGAGCCTCGTCGCTGGAGGACACGATCGACTCGGGATCGATGCGCGGCACTCCCCCAGAGGGCGAAATGTCGTTGTCAAGGACGGGGATGTCCACCTGGGCACCGGCACGGACGACGAGGGAGTCATCGACCGCGATCGGCGCCGCATCCACGGCGGGCGGGAGCAGATAGACCGTGGCCTTGCCCTCGACACTCGCGCCCTGGTCATTGGTTCCGTCGCTGACCCGATACGACACGGTGCCCAGCGGCCCCGATTCACCGGTGGCTGTCGTCCCCGAGACGCGCAGTTGGCTCTGCGCGACGCCGTCGACGGACAGCGATGCTCCAGGTTCGGGCGTGGCGGTCACATCACTGAGCAGCAGCACGCGCCTCGTCGGGTTCGACACCGCGGCGAAGACGTCGATCGTCGCATCCGCCTGCGGGTGCACAAAGGCGACCACGGGCGCTGTCGACAGGTCGGGCGGCGCGTCGCTGGGCAGAAGGGTGATGCGCACCGTCCCGGTGGCCTCACGCCCGCTGACGAGCACCGTGACAGCGACCCGGTAAGTACCGGGTTCGGCTGCGGTGAAGTCGAATTGCGTCGTCGCACCGACGACCGTTGCCGTGGCTGCCGCATCGTCGAGCACCCGAGCGGCCGTCAATGTCATGTCCCCGGTGGCTCCGGTCACGTGGGGCGCGACGTCGACCGAGAGACCAGAGCCCACCGTGTCGAGGATGGCGAAGGACTGAACTTCAGGCTCGGGGTCGCCGCTGACCGAGATCACCAGACTGCGGGTTGAGATCTCACCGTGCGTGTCGGCGACCCTCAACTCGATATCGATATCACCCTCGGCCCCCTCTCCGCTGTCGCTGTGCTGGTAGACGACATCACCCGCGGGAGTCGAAGCCACGGTGCCGACACCGGACGGGATCTCGGCAGAGAGGAGGAGAAGCGGGTCCCCCTCGGGGTCGACCCAACCCGCAAGCACGGGAACGGTGATCGTTGCGTTGCGTCCGATCTGAGGGGTGGGCCAGTCCTGCTGACAATCGGGCACGCCACACCACACCGGAGCGGAGTTCTGCGAGGGACCGATCACGGTGAGCGTGACCGCGACGGGCGCAGAGAGCAACCCGCCCTCTGTGGTGCCATCGGTGACGGCGTAGGTGAAGGTTCCCGTTCCTTTGGCATCGGGTGCGACGCGCACGGCTAGTCGCTGCTGGTCGTCGGTCATGGTGACTGTGCCGAATGCCGGGTCCAATCCCGCAACCGACGACGGGTCGATGCTGAGGACGTCTTCGTTCGGATCATGGTCGTTGAGGAGCACCGGGAGCGCCACCAACGCCCCCGCACGCACCCCGAAGGCGTCGGCGACCGCCACCGGCGGCTTCGGCTCGATGACGACCGGGACCTCTTCGTCGCTGGGCGCGGTCGCCGGGTTCGGTTTGTTGTCGAGTTCCCAATCCTGGCTCGACGGCACAAGCGTTCCGCTGCCATCCGAAACCGTCCAGACCCAGCCGCTTCGCGCTTCGTTGAGCACGATGGCGTCGCCGGTGGTCACGAAGACAGGCCGGCGTTGATCCGGCAGCGAGCCGCCACCGTAAAGCAATGTCGACTGTCTGTCACGCGAGTTCCACAAGGTGCCGTCTCCGGTCCCGGTGGGCAGCCACGCGGCGTAGACGATGCCATCGTGCGCCACGGGTCGGGCAGCGGCGCCGAGCGAACTCGCACCGCCGAAGACGAGCTCGGCGGCGCCTCCCGTGGCGGGAATGCGCACCAGCTCCGTCTCGTCGGCCAGGTAGACGAAGTCGCCACCCGGGTCCGGTTCGCTCACGACAACGGTTCCGGTGGTCCCGGCGCTGGTCCCGGAGTCTGAGCGCCGACTCCAGTAGGTCCCGTCTGCTTGATCGACAAGGATCCATTCATCTCCGGCCGAGGAGATCGCCGGCTCTGCCGCGTTCGCGGATACCTGATCTTCGCCCCGGACCGCCGACGACGCGATGTCGAAGCGCAGGACCGAGCCGGATTCGCTCGAATAGGCGAAGAGCATGCCGCGCGCATCGACGGCGATCGCAGCCGCCGTGTATTGACGGCGCTGGGTGTCGTTCTCGCCCTCTGAGGCGTAGGGATCGACTTGCGCCACGGAGTCGGTGGACAGTCGTCCGGCGTAGACGGCGCCGGTGTCAGTGCGGTAGGCGACGAAGTCGCCGGCACTCTCGACTTGCCGGGTGCCCGGCGGTGCGACGGCGGCTCCCTGCTGACCATCCGCGTCCAGATCGACCGGTTCGGCCTCGTTGATCCGCGTCACCTTGCTGTCGCTGTCGGTGAAGACGAACGCGCCGGAAGGTGCCTCGACGAGCCTGCTGGGGTTGGCGACGCTGCGGACGGTATCCAACTCGCCGACGGCGGTGTTGACGCGCGCGTAGCGGAGGCCATCCGTCTGCAGTACCCAGACCGAGGGATCCTTCGGCGGGGTGTCCTGGGCGTCCAAGCCCGGCCACACCACGCTGAGCCCTGCGATCAGCGCGACCACGGCGAGTGCTGCTGACAACCCGACCGTCGTACGGCGGCGCATCAGCGCAATCCCGCCGTCAATACGATCGTCAGCACCACGGTGACCCCAATGGCCGCTGCCCCGGCGACGACCCACAGCCACCGCATTCTGCGGCTCGGTGTGCTTCCGGAGATATCGGAGTCTTCGTCGCGCACAAGCCGGGTCGCAGAGGCCGCCGGCTCGGTGACGCGTCTGCGCGGATGTTCCACATGAGTACGCGTGGGACCTCGGAGTGCCGAGTCGGAGAAGTCCACCCCCTCCGGCGTGGGTGCCCACTCATCCGTCGGGATCTCCAGGGGCGTGGGGCTCAGGCCCTCCTCGACTTGCACGGCGCGGACGGCGTCGCCGAACTCGCGGGCCGACTGGTAGCGATTGCCTGGTTCGCGGCTCATCGAACGGGCGAGCACCGTCTGCAATCCAGCGGGGACGTCATCGCGGGCGATCTCGACGAAACTGGCGCGAGCGATGCGGCGCTTGATGAGATCCCGGCTGTTCTGGCCGCGTTCGCGCCGTTCGAACGGACTGTGACCTGCCAAGAGCGAATAGATCGTCGCTCCGAGGCTCCAGATCTCGCTCTCGATCGTTCCGGCGGTCTTCTCCGCAATGACCTCGGGTGCGCTCCACGGGATCGACATGGCGAGCGGCTCGTCGGCCGTGCGGCGCGACAGCGACGACGAGATGCCGAAGTCCGCGAGGACGGCCGCGCCATACGTGGTCACCAGGATGTTGCTGGGCTTGACGTCGCGATGGATCAGGCCCGCTCGATGGGCTGATTCGAGGGCACTGGCCATCTTGACGGCGGTCGCCATGACCTCCTCGACAGGCAGACGTTCCACCCGGTACCGCCGCGCGAGGGAGTCGGGACAGAACTCCATCACGATGTACGGGCGCCCGTCCGCGGAGACACCGGCCTGATAGACGGTGACAATCGAGGGGTGCGCCGAGAGGTGCGCGAGGATGTCGGCCTCGGAGTTGAACATCCTCAACAGGTCGGGCGAGCGAATGTCGCTCGGCAGCACCTTGACGGCGACGGAGCGTCGCGGCATGTCCTGCTGGTAGAGAAAGACGTCGGCGAACCCACCGGAGCCGAGCGGGCGCACATAGGAGAGCCCCGGAAGGATCGGGGGCGCCGACGGCGTCCTGCCAGCCATCGCACCCCCCACAGGTCGTCATTGTTCTCTGCCGCAGCCAGTCGCCGCACACCGGCCGAATCACGTGCGAGACGCGGCAATGCTAACAAAAGGACCGATGGACGGGCTGTGAGCGAGGCTCAACTGCCCAGGAGGCCCCGATCGGGACCGGGATCGAACGGGGCATCCAGCGACGTCGTGAGCTCGGCCAGCAGAGCCGCGATCTGGGGCTCGACGTATTGGCTGACGGCGGCCTGGATACGGAGGCGATGGCGCAGCAGGAGGGTGCACACTTCGCGGCCGACCATGTTGGCGTAGTCGTCGGCGAGATTCACCTCTTGGCGGAGGGCGGCCTTCGCCTCGTCGCTCAGAGGGGGCAAGGCGGGAACATCGGCATCCACTTGATCGGCAAGCCCTGAGATGGTGAAGAGGAACGGTGCGCCGGCAACGGGTTCGGGGTCCAGGGGCAACCCTTCGAACTCAGGCTCAAGTCCTTCGGTGGGTCGATAGCTGCGGGCACGATTGCGCGCTGCCTGCTGATCGAGCTCTGCCTGGAGCATCGGAAGGTTGCGTGATGTGTAATCGGCGACCGCGTGATCGACGATCGTCTTGATTCGGGTGGACAGGCCGTGCTGCACGCCGTGCGGCACGTCCGAGCCGAGGCCCGCCGCCGACAGGATGGGCGAGCCGAAGCACCGGCGGCACGGAGCGACGCGTCCCCGGTGGGTTGCCGGCTCCCAGCGCGGCAGCCATCGCAGCCAGGCGTCGACCGCCTGGCTGACCTGGGTCTCGATCGACCGCTCCACGGCCTCTATTGTCCACTGCAACGGCCGATTCTGCCCGTATTTCGTCGCGGAAGCGTCCGCGCCGCCTCAGTCGTCTTCGTTCTCCCATGGCCAACGGGGTCGGCCAGCGCGAGTGCGCACGAGGGCGATACCGCCCCACGACGCGATCAATGCCATCGCTACGAGGACGACAGCGAACCATGATGTCGCGAAGCTGCCCACCGCCGAAAGCGCCAGCGCCGGGTCCGCTCCGAAGACGACGGCGCCGAGCCAGACGCCGACGAGATAGCTGAGGAATACTCCCGCACCCACCGCCCAAGAGGCCGTGAATGACGGATGCGGTCGCCGCAATGCGGTCCACAGCACGACGATGAATGCCACCGTCGCCGCGATGAGCCCGACGACCCCGGCAGCCTGCCCGATCCCCGGGGTGCTGAGGACATCTTCGCTGAGCGCAAGACTGGTCACTCCGAATCCGAAGATGACCAGCGCAACGAAGGCGACTGCAGCGAAGGCCAGCGCCAACGATGGCCGGAGGCCGCCGGTGGCAGGCTCAGACATCAGCTCTGCTGGAGCCGGGGGCCCGCCTCGAGGGTGCGCTCGTATTCCAACTGTGCCGCGTTGTTCAATTCGGTCACACGCTTTCCGCGGGCCGCAACCCAAGCCCCGAACCAGATCGTCAGCTCGCGTCCGATGACGAACGCCGCGATCGCCAGCGGCGCGAGCAGTTCACCCTCGACGAGGTCGGCGCCCTCGCTTCCGGTCAACGTCCAGAACGGCGCCTGGAAGAGCGCGCCGAGGATGTGTCCGAGGTAAGAAGCGACACCGACCAGCAGCCCGAAGACGACCCAGTGCCCCCAGCGTCCACGGTTGATGATGGCGCCGAGCAGCCAGAACGACAAGAAGAAGACGGCGACGGGCACCCAGAGCGACCAGGTGCTGAGGGCGGCAAGCGCCTTCTCCCCGATGTTGGTGGTCGTGACGTCGCCGTCGATGGCGTGCACGGCAAGAGTGGCGCCGAGGTAGAGGATCGCGAATGTCAGCGCCGCAAGAAGTCCGATGGCGCCGGCGGCGCCGCGGTTTCCGCGTGGAAGGGGAGCTTCGGGCGCCTGCACGAAGATCGGCTGCGGAGCGGCCGCGGCAACGGCCACGGGGGCGACCGGCGCGACGGTCGCATCGGCGGGGGTGGCAGCAGCTGTCGTCGCCGACGCGGCGTACGCCTCGTCGGAGATCTCATACTCGTGGTGCACGGGCGCGGCCTCTGCAACGACCGGAGTGGCGTCCTGGGCGACCGGCCGCTCAGCGACGACATCGGCAGGTTCGGCGACGGGCTCATCGGCGACTGGGACATCGGCGGGAGTCGAGTCCACGTACGCAGATTCATCCACAGCATCGCCCCGGTATTGTTCGGCCTCTTCGGGCCCGACAGCGTCTCGGGAGGCGGCCTCGGCGTCAGCAAGCCCCTCGTTGGCACTACCGACGACATCATCGACGTTCCTAGGCTCTTCCACCGGATCGCCGTATTTGTGGTCGCTCATTGCGATGCACTCCTCACGCGGGGCAGGCACCACCGCAGTGCGAGGTTATCCCGCGAACGCCGCGCGGAAGCGGAGGCATGCCGACGTGTCGGCAGGTGCCCAGGGCGACCATGTGTCGGCAGGTGAGCTGCGTGCCGACGTGTCGACGGTCCCGCGCCCATCTTCGCGCCTATCGTAAGCGTCATGCTCACCCGCGCCCTCCCCCGTGCCGCACTGACGGCTCTCGTCATCATCGGGATGACGACGCTCGCCGCCTGCGCTCCGGAGCCCGGCACGACAGCGTCCGGAACACCTTCCACCGCCACGTCGTCGATCCCCGTACCGGAGACGACCAGCACCCCCAGCGCCCAGCCCGCGGCCCCCGTCGCCACCGGCCCCGTCGTCTCGACCACTGTGCTTCCGAAAGACTGCCGCGGCATCCTCACCCCCGCCGTCCTCGCACAACTCGAGGGTGTTCCGCTCAACGATCCCGCGTTCGGTGCTGCCGGCGTGCTCCCGGACGGCTCACTGCGGTGCGTGTGGGGCGATCCCGGCGCAGACACGACGAAGCTGACCACGACGATCGCCTACGGGCCTGAGAACGAGACCATCGAGTTCCTCAACTCGCTGACCGCGGACGGCTACACCTGCTACCGGCCGGACGACGGCGTCCGCTGCGAGAAGACGTGGCAGAACGCGACGTATCCGGTCACCGATGGCCGGACGCTGTACTTCCGCGACAACGTACTCGTCGACACCCAGTACTCGCAGCTCGCGCCCGCCGGCTATACCGCGGCCGTTGTCGCGTCGGTCTGGCCAGGAGCGTAAGCGCTCACCCAGTGCTGCGCCGCGGAGTCGAGCGAGGTCAGCCCTTCCAGACGGCCTTTGCGACACGGCCGGCATAGTTCGACGGGTGCCATGTCGTGGACGAGGTTGACACCCAGAGTCCGCCACCCGCCTCGATCGTCTCGACGAGCTCTCCATCGGTCCGCGTGCAGCGCTGACGGTCGCCGATCTGCTCGCAGGCAAAGCCGGCGCTGGGGAGGGCTGTGGCGGCGATCTGGCCGGCATCCGTCCCCACGGTGGCCAGAGTCGTCGACACGGTGCCCGTCGCCGACGTCCACGTGCACGTCAAGGTGACCGCGGGCGCGAGCGCCTCGGTCAAGGCGACGGCGGTCGTCACGGGTGGGTCGGTCGAGGGGACGAGAATCGAGTCGGTCTCCCACGTCAGCGAGGCCCACAGCGCGTTGTCATAGAGCTGACGGCACTCGGTCGGCACTCCTGTGGCATCGGCGGGCGCGGCATCCGTCGCCGTCGCCGAACCCCCGCCGACCGACGATGCGACCCAGCCGAAACTCGCGGGCAGCAGGGGAATCGCCAGCCATGCCAACGCGAGCAGGATGCCGGCACAGAAGATCCCCGCGATCCACGCGAGAATCATGTTTCTGCCGCCGACTCGTGCCATTCCCCCACGGTATGTCCCCCGTCCGCCGCCGGTCGTCAGACACGACGATGGGCCCCGGGAAGAACCCGGGGCCCATCGTTGGAGAGGACTCAGTGCGGCCGCAGCACGGCCGTCGAGACTCAGTTGTAGGTGGTGAAGTCACCGTCCGTCGAGAAGCTGTCGAAGTCGACGTAGCTCAAGTCGGTGTCGCTGTACGTACCGTCCGAGGCGAAGATGCGGTTGGGGTACCGCTCGCTCTTTGCCTCTTCGGTCGCCTCGACGGCGACGTTGCGGTACTTCTGCAGCCCGGTCCCGGCAGGGATGAGCTTTCCGATGATGACGTTCTCCTTGAGGCCCACCAGCGGGTCGCTCTTGCCTTCCATGGCGGCCTGCGTGAGAACACGCGTGGTCTCCTGGAACGACGCTGCGGACAGCCACGATTCGGTCGCGAGCGACGCCTTCGTGATACCCATCAGCTCCGGGCGGCCGGACGCCGGGCGCTTGCCCGCCTGCACGGCCTCGCGGTTGAGGCGCTGGTACTTCTTGAAGTCGACCAGTTCACCGGGGAGCAGGTCGGTGTCGGCGTGATCGACGACGGTGACCTTGCGCAGCATCTGCCGCACGATGACCTCGATGTGCTTGTCGTGGATCGGCACACCCTGTGAGCGATACACGCCCTGCACGCCGCCGACGAGGTACTTCTGCACCTCGCGGGCACCCTGCACGCGCATGATGTCCTTCGGGTCGAGCGTGCCGACCTGAAGAGCGTCACCGACCTCGACGTGCTGGCCATCCTCAACGAGGAGGGTTGCACGCTTGAGGACCGGGTAGATCTTCGGCTCGTCGCCGTCATCGGGCGTGATGATGACCTTCTTGGACCGGTCGGTCTCGTCGATGGTGATCCGTCCGGTGACCTCTGCGATGGGCGATGCACCCTTGGGGGTACGCGCCTCGAAGAGCTCCTGCACGCGGGGCAGACCCTGCGTGATGTCGTCAGCCGAGGCCGAACCACCGGTGTGGAAGGTACGCATCGTGAGCTGGGTTCCCGGCTCACCGATCGACTGGGCCGCGATGATGCCGACGGCCTCGCCGATGTCGACGATCTTGCCGGTGGCCAGCGAACGGCCGTAGCACTTCGCGCAGACGCCCACGGCCGAGTCGCACGTGAGGACCGAGCGGACCTTGATCGACTCGACACCACTTTCGACCAGCGCGTTGATGAGGATGTCACCCACGTCGTCACCGGCTGCGGCGAGAACCTCGCCGGAGGGGCTGACGACATCGGAGGAGAGGGTACGCGCGAACACCGAGTTCTCGACGTTGGCGTCCTTCTCGAGGGTGCCGTCGAGGCCGGGAGCTGCGATCGGCAGCTCGAGGCCCTTCGTGGTGCCACAGTCCTCTTCGCGGATGATGACATCCTGCGAGACGTCGACCAGACGACGAGTGAGGTATCCCGAGTCGGCCGTACGGAGGGCCGTGTCGGCCAGACCCTTACGGGCACCGTGCGTCGCGATGAAGTACTCCGCCACCGACAGACCCTCGCGGTACGAGGAGATGATCGGACGGGGGATGATCTCACCCTTGGGGTTGTTCACCAGGCCTCGCATACCCGCGATGTTGCGGATCTGCAGCCAGTTACCACGAGCACCCGACGACACCATGCGGTTGATGGTGTTGTCCTCCGGGAAGTTGTCGCGCATCGCCTTCTGGACCTCGTCGGTGGCCTCGGTCCAGATCTTGATGAGCTCCTGGCGACGCTCGGCGTCGGTGGTGAGGCCCTTCTCGAACTGGTCCTGTGCCTTGGCGGCCCGCTTCTCGTGGCGTGCCACGATCTGGGGCTTGTCCGGCGGGGTGAGGACGTCGCTCAGCGCCACCGTGACACCCGAACGGGTGGCCCAGTAGAAGCCGGCGTCCTTGATGCGGTCGAGCGATGCTGCGACCTCCACCTTCGGGTACTCCTCGGCCAGCTTGTTCACGATCTGCGACAGCTTGCCCTTGTCGGCCGGCTCACGCACGAACGGGTAGGGCTGGGGCTGACGCGGCAGCGTGCCGTTGAAGATGGCCTGGCCGAGCGAGGCGTCCACGAGTCCGTGGCGCTCGTAGCCCTCGGGGGCTTCGCCCTCGAGGAACGTGAGCCCGGGAACGCGGATGCGAACCTTCGCCTGCAGATCGAGCGTTCCCTCGTCCTTGGCCATGATGGCCTCGGCGACAGAACCGAATGCACGACCTTCACCCTTGGCGCCCACCTTGACCGTGGTCAGGTGGTGGAGGCCGATGATCATGTCCTGCGAAGGCAGGGTGACCGGACGACCGTCCGACGGCTTGAGGATGTTGTTCGAGGCGAGCATCAGGATGCGGGCCTCGGCCTGAGCTTCGACCGACAGCGGCAGGTGGACAGCCATCTGGTCACCGTCGAAGTCGGCGTTGAACGCCGCGCAGACGAGCGGGTGCAGCTGGATGGCCTTACCTTCGACGAGCTGAGGCTCGAAGGCCTGGATGCCCAGGCGGTGCAGGGTGGGTGCACGGTTGAGCAGCACGGGACGCTCGCGGATGATCTCCTCGAGCACGTCCCAGACCTCGGGACGGGTGCGCTCGACGGCGCGCTTGGCGGCCTTGATGTTCTGCGAGTGACCGAGGTCGATCAGGCGCTTGATCACGAACGGCTTGAACAGCTCGAGCGCCATCTGCTTGGGCAGACCGCACTGGTGCAGCTTCAGCTGGGGTCCGACGATGATGACCGAACGACCCGAGTAGTCCACGCGCTTGCCGAGCAGGTTCTGACGGAACCGGCCCTGCTTGCCCTTGAGCATGTCGGAGAGCGACTTGAGCGCACGGTTGCCGGTACCGGTGACGGGGCGTCCACGGCGGCCGTTGTCGAACAGCGCGTCGACGGCTTCCTGCAGCATCCGCTTCTCGTTGTTGACGATGATCTCGGGAGCACCGAGGTCGATCAGACGACGAAGACGGTTGTTGCGGTTGATCACGCGACGGTAGAGGTCGTTCAGGTCGCTGGTGGCGAAGCGGCCACCGTCGAGCTGGACCATCGGGCGAAGCTCCGGCGGGATCACCGGAACGACGTCGAGGACCATGGCGGCGGGGCTCATGCCCGTCATCAGGAACGAGTTGACGACCTTCAGGCGCTTGATCGCGCGGATCTTGCGCTGACCCTTGCCCTCGGAGATCTGCAGGTGCAGCGACTCCGCCTCACCGGCGAGGTCGAATGCCTCGAGGCGACGCTTGATGGACTCGGCGCCCATGTAGGCCTCGAAGTACTGCCCGAAGCGGTCCTGCAGCTCGTGGAAGACGTCGTCTTCCTGCTTGAGCTGTCCGACGTCGAGGGTGCGGAATTCTTCCCACACGCGCTCGAGCTTGCCGATCTGCTCGTCGAAGTTCTTGCGAACTGCCGTCATGTCCTTCTCGGCGGAGTCCTTGGTCTTCTTCTTGGCATCGGCCTTGGCGCCTTCTGCCTCGAGAGCAGCGAGCTCCTCTTCCAGCTTTGCCAGACGCGTCGCAATGCGGGCGTCGCGGCGGTCGCCGAGGTTCTTGATCTCGAGCCGCAGGTTGCTCTCGTGCGTCGCGAGGTCGCGGTGACGCGCCTCTTCGTCGACCGAGATCACCATGTAGGCGGCGAAGTAGATGACCTTCTCGAGGTCCTTCGGAGCCATGTCCAGCAGGTATCCGAGGCGCGACGGGACGCCCTTGAAGTACCAGATGTGGGTGACGGGAGCAGCGAGCTCGACGTGGCCCATGCGCTCGCGGCGGACGGAGGACTTGGTGACCTCCACGCCGCAGCGCTCGCAGACGATGCCCTTGAAGCGCACCCGCTTGTACTTGCCGCACGCGCACTCCCAGTCGCGGGAGGGTCCGAAGATCTGCTCTCCGAAGAGGCCGTCCTTCTCGGGCTTGAGCGTCCGATAGTTGATCGTCTCGGGCTTCTTCACCTCGCCGAACGACCATCCGCGGATGTCGTCAGCAGTGGCCAGGCCGATGCGAATCTGGTCGAAAGTGTTTGATTCGAGCACTAGTTCTCCTGTGTCGGAATTCTGTCGTTGCCTGGCCGGATTCAGATCTCGTCGATGGACGAGGATTCGAACCGGGTAGAGATGTTGATGCCGAGCTCTTCCGCTGCGCGGAATGCCTCATCGTCGGTGTTGCGAAGGTTGACCAGCGAGCCGTCGGCCGAGAGGACCTCGACGTTCAGGCACAGCGACTGCATTTCCTTCATGAGCACCTTGAAGGACTCGGGGATGCCGGGCTCCTGGATGTTCTCGCCCTTGACGATCGCCTCGTACACCTTGACGCGACCCACGATGTCGTCCGACTTGATCGTGAGCAGCTCCTGCAGTGCGTATGCGGCGCCGTAGGCCTCGAGGGCCCAGACTTCCATCTCACCGAAGCGCTGACCGCCGAACTGAGCCTTACCACCGAGCGGCTGCTGGGTGATCATGGAGTACGGGCCGGTCGAGCGCGCGTGGATCTTGTCGTCCACGAGGTGGTGCAGCTTCAGGATGTACATGTAGCCGACCGAGACGGGTGCCGGGAACGGCTCACCCGAGCGACCGTCGAACAGCAGAGTCTTACCCGTCGAGTCGATCAGGCGGACACCGTCGCGCGTCGGGAGCGTCGAGTCGAGGAGACCTGCGATCTCCTCCTCGAACGCGCCGTCGAACACCGGGGTGGCGACCTTCGTGCCGGGGGCAGCCTCGCGAGCTTCCTCGGGCAGACGGCCAGCCCACTTCGGGTTGCCTTCGACCTTCCAGCCCTGCTGAGCGATCCATCCGAGGTGGAGCTCCAGCACCTGGCCGAAGTTCATTCGACCGGGGATACCGAGCGGGTTGAGGATGACATCGACCGGCGTGCCGTCCGCGAGGAACGGCATGTCCTCGACGGGCAGGATCTTCGCGATGACACCCTTGTTGCCGTGGCGGCCGGCGAGCTTGTCGCCCTCGGTGATCTTGCGCTTCTGGGCGATGTAGACCACGACGCGGCGGTTGACGCCCGAGCCGAGCTCGTCGTCACCGTCTTCGGCGTTGAACTCCTTGACGGCGATGATCGTGCCCTGTTCACCGTGGGGAACCTTCAGCGACGTGTCGCGAACTTCGCGGCTCTTCTCGTTGAAGATCGCGCGAAGCAGACGCTCCTCGGCCGAGAGCTCGGTCTCACCCTTGGGCGTGACCTTGCCGACGAGGATGTCGCCGGGGCGAACCTCGGCGCCGATACGGATGACGCCACGCTCGTCCAGGTCCTTCAGGAGGTCCGGGCTGACGTTGGGGAGGTCACGGGTGATCTCCTCCTTGCCGAGCTTGGTGTCGCGGGCATCCACCTCGTACTCCTCGATGTGAATCGAGGAGAGCGTGTCGTTCTTGACGAGGTCCTGGCTGAGGATGATGGCGTCCTCGAAGTTGTGACCCTCCCACGTCATGAAGGCGACGAGCAGGTTCTTTCCGAGCGCCAGTTCACCGTTCTCGGTGGCGGGGCCATCGGCGATGACCTCTCCGACCTCGATGCGGTCTCCGGCCGAGACGACAACGCGCTGGTTGTAGCTCGTGCCCTGGTTGGAGCGGTCGAACTTGCGGAGGAAGTAGTCCTGCGTGCCACCCTCGTCCAGCTGGACGGTGACGACATCGGCGGAGACTTCGGAAACCACACCGGGGCGCTGCGCGGTGAGCACGTCACCCGCGTCGATCGCGGCGTAGCCCTCCATACCGGTTCCGACGATGGGCGACACGCTGCGAAGCAGCGGGACGGCCTGACGCTGCATGTTCGCACCCATGAGGGCGCGGTTCGCATCGTCGTGCTCGAGGAACGGGATGAGCGAGGTTGCGACCGAGACCATCTGGCGAGGCGAGACGTCCATGTAGCCGATCTCCTCCGAGTGGAAGAGGTCGACCTCGCCGCCCTTGCCGCGACGGGCGAGAACGCGATCCTGGGCGAAGCGGTTCTGCTCGGTCAGCTCGACACCGGCCTGAGCAACGATGTAGTCGTTCTCTTCGCTCGCGGTCAGGTAGTCGATCTGCTCGGTGACGACGCCATCGACGACCTTGCGGTACGGGGTCTCGATGAATCCGAACGAGTTGATCCGCGCGAACGATGCGAGCGAACCGATCAGGCCGATGTTCGGGCCTTCCGGGGTCTCGATCGGGCACATGCGGCCGTAGTGCGACGGGTGGACGTCACGAACCTCGACACCTGCGCGCTCACGCGACAGCCCACCGGGGCCGAGCGCGGAAAGGCGACGCTTGTGGGTCAGACCCGCGAGCGGGTTGTTCTGGTCCATGAACTGCGACAGCTGGCTCGTTCCGAAGAACTCCTTGATCGCGGCGACGACGGGGCGCACGTTGATCAGGGTCTGCGGGGTGATGGCCTCGATGTCCTGCGTGGTCATGCGCTCGCGAACGACGCGCTCCATGCGGGACAGACCGGTGCGGACCTGGTTCTGGATGAGTTCGCCGACCGCGCGGATGCGACGGTTGCCGAAGTTGTCGATGTCGTCGATGTCCATGCGGATCTCGGCGGGCTTGCCGCCACGGATACCGTCGAAGCTGACATCTCCACGGTGCAGGCGCACGAGGTACTTGATCGTGGCGACGATGTCGTCGACCGTCAGCACCGAGTCGCTCAGCGGAGCGTCAAGGCCGAGCTTCTGGTTGATCTTGTAACGACCGACCTTCGCGAGGTCGTAGCGCTTGGAGTTGAAGTAGAAGTTGTCCAGGAGCGCGCGGGCGGCCTCGGCGGCAACCTGCTCGCCCGGACGGAGCTTGCGGTAGATGTCGCGGAGCGCATCTTCCTTCGTGAGGATCGTGTCTTTCGACAGCGTGTCTTCGATGGAATCGAAGCCGGCGAACTCGGCGAGGATGTCTTCGCTCGAGAGGCCCAGAGCCTTGAGGAAGACGGTGACCGACTGCTTGCGCTTGCGGTCGATGCGGACACCGACCTGATCGCGCTTGTCGATCTCGAACTCGAGCCATGCACCACGGCTGGGGATGACGCGGGCCGAGACGATGTCCTTGTCGGACGTCTTGTCGGGCGTGCGGTCGAAGTAGACACCCGGCGAACGCACGAGCTGCGACACGACGACACGCTCGGTGCCGTTGATGATGAACGTGCCCTTGATGGTCTGGAGCGGGAAGTCGCCCATGAAGACCGTCTGGGTCTTGATCTCACCGGTGAGGTGGTTCATGAACTCGGCCTCGACGTACAGCGGGGCGGCGTAGGTCTTGCCGCGCTCCTTGCACTCCTCGATCGAGTACTTCTCCGGCTCGAGGTAGGGGTTCGTGAACGAGAGCTGCATCGTCTCGCCGAGATCCTCGATCGGAGAGATCTCCTCGAAGATCTCCTCGAGACCGCTCTTGGTCGGAACGTCGGTGCGGCCGATGGCTTCAGCCTCGACGACCCTGTTCTTCCAAATGTCGTTGCCGACGAGCCAGTCAAAGGACTCGGTCTGCAACGCGAGAAGGTCGGGGACCTCCAGCGTGTCAGAGATCTTCGCGAACGAGAGGCGGGATACTCCGCGGCCGTTCTTGGTGGTGGGGTTGGTTGCGTTGCGCGCAGCAGCCAAGGGGATTACCTCCATGAGCCCGGGCGTGGGCCGGTTTCCTTGTCGTCAGGTGGAGTGCTCCCGAAATCCCGAAACCTGATGCGCACACGCCGCTGATTCCAGCGGGGGCACACAGGCACAAGCCAACCACCATATGAGGGCAAGGGGGAAGGGAGCGCAACTACCTACTATAGGCCGCGCGACGCGCCATGGCAAGCCGATCCTTGACGAGTTTCGGATGCTGCGGTATAAACAGCCCTTCCATCGATCAAAAGTGTGTGGCGCGGGCGTGGCGGAAGCGGATGCGGGTCCCGGGACGCGCTTGCGCGAGAGCGTCGAGCGATGCGTCGGACACGACCGCAATCACCGGATACCCGCCGGTCACCGGCCCATCGGCGCCGAGAATCACGGGCAGGCCGTCGGGTGGCACTTGGAGGGCGCCGGGGATCATCCCCTCGCTGGGCAGCTCCCCCGTTCGCACCCGTTCCAGCGGCGGTCCGTCGAGGCGGATGCCGACCCGATCCGCCCGGTTCGACACGACCCACTCCCCGTCGAACAGCGCGCGCACCGAGGCGGGCGTGAACCAGTCGGCGCGCGGGCCGGGAGCGAGCTCCAGCTCTATGACGTCGTCGTTCGGCGCACCCCACGGCATGACCTCGGCTGTCGGGATCGGGCCGGACGCGGCGCCGGCGACCATCACGCGATCCCCCGCAGCGAGGGGAGCTCGTCCGAGCCCCGCGAGCGTGTCGGTGGAGTGCGACCCGAGCGTGCGCGGCGCCTCGATTCCTCCACGCACGGCGAGGTAGGCCCTCGCGCCGTGGTCGAACCAGTCGATGGACAGCTCCGCGCCCGCAGCCCAAGAGTGCACGGAGTACGGATCGATCAGGTGTCCGTCGAGCCGGACGGGGCCCCACGCTCCGGTCACCACGATCGCGAGGTCAACCTCGGCCACTGCCCGGAATCCGCCGAGGGTCACTTCGATCCCGGCGGCCGATTCGCCGTTGCCGACGAGCCGATTGGCCGTGCGGAGGGCGCCGCGATCGAGTGCGCCGGAGACGGCCACTCCTTCGGCCGCGTGGCCGGGCCGGCCCTGATCCTGCACCGTGGCGAGCAGTCCCGGCTGGATGATCCGGAACGCACCGACGTCCGGGCCCGGGCGCCGCGGCGTCGGCGCTTTCCACGCGGGGCGTTGCAGGGGAGGCCGCACGCGACGGCACGAATCGGACACGTGTGCCGGGCGGAAGAAGCGTCGGGGATGCGGCATCCGGATCGAACAGCGTCGCCGAGGTCGTCCCGATCAGCTGCCATCCGCCGGGCGTCGCCCGCGGGTACGCACCGGTGAATTCCCCCGCGAGCCCCACCGCGCCGGCGGGCACGCGGGTTCGCGGCGTGGCGCGTCGCGGTATCTCGAACGGCCAGTCCGCGCTGACCAGGTACCCGAATCCCGGCGCGAAGCCGGTGAAAGCCACCTTCCACTCGGCCGCAGCGTGACGGCGGATGAGCTCTTCGGGCGAGACGTCGAGAATGGTGGCGAGTTCGGCGAGGTCCTCCCCGTCGTAGACGATCGGCACGTCGACGAGCTCTCCGACACTCGAAACGGATGCCGCGCCCTCTGCAGCTCCGGCGATCCACGCGCTCGCCTGCGTGACCGGCAGGACCGCGGGGTCGACGCGAACGAGCACGCGTGCGCGCAGCGGGAACGATGTCGATGACCCCGGCAGGCCGTGTGTCCACGAGCCGGGAGTGCAACGAGAGCACGTCGCCGAGGGCCTCTTGCTCAACCAGCACCGCGCGATCGCCGAACGGGCGCATCGTCACCACGGCGCCCGCACCTCGACACCGGCGCCATCCAATGCCGCGCGCGCGGCGCGCGCCATCGCGACAGCGCCGGGGGAATCGCCGTGGACGCAGAGGGATGCCGCGTCCGTCCGGATGATCGAGCCGTCGACCGCTTTCACCGTGCCCTCGGTGGCGAGCCGAACGGCACGGCGGGCGATCGCGGCGATGTCGGTGAGCACGGCGCCGGGCTCGGTGCGCGCAACGAGTGATCCGTCGGGTCGGTACGCGCGATCGAGGAACGCCTCCACGGCGAACGGCAGACCCCGACGGGCCGCGGCCGCTTCGATCTCCCCACGCAATCCGAGGATCGGGAGAGGTCGGCCCACGCGGTCCGCAAGGTCGCCGACGGCATCGGCGACGGCGGCCGCGGCATCCGGATTCGTCGTCACCACGTGATAGAGCGCGCCGTGGGGTTTCACATAGCGGATATCTGCGCCCGCCTCGGCGAGCGCGGTGAGCTGCTGCGCCACCTGGGCGCGGAGGTCATCGGCGGCGACGGTCATGGCCACCCGCCCGAAGCCGGGGCGATCCACGAACGACGGATGCGCCCCGATCGCCACGCCGAACCGCTGGGCACGGGCGATCGCCATGCGCATCGATGCGGAGTCGCCGGCATGTCCGCCGCAGGCCACCGACGCGCTCGAGATGACGGCGAACATGGCCTCATCGTCGGCGGTCGGTTCGCCGTCGACGGTTTCGCCGAGATCGGCGTTGAGATCCATGCCTTCACGCTACCCGCGGTGCATCGAATGGGCCTCCCGCGGGTGCGTGCACTCCGAGCACGCGACCCTGTCGCGCGTTACAACTCCGTAAAGGGTTGACGGCGACCGGTGCACGACGCACCACGACGGTGCAGGATGGTCGCATGCCGTCTGCCTCTCCCGCTCCACTCCTCCAGGTGCGCGACCTCGCGGTCGACTTCCGCACCGTCGACGGCGCGGTGCACGCCGTCGAGGCCGTCGACCTCGAGATCGGCGCGGGCGAGACCGTCGCGATCGTCGGCGAATCGGGCTCGGGCAAATCCACGACCGCGATGGCGTTGATCGGGTTGCTCCCCGGCAACGGCACGATCGCCCGGGGCAGCATCACCCTCGACGGGCAGGAACTGGTCGGCGCGTCGGAGCGAGTGATGCGCGGAGTTCGCGGGGCGCAGATCGGCCTGGTGCCGCAGGATCCCATGTCCAACCTCAACCCCGTGTCGAAGATCGGCACGCAAGTGGCTGAGGCACTCCTCGCTCACGGCCTGGCGACCAAGCGGAACGTCACCCAGAGAGTCATCGACACGCTGACCGACGCCGGGCTCCCCGACGCCGCGGAGCGCGCGAAGCAGTATCCGCACGAGTTCTCCGGTGGCATGCGCCAGCGCGCCCTCATCGCCATCGGCCTGGCGTGCAACCCCCGACTCTTGATCGCCGACGAGCCGACGAGTGCCCTCGATGTCACCGTGCAGAAGACGATCCTCGACCAGCTCGGCCGAATGACGGAAGAACTGGGCACCTCGGTCCTGCTCATCACCCACGACCTCGGCCTCGCCGCCGAACGCGCCGCGCGCGTCATCGTCATGCACCGAGGACGGATCGTCGAGCAGGGTCCCGCGCGGCAGATCCTCGAAGACCCGCGGGAGAAGTACACCCAGGCCCTCGTCAAAGCCGCGCCCTCGGTGGCAGCGGTGCGCCTGCGTCCGGAGGTGTACGCGAAGCCGAGGGTGGAAGCCGCACCCACACCGATCGCGGAACGCCCGGCATCCGTCGACAACATCGTCGAAGTCGAATCGCTGACGAAGGTGTACAAGGTCCGCGGCAAGAAGGAGGACTTCGTCGCCGTCGACGATGTGTCCTTCACGATTCCTCGGGGTGAGACCGTCGCGATCGTCGGAGAGTCGGGCTCTGGCAAGACCACCACCGCGCGCATGCTCCTCAAAGTCGTCGATGCGACCTCGGGCAGCATGCGCTTCGAAGGTCAGGACGTGTCAGCGCTGAAGGGCTCGGCACTGCGGGAGTTCCGCCAGAAGGTGCAGCCGATCTTCCAGGATCCATATTCATCGCTGAATCCGATGTTCTCGATCGAGCGGATCATCTCTGAACCCCTGGACTTCTACAAGCGCGGATCATCGAAGGATCGCGCCGCCCGAGTGCGCACGCTGCTCGATGACGTCGCCCTCCCGCAGACGATGTTGCGCCGCTATCCCGGGGAGCTTTCCGGCGGGCAGCGGCAGCGTGTCGCGATCGCGCGCGCCCTTGCCCTCTCGCCCGCCCTCGTCGTCTGCGACGAGCCGGTGTCGGCGCTGGATGTGCTCGTCCAGGATCAGATCTTGACGCTGCTGCGCGACCTGCAGAGCGAATACGGGCTCAGCTACCTGTTCATTTCGCACGACCTCGCGGTCGTCCGTCTGATTTCGGACTACGTCTGCGTCATGAAGGACGGCAAGCTGGTGGAGGCTGCCTCCAGCGAAGAGATCTTCACCAACCCGCGTGATCCCTACACGCGCAATCTTCTCGCCTCGATCCCGGGCAACGAACTCGATATCGCCGTCTGATCACCCGAGCGCGGTTCGACCCGCCCGTGTCATCGGGCTCGGGTGCGCGGGTCCATTGCTTCGCGGAGCGCCTCACCGAACAGGGTGAAGCCCAGCGCGGTGACGGAAATGCAGATGCCGGGGAGAAAAGCGAGCCACGGCGCGATCGCCAGTTCGGCCTGCGCGTAGGTGAGCATGCGCCCCCACTCGGCGGTCTGCGGCAAACCTCCACCGAGCCCGAGGAAAGACAGCGCCGCGGCATCGATGACCGCCGTCGCGAGCGACAGCGTTCCTTGAACGATGACCGGCCCCACGGCGTTGGGGAGCACGTGACTCATCGTGATGGTGCCGCGCCCGAGGCCCAGGGTCTGCGCGGACAGCACATAGTCCGCCGAGCGCTGCTGCAGCATCGAGGAGCGGAGGAGCCGCGCGAAGATCGGCACCTGCGAGGCTCCGATGGCGATCATCAACGACAACTCGGTTTGACCGAGGATCGCCGCGATGGAGACCGCGAGCAGCAGATTCGGAACAGACAGCAGGATGTCGACGAAGCGCATCACCACGTTGTCGACCCAGCCGCCGAAGATGCTCGCGACCAGACCGAGCAGCATCCCGCCGGCGAGTCCGAAGAGGGTGGAGATGACGCCGATCAGGAGGGATGCGCGGGCTCCCCAGATCAGTTTCGACAGCACATCGCCGCCGAAGCGATCGAGCCCCAGCGGGAACTGTTCGAGCTCGCCGGGACCGGGGATATGTGTGGGCGTGATGTAACTCTGGCCCGGCAGTTCGGTCGCGCCGTACGGCGCCAGCAGCGGGGCGAACACCGCGACCAGCACGAACCCCGTGATGATCACAGCGCCGACCCATGCCGTCGGGCTGTGGAGAAGTCTGCGGAAGACGTCTCCCCAGAACCCGCCGCGCGTCTTCGCTCTGAGCAGTTCCTTGTCGTCGATCTGCGTATCGTCGACGGGACCGCCACTGGCCGCGGGCGGCAGCATCATGGAAGTCATTGGACCCTCACTCTCGGGTCGATGAAGCTATACGAAACGTCCACCAGCAGGTTGATCAGCGCATAGATCACTGCAATGAACAGGATGAAGCCCTGGAGGACGGGGAAATCTCGCGTGAAGATCGCGCGCGAGAGGAACGATCCGACTCCCGGAAAGGCGAAAACCGTCTCGGTCAAGATCGCTCCCGAAAGCAGGAGTCCGACCTGGAGGCCCACGGTCGTCACGACCGGCAGCAGGGCGTTGCGCATGATGAAGCGGGTGCGAATCGTCGACTGGGGTGCACCCTTCGCCATGCCCGTGCGCACATAGTCCGCGTTCTGCACCTCGAGCACCGAGGCACGCGTGATCCGGACGATGATCGCCAAGGGAATCGTCGCGAGCGCGATCGAGGGGAGGATGAGATGGAGGATGGCATCCCACGCGGCATCCCACTCCCCCGTCATCACTCCATCGAGCACATAGAAGTTCGTGTAGTGCGTGGCGTCGAGGCGCGGATCCTGCCTCCCATCCGACGGGAGCCAGCCGAGCTGGACAGCGAAGACGTATTTGAGGATGAACGCGAGAAAGAAGACCGGGATCGTGATGCCGACCAGGCTCGCGATCACCGCGGTGTGATCGGTCCACTTGCCATGACGACGTGCCGCCCAATAGCCGAGCGGGATCCCGATCCCCACGGCGATGATGAGGGCAGCGACCGCCAGCTCGATCGTGGCAGGGAATCGGCGGATGAACTCTTCGGTGACCGGACGGTTGGTCTGGATCGACGTGCCGAAATCCCCTTGAAGCAGGCGGCCCAACCACGTGATGTATTGCTGGATCAGAGGCTTGTCGAACCCGTACAACTCGTTGACCTCGGCCACGCGCTCGGGTGTGGCGCGCTCGCCGAGGAGCGCCACCGCCGGGCCGCCGGGCAGAGCCCGCACCCAGAAGAAGAGCAGGACGGTGAGCCCGAGGATCGTCGGGATGAGCAGGAGGATCCTCTTGCTGATGGCACTTAGCACGTCGAAGGGCTCCGGTCGGGTGATTCGGGGAGGGTGTGCGGATGCCGCGGACCGGCGCCCCGCGAGGGGCAGACGGTCCGCGGCATCCGGGTCAGATCATCACTCGGAGAGTTCGACCATGTTGTAGACCTCGTCCTGCACGGGACTGGCCGGGTAGGACGTGACGCGCTCCGCGAACGCGAGCGTCGGAACCGGGTGTGCCAGCGGGATGCCCGGGATGAATTTCGCGATCTGCTCGTTGATCGCTTCGTACGCCGGGACCTGCTCTTCTTCCGTACCCAGTCCGCGGGCTTCGGTGAGCGCCGCGAACAACTCGGGGTTGTCGAATCCCCACTCGTTGGAAGGCGCACCGAAGAACACGCCCACGAAGTTGTCGGGGTCGTTGTAGTCACCCGTCCAGCCGAGCAGGTGGATGCCGTGATCGCTGCCACCCTGCATCCGGTCGAGATACTCGCCCCACTCGTTGGACTGCGGGTTGATGGTGATCCCGACCGCCTCGAGCTGGCTGCTGAGGTTCGTGAAGATCTGCTCCGGGTTCGGCATGTACGGACGAGAGATGTTCGTGGGGTAGTTGAACATCAGCGTCAGCGGGTTGGACTCGTCATAGCCCGCTTCGGCGAGGAGCGACTTCGCCTTCTCGGGATCGAAGTCGTAGGTCGTGACGTCTTCGTTGTAGCCGATGACACTCGACGGCATGAATTGTGTTGCCACCTCGGTGCCCTCGGGCAGAACCTGCGTGACCAACTGGTCCTTGTCGATCGCGTAGGCAAGAGCCTCACGAACCTTCGGGTTCGCCAAGGCAGGGTCTGCCTCGTTGAATCCGAGGTACAGGACGTTGAACGGCGCGCGGTTGACGAGCGTGTAGCCAGCTTCCTCGAGCGCACCGAGGTCGGCCGGGGCCGCGAGGTCGTATCCGTCGATCGAGCCGGACTCGAGCGCCTGGCGCCGAGCGGTCGTGTCGCCGATCACCCGGAAGATCACCTTCTGCACCTGTCCCTGCGTGCCCCAGTAATCCGGGTTGGCGGTGAGGGTCGTCTGGCTGCCCGGCTCGGTCGATTCGAAGACGAACGGACCGGTGCCGGTCGGGTGTCCGGTCGCGTAGTCGCTGAGCACGGGCGCTTCGCCGGAACCGCCGACCTCATCCGCCTTGTACTCCTCGAGTGCCGCGGGGCTCTGAATCGCGAAGGCGGGCAACGACAGCGCGGGAATGAAACCGGCAAAAGGCTGGGTCAAGCTGAGCGTGACCTCGTTGTCGCCGTTGGCCTCGCAGCCGGCGTAGATCGAGGTGCCGGTGTCGGCGAAGCCGCGCATGAGCGCACCCCAGTAGTACGACAGGCTCTGGCTCTGCGCGATGCCGGTGAAGTTGTTCTGCCGGTCGAAGTTGAAGCAGACAGCATCCGCGTTGAAGTCAGTGCCATCGTGGAACGTCACACCCTCTTTGAGGGCGAACGTGTACGACAGGCCATCGTCGGACTGCGTCCAGCTCTCGGCCAACAGCGGTGCCGGATCGGCGGTGCCCGGCTCGACGCCGACGAGTCCCTCGAAGATCTGCCGCGAGATGCGGAACGATTCTCCGTCGCTGGCGAACGCGGGGTCGAATCCGGCCGGGTCTCCAGAAGCGCCGAACACGAACGTCGAGTCGACGTCGCTGGCCTCTTCAGTGGATTCATTGCCGCGCTGGCTTGAGCAGGCCGTCAACGCGAGAGCGCCGATCGCGACGACGGCAATGCCGACGACGGCATTCCTTCTAAATCTGGGGAGCATTGCTGTGCGCCTTTCTTGAGGACGGCTCGCGGTCGGCGCGCGGTTGCACGCCTCACCGATGATGAACTCGACGCTACCTGCGAATTCGCTGACAGGTGGTTACGCCTTTGTCTCGATCTTGTTTCGTTGCGCCAGATAGCGTTGAGAGTATGGCGCGAGCGATGATCGAGGAATCTGGACCATCGGTGCGCCTGTCGGACGGCACGATCGCACGCATTGTGCCGAGCGCGTTCGCGAACGGCTACGAGCTCGACGTCGACGGCACGCCGCAGTCCCATGTCGACCTCGACGACCCGACGCATCTGCACTTCGAATACGTCGGCCGCATGGGTGCCGTCATCGACCAACTCCGGATGCCGGGGCAGCCGCTCACCGCCATCCACCTCGGCGGCGGCGCACTCACCCTCCCCCGTTATATCGAGCACACCCGACCGGGATCCCGCCAGCAGGTCATCGAACTCGAGCAGCCCCTGATCGACCTGGTTCGCGCGCAGCTGCCGCTGCCGCGCGGCGGGCAGATCCGGGTGCGCATCGGGGACGCTCGCGCGGTCGCCGAAAAGCTCCCGCCCGGACTCGTCGGCGCGGCGGACCTCGTCGTCTCCGACGTCTTCGCGGGCTCGCAGACCCCTGCTCACTTGACCACGGTGGAGTACTACCAAACGCTGGCGCGGCTGCTCGCGCCCGAGGGCGTGCTCCTGGTCAACGTCGCCGATGGCGCCGGACTCGCCTTCGCGCGACGCCAAGTCGCCACGGTGCAGTCGGTGCTCCCGGAGGTCATCGTGCTGGCCGAAGTCCAAACGCTGAAGGGGCGCCGATTCGGGAATCTCGTGATCGCGGCATCCGCCTCGCCCCTGCCGACCCAGTGGCTGCCCCGATTGATGGCGGCAGGTCCGCATCCGGCGAAGGTCGCGCAGGGCGCGGAACTGGATCAGTTCGCGCGCGGCGCGCGAGCGGCGACGGATGCCGATGCCACCGCCTCGCCGAAACCGGCGGCATCCCTCTTCGAACGCTGATTCTTCCGCCGAGATGGCACGGCTTCTCGGCGTGCCCGTCCGCCCTTGGCAGTGGCATCGGTGAGACTGAGACAGCAGCCGCGCACGCGGGAAGGGAGACGTTGGTGAGCTACATTCTCGGATACGATCCGGAGACTCTCCGTGAGCAAGTGAACCTGCAGGACTGCAGCAATCGCCTCGAGGAAATCGGCGAGCAGCGCAGCCTTCCGGCCCTGCTCGAGCGGGTTTGGCTGCTGAAGGTGCTGGGCCGGCTCGATGACGCGCTCGTGATCTCCGAGCAGGCGGTGCGGGTCGGCCGCATGGCCGGAACGCGCAAGGATCTGCTGCGCGCCAGGGTCTTGCACGCAACCGTGCTCCAGCAGCGCGGGGCGTATGCCGCGGCCCTGCAAGAGCTGACCACGTGCGCCGAAGAAGCCGAGGGCAAGAATTGGGCTCCCCTCGCGGCATTCGCCTATCAGCACCGCGGGAAGGTCTCGTACGACGCCGGCGACTACGCCTCGGCACGCACGGATTTCAAACGCGCACTGTTCCTCCGCCAGGACTCGGGCGCCACCGAAGAGCAGTTGGAAGTGACCCTGCTCGCCATCGAAGCGGCGGACCGTCGCCGCGCCTCGGTCAACGTCGCCAGTTGACACCGCGTTGAGTGTCGTAGGTATGTTCTAATCTCCTCACCATGACAGAACCGCTTGTGATCCGCCGCGAGGCGGAGGCGCTGATCGGCGCTCACCTGGATGAGAGCTGGTCGTTCGCATTCGACAGCGCGAAACGACGCGCCGGCTTGTGCGACTACGGGAAGAAGCGCATCAGCGTCTCCCGCTACCTCTCCGCTCGCTACGACGACGAGACGAACCGACAGACCCTGCTGCATGAGATCGCGCATGCGCTGGCTGGGCCCACCGCCGGGCACGGACCGGCCTGGCGACGTATCGCACGGTCACTGGGCTATACCGGAGGGACGACACATCACGGCGAGACGGCGACAGATCTCGCCCCCTGGGTGGGGATCTGCCCGGCCGGGCACGTCGCCTATCGACATCGCAAGGTGACGCGGGCGACCTCGTGCGCGAAGTGCTCTCGGCGTTTCGACGAGCGGCACCTGTTCCGGTGGACGCGTCGCGAGATCACGCCGGCAGCTCGCCTGGCGGCGACGACTCCGCGCTGACCGAGACGATCAGCCGACGAAGTAGCCGTCGCGCAGCGCCGGAGCGACCGAGATCGAGTCGATCGCCGTCGCGGCGACGACCTCGTCGCGCAGGCCTCGCTCGATGAGTTCCTGACCCGACCCGCTGGCGGTCAGGAGGTGCCGAATCGCGCCGCGAAGCCCGCGGAATGCTTCGCCTGCGGCAGCGGCTTCGGGCGACGAATGGTCGATGCCGACAGCGGCGAGCGCGTCGATCACGGCACCGGCGCCGAAGAAGTCCTCGACAGCGAATCGCACCTGCTCACTCTGCCGGTCGGCGACGCGTTCCCCGGCAGCGATGACCGCGATACTCGTGCGCCCTCCCCTGCGTTCCTGCTCGGCCATCACGGCGGCCGCCACCGCGGCAGGGTTGGTGAGCGCGCCGAGAATCACCAGTGTGCCGGGCGAAGCCGCCGCCTCGGCTGCCACGGCCGCGCCGTTGAGAGACACCGCGTGCGCCGCATCATCGAGCGGGACCCGATCGCCGTCGGCGACGCGCGCTGCGACCGTGGTCGAGAAGCGCAGGACATCCACCACGATCGTCACGTCTGCCGGGGCTGACCCGCCGCAGCCCTTCCACCCCCCAGTCGAAGCGAACCTGATAGCGAGACTGATCGAACGGCGAAGGCATCAGATCAGCCTAATTCTCACGGCCTCCGACGCTGCCGACGGGTGCGAGACTTGCCGCATGCGCATTCTCCTGAAGCTCGTGATCGACTGCGATCCCGACGCCGCCTGGCGCGCGCTGCATTCGCCCGCTGCCGCCGCCGAACTCTACGGCCCGTTCATGGAGATGCAGCCGCTCGGCGGGGACATGCCGACCTCCCTCGAACCCGGCGCCGATGTTCCTGTGCAGCTGAGCGTGGGGGGATTCCTGCCCCTCGGCCGCCAACTCATCCACGCCGGCGATCGATACGTCGAAAGCGCGTCCGGGCCCGTGCGCATCTTCCGCGACAGCGGCATCCCCTTGACGGGACCTCTTTCTTCACTCGACGTGTGGGACCACCAGATGGCAGTGTCTGCCGCTCCGGGCGATCCGAACAAGACACTCTGGCGGGAGCGTCTCGTCATCGGCGGAGGCGCCGCGCTCGCCCTGTGGCCCGGCCTGTGGGCGACCTGGCAATGGCGCGCAGCGCGCCTGCGCGCGGTCGCCCCGACCTGGGCGTACGACCCCGAGCTCGAGTCGGCTGCCGAACCCGAGTCGCCCACGCCCGCGTCGGCCGCCGCGCAGTCGGCCGCCGAGTAGTCGGCCGCCGCGCGCGGACATGTGGTGGCAGACGCAGGCTGAATCGCCGTCCGCCCGGCGACCAACGGCGAAGCCCGCAGTCGAGCCTGCGTCTGCAACACCGTCTACTCCGCAAGGGCCTCGACGGGAGCCACCCGGGTCGCGAGCCGCGTCGGGGTGACCGCTGCGGCAAGAGTCAGGACGGCCGTTGCCACGACGATGGCGGCGAGGGCAACCCACGGCACCCCCGGCAGGACGAATGTCGGCGAGAGCCACAGCGGAGGAATCTGCACGGAGCCCAGCAGCGATTGCGCACCCGCCCAGCCGTAGACGACGCCGAGGACGAGCCCGAACGCCAGCGAGGTGATCGTGATGTGCGCCGCCTCGAGGAGGACGACCCGTCGAACCTGACGTGAGGTCAGGCCGAGCGCACGGAGCAATCCGAGTTCTCGTCGACGCTGCACGATCCCGATCGTCAAAAGGTTGACCAGTCCCACCGCCGCGATGACGGCTGAGACCCCGACGAGTCCCATCATGACGGCGGCGAACGTGTCGAGGAGCTGTGCCATCTCGACCGGGAGCTCGCCGCCACCCGATGCGGCGATCACCGATTTCACCGACTCCACAGCGACGGCGAACATCGTCACGAGCGTGACCCCCATCACCACCCCGATGGCCATGCGGCTCGAACGCTCCGGGTAGCGGAGGGCATTCTGTGCGGCCAAGCGCGCGGGAGCGGACCGGCCGAACAGTCCACCGGTGAGCCTCAGGATCGGGGGCATCACCACGACAGCGCCGAGCGCGAGGGCGGTGAAGGACAGCAGGCCACCGAAGAACGCGATGACCACTCCGAGCGGCGTCACCATCCCGACCAGGATTCCCGCGGTCAACAGCAGCGCCCCCGCGCTGAACAGTCCGATCGAGGCCGCGTTTCGTCCACCTCGGCGCACGACCTCGTCGTGAGCGCGCTCGACGGAGCCCGACAGAGCTTGCAGCGGCGTCACGGTGAGCACGCGCCGCGAACCAGCCCACGCCGCACCCCATGTGGTCAGGGCGACGACGGCGGCCGGCACGACGAGCACCGGCTGGACCACGCCGTAACCGACGCTTTCGCCGAGCAGGGCCTCGCCACCGACGAGCAGCCCCCAGGCGAGCGCCGTACCGAGCAGCAACCCGAGCACCGCGCCGATCCCGCCGACGATCAGGCCTTGACGGGCGATCTCCTGGCGCTGTGCGCGCGACGATGCGCCAATCAGCCGCAGCAGCGCGATACGGCGCGTTCGCCCCGCGACGATCGTCGAGAAGGTGTTGGCCGTGACGATGGCCGCGACATAGACCGCCACGCCCACCAGCAACACGCTGAGAATGGCCACGACGAACGTCAGCACTTCGCCGCCGCGCAGGTACGGGTCGGACTCGAGCCACGCTCCGATCCAGCCGGTCGCCGAGATCAGCAGGACACCGAAGGCGCTCGAGATGGCGGCCACCAGAATCGACGCCCCCATGCCGCGTTCGCGCAGCCAGGAGAGTCGGTCCGCCGCAGCGGACGGAGCCGTCCGCGTCGGGGCGGTGTCGGCGGTGACCGCGGTCATGCCGCAGCCCCTTCAGCGGCGAGCATGTGTGCCGAGATTGCTTCGGCACTCTGGCGTGGCTTGTCTGCGACGATGCGTCCATCGCCCAGGAAGAGGACGCGATCCGCGAAGGCTGCGGCGACCGGGTCGTGGGTGACCATCGCGATCGACTGTCCCTGATCACGACTCGCCGCCCGCAGCAGCTCGAGCACTTCGCGACCCGATCGCGAGTCGAGGTTGCCGGTGGGTTCGTCGGCGAAGACCAGATCGGGTGCGGTGGCGAGAGCCCGAGCGATCGCCACGCGCTGCTGCTGGCCACCCGACAGCTCGTGCGGCCGGTGTCGCAGGCGACTGCGGATGCCGAGGCTGTCGACCAGCCCGTCTATCCGTGCACGCTCGAGCGCTGTGGGCTGGCGTCCGTCGAGATCGAACGGCAGCAGGATGTTGCCGATCGCGTCGAGGGTGGGAACGAGATTGAACGCCTGGAACACGAAGCCGACCCGCCGCCGACGCAGCACGGTCAGCTCGGTGTCGGAGAGTCCGGTGATCTCGGTGTCGCCGATCCAGGCGCGGCCCGATGCCGGCTCATCGAGGCCCGCCATGATGTGCATCAGGGTGGACTTGCCCGAACCGGACGGCCCCATGATCGCGGTGAATTCACCGCGCCGGATGCCGACGGTCACATCGGCGAGCGCCGTCACCCCGCTTTCGCCGATTCCGTAGGTCTTGGTGAGGTTCTGGACGCGGGCCGCGAGGCCCATGTCTGTCGTTGAGATCTGCATGCCGTTCACGCTACGAAGGCGGCACCCGGCTCGACGTCGCCCGGAAGTCGCGAGCACGTACATCCAGAGGATGACTCTCGCGACGCGTCAGGCGAGGCCGTGCTCGAATGCGAAGACCACCAGTTGAACGCGGTCTCGCAGGGACAGCTTCGAGAGGATGCGGCTGATGTGCGTCTTCACGGTCGCCTCCGAGAGGAACTCGCGACCGGCGATCTCCGCGTTGGAGAGTCCGCGCGCGGCGAGCGCGAAGATCTCGCGCTCGCGCTCGGTGAGCGCTTCGAACGACTCCGGCACGGGCATCGGTTCGGGCGAGCCCACGTGTGCGAAGAGCTCGCGGGTCGCCGCGGGCGCGATGACCGCCGAACCCGCGTGCACGGTGCGGATGGCGGCGAGGAGGAACTCCGGATCGGCGTCCTTCAGCAGAAACCCGCTGGCGCCCTGCCGGATCGCACGCGCCGCAGCTTCGTCGAGATCGAACGTGGTGAGCATCACGATCCTCGGCGGGTTCGCATCGCGGAGCAGTTCGGCGGTCGCGGTGAGGCCGTCCATGACCGGCATCCGGATGTCCATCAGCACCACATCGGGCGCCGTCGCACGCACGACCTCGAGCGCATCGGCTCCGTCGGCGGCCTCCCCCACCACTTCGAGATCGGGTTGCGAGTCGATCACCATTCGGATGCCCGCCCGAAACAGAGCCTGGTCATCGACCAGCACGACCCGGATGTCCGCACGCCCGCTCACGATGACGGCTCCCACGGCAGCGAGGCCGTCACCGAGAACTCGTGACCTTCGGCGCGCGCATCCAGCCGCCCGCCGACCAGCAGGGCGCGCTCCCGCATGCCGATCAACCCGTGCCGGCCGGGTTCGCGCGACTCGGATGCGCGCGCGGCATCGATGCCGTTGCGCACCGCGAGATCGACACGATCCGGGAGCCACGCGAGAGTGACCGTCACGGCCGCCGAGTCCCCGTGGCGGATGGCGTTGGTGAGAGCCTCTTGAAGAATCCGGTACGTGGCCAGCTGCACGGCGGCGGGCGGGTCGGCCAGAGGCGCAGGGTCGACGTCGACGATCAACGGGACACCGGCACTGCGCACCTGGGCATAAAGCGATTCGAGGTCGGCGAGCGTGGGCTGCGGTCCGTCACCCTCACTGTGACGCAGGGCGGTCAGCAGCATCCTGACATCGGCGAGGGCCGCTCGAGCGGTCGTCGATATCGTCGTCAGCGCAGCGCCCGCGGCATCCGGATCGGATGCCGCGGCATACCTCGCACCGTCGGCTTGGGCGATCACGACGGTCAGTGAATGCGCGACGACGTCGTGCATGTCGCGGGCGATGCGAACCCGCTCCGCCTCCGCGGTGGACTCCGCCTCTGCCGCCTGCTGTGCCCGGCGGTTCGCCCGCGCACGCAGCGCGGTGCGCACGAGCGCACCCACCGTCCATGCCAAGCCGAGTCCGAAGACCGCCGCGATGAGCACGGCGGCAGCGGTGGTGATCGTCGAGAGCTGGAGCGTCCCAGCACCGATGGTCGACGGGGCGAACAGGTACGCCGTGATGACGGCGGCCCCGATGAACGTCGACGCGAAGCCGAGCCAGAAGACGAGTCGCGTTCCGTAGGCAGCGGTCGCGTAGAGCACCGCGAAGATCGCGATGTCGACGAAGCTCGGCCCGCGAGCGAAAAGCATCTGCACGATCGCCGCCGACCACGCCGCGGCGAGGGCGAGACCGGGCGAGAGGCGACGCACGGCGAGCGCGCCGGAGAACAGGACGACGACCAGGACCGTCGACAGCGCATTCGTGTCGACCATTCGCCCCAAGTGCAGCTCGATCGGCAGCGCGACCACCGCGAACAGCCCGGCGATGATGAGATCGCTGACGCGCTGGGGCGTGGTGAGCGGACGGAACACACGATCGACGCTACGCGAGCGATGGTCGCCGAGGCATCCTCCGAGCGATGTATCTCGGGCGAAGGTCTTTACCGGCGCGTCACAGTCTGAAACGGTGGGGAAACGTCGAGGCACAATGATCGGCTTCATGGGCTGATCTCGTCGGACCCGACCGGCGATCGCCTCGACGTCACGACGAAGTGCACCAATGGAGGTAACAACGTGACGACCGTACGCGCAGCAATCACCCAGACGACCTGGACCGGCGACAAAGAGTCGATGCTCGACAAACACGAGCAATTCGCTCGGGATGCCGCAGAGCAAGGCGCGCAGGTGATCTGCTTCCAGGAGCTGTTCTATGGGCCGTACTTCGGCATCACCGAAGACAAGAAGTACTACCGCTATGCCGAACCGGCCGACGGCCCGATCGTGACGCGCTTCGCCGCTCTCGCCGCCGAGCTGAAGATGGTGATGATCCTCCCGATCTACGAGGAGGACATCACCGGTGTCTACTACAACACCTCCGTCCTCGTCGATGCCGACGGGACGGTCCTCGGCAAATACCGCAAGCACCACCTGCCGCACCTCGACCGGTTCTGGGAGAAGTTCTACTTCCGCCCGGGAAACCTCGGCTACCCCGTCTTCGACACTGCGGTCGGCAAGATCGGGATGTACATCTGCTACGACCGCCACTTCCCCGAGGGCTGGCGCGAACTGGGGCTGGGCGGCGCGCACATCGTGTTCAACCCGAACGCCACCAAGCCCGGCCTGTCCAACCGCCTGTGGGAGGTCGAAGGCCCGTGCGCCGCCGTCGCGAACGGCTACTTCGTGCTCCAGCCGAACCGCGTCGGGCGCGAAGACAACGAATACGGCGAGCTCGCCGTCGACTTCTACGGCACCAGCCAGGTCATCGACCCGCGCGGCAACTTCGTCGGCGAACGTGGTTCGGGCACCGACGAGGAGATCCTCATCCGTGACCTCGACATGGACATGGTCCAGCAGATGCGCGACGACTGGCAGTTCTACCGGGATCGCCGGCCGGACTCCTACACCTTGATCGCGAAGCCGTAAGGGGATCGGACTCATGGCAACCACACTGATCACCGGTGGCACCGTCGTGTCGGCCACCGGACGCGGCCAGGCCGACGTCCTCATCGACGGCGAGACGATCGTCGCCGTCCTCGCCCCGGGCTCGGCGCTGCTCGGGAACGACATCGCGGCATCCGTCGACACCGTCATCGACGCGACGGGCAAGTACGTGATCCCCGGCGGAATCGACGCCCACACCCACATGCAGTTGCCGTTCGGCGGCACCGAGGCCAGCGACACGTTCGAGACCGGCACGCGGGCAGCCGCGTGGGGAGGCACGACGAGCATCATCGACTTCGCCGTGCAGACCTACGGGCAGCGCATCGAAGACGGCCTCGCCGCGTGGCACGAGAAGGCAGCGGGCAACTGCGCCATCGACTACGGCTTCCACCAGATCGTCGGCGACGTCAACGACGCATCGCTCACGGCGATGCGAGGGTTGGTCGACGAGGGCATCTCGAGCTTCAAGCTCTTCATGGCCTACCCCGGCGTCTTCTACTCCGACGACGCGCAGATCCTGAAAGCCATGCAGCTCTCGCGCGACACCGGGATGCTCACGATGATGCACGCCGAGAACGGTCCGGCGATCGACGTGCTCGCCGCCCAACTGATCGAGCAGGGCAAGACCGACCCGTTCTACCACGGCATCGCACGCGCGTGGGAGATGGAAGAAGAGGCCACCCACCGCGCCATCATGCTGGCCAAGCTCACCGGTGCCCCGCTCTACGTCGTCCACGTCAGCGCCAAGCAGGCCGTCGAGCAGATCGCGTGGGCACGCGACAAGGGCCAGAACGTGTTCGCCGAGACCTGCCCGCAGTATCTGTACCTCTCGCTCGAAGAGCAGCTGGGCGCCTCGAGCAGCGAGTACGGGCACTTCGAGGGAGCAAAGTGGGTGTGCTCCACCCCGATCCGCTCACGCGAAGAAGGCCATCAGGACGCGATGTGGCAGTCGCTCCGCACGAACGACGTGCAGATGGTCTCCACCGACCACTGCCCGTTCTGCATGAAGGACCAGAAGGAACTCGGCCTCGGCGACTTCCGAAAGATCCCCAACGGCATCGGATCCATCGAGCACCGCATGGACCTCATGTACCAGGGCGTCGTCACGGGCGAGATCACCCTCGAGCGCTGGGTCGAGCTGACCAGCACGACTCCGGCGCGCATGTTCGGGTTGTACGGGCGGAAGGGTGTGATCCAGCCCGGCGCCGACGGCGACATCGTCGTCTACGACCCGAACGGGCACACCTCGATCGGGTTCGAGAAGACGCATCACATGAACATGGACCACTCCGCGTGGGAGGGCTTCGAAATCGACGGTCACGTCGACACCGTGCTCGCCCGCGGCAAGGTCATCGTCGACGACGGCGCGTACCTCGGCGCCAAGGGCGACGGACGGTTCCTCCGTCGCGGCCTCAGTCAGTACCTGGTGTGACCCGCATGGATTTCGGAGTCGTCCTTCAAACCAACCCGCCCGCAGCCCGCACGATCCAGCTCGCGAAGCTCGCCGAGGCGCACGGATTCAGCCACGTCTGGACCTTCGACTCGCACCTGCTGTGGCAGGAGCCCTACGTCATCCACTCCGCGATCCTCGCCGAGACCAAGCGGATCACCGTCGGACCGTTCGTGACGAATCCGGCGACCCGTGACTGGACCGTCACGGCATCCGTCTTCGCCACGCTCAACGAGATGTACGGCAACCGGACCATCTGCGGCATCGGCCGTGGCGACTCGGCCGTGCGCGTCACCAATGGCAAGCCGGTGACGATGGGCGAGCTGCGTGAGTCGATCCACGTGATCCGCGAGCTCGCGAACTCCCGCCCCGTCGAATACAAAGGGGCGACGCTCCAGTTCCCCTGGAGTCGTGGATCGGAGCTCGAGGTCTGGGTCGCCGCCTACGGTCCGCTCGCGTTGAAGCTCACCGGTGAGGTGGGCGACGGGTTCATCCTGCAGCTCGCCGACGTTGATATCGCCGCGTGGATGATCAAGACGGTGCGGGATGCCGCGACCGCCGCGGGACGGGACCCCGACGCGATCTCGTTCTGCGTCGCAGCCCCCATGTACATCGGGACCGACCGCGAGCACATGCGCGACCAGTGCCGCTGGTTCGGCGGGATGGTCGGAAACCACGTCGCCGACATCGTCGCGAAGTACGGCCCGTCGACGGGATCAGGTACCGGAGAGGTTCCGCAGGCTCTCACCGAATACATCGCGGGTCGCGCCGGGTACGACTACAACTCGCACGGCAAGGCGGGCAACGACCACGTCGACTTCGTACCTGACGAGATCATCGATCGCTTCTGCATCCTGGGCACCGCCGAGGAGCACATCGCCAAGCTCGAGCAGCTCCGCGCGCTGGGCGTGACGCAGTTCGCCGGATACCTGCAGCACGACAACAAAGAGGAGACGATGCGGGTGTACGGCGAAACCGTGATCCCCGCGCTGTCCGAGCACATCACGGCCAAAGCATGACGGCTGACGTACGGCGCCGCTCGTGACGGCGCCGCTCGTGACAGCGAAATGGCGCCCCGTGCTGTGGGGAGTTCTGGGCGTCGTCGCGGTCATCGCCCTCTGGGAGCTCTACAAGTTCCTGGGCCCGGCCGACGGCTTCACGGTCGGAGCGGTCGCCGGCGAGGCCGGATCAGGGGTCATGATCCTGCCGCGCACCCATGATCGCGCCATGCCGCACGTGTGGGACATGGTGGGGCGGCTGTTCGAATCCACCAGCGGCGGCAACACCCCGCCGCTGATCTTTCCGGTGATCACCGCGGCACTCACGACTCTCGGCATCGCGGCCGTCGGCTGGATCATCGGCGTCACGGTGGGGGGCATTCTCGGACTCGTCATGCAGCGCTGGCGCCTGGTGGAGTGGGGACTCCTGCCGTGGATCGTCGTCAGTCAGACAGTCCCGCTCATCGCGTTCGCGCCGGTGCTCAATGCGATCGGCAACCAGATCGATCGCGGCGGCGGTGTATGGCCGCAGTGGCTGTCGATCGCGGTGATCGCGTCGTACCTGGCCTTCTTCCCGGTCGCGGTGGGCATGCTGCGCGGGTTGGAGAATCCCGATCGCATCCACCTCGACCTGATGGACACGTACGCCGCCGGATACTGGCAGACACTCCTGCGTCTCCGCCTGCCCGCCGCCGTGCCGCACCTCATGCCGGCGCTCCGCCTCGCCGCCGCCAACGCGGTCGTGGGAACGGTCGTCGCCGAGGTTTCCATCGGGATGCGCGGGGGCATCGGCCGCATGCTGATCCAGCTGGCGGGGCAGGCCTCCAGCGATCCCGCCGCTCCCTGGGGACCGACCTTCGGAGCGATCGCACTGGGTCTCGTCGCCGCGGGGGCGGTCGCCTTCTTGGGCTGGGGACTGAAGAACTACCGACGAGGCGAGGCAGCAGCATGAGCATGACCGATTCGACCCCACTGGGCGCCCTGGGCGCACCGGCCGTCCGCGCCGCCGGAGTCGGCAAGACCTTTCCCACCACCGCGGGCGTCGTGAACGCCCTCGACGGCGTCGACCTGGAGATCGCCGCCGGAGAGTTCGTCGCCCTCATCGGGCCGTCCGGTTGCGGAAAGTCCACCCTGCTCCGCCTCATCGCCGATCTGGACCAGGCCACCACGGGCACACTCGAGATCTACGGAAAGCCCGCCCGGCGTGCCCGCATCGACCAGGACTACGGCATCGCCTTCCAGCAGGCGGGCCTCCTCCCGTGGCGCACCGTCGGGGAGAACATCGCACTCCCCCTCGAACTGCACAAGGCGACGAAGGCCGCACGAACTGCGCGGGTTGCCGAACTCGTCGAACTGGTCGGCCTCACCGAATTCGTCAGCCGGTTTCCCGATCAGCTGTCGGGCGGAATGCAGCAGCGCGTCGCCATTGCGCGTGCTCTGGCATCCCGCCCGCGCCTCCTCCTGATGGACGAGCCGTTCGGCGCCCTCGACGAGATGACCCGCGAATACCTGCAGGGCGAGCTCACGCGCATCGCCGCGGAGACGGGAGCTGCGGTCGTGTTCGTCACGCACTCGATCCCCGAGGCAGTCTTCCTCTCTGACCGCGTCGTCGTGATGAGCCCGCGGCCAGGACGCATCACCGACATCATCCCCACGGCGTTCGGTCGCGATCGGGACGATGCGCTGCGCGAGTCGCCGGACTATTTCGCGAAGGTGACCGCCGTGCGTGAGGCGCTGCACGGTGCGCCGCTGGAGAGGGCGAACGAGCGGTGAGCGCGGCAGAGACCCTCAATCCGCAGAGCGTGACACCCCAGCGCCGGAAGCCGCACGACCTGAACCCGCAGGACCGAGCCCTTCCGGGCTGGCTGCGGGTGGTCGCGCCGATCGCCGTGGGCGTGATCGGTCTGGCGCTGTGGGTTCTCTACGTCGATGTCCTCGGCGCCGCTCCCCGCATGCTTCCGAGCCCCGCCGCCATCGGCGCGGCGCTGCTCGAGCACAGCGACATCATCCGCGAAGACATGGCGACGACGGCCTTCAACGCCTTCGTCGGGCTGCTCGCCGGGTCGATCTTGGGGGTCGTGCTCGCGGGATTCGCGGCGTCGATGAAGGCCTTCGACGGCATGATTGCGCCGCTCGTCTCCGCGATCGCCGTGGTTCCCATCGTCGCGCTCACCCCGATCCTGAACACGATGTTCGGCGCGTCCAGCCAGTTCGGCCGGCAAGCGGTCGCTGCCCTCGCCGCGTTCATCCCGGTGTTCATCACGGCCTTGCGGGGCCTGCGCCAAACCCGTCCTGTCCACCGCGATGTCCTGCGGGCATCGGCCGCAACCCGCGCGCAGACGTTTCGGCTGCTCACCTTTCCGACCGCGCTGCCGTACATCATGACCGGCATCCGCATCGCGGCATCCGCCGCCGTCATCGCGGCGCTCGTGGCCGAATACTTCGGAGGCCCGTCGGACGGCATCGGCACCTCCATCGCGACCTACGCCAAATCGGGCCGCGCCGCCCTCGCGTGGGCATACGTCTTCGGCGGGATCCTCATCGGTCTCGTGTTCTTCCTCGTCACTTCGCTGCTCGAGCGTCTGGCGACGAGGCGGTCGCCGGTCTGACCGGCACCCCGCACCACCCGCACCACCATCACGCACCACGAAAGGTTCAGCATGAGACACAGCATCCGTCGCGGCCTGTTCACCGCATCGACCATCGCCATAGCCGCGCTCGCGCTCTCCGCGTGCTCCGGTTCTTCGACGCCCGAGGATTCATCATCCGCCGACGCCGACTTCGAGCCGCTCAGCTCGATCAAACTGCAGTTGCAGTGGCTGCCCCAGGCGCAGTTCGCCGGATATTACGTCGCCCTCGACCAGGGCTACTTCGAGGACGAGGGTTTCGACGATGTCGAGATCATCCCCTCCGGCGGTGACATCGTGCCGCAGGATGCACTCGTGGCAGGTGACGCCGACTTCGCCATCGCCTGGGTTCCCAAGGTGCTCGGGACCCTCGAGGCCACCGGCGTCGAGCTCACCGACATCGCGCAGGTGTACCAGGACTCAGGCACCCTCCAGGTGTCGTGGGCCGGGGATGGCATCGAGTCCGTCGCCGACTTCCAGGACAAGCGCATCGGATCGTGGGGATTCGGCAACGAATGGGAGATCTTCGCGGCGATGGCCGCGGACGACCTCGACGCGTCGAGCGTGTCGATCACGACGCAGGACTTCAGCATGAACGCTCTGCTCGACGGAGACGTGGACGCCGCCCAGGCGATGACCTACAACGAGTGGGCGCAGATTCTCGAGGTCGTCAACCCCGACACCGGCGAGCTGTACCAGCCCGAGGACTTCGACGTCGTCAACTACCAGGACACCGAGGGCGCGATGCTGCAGGACGCCATCTGGGCCGACACGCAGCGACTCGCGGATGACCCCGCCTACGCGGACGCTTCGGTGCGCTTCTTGAAGGCCGTCACCAAGGGCTGGATCTTCGCCCGCGACAATCCGGAAGAAGCGGCCACGATCACCTACGACGCCGCCATCAACGCCGAAGCTGCCTTCCCTGTGGGACCCGTGCACCAGCTCTGGCAGATGAACGAGGTCAACAAGCTCATCTGGACCGGTGGCGAGTTCGGCATGGTCGATCAGGCCGCGTGGGACAAGACCGTGGACGGTGCACTCGCGGCCGTCAACCAGGACGGTTTGAACCTCATCACCGAGAAGCCCGCCGACTCGGCGTACTCGAACGAGTACATCGAGAAGGCGCTCGCGGAGCTCGCCGACGAGGGACTCACGGTCGACGGTGCATACACGCCGATCGAGGTGACCCTTACCGAGGGCGGTCAATAGCCCGACGATAAGGAGGGGACGGATGCCGGAGGTCGCGGCATCCGTCCCCTTCTCCGTCAGCGATCCACCGCGTCACGCGGGGAGGAGGGGCCTGTTCTCGTAGAACGTCTGGAGCACGACCGTGGTGCGCGTGGTCACCGACGCAGACAGCCGGACCTCGCGAATGAGCCTTTCCAGGTCGCGCGGCGTCGCCACCCGCACGAACAACATGTAGCTCGCGTTGCCGGCCACCGAGTGGCACGCTTCGATCTCGGTGAGATGCGCGAGCATTTCCGGGGCGTTGTCAGGCTGGGTGGGGTCGAGCGGTGTGATCTCGATGAACGCCGAGAGTGGCTTTCCGACGGCTTCCGGATCGACGATCGCCTGGTACCCCGTGATCACACCGCGCGTCTCGAGCTTTCGCAGCCGCGCCTGCGTCGCCGATACCGACAGTTTTACGGCAGCAGACAGCTCCGCGAGCGTGGCACGGCCGTTGAGCGAGACTTCCCGTACGAGGCGTGCGTCGGTTGCATCGCCGATGGGGGCGATCGCGGCTGTTGCCGGTTTTTTCACTGAGCTCACCCGGTCAGAGTACCGCGCCGAGATCCCTCAGCAGGATAATTTCCGGTGGACGAGAACACGGAAGGGAAAATCTCTAGCCTGGACAGCACATCCATCCGCCACGACCTGGAGGTTCCTGTGCAGTCAGACCGCACCTCGACAGCCATCGCCGACGCCCACGATGTTCAGACCACTTCGGCGTGGCTATCCCTCAAGGCTGCCGCGACGGCGCTCCAGGCCATGCAGGCTCAGGACGGTTCGATTCCAGACACCGCCACTCACGGCGCGGCGCACGAGCACGTCGCCACGATCACGGCAGCGATCGCGGAGCTTCAACCGCGCTTCTCCCACGATGAGGCCTATCTCGAAGCATCCATCGCGGACTTCGCCCGCTGGGCACGCGCGGGATTCGGTATTCCCGACTTCCTCGATTCGCTCGTGGCCTTTCAGCCGCAGCGGCATCGGGTCGACGGCCTGCAGCACCTCATCGTGTTCCCCATGTACACGCAGAACGGATCGACCGATCGGCACATCGAGGCTGTCCTCGTCGAGGTGATCTGGCCGGAATTCATTGCGGAGCTGGAGACCGAATACAGCAACCGCCTGTTCGTCTCGTTGCGGTTCATCGACTTCACCGCCGGGTACGACACCAATTCGGCCGTGCTCTTCCCCGAGACGGTCGCGATGCGTGAACTGCCGACCTTCACGTGGGGAGCGATCTTCCAGGACCGCGAGGCAGCGCGCTACCGACGCGTCGTTCGGGCGGCATCCGCGATCACGAAGCTCGACCTTCCCCCCGACGCGGCGCGGATGCTCGACGACCAGGAGCTCACCGAGAAGACGTTCGTGATGTGGGACCTGATCCACGATCGCACCCACATGCGGGGCGACCTGCCGTTCGACCCGTTCATGATCAAACAGCGGATGCCGTACTTCTTGTATTCGCTCGAGGAGCTCCGCTGCGATCTCACGGCGTTCCGCGAGTGCGTCGCGATCACCGCACGCCTTCGTGCCCGTGTGGCAGATGGCGAGACGCTCGAGCCGGTCGAGGCGGAGATGCTCGAGCACGCGGTGCTCGTGCAGTACGCGGTGATCTTCGACCGGATCTTCCGGTTTGCCATCACCGGTTCCCGAGTGCGCAACTACGACGGGCTCGGCGGGCAGCTGCTCTTCGCCTGGCTTCATCAGCGTGGGGTGCTGCACTGGACCGACACTGCGCTGACGTTCGATTGGGCCGGGGTACCTGCCGCGGTCGTCGCCCTGAGCGATGCGATCGACGAACTGTACTGGCAATCGATCGACCGACCGAAGGTGTCGCACTGGTTGGCGGCCTACGACCTCGTGCGCGGCACACTGACGCCGCACCCCGCATCGGCGTGGGCGCGAGGGCTCCCCGACGATGTGCTCTCCGGGCTGCCGAAGGGATACACCGACGCCGTGCGGGACGACGAATTCCCCCTGTCGATGTTCTTCGAGGCGTTGAATAAGAAGATGAGTCCCGTCATCGCGTCGACGGCCGGCATCACCGGTGCCGATGACTGATGGCGTGGCGGGCCGTGTCGTCCTGATCGCGGGAGCGACCAGCGCGTCTGGTCTCGCGGCGGCCCGCGTCCTGGCGTCGGCCGGGGCGCGAGTGGTCGCGGTCGGTCGGGATGGCGGGAAGCTCGAGGCGCTCGCGGCGGAGGTGGGACGGCTGTCGACCCCCCATCCGGTCCACGCCATCCGCACGGAAGTGTGCGACCTCACCGACGAATCCGAGGTGGCCGCACTCGCGGCCCGCGTTCACGACACAGCGGGGCCGATCGATGGGCTCCTGCACCTCGTCGGCGGATGGCGCGGCGGCGGAGGCCTCGCCGGACAGACCGAGGCGGACTACCGTTTTCTGGAGGGCTCGCTGACCGCGCTCAGGCATGTGACCCGTGCCTTCGACGCGGACCTGCGCGACTCGGAGGCCGGGCGCCTCGCCGTCGTCTCGTCGACCGCCGTCGCACGGCCGCTCGCCGGCGGAGCGAACTACGCCGCTGTGAAGGCCGCGACAGAAGCCTGGACGCTCGCGGTGGGCCAGGGCTTTGCGCGCAGCGCCCGGGAGGCCGGGGTGCCGCTGCGATCGGCGGCCGTCATCTTCCGCGTGAAAGCCCTCGCCGGACTCGAAGACACGCTCGCGGAGTCCTTCGCCCGACTCTGGGACGCCGAGGCCGAGCTCCTCAACGGCTCCACGACCACACTTTCCCCGTGATTCTGTTGCAGATGCAGGCCCAATCGGCCTTGCGACGGCACCGAGCGACCGAACTCCCCCGTTCAGCCTGCATCTGCAGCGCAAAGTAGATTGGACGATCGTGACTACCCCCCACCACAGCGCCCTCCACGACAGCACCGTTCGCGGCTTCGCCTCCGACAACTACTCCGGTGTGCACCCGGACGTCCTCGCGGCGATCGCCACCGCGAACAACGGGCACCAGGTCGCCTACGGCGAGGATGTCTACACCGCTCGGCTGCAGGAGCTGTTCCGCGGCATGCTGGGCGATGACGTCGAAGCCTTCCCGGTCTTCAACGGCACCGGCGCGAACGTCATCGGCTTGCAATCCATGCTCCCCCGCTGGGGCGCCGTGGTCGCCGCCACGACCGCGCACATCAACGTCGACGAAGGGGGCGCTCCCGAGCGGGTCGCCGGGATCAAGATCCTGAGCGTGCCGACCGACAACGGCAAGCTCACCCCCGAGCTCATCGACCGGGAGGCGTGGGGCTGGGGCGACGAGCACCGCGCGCAACCGCTCGCCGTCTCGATCACGCAGTCATCCGAGTTGGGCACGCTGTACACAGTCGATGAGATCCGGGCCATCGCCGACCACATCCACCCCAAAGGCATGCACCTGCACATGGATGGCGCGCGTATCGCGAATGCCGCCGCCGCCCTGGATGTCCCCCTGCGCGCGTTCACCCGCGATGCCGGCGTAGACGTCCTGAGCTTCGGTGGAACCAAGAACGGGGCGATGATCGGCGAGGCCATCGTTGTGATGAACCCGGACGCGGCGGAAGGGCTGCTGTTCCTCCGGAAGCTCAATATGCAGCTGTCATCGAAGATGCGCTTCATCTCCGCGCAGCTGGTCGCATTGCTCGAGAACGACCTGTGGCTGAAGAATGCCAGGCACTCCAACGCGATGGCTCAGCGCTTGCGCTCCTCCGTCGAGTCGGGCCTTGCGGATGGGTCGATCAGCGGCGTCGAATTCACGCAGCCCACCGAGGTCAACGGCGTGTTCGCGAGCCTCCCCGAGGGCGTCGCCGACGACCTTCGCCAGGCATTCCGCTTCTACGACTGGGACGCCGCCCGCCGCGAAGTGCGGTGGATGTGCTCGTTCGACACCGAGCCCGCGGATGTCGACGCGTTCGTCGCCGAACTCGCCCGCCTGACCTCGCGCTGATCGATCGCGCTATCTGCGCGCGAGGTCTGCGGCGCTCACTGCCCTGCGAGCCAGGCGCGGTACGCGTCGAATGAGTACGGCCGGCCGAGGAACGACTCGACCATGTCGGCGGCATCGCGCGTCGCCCCCGCCTCGAGGATCTCGGTGCGATAGATCTGCGCGGTCCGCTCGTTCATGAGGTCGTCGCCGAAGCGGGTCAGCAGGTCACGTGCGATCACGAGGCTCCACTGGTACGTGTAGTAGCACGCGCCGTACCCGGTGAGGTGGCCGAAGCCGGCGTAGGTATGCCGCCCCGCGAGAGGCCGGACGGGCGATGACAGCGCGTACCAATGCTCGGTGGCCGCCTGCAGATCCTCGGGGCGGTCGACATGGAGGTGGTACGAGACGTTCGCGTGACCGAGCTGGCGGCGCACCTCGAGTGCACGGCCGAAGGCATCGGCGGCCCGCATCCGCTCTACGAGATCCGCCGGAATCGGCGCACCATCCGGTCCGGAGCTGAAACTCGCAAGCACGTCGGCATCCCACGCCCATTCCTCGAGCAATTGGCTCGGGGCCTCGACGAAGTCCCATTCCGTCTGGATGCCGCTGAATCGCGCCCACTCGCTGCGGCCGCTGAGGATGTAGTGGACCAGGTGGCCGAATTCGTGGAAGAACGTCAGCACCTGGTCGTGCTCGAGCAGGCCGCGCGAGAAGTTGCAGAGCAGGACACCTTCGGGGAGGCTCCGTCCGACGATCCCGGGGACGAGCGGGAAGCATGCGGCGTGCGAATACTTTCCATCGCGCGGGTGGAGGTCGAGGTGGATGCGACCGATGACCGCGCCGTCCTCGATGACGTCGTACGACCGCACGTCGTCGTGCCAGGTGGCGACATCCGCGGGCACGTACTCGAGCCCGAGGAGCCGACCGGTCGTCTGGAGCACGCCCTCGAGCACGCGCTCGAACGGGAAGTACGAGCGGACGATCTGGGCATCGACATCGAACTTCTCGCGCTTGAGCGCCCCGAGCAGGTACCAGAAGTCGGCGATCGAGACGGCATCGGCATCCGGTTCATCCGCCTGCAGGCGCGTCAGCAATTCGTCGTACTCGGCGGCGGCTGCGGCGGCGGATGCCTCGTCCAAACCCTGGAGGAAGGTCGGGATGGCCGCTCCCGACCCGATCATGCGGGTCTCGGTCTCGTACTCGGCCCAGTCATCAAAGCCGAGCAACTGCGCGCGTTCGTGGCGGACCGCGAGCAGTTCGGCCAGGATCTCGTCATTCTCCGGCCAGGCGAGGTCGCTGTAGGCGCCGACGATCGCGTGCCGGGTTGCGCGGGTCGTCGCGTAGTCGCGGACCGGCATGAGGTCGGGGTAGTCGGTCGTCAGGGTCACCAGGCCGTCCTCACCCGCGGGGTGAGCGTCGATGAAATCCTGCGGCATCCCGTCCAACCCTTCGGGGCGGACCTGGATCTCGCGGCGCCCTTCCCTGATATTCCGGGAGAAGGCCAGGCTCAGCGCGGTGTCGCGATCGGCCAGGAGGCGAACCTGCTCTCGCGCGTGATCCTCGAGATCGATGCCCCCACGACGGAAATCGCGGCGAAGGAACGCGAGCACACGCGCGGTCGCCGGGTCGAGTTCATCTTCGGTCTCCTCGGCGAAGACGGCCCACAGTTCGCGATCGAGCAACCGCTCCGCAGTGAAAGCTTCGGCCGCCTGCACCTGCTTCTCGGCCTCGGCGCGCACGTCGGGATCGGGGTGCGCTTCGCTCACCAGCCACCCGTCGGCGACCTCCAACAGGAGCGTTTCCGCATCGTTCCAGAGCCGCAGCCGTTCGAAGGTGCTGAGCCCTTCGTCGCGCTTCAGTTCGGCGTCGATGAGCCGGATGCGCTCGATGCGATCTGCGGTCCGCCCCGCAAGCGCGAGCCACCCGTCCTGGTCGTCGGGAAAGGTGAGGAACGGTTGAGGAGACGTCACCCGTCGAGCCTAAGCGGGTCGGAGCGGGATTCGGGTGGATCTCGGCGGAGAGAGGGGGAGCACCCGAAGGCACTCCCCCTCTCGTCGTGCCGGTCGGTCAGTGGCCCAAGACCGGAACCTCGTCCTCGAGCAGTTCGTCGGCCTTGGACTTGAAGAACCGCGTACCGAACATGAGGATCGCTCCGACGAAGGCGAACAGCCCCAGCGAGACGATGCCCCACGCGCCACTTTCGGTGGGGATCGCTGCGTTGATGGCGGTGCGCATGATCGGAGCCACGAATCCACCGAGGTTTCCGAGCGAGTTGATGAGCCCGATGCCGGTCGCCGCCGCAGCCCCCACGAGGAACGCCGTCGGGTACGACCACGTGATCGGCCCCGTCGAAAGGAAGGCCGAGACCGCGACGGTGATCGCGATCAGGCCGAGCAATCCCTGGCCGTTCGCGCCGGCCCACGCCGAGACGAGAATCGCGAGACCGGTGATGGCGAAGAACAGCGTGCCCCAGGTACGGCGGCGACGCACGGTATTGGCTCTCGAGCCGAAGAAGTAGCAGGCGAACAGACCGACGGCCCACGGGATCGCCGCGACCAGCCCGACCTCCCAGCCGACTTCCTTGCCGAGGATGGCGGACACCTGCTGCGGAAGGTAGAACGTCGTGCCGTACACAGCGATCTGCAGGCAGAAGTAGATGATCGTGAAGTACCAGACCTTGCCGTTGACCAGAGCCGCGCCGATCCCCTTCGGGCCGTCCTTGCTCTTGACCACGTTCTCATGGTCCATGACGTCTTTCATCGCCAACTTCTCGTCGTCATTGAGGAACTTCGCCTTCTGCGGCGAGTCGACGAGCAGGAAGTACGCGGCGATACCGGCAGCGATCGCCAACAGACCCTCGACCATGAACATGACCTGCCAGCCGGCCCACGGAGTGAACGTCTCGCCGAAGCTGATCAGAGCACCCGAGAGAGGCGCACCGAGCATCTGGGAGAACGGCTGCGCCAGGTAGAAGATCGCGAACATGCGCACACGCTTCTGGTTCGGGAACCACTGCGCGAGGAACATGATCACTCCGGGGAAGAGCCCGGCCTCAGTGACACCGAGCAGGAATCGCAGGATGATGAACATCGTTTCGCCGGTGACGAATGCGAACAGCGACGCCACGATGCCCCACGAGATGGCGATCCGCGCGAGCCAGAACTTGGCGCCGAACTTGTCGAGCATCAGGTTCGAGGGGATCTCGAAGATCGCGTACCCGATGAAGAAGATGCCGGCTCCCAGGGCATATGCACCGGCGCTGATGCCGCGGTCGACCGCAAGCGCTTCTTCGGCGAAGCCGACGTTGGTGCGATCTAGGAACGCGACGAAATAGAGGATGACGAGCATCGGCATGAGACGGGATGTCGCCTTGCGGATGGCGCTCGCCAGGTGCGGGCTTTTGAGCAGAATCGATGCGGTCTGCGCATCAGTGGGTTGTGACACGATCACTCTCCTTCGAGTTCGGTGCAGGGGGTTGGGTGTTACAGGGCGGGGATGATCAGCACGAGGCCGACGATGACGCAGACGATGCCGATCGCAAGGAATGCGATGCGGCCTTTGGACCAGGTGGATGACATGAGTTGCTCCTAGTGCATATAGAGGCCGCCGTCGACGTTCAGGGTCTGGCCCGTCACGAATCCGGAGTCCTCGCTGATCAGGTAGGCGACCGCGGCGGCGATGTCGCGGGGGGTGCCGATGCGCGGCAGCACGCCGTCGGCGGCCATCGCGGTCTTGCGCTCTTCGGTGAGTGTGCCACCCATGATGTCGGTGTCGATCGGACCGGGAGAGATGACGTTCGCAGTGACGCCCAGCGGTCCGAGCTCCCGCGCGACCGAGCGCATCAGACCGATCACGCCGGCTTTGGACGCTGAGTAGGGCGTCTTGGAGAACGTGCCGCCGCCGCGCTGCGCCGAAACCGACGAGATGCCGACGATGCGGCCCACGCCGTTGTCGGCGAGGGTACGCGCCACGCGCTGCGTGGCCCAGTGCACTCCGGCGAGGTTGATCGACAGGACGCGGTCCCACTCTTCGGGCGTGACCTCGAGATAGGGAACAGGCGATGAGACGCCGGCGAAGTTCACGAGCGCGACGACCTGCGGCAGTGCCGCCTCGAGCGCATCGATCGCGGCATCCACCTCGCCCTTGTCGGCGATGTTCGCGCCGGCGCCCGCGGCGGCCACGCCGTACTGGTCGGCGACCTCCTGCGCGGTCTTCTGCGCCGATTCGGCGTCGACGTCCAGGATTCCGATGCTCCACCCGCGTTCTGCGAGGTAGTGCGCAGTTGCCCGGCCGATGCCGCGGGGGCTGGCGGCTCCGGTCAGGATGACGGTGCGTTCGGTGGGGAAAGTGGTAGCCATGCCGGTCCTCCTCAGTTGCCCGCGGATGCGGGCTGTATGGGTGCGGGGCCGAGCTCGTCGATGAGCTTCTTCATCGCGACGTACGCCTTGTTGCGGTAAGCGATGAGCTCGGGGGTACGGTCGGCCGGAACATCGAGGAAGCCCGCGCCCGTCTTCGTGCCGAGTTTGCCTTCCTCGACGAGGCCGGCGAGGATCTCGGGCGTCGCGAAACGCTCGGGAAACTCGGTCTGCAGCGACGCATAGCAGAACGCGTACACGTCGAGGCCTGCCATGTCCGCGATCGCGAACGGTCCGAAGAACGGCAGCCGGAAGCCGAAAGTCGTCCGCACGATGGTGTCGATGTCGGTGGGCGTCGCGACGCCCTCCTCCACCAGCTGGGTGGCCTCGTGGAACAGCGCGTATTGCAGGCGGTTGAGCACGAATCCGGTGGCATCCTTGACGCGCGCGGTCTCTTTGCCTGTGGCCGCGACGATCTGCTCGACCACGGAGATGGCGTCGTCGTCGGTGCCCGCGTGCGGAATCAGCTCCACCCCGGGGATGAACGGCGCAGGGTTGGAGAAGTGCACCCCGAGGAAGCGCTCCGGGTTGGTGACGGCCTCTGCCAGCTTGCCGATGAGAATGGTCGACGTGTTGCTGCCGATGATCGCGTCGGGTCGTGCCGCGGCGCTGATGCGGCGCAGCGTCGCGTGCTTGATCTCGATCTTCTCGGGGACGGCCTCTTCGATGAAGGATGCCGCGGCTACGGCATCCTCGATCGTCGCTGCGGTGATCCGCTCCGCGATCACCGACGGCGCTTCCGCGGGGAAGAGTCCGTCGGCGGCGAACTGCTCGGCCTCCGCGATCAGGCGTGCGAGGTTGGTGCGTGCGATCTCGATGTCGACGTCGGCGATGCGCACGTCGGCACCGGACAACGCCAGCACCTGGGCGATACCGCCGCCCATGTAGCCGCTTCCGACGACCGCGTACACCGGTCGGTTCTCGTTCTCTGTCATGTTCGTCTCCTTCGTCGACATCAGATTGAATTGGCCCGGCTTCGTCGTCAGACGCCGGCCGGTTCGGGCAGCAGACTCTGCAGGTAGCGACGGTTGGTCGCACAGACGCCGAGGCTGTCGCCGCCGTACTGCTCCATCAGAAACGGTCCGCGGAAGCCCAGCTCGACTGCCTGGGAGACGACCGCGCGGTAGTTGATGAGGCCGAGCTCCATGCTCGTGGGCGTGGAGGTGTACCAGCTGCCGTCGACCGCTTCGTCTCGCGCGTAGTTCTTGACGTGCCAGTAGTTTGCGTACGGCAGGGTCTTCGCGTGCATTTCCCGCCAGTCCTCGATCGGACGGTGCAGGCGAATCAGGTTGCCGATGTCGGGGTTGAGGCCGACGTTGTCGAGGCCGATCTCTTCGATGAGCTGCACAGCGCTGTCTGCGGTGCCGAGATAAGTGTCTTCGTACATCTCCAGCGCCATCGGAAGACCGACGGATGCTGCATGCTCGCCGAGTTCGCGCAAGCGCTTCACAGCGAGCGCGCGGGTGTCAGCATCGTCGGGGTCGACCGAACCCGGAGCCGTCCAGAACCACAGCGCGCGCCGCTGGGCATCCGTGAAGGGCTGGTGCAGACCGGTCGAGAAGACCTGCAGACCCAGCTCGGCGGACGCGTCGATCGTGCGATGCGCGTAGGCGAGGTTGGCCTCGCCCCGACCGGGCTCGATCACACTCTGGCGCTGAACGTGCACCGAGATGGGAGTGACGCCGTGAGCCGCGGAGATCGAGAGCAGTTCTTCGCGGCGCGAGGCCTCGAGGTCTGCGGGGCGGATGTGGCTGTCGGCGAGCTCGATCGCCGTGAATCCGAGTCGAGCGACCTGGCGAAACAGTGCATCCCACTTCTCGGCCGGCGCATCGTGCAGCGCGGTGCCGTCCGCGTCGACGGGTGGGAACCCGTGCATGCACACCGCGATCGGCCAGGTTTCGCTGTCGAGCGGTGCGGGGGATGACAGATCTGTCATGACGACTCCATTGACGTTGTGAGGTGACGCGGATGCTGCTTTGTAGATCCTATAGGAAATAGGCACCGGTCGGTCAAGGGCTTGACAAAAAAAGACCGCCGAAAATATTCGGCGGTCCTTCTTGTTGTCGAAGATCAGTCAAACGGTGCGTTCGATGTCGAGCGACCGCGCACGTACCTGCTCGATGTGTCGGCGCATCGCGCGTTCCGGCGCATCGGGGTCAGACTCCGAGAACGCGTCGACGATCGCGGCGTGTTCGGCGACTGCTTCGTTGACATCGAGAACTCCGTGCAGGACCGACTGCCGCATCCGGTGCAGTTGGCCCCCCAGAGCCTCAGACATCTCGTTGAGGTAGTGGTTTCCGCAGTGCGCGAAGACGACGCGGTGGAAGTCGGCATCACGCGCGAAGTAGTCCGTCGTCGCTGCGACATCCGGGGCGCCCGTGCTCATGGAGGTGGCTACTCGAGCACCTGCCTGCTCATGAGCGACCTGCGCAACCCGGAGTTCGGCGAGAAAGTCATCGTCGGCGGGTGTGGCCAGCCTGGCGGCCGTCGTCTCCAGCATGAGACGTGCGTCGAAGAGTTCGGCGAGCTGACTCTCGTCGAGCGGCGGCGCCATGCGGTACCCCTTGTGGGCCTGCCTCGTCACCAATCCCGTGCGCTCGAGCTGTACCATCGCCTCGCGTACCGGCGTGGGCGAGACTCGGAGCTCACGGGCGATCGTGTCGATCGACAGACGCGCGCTCGGGGCGACTTCGCCACTGAGCAGCAACTGGAGGATGCGGTCGTAGACGTGATCGCGAAGGCCTCGGCGTTCGATGCTCGCATCAAGCCCGAGTGTGGCATCGCGCTGGCCGGCATCAATCGTCATCTCTTCGTCACTCCCCCAGCGAACCCTCGACCTATTCGCCCTCGTATGCGCAGATCTCGCGCACCTTCTCGGCCGACGCACTCGTGGGATCGAATGTGTAGGTGAGCCACTCCCGCGCGAGCCGGCGGGCGAGCTCGATGCCGATGACACGCTGGCCCATGCAGAGCACCTGCGCATCGTTGGAGAGCACCGAGCGCTCGACGCTGAAGGAGTCGTGTGCCGTCACAGCGCGGATTCCGGTGACCTTGTTCGCGGCGATCGCGACGCCGAGGCCCGTGCCGCAGATCAGGATGGCCCGGTCCGCGTCGCCCGCCGCAACAATTTCGGCCGCTGCGGTGGCGACCTTCGGATAGTTGGTGTGGGAATTCGCGTCGACACCGACATCGGTCACGCTTTCCACGAGGGGATTGGCGAGAAGGTCCGCCTTGATCCGTTCTTTGTACTCGAAACCCGCGTCGTCCGAGCCGACCACCAGTCGAAGTGCCATGTCAGTTCTCCTCTTTCAATGTGTTCAAGACGGTGTGCGTGATCATCGCGAACGACACCGCGCCGGGATCAGCGGTGCCGATGCTCTTGTCGCCGTGCGCTCGTGCCCGACCGAGGCGCGCGCGCATCTGCGCGGTCGCCTCCGCCGCGGCCGTGGCGACGTCTGCGGCGTGCGCCCAGGCTTCGACCAGACCGTCGCCCGCAGCGATGCGCTCAGCGAGGTCGTCGGCGAACGGCACGATGGCATCGATCATGGTCTTATCCCCGGGCCGCGCTTTGCCGAACGACATCACGGCGTCTTTCATACCCGACACTCCCGCGCTGACCGTCTGCGCGGTCACATCGATGTCGTCGCCGAGCACCCCACCCAGTGCAACGAGCATCTCCCCCCAGATGGCGCCCGACGTGCCACCGCCCTTATCCGCCCACGCGTCGCCCGCGATCTGCAGCAGCGTGCAGGCACCGGCACCACTCTCGGCGGCTCGGTGGGCGGCCGCGACAGCGGCACGGCTGCCCCGCTGCATACCGATTCCGTGGTCACCGTCGCCCGCGATGCGATCGATCCTGCCCAGTTCGTCGGCCTGCTCATCGAGCATTTCGGCGACGTCCGACAGCACCCGTACGACGGTTGCCGCTGCGGCCCGCGACTCTTCGCTGCCCGGAGTGATCGACGCAGGCTCTTCCTCGGCGACGATCTGGTCGGCGGTCACCGCGGTACGCCCCTCCACAGAGCCGCGACGGTATGCCGGCGTATCGCACGAGGCGTGCCATAGCGTTTCGAGTTCGTCATCGAGCCACAGCAAAGTGAGGGAGGTTCCGGCCATATCGAAGCTCGTGCAGAATTCACCGACCTCGGGCGAGACCACGACCAGTCCCGCCTCCGTCAGCAGTCGATCGATCGTGGCGTACACGATGAACAGTTCTTCGTACTTGACGCTGCCGAGTCCGTTCAAGATCGGAACGACACGAGCCCCGCTGAGCGAAACGTCGTCCGGCACTTCCGCGAGCAGCGACGAGACGAACAACTCGGCGAGCTCCGCTGCCGTCGGGATGGCCACCTCGTCGATGCCGGGTTCGCCGTGGATGCCGAGACCGACCGCCATCCGCCCGTCGGGCACCGTGAACAGTGGCTCGTCCGCGCCGGGCAGGGTGCAGCCGCCGAACGCGACGCCGAGCGATCGGGTGCGGTCGTTGGCTGCGCGCGCCACCCGTTCCACTGCGTCGAGGTCGTATCCGGCCTCGGCCGCAGCACCCGCGATCTTGAACACGACCAGGTCGCCGGCGACGCCACGTCGCTTCTCGATCTCGGATTTCGGGGCGCTGGAGATGTCGTCGGTGACCAGGACCGTGCGACAGTCGATCCCCTTGGCGCGCATGCGATCCTGCGCCTGACCGAAGTGCAGCACGTCGCCGGCATAGTTGCCGAAGCTCAGCAGCACCCCACGGCCTTCATGCGCCGCCGTCGCGACCGAGCGCACCTGGTGCGCGGAGGGCGAGGCGAACAGATTGCCCATCGCCGCGCCGTGGGCGAGGCCGGGTCCGACGAGTCCGGCGAACGCCGGATAGTGGCCGCTGCCACCGCCGATGACGACCGCGACGGTCGGTTCCGGGCCACGAGTGGAGCGCACGACTCCTCCGGTGACCGGGCGAACCCAGCGGCCGGAGGCGGCCACGAAGCCCACGACGGAGTCCTCGGCGAACTCGTCAGGATCATTGAACAGCCGCGTCATTGCGTTCTCCTCGGTCGTCGGGAAGCCTTGACCCCTATCCTATAGGAAATTGGATCTACGTCTACCGTCGCCGACGGCCGATCTCTACCGCAGCGCGCCCACGCTCGCGAGAGCTTGACGGATGAGCGTGCCCCGGCCACCCTCCATCTCGGCGGAGAGGGCATCGGATGCTGCTTCCGCCGGTGACATCCACGTCACCTCCAGGGCGTCCTGACGAGGTTCGCACGTGCCGGAGACGGGAACGACGAACGCGAGCGACACGGCGTGCTGCCGGTCATCGTGAAACGCGGAGAGCCCCGGCATGGGGAAGTACTCGGCCACGGTGAACGGCACCGGCTGCGGCGGGAGGAGCGGAAACGCCATCGGACCGAGATCGTTTTCGAGGTGACGGAAGAGCGCGTCGCGCACGCTCTCGCCGTAGCGCACGCGCCCGCTCACGATCGTGCGGGTCATCTCACCCAGCGGCGTGGCCCGCAGCAGGATTCCGACGTCGGTGACAGACCCGACCCCGTCCGTGCGCACGGGGACGGCCTCGACGTAGAGGATCGGCAGCCGCCGGCGAGCCTCGGCCAGTTCGATATCGGTCAACCACCCCGGGTTCGCGGCGTTGCCGGGTGCGGGTGAGCCGAACGTGCCATTGCCGACGGGGTGTGCGGCATCGCCGTAGGTCGCACCGATGCCGCGGAGCGGATCCTGGGGCGTCCCGTCGTCGTCGCGCTCGTTCGGGTCGGGGTCAGGGGTGCGAACGGCCATGGTCTATGTATATATCAATCGCGTCCCACAGGCCCCGCCCCGCTCCCCTGGCAGAATGTGGGGATGTCCGAGATTCCCGCGCTCGATCCCGGTGCCGTCCTGTGGTCGGCTGAACCCTCCGATCGCGCGGGGCGGCCGCTGCTCGTGTTGCTGCATGGCTACGGCTCGAACGAGCAGGATCTCTTCGCACTGCTGCCGTATCTGCCCGACGAGTTCGTCGTCGCCGCGGTGCGCGCGCCCTTGCCTCCGCCGTTTCCGACACCCGGTCACTCGTGGTTTCCGATCGACGGACTCCACGGGCGCAATCCCGAGTCTGCGACCCGCGCCGCGGAGCGGTTTCTCGAGTGGCTGGACGAAGGGACGGATGCCGAGACAGTCGGCCTCCTCGGGTTCTCGCAGGGCAGCGTCATAGCTCTTGAGGCCCTCCGCCTGCGCCCACGGGGGTTCGCTTTCGCCGTGAACCTCGCCGGCTACGCGAACCCCCAGGCGCTGCCGACGGATGCGGAACTCGCCGAGGTGCGCCCGCCGGTGTTCTGGGGGCGAGGATCTCGCGACGAGGTCATCCCGCAGCCGCTCATCGAGCACACGGCCGAGTGGCTCCCGCGTCACGTCGACCTCAGCGGTCGCGTCTACGCCGGGCTGACGCACAGCGTGTCGGAGCAAGAGCTCGCCGACGTGGCGACATTCCTGCGCAAGCAGCTCGAGGCGTAGCGCGCGGCGGGGTGGCGGCGGCGGGCCGGGCGCGGGCTTCATCCGCACCAAGCGCGCAGTCCTGCGGGGCGCGACTGCGCGGAACTGACGGGCGAACCTCGTCGCGGACCCCGCGGCATCCGCAGCCTCCACTCGCCCGTCGCCAACGCGCAGTGCTGTCGACCGCGACTGCGTACTTGCGACGGGCGAACTCGCGGGGTGAACCGCAGCTACGCGCCGCGCTCCGGTCCAGGCTCGGTGTCCGGACGTGTGTCCGGACCGTGATCCGGCTGACCGGGGGCATCGGGTGCCTCACCCTTCGCACCGCGCTTGATCGCCTCGCCGAGGCTGAGCGCGAAAACCACGCCGATCGCCATTCCGATCGCGAGCCCTACACCGATGTTTTTCATCGCGACACCGATCGCCACACCGACGCCGAGCCCAATCGCGATGCCAAATCCCCAGCTCGACTGAGCCGGGATCGGTTTCGCGTTCCCATTCGTGTTCTCGTCCATGTCCCCACACTATGAAGGGCTCCCTGCGCGGGCGTCCCCCACGCGACGGAGATTCGCGTTCGGGTAGAATGGTGGAGTTCCTGTCCCGAGTGTGAGGAAGACCGTTGACCGGTATCGACTCGTCCGCGCTGTAATTCGCGCTGAACCGTCGATCCGTCACGCCCTCGCGTCCGGAACCATCCGACGAGTCATGCGCACCGATTCGCGCTGACTCGTCGACCGCTCGGCCCTCCTTCGGGATGAGGCCTCTCGCTGTTCGGCGCGTCCGCGCACCGACATCCGAGGAGCACTCATGCCTGAACAATCATCCGCGGTCACCTTCGACCGCCTCACTCTCACCTGGCCGGACGGTCAGACCGCGCTCGCTGATCTGTCGGGCGCTTTCACGCCCGGACGCACAGGCCTCGTCGGCCGCAATGGGTCCGGCAAGTCGACGCTGTTACGACTGATCAGCGGAGAACTGACCCCCACCTCGGGGTCTGTGGCCGTGTCGGGCACGGTCGACTACATGCCGCAGCAGCTGACACTCGATGTCGACAGGCCCGTGGCAGCGTTGTTAGGTGTCGAATCCGCGTTGCACGCCGTGCGCGCGATCGCATCGGGCGACGTCGACCAACGACACTTCGACGCCGTCGGCGACGACTGGGATATCGAGGCCCGAACGACAGCCGCGCTCGCCGAAGCGGGGCTCCCCCTCGACGCCGCAGACCGAAGCATCGGCGAGCTGTCGGGCGGCGAGGCTGTCCTCGCGGCACTCGTCGGTGTGCGGTTGCGTCGCTCGGCCATCACGCTGTTGGACGAGCCGACCAACAATCTCGATCGGGAAGCCCGGGCTCGCGTCTACGACCTCGTCCGGTCTTGGCGCGGGACGCTGATCGTCGTGAGCCACGACACGGCGCTCCTCGAACTGATGGACGACACGGCCGAGCTCTACGGCAGCGCGCTGTCCGTGTTCGGCGGCCCCTACTCACAGTGGCGCGAATGGCAGGACGTTGAGCAGGCGGCCGCGCGACAGGCTGAGACGTCTGCGAAAGAAGTCCTGCGGCACGAGAAGCGCGACCGCATCGAGGCCGAGACGAAGCTCTCCCGGCGTGCGGCGGTCGGGCACAAAGCTCAGGTCGAGAAGCGGGTTCCCGGGATCGTCGCGCGCGGACGCAAGCGCACGGCACAGGTCTCGGCGGGCAAGCTGCGCACCGACATGCGCGATCGGGAATCGACGGCGCGCGCAGCCCTCGACGCGGCGGAACGTCGGGTGCGCGACGACGAGGCGGTGCACATAGACCTGCCCGATCCTGACGTCCCTACGGGCCGGCGCATCGCCACGCTCGGCGACGGCGAACGGTCGTGGGTGATGCAAGGCCCGGAGCGGGTGGCACTGGTGGGAGCGAACGGCGTCGGCAAGACGACGCTCGTGCGTCAGCTGCTGGGGGCGGGCGCAGAAGAGGGTGACCGCGCTGCGCCGTGGCTTTCGTCGTGCACTGCGGATGCCCACACCGACCGCGTCGGGTACCTCTCACAGCGAATCGATGGGTTGCGCGACACAGCATCCGTCCTGGAGAACGTGCGGGATGCCGCGCCTCACGCCACCGATTCCGACCTGCGGAACCGCCTGGCCCGCTTCCTCATCCGCGGGGAGACGGCGCTGCGTCCGGTCTCGGCGCTCTCGGGCGGCGAGCGCTTCCGCGTGGCGCTCGCGCGGGTGCTGCTCGCCGATCCGCCGCCCCAACTGCTCGTCCTCGACGAGCCGACGAACAACCTCGACCTCGACACGGTCGATCAGCTGGTCGACGCCCTCGCCGCCTACCGCGGCGCGGTGCTCGTCGTCAGTCACGACGATGCGTTCCTTGCCCGGCTGGGGCTCGACTTGCGACTCGATTTACAGCGAGATGGGACGCTCGTGGAGACGTAGGGCTTCGGGGTAAGCGGTCGCATGGGCGGGACGGCGGTCTCGTCCGTCGCGAGCGCGCGATGTGGTCGCGTGCGACTGCGCGGAAGGGGCGGACGAAGCGAGTTGCGCGGGCGACGGCATCCGCAGTACAGGCTCGTCCGTCGCGAGCGCGCAGTCCGACTGACCCGGACTGCGCGGGAGCGACGGGCGAAGCCGGGGCGGCCTCCCGAGCCCGATGTCGGCGGCACGGGCGAAGATAGGGGGGTGGCCGATGTGCTCGAGCGATTCGGTCCTGCCACGCAGGACTGGTTCCGCAGCGCCTTCGCGACGCCCACGCCCGCGCAGGCGGGGGCATGGGAGGCCATCTCGGCCGGCAAGCACGCCCTTGTCGTCGCGCCGACCGGCTCGGGAAAGACGCTTTCGGCATTCCTCTGGGCCATCGACCGGATCTTCCGCGGCAAGCCCATCGACCCCCCACCGAAGCGGAAGAAAGCGGATGCGGCCCCCGCCGACACCCGCGTCCTCTACATCTCACCTCTGAAGGCGCTCGGCGTTGACGTCGAACGAAACCTGCGCTCACCCTTGGTCGGCATCGGGCAGTCCGCGCGCCGACTGGGGGTCACGGTCCCGGGCGTCACTGTCGGCGTGCGATCAGGAGACACCTCGTCCGCGGACCGACGTGCGCTCGTCGCTCGTCCCCCCGACATCCTCATCACGACGCCCGAGTCGCTGTATCTGATGCTCACTTCGCAGGCGGCTGCGACGCTGCGCAACGTCCACACCGTCATCGTGGACGAAGTACATGCCGTGGCCGCGACCAAGCGCGGAGCCCACCTCGCGGTCAGCCTCGAGCGCCTCGATGCCCTCTTGGAAAAGCCCGCGCAGCGCATCGGCCTGTCGGCCACTGTCCGCCCGATCGACGAGGTCGCCCGCTTCCTCGGCGGCTCCGCGCCCGTCGAGATCGTCGCACCCCGCGCGCAGAAGACCTTCGAGCTGTCCGTCGTGGTCCCCATGGACGACATGCTCAATCCCCCGCCGCCACCGCCGAAGGCGGGCCAGGAACCGCAGACCACCCCGGCCGACGATTCGGCGAATGCGGACGGAGACGCCGCCGACGACTGGTACTCCGCCCCCGAGCCCAGCGAAGTGACCGGATCGGTGTGGCCGCACGTCGAAGAAGCGATCGTCGATCGCATCCTCGCCCACCGCTCCACGATCGTCTTCTCTAATTCGCGGCGTCTCGCCGAGAGGCTCACCGGCCGGCTGAACGAGATCTACGCCGAACGTCTCGGAATCGATCTCCCCGCCCCCGCGATTCCCGCAGCCACGATGGCACAGGCCGGCGCGACAGCGGGCGCCGATCCCGTGCTCGCGAAAGCGCATCACGGATCGGTGTCGAAGGAGCAACGCGCCCAGGTTGAGGACGAACTCAAATCCGGGCGTGCTCCGATGCGTCGTCGCGACGAGCAGCCTCGAACTCGGCATCGACATGGGCGCGGTCGATCTCGTCATCCAGGTCGAGGCGCCGCCGTCGGCGGCATCCGGCCTCCAGCGCGTCGGACGCGCCGGCCACCAAGTCGGCGAAGTGAGCCGCGCGGCCCTTTTCCCCAAGCACCGGGGGGATGTGCTTCACACGGCCGTCGTGACCGAGCGGATGCTGGCCGGGCAGATCGAGGCGATCGCCGTCCCGCAGAACCCCCTCGACATCCTCGCCCAGCAGACCATCGCCGCCTGCGCTCTCGGACCGATCGACGTCGAGGGCTGGTACGAGACGCTCCGCCACTCGGCGCCATTTCGCACCCTGCCCCGATCTGCGTATGAGGCGACGCTCGATCTGCTTGCGGGACGCTTCCCCTCAGACGAGTTCGCCGAACTGCGTCCCCGCGTGATCTGGGATCGCGATCAGGGCACGGTCACCGGTCGCCCCGGCGCCCAGCGCATCGCCGTCACCAGCGGCGGCACAATTCCCGACCGCGGCCTGTTCGGGGTCTTCGTCGCCGGCGAGACGCGCAACGCGCGGGTCGGTGAACTCGACGAAGAAATGGTCTACGAGTCGCGGGTGAACGATGTCTTCACGCTCGGCACGACCAGTTGGCGCATCGTGGAGATCACCCACGACCGGGTGAACGTGCTTCCCGCATTCGGACAGCCGGGCAAGCTGCCGTTCTGGCACGGTGATGGCCTCGGTCGCCCGGCGGAACTGGGTGAGGCGCTCGGGAAGTTCTCGCGCGAAGTCGCCGCGGCATCACCAGACAAAGCCGCCGCGCGGCTACGCGAATCCGGTCTCGACGACAACGCGATTGGGAATCTGCTCGCCTATCTGGCCGAACAGCGCGAAGCGACCGGGACGCTCCCCACCGACCGCACACTCACCGTCGAGCGGTCCCGCGACGAGGTCGGCGACTGGCGCGTCATCCTTCATTCCCCGTACGGCATGCACGTCCACGGGCCCTGGGCTCTCGCCGTCAACGCCCGGATCCGTGAGCGGCTCGGCGTGGAAGGGTCAGCGGTCGCCAGTGACGACGGCATCATCGCGCGCGTTCCGGATGCCACCGCCGAACCCCCAGGGGCAGAGCTGTTCGTCTTCGAACCTGACGAGATCGAGCAGCTCGTCACCGTCGAGGTCGGCGGGTCAGCGCTCTTCGCCTCCCGGTTCCGTGAGTGCGCGGCACGCGCGCTGCTCCTCCCCCGGCTGAACCCGAACAAACGCTCCCCGTTGTGGCAGCAACGCCAGAAATCGGCGCAGCTGCTCGAGGTCGCCAAGCGATATCCGACCTTCCCGATCATCCTCGAGACGCTCCGCGAAGTCCTCCAAGACGTCTACGACCTGCCCTCCCTCCTGCGGATCACCCGCGCCATCGGCGACCGCCGCATCCGCCTCGTCGAAACCACGACGAGCCAGCCCTCGCCCTTCGCCCGCGACCTTCTGTTCGGATATGTCGGTGCGTTCATGTACGAGGGCGACTCGCCCTTGGCAGAACGCCGCGCGGCAGCGCTATCGGTCGACCCGGCCCTCCTGAGCGAACTCCTCGGCAAAGTCGAGCTCCGAGAGCTTCTCGACCCCGACGTCATCGCCCAGTTCGAGCGAGAGGTGCAGCGGCTCGATCCGAACCGCCGAGCGCGCGGCGTCGAGGGGGTCGCCGACCTCCTGCGAGTACTCGGACCATTGGATGCCGACGAGACCGCCGCGCGGCTCGCGTCGACCAATGAAGCGTCCACCGATCCTGCGGAGGACACCGCCGCCGCCACCGCGCAGAACTCCTCCGCGCAGAACGCCACCGCGCAGGATGCCGCGTCCCACCTGCAAGAACTCGTCGACACGCGGCGCGCGATCCGCGTCGTGATCGGCGGTGTCGCCCGGGTGGCCGCGATCGAGGATGCCGGACGCCTGCGCGATGCACTCGGGGTGGCGCTGCCCGTCGGCATCCCGACCGCCTTCCTCGAGCCGCTCGTGGATCCGCTCGCCGATCTCGTCTCGCGATACGCACGCACGCACGGTCCGTTCCGCACGGCGGATGTCGCCAGCAGGCTCGGCATCGGCGCAGCCGTCGCGCGGCAGACCCTGCAACGCCTCGAATCCCAGGGCCGCATCATGAGCGGCTTCTTCCTGCCGGAAGGGTCCGCCGGCAGTGAAGCATCCGGCACAACGGACGACGGTGAGTGGTGTGACAGCGAAGCACTCCGCCGCATCCGGCTTCGCTCGCTCGCCGCGATCCGCGGGACCGTCGAACCGGTCTCGCCCGACGCTTTCGCGCGGTTCCTGCCGACATGGCAGCACCTCACACGCCCTCTCGAGGGCGTCGACGGCACACTGGCCGCGATTGAGCAGCTCGCCGGAGTGCCGATCCCGGCGAGCGCCTGGGAATCGCTGATCCTTCCGTCGCGTGTCGCCGATTACGCGCCCGCCATGCTCGATGAGCTCACCTCGACCGGCGAGGTCGTCTGGTCGGGACACGGTACCCTCCCCGGCCGAGATGGCTGGATCGCCCTGCACCCCGCCGACACCGCCCCGCTGACGCTCCCCCTTCCCGAAGACGAGCCCACGACGTTCGAGGCGCAGCTTCTGGCCGCACTCGCCTCCGGAGGTGCGTACTTCGCGGGACAGCTCAGGCAGATGACGGGTGCCGAGAACGAACAGTCCGTCATCGACGCACTGTGGAACCTCGCCTGGGCGGGACGGATCACAAACGACACGTTCGCGCCCGTGCGCGGCCTCACCTCCGGCGGCTCGCAGTCGCACCGCACGGTTCGCCGGGCGCCACGAGCTCGCATGTACCGGGGGCAGGTGCTCGCTCGCCCGGGATCGGCGGCGCCGCCGCGTCCACCGTCCCTCGGCGGACGCTGGTCTCTCCTTCCCGCCCCGGAGGTCGATGGCGCGCAGCGCGCGACAGCAGCCGCGAGCCTGCTTCTGGACCGCTACGGCGTCGTCACCCGCGGCTCCGTGCAAGCGGAGGGACTGCCCGGCGGATTCGCGCAGGCCTACCGCATCCTCGCCGGATTCGAAGAGGCGGGGCACTGTCGCCGCGGGTACCTCATCGAGCAGTTGGGCGCCGCGCAGTTCGCCTCATCCGCGACCGTGGACCGGCTTCGCCAATTCGCAGGACTCCCCGATCCCGCGCCACTTCGTTCGCTGACGCTCGCGGCGACCGACCCCGCCAACCCATACGGTGCGGCACTCGGCTGGCCTGCCCTGGAAGGCGTGTCACATCGACCTGGCCGCAAAGCAGGCGGACTCGTGGTGCTCGTCGACGGCGCTCTCGTTCTCTACCTCGAACGGGGTGGACGCTCGGCGCTCGCCTTCACCGACGACGAGGCCGTGCTGGCCGCGGCCGCGCGCGACCTCGTCGCCACCGCTCGTGCCCGGCGTCTGGACACGCTCACGATCGAGCAGGTCGGCGGAGCGTTCATCTACGGCACCCCGGCGGGCCGCGCCCTCCGGGATGCTGGTTTCGTCGAGTCGACGCGTGGCCTGACCCTGCGCCGCACGACCGCGGGAGATGCGGCGCGCGGGGTCGGATCACGACGCAGTGCCGGTTCAGAGACAAGTGCCGGTTCAGAGACGAACGCCGGATCAGAGACGAACGCAGGATCAGGGGCGAGCGCAGGATCAGGCGACCGTGCCTGAGGGCGATACCGTCTTCCGCACGGCCCGGCGCCTCCACGAGGCTCTCGCCGGCGGCGAGGCGATCACCTTCGACATCCGCGTCCCGGGGAGCGCCACGGCCGACCTGCGCGGTCAGATGATCCACGAAGTGGTTCCCCGAGGCAAGCACCTCCTCCTGCGCATTGGGGAACACACCCTCCATTCACATCTGAAGATGGAAGGTCGATGGGACACCTATCGCCCCGGCGAGCGGTGGCGGGCGCCGGCCTTCCGCGCCCGAGCGATCGTGGCGACCGCTCGCGCGCAGGCGGTCGGGTTCGATCTCGCGATGGTCGAGGTCCTCCCCACCCGCGAGGAAGATCGCATCATCGGCCACTTGGGTCCCGATCCGTTGTCCACGGAGTGGGATGCCGTGGAGGCTGCACGCCGCGTCGCCGCAGATTCGCGCGCCGCCCACGTCGCGATCCTTGATCAGCGCAACGTGGCCGGGTTCGGAAACGAGTACGCCAATGAGCTGCTGTTCGTTCGCGGCATCCGTCCCACGACACCGGCGGGTGAGGTGGACACCCTCGCGTTGATGGAGACCGGTGCCCGCATGATCCGCGCCAACCGGGACCGTGCCGGCCGCACCTTCACGGGCGATTCCCGCCCGGGCCGCCAGACCTGGGTCTACGGCCGCGACGGCAAGCCGTGCCGTCGGTGCGGCACGCTCATCGAGCGCGGAGACCTCGGCGCGAACGCCACAAGCGAGCGAATGACGTTCTGGTGCCCGCGCTGCCAGCCCTGATCAGTGCCCGATGTATCGACCGGGGCGGTGGTTCAGCGCCAGCACGAGATTGAGCAGCACCGCGCCGACGGCGCTGATGAGGACCGCCTGCCAATCGAGGACGACGAGGGCGAGCAGAATGATCACGACGTCGAACGCCATGAGCGTCCACCCCACGCGGAAGCCGGTGCGGTCCTGGATGACGAGTCCGATGACGTTGATGCCGCCCAAGCTGCCGCGATGCCGGAAGACGATCAGCAACCCGATGCCCGCGAGGAGGTTACCCGCGAGCGCACCGTAGATCGGCTGGATCTCCGAGATGTGGATGAAGGCCGTGTTCACGGCCGAGAATCCCGATACGAGGGCGATGGCGATCACCGTGCGGATGGTGAAGTTCCATCCCTTCTTCCAGATCGCCAGCGCAGCGAACGGAAGGTTGACCACCGCGAAGAGCACTCCGAACGGCCACCCGGTGGCATATCCGAGCAAGAGCGCGAGCCCCGCCGTCCCGCCGGTCACCGCGCCCGACGCATGCAGGAGATACAGCCCGAGCGACGCGGCGAAGGTCCCCGTGAGAAGGCCCAGCACGTCTTCGCCGTAGGAGTGCCGCATGGGGTCACCCTCGAAGACGAGCGACGGTCCGGTCTCGGACGATTCGGATGCCTCAGGCGTGGTCACCGGTTCATTCTCGCAAACCCGTCGGGTTGAACCGACCGGAATACCCCCGTCACACCGCCGTAACCGGGAGCCGGACAAAGTGTCGCGGGCCGTCCCGCGAGCCCCCGGATCGTCCGTTTCGACGCCTCGCGCGTTGCCCTTCGGACACTCGCCGTATTGAATCTCACACCAGAGGCACAGGAGCCCGAACCGGAGGTGCCACCCAATGACTACGGCCACAACTGACTCCCGACCCGCTGACATCAGCGTGGAGAAGGGGTCCGTTCTCCTCGAGAACGTCACCAAGCGCTACGGCGACCAGACCGCCGTGGACGGATTGTCCTTGAACATCGAAGCGGGCGAGTTCATCTCGCTGCTGGGACCGTCCGGCTGCGGAAAGACGACGACCCTGCGGATGATCGCCGGGTTCGAGCAGCCCAACTCCGGCGACATCCGCATTTCGGGCACGTCGGTGCTCGGTCTGCCGCCGTACAAGCGCAACGTGAACACCGTCTTCCAGGCCTATGCGCTCTTCCCGCACATGAGCGTCGCCGAGAACGTGGCGTACGGCATGCAGCAGAAGCGCACGCCCAAAGCGGAGATTCGCGAGCGGGTGTCGGCAGCGCTCGACATGGTGCAGATGCGTTCGTTCGCCGACCGCAAGCCCACCCAGATGTCGGGCGGTCAGCAGCAGCGCGTGGCGCTCGCTCGGGCCCTCGTCAACCGCCCGTCGGTGCTGCTCCTCGATGAGCCGCTCGGCGCGCTCGACCGCCAGCTGCGTGAAGAGATGCAGCTCGAGCTGAAGATCATTCAGGCGAAGCTGGGCATCACGTTCGTCTTCGTCACCCACGATCAGGGTGAAGCGCTCTCGATGAGCGACCGCATCGCGGTCATGCGTGCAGGGCGCATCGAGCAGCTCGCCGACTCCGACACCATCTACGGATCGCCCTCGTCTGCGTACGTCGCCGCGTTCGTCGGTCAGCAGAACTTCTTCGACGGGAAGGTTTCGGCCGACGGCTACGCGGTCGAGACGCCGCAGGTGCTCATGCGCCCGGCGGCGATGATCGATTCCGTTCTGCCGGGCGAGGCGGCGCGCGCGGCCGTGCGCCCCGAATTCATCGAGATCTACGAGGACCGACCCGCCGGCGACGCCAACGCGGTGCCGGGACGGATCATCGGCATCTCCCACCTCGGCGAGACGATGCAGTACCTGGTGCAACTCAGCGACGAGGCGTCGATCATCTCGCGCCGACCCACCCCTGACGCTCCCCGCGTCGGAATGGGATCGACCGTGTGGTGCACGTGGCGTCCGGAGTCGATCCAGGTCTTCCCCGCCGACGAAGCCGCCGACCGCGGTGGATACATGCAGCACCCCACCACCGGCATCGTCCGCACCAACTGACCCGTACCTGTTCCCGATACACACTCAGCACCCGCTACCAGAGGACCGAGATCATGTCTGACGACAACCCCGTACGCATTCTCGCCAGCCGCGCCGCAGCCCCGCGCATCATCAACGAGTTCTCGCGGCGCCGCTTCATGTCGCTCGCGGCACTCGCCGGCGGAACCGCGTTCCTGGCGGCGTGCACGCCCGGCGGAGGCGCGCAGTCTGCTCCGGCACCGACCGGTGGCGCGCTCGAGGACAAGCTCTCGATGTACTCCTGGGGCGACTACGACGCTCCCGAGGTGCTGACGAACTTCACCAAGGAGATGGGCCCCAAGTTGGTCGTCGACTCCTTCGGCTCCAACGAGGAACTCATCTCGAAGCTCATCGCAGCGAAGGGCACCGGCGGCTACGACATCGTCGTGCCGACCGGGATCTACATCCCCCAGATGGCCGAGAACGGGCTGCTGATGAAGTTGAACCACGATCTGCTGCCGAACCAGAAGCACCTCGACCCGGCCGTGCTCGGTCGTGCGTTCGATCCCGACAACGAGTACTCGCTCCCCAAGGCCTTCGGCACCACCGGCTTCGTCTACGACAAGAACGTGATCAAACGCGAGCTCAAGACCTGGGCGGACTTCCTCGATGCCGCTCAGAACGAAGCAAGCGGCAAGGTCAGCGTGCTCGATGACCCCGCCGAGATCACCGGCATGTACTTCTGGGCCAACGGCATCGACTGGAACACGACCAACACCGACGACCTCGATGCGGCCGAAGACTTCATCGTCAATACGCTGGCTCCTCACATCGCCGCGTTCGACTCCTACCCCGGCAGCACCGCGATCCCGCAGGGCACCCAGGCGCTCATTGAAGTCTGGAACGGCGATGCCCGCCAGGGGATCCTCGCCTCCGACGAGCCCGACCGCTGGCAGTGGGTGCTCGGCGCGCCCAACACCGAAATCTGGATGGACACCTGGGCCATTTCGGCATCCGCTCCCCATCCAGAAGCGGCGCACGCGTTCATCAACTACGTCATGACGCCCGAGAACGCGCTGGCCGAACTCGAATACATCGGCTACAACACCGGCGCGACCGGCATCGAGGACGCCGCGAACGCGGCCGGCACCGAAATGCTGGATCTCGTCTTCTTCACGCCCGAGCAGCTGGCCACGATGCACGACGGCGAAGTCAACGAAGCCAATGCGCGCACAGTCGAGATCTACAACAAGGCGAAGGCCGCAGCTGGTGCGTAGAGTCCGTCTTCCCAGCTTCGTCCTCGCCCTCCCGGCGGCGATCTGGCTGTGTCTGTTCTTCATCGTGCCCATCACGGTGGTCATCTGGTACAGCTTCGGGTACAAGCCCGGCATCTTCGGCACGCACGCGAACGACATCCTGTCGTTGGACCGGTATGCCGAGGTGTTCACGCCGACCTTCTTCGACACGTTCGCGAACACCCTGTGGATCGGGATTGCCGGCACGGCTATCTGCTTTGTCATCGGCGTGCCGGTCGCATACTGGATGGCGCTGAAGGCCCCCGCGCAATACAAGGGTCTGCTGATCGCCCTCGTCCTGGTGCCGTTCTGGACCAACTTCCTGGTCCGCACGATCGGCTGGCAGGTCATTCTTGCGCCGCAGGGCGTGCTCTCGACCCTGATGCAGGGCATCGGGCTCGACCCACTCGACGTGCTGTACACCCGCCCCGCTGTGCTGCTCGGTGTGGTCTACAACTACCTGCCCCTGATGATCCTCCCTCTCTTCGTCGCCTTCGACCGAGTCGGACTCTCGGTGCGGGAAGCATCCAAGGACCTCGGCGCGACCAAGTGGAACACCTTCCTGCGAGTGAGCTTCCCCCTCGCCCGTCCCGGCATCATCGTCGGTGCTCTGCTGGTCTTCATCCCACTGATGGGCGACTACATCACCGCGACCGTGCTCGGCGGTGCGAAGGGCAACATGATCGGCCAGCTCGTCGCCTCACAGTTCCAGACCGCGCAGAACTGGGCTCTCGGCTCGGCGATGGCTGTGGTTCTGATCCTGATCATTCTGGCGACGGTCGTCGTCATCGGAGGGATTCTCTGGCTCGTCTCCGCGCCGACTCGATCACGCAACCGACTGGTCCTGGGGGATGCACAATGACGAACGTCACGCCCGGCACGCTGCCGGCCACCGCGCGCGTCGCAGCGCCCGCCGAACTCGATTCGCGCCCTGCCGCCGTCGAGCACAAGATCCGCACACCCTGGTCGGATCGCCTGCTGGTCGTCTTCAGCATCCTGGTGTTCGTGTTCCTCTTCCTGCCGATCCTCGTGATCGTGATCTACTCGTTCAACAACGGCCGATTGCTCATCGCGTGGGATCACTTCGGTTTCGACGGGTACCTGGCGCTGTTCACGAAATCGATCCTCAGCGACGCGGTGATCGTCTCGATCAAGACGGGTGCGATCGCCGCCGTGTTCGCGACGCTGCTCGGAACGCTCGCCGGCATCGCGCTGGCTCGCCGCCCCGGCAAGTGGGCCATCTGGTTCGTCGGCTTGCTGCTGCTCGTCTCGGTCACCCCCGAGATCGTCGATGCCATCTCGCTCCTCCCCTGGTTGGTCTTCCTCGGAAACGACCTGGGCATGTGGATCTTCAACGACGGCACCGTCCGTCTCGTCGTCGGCCACTCGCTGTTCTCGACGGCCGTCGTCGCCTACATCGTGCGTGCCCGCCTGGTGGGACTCGACGCGAATCTCGAGGAAGCTTCATCGGACCTCTACGCCACGCCGATGCAGACCTTCCGTCGCATCACACTGCCGTTGGCCATGCCGGCCGTCCTCGCGGGTGGTCTGCTCGCGTTCACGTTCAGCCTCGACAACACCATCGTGTCGTCCTTCGTTCAGGTCTCCGGGTCCACGCCCTGGCCGGTGTACGTGCTCAGTGCCCTGCGCACGGGACTGCGACCAGAAATCGCGGCGGTGTCCACCGTCATGCTGGCCCTCACCCTCTTCTCGCTTGCCGTGGTGGCGATCGTCCTGCGCCGCTCCGGCGATTCGGCGACCGACATCGCCCGCACGATGGCCGGCGGCTGAGCAGACGTCGGACCCCGCTCTTCCGCCGCTCTTCGAAAGGTTCTGCCATGCCCTACGCCGATCTCGTCTTCACCGGCGGCCCCGTCTTCACCGCGACCACGCAGCGCACGCGGGTGTCAGCCGTGGCCGTGCTCGACGGCCGCATCGCCGCCATCGGTCACGACGTCAGCGAGTGGATCGGCCCCGACACCGAGGTGGTCGACCTCGCGGGGCGGATGCTTCTCCCCGGCTTCCAGGATGCCCACGTGCACCCGGTGTGGGGCGGTCTCGACATGCTGCGCTGCGACCTGTCGTTCTCGCACACTGCAGAGGGCTACGCCGCGCTCATCACCGACTACACCGCGGCTCGTCCGGACGACGAGTGGATTCTCGGCGGCGGATGGCAGATGTCCGCCTTCCCCGGCGGGACACCGACGGCAGCGGAACTGGATGCCGTCACCGACGGCCGGCCGGCCTTCTTCCCCAACCGCGACGGCCACGGTGCCTGGGTCAACTCGGCCGCCCTCGAGCTCGCGGGCATCGACCGCAACACCCCTGACCCGGTGGATGGTCGCATCGAACGCGACGCCGACGGCAATCCCTCCGGCACCCTGCACGAAGGTGCGATGGGGCTGGTGAACCGGCACCTGCCCGCGGAGTCACTCGAGCGGATGACCGAGGCCCTGCTGGTCGGGCAGCGTTACCTGCACTCGTTCGGCATCACCGCGTGGCAGGACGCCATCGTGGGCTCGTACGGAGATGCCGGCGACCCCGGCGCCGCGTACCTCGCTGCCGCCGCTGCCGGCACGCTCACGGCGCGCGTCGTGGGTGCGCTGTGGTGGGACCGCGGAGCCGGACTCGAGCAGATCCCCGATCTCGTGGAGCGTCGTGAGCGCTATCGGGGCGGCAGGTTCGCGGCGACCAGCATCAAGGTCATGCAGGACGGGGTCGCAGAGAACTTCACCGCGGCCATGCTCGAACCGTATTGCGATGGCCACGGGCATCCGTCTGACAATTCGGGCATCTCGTTCGTCGCTCCGGAGATCCTCGTCGAGGCCGTGCCGCAGTTGGACGCACTGGGGTTCCAAGTGCACTTCCACGCGATCGGCGACCGCGCCGTCCGCGAGTGCCTCGACGCCGTCGAAGCGGCGATCGCCCGCAACGGACGCAGCGACAACCGACACCACATCGCCCACATCCAGGTGGTCCACCCCGACGACATCGCCCGATTCCGCGAGCTCGACGTCATCGCGAACATGCAGTCACTGTGGGCGACCCTCGAACCTCAGATGATCGAACTCACCCTGCCGTTCCTCGGCGACACCCGCGCGGCGTGGCAGTACCCGTTCGGCGATCTCCTGCGAGCAGGGACGGTGCTGGCCGCGGGCAGCGACTGGTCGGTGTCGACGCCGAACCCGTTCGCCGCCATCCACACCGCCGTCAACCGCACGGCCGCACGCAGTGAAGCTGAGGGCGACTACGACGCCTTCCTCCCGGAGCAGGCAATCGACCTCGGCACATCCCTCGTCGCGTACACCGCGGGTTCTGCCTGGGTGAACCACCTCGACGAGGTCACCGGCACGATCGAGGTCGGCAAGTACGCCGACCTGTGCGTCATCGACCGTGACCCGTTTGCCGGCCCCGCCGAGGAGATCGGCGACACCCGCGTTCTCCAGACTTTCGTCGAGGGCGAGCGTGTCTACGCCGCCCCCGACGCCTGATTCCCTACCGAGTGGAGTGATATCCATGGGCACAACCGTCTTCGAAAGACAGCGCCCAACAGCATCCGTCGTCGAGCAGAGCCTCGCGAACACCCATCAGGCGGTGTTCTGGCTCGATGACCTCGGTCACATCCCCTCGCGAGCGCCGTTGACCGGTGCGCGCACCGCCGATCTCGTCGTCGTGGGCGCCGGGTACACCGGGCTGTGGACCGCGCTGCTCGCACGTCGCCGCAACCCGGCGGCGCGAATCGTGGTGCTCGAAGCACGGACCGTCGGATGGGCCGCATCCGGACGCAACGGCGGCTTCGTCGAGGCGAGCTTGACCCATGGGCGCGAGAACGGGCTGGCCCGCTGGCCCGAGGAGATCGACCGGCTCGACCGCCTGGGCCTGGAGAACCTCGATGCCATGGAGGCCGACCTCTCCGCGTGGGGCGCCGACACCGACTTCGAGCGGACGGGATACCTCGGCGTTGCGATCGAGGAGCACCAGCTCGAGTGGCTCGACGAATGGGCTGAGGATGCCGCCCGTCGCGGCGATGAGTCCGTCACTCGCCTCGGTGAATCCGAAGTGCGCGCCGCCGTCAACTCCCCCACGTACCTCGGTGGTGTCTGGGAATCGCGGACCACCGCCATGGTGCATCCGGGCAAACTCGCCGCCGAACTCGCGCGCATCGCCGAGGAGCAGGGCATCGAGATCTTCGAGCACTCGCTCGTGAAGGACATCGAGGACTCGGGCGATCAGGTCGACGTCGTCACCGCGAGCGGCACCGTTCGCGCACCGCGCGTCGCGCTGGCCACGAACGTCTTTCCGTCGCTGCTGACCCGCAACCGCCTGATGACGGTGCCGGTGTACGACTACGTCCTCATGACAGAACCGCTCACCGACGTCCAGTTGGCGGACATCGGCTGGTCGGGACGACAGGGCGTCGGCGATCTCGCCAACCAGTTCCACTACTACCGGATGAGCCGCGACAACCGGATCCTGTTCGGCGGGTACGACGCCGTCTACCACTACGGCCGCAAGGTGCGTGCCCAATACGAAAACCGGCCCGAGTCGTTCCAGAAGCTCGCCAGCCACTTCTTCACCACCTTCCCGCAGTTGGCAGGACTGGGCTTCAGCCACAAGTGGGCGGGGGCGATCGACACGTCGACGCAGTTCTCCGCGTTCTACGGCTCGGCACGCGATGGAAAGGTCTCGTACGCCGCCGGCTTCACCGGGCTCGGCGTCGGTGCGACGCGGTTCGCGGGCGAGGTCATGCTCGATCTGCTGTCCGGGGAGAAGTCCGAGCGGACGAAGCTCGAGATGGTGCGCAAGCGCCCTCTCCCCTTCCCGCCCGAGCCGGTCGCCGCGATGGGCATCAACGCGACGCGGTGGTCCCTCGACCGCAGCGACCACAACCGCGGCAAGCGCAACGTCCTCCTCAAGACGCTCGACGCGCTCGGGCTCGGATTCGACTCATGACGCGGCTGACGGCGGGTGTGCTCGCCGACGCTGGGGCGATGTCGCTCGATCACGAGCCCGTCGATTCGGCGCAAGTCGTCGCAGGTTCACCGTTGACGGGATTCGCTCCGCTCGACGAGGCATCCGTCGGCACCCTGGGCGTGTGGGAGATGACCCCCGGCGCGATGAGCGACACCGAAGCCGAAGAGTGGTTCGTCGTGCTTCGCGGCGACGCGACGGTCGAGTTCATCGACCCCCCGCGTCCTTCCATCGAGCTCGGCCCCGGCTCGGTCGTGCGTCTGGCCGAGGGAATGCAGACGGTCTGGACCGTGCGCGAGACTCTCCGGAAGGTCTACATCTCGCTCTGAGCGTCGCGTCCCCCGCGCGCGTCAGCGCCGCGCGGAGCGACGCACGAGGAGCGCAAGGTGCAGCGCCGTCTGCGTTTCGCCGTCATCGAGGTCGACGGCGAGGAGTTGTTCGATCAGGGCGATGCGCTGGTAGAACACCGAGCGCGAGAGGTGCGACGCGGCGGCCGCGGCCGTGCGGTTGCCGGGATGGGTCAGCATCGCCTCGAGAACGTCGAGCAGATCGCCGTCGCGTGCCATGTCGTAGTCGATGAGGGGCGAGAGCATCCGCTCGCCGTGCTCATGCACGCGGTGGTCGTCGCGGAGGGTGGTCACGAGCCTCATCAGCGGCCGGTCGTCGGCGCGCCGGATGATCGGTCCTCGGCCACCGAGCCCACCGCGCGACCGGGCCAGATCGACGGCCTGCTGCAACGACGCGAGCACCCCCTCGATCCCGGCCTCGCCGTCGACGGTCTCGCCGAGTGAGAGGACGATCCGCTCGATGGCGTCGCCGGCGACCGCCTGGGCGAAAGCGAGCGCATCGGCGTCGTTGAAAGCCGCGGAGAGCGGCAGCGACAGCAGGAGGGTCGACGCCGGGGCAGGGATGCCGGCCGGCGCTGACCCGACCATCGCACGCCCGCCGAAGGATCTGGCCGCGGCATCCGCCGACTCGGTCGTCACGAGCGCGCGCGCGGCGACCATTCCGACCAGCCGGCGACCCGCGAGGGGAACCCCCGCCGCCGTCAAGCGGGCCACGGCGCCGCCCGAACCGGTGAAGCGGCCGGCGAGCAGCCAGTCGAGCAGTCGTGCGCGACCGATCTTCCCCCAGTCCTCGCCGTCGGCGTCGGAGAGACGGCCGAGCGCGAGAGCGATCGCCCCCTGTTCGAGCACGCTGCGGCGACCCGCGGGATGCTCGGCGCAGGGGAAGGCGATGATGTGTCCCCAGCGGATGCCGCGTGCTTCCACCGGCACGATCAGCCAGTCGTCGACATCCACGCTGCCGCCGTCGCGGGCGCGCTGTTCGCTGCGCCGATGCGCCGAGCGCGAGCGCGCCTCCCAGTCGGAGAAGACCTCTTCTTCGCGAGCGGAGGGCACATCGGCCGAGATCACCTCATGAGCGAGGTTCTCGAGGACCACGGGCGTGTCCAGGGTCCACGCGAGTTGTTGGACGACGAAGTCCGCGGGCGACCCGCGCAAGGCGAGCGTGGTGAAGCGCTCGCGCACCTCGTCACGCGCGCGCAGCGCGGCCGTCTGCTCGGAGATGATCCGGCTGTGCACCGCCTCGGTGATCGCGACGAACCGCGTCTCGCGGTGCAGTGCAATGAGTGCGATCCCGCGAGCGCGGGCTTCCTCGATCACGGCGGCCGGTACCCAGCGATAGTGCGTTCCGAGTTCGAGGACGATTCCCGCCGCATGCGAATCGGACAGGGTGGCCAGGAGCCGCCGAAGGGCCACCGGGTCATCCGGCCAGCTCGACCCCGTCGTCAGCAGCAATTCATCGCCGTCGAGCAGCCGCGCGACGTCGGGACTGTCGGAGACGTGAACCCAACGCACTCGGCGCTGCAATGCCGCTCCCCCGACCAGAATCTCCGGGGCCGACGCGCTGAGCTCATCGAGAGCGAGCACTTCTTCGACCGTGGGAAGGGTGGGGTCGAGAGCCGGACGATCCGTCCGTTTGCGTACGTCTTCGTGACGATCGGCCATGGCTACCGCGCCTCCGCTCTGAGAAAATGGCGTGGTGACAGCCTATGTGACCCCGGTCATTCCGTCCGGGTCGCGCACACCCACCAGCCTCGAATACCAATCACCCTCGGAGTAATGCCATGACCGATCTCCTGAACGGCGCCTCATCTTCCGTCGAGGCATCCACCGCGGGTGTGCCCGATGCTGCCGCCGAAGCCCAGGTGCGCGCCGACGATCGCGGCCACGTGTTCCACTCGTGGAGCGCGCAAGCGCTGATCGATCCACTGCCGATCGCGGGGGGCGAAGGCTCCACGTTCTGGGACTACGAGGGCAACTCCTACCTCGACTTCGCGAGTCAGCTGGTCAACCTCAACCTGGGCCACCAGCATCCGGACCTCGTTGCGGCTATCCAGCAGCAGGCTGGTCGCCTCTCGACGATCGCACCGGCCTTCGCCAACGATGTTCGCGGCGAGCTCGGCCGCCGCATCGCAGAGGTTGCCCCAGGCGATCTGAACAAGGTCTTCTTCACCAACGGCGGCGCCGACGCGGTCGAGAACGCCGTCCGGATGGCGCGCATCTTCACCGGCAAGCGCAAGGTGCTCGCGATGTACCGCAGCTACCACGGCAACTCCTCGACCGCGATCACCCTCACCGGTGACCCACGCCGCTGGGCGAACGAGCCGGCCGATGGATCGGTCGCGCACTTCTTCGGCCCGTACGCGTACCGTTCCGCGTTCCACTCCTCCAGCCCCGAAGAAGAGGCGCAGCGCGCGCTCGAGCACCTCGAGCAGACGATCATCCTCGAGGGCGCGTCCACCATCGGCGCGATCATCATCGAGTCCGTCGTCGGCACCAATGGCGTCCTCGTGCCGCCGCCCGGCTACCTCCCCGGCGTTCGCGAACTGTGCGACAAGTACGGCATCGTCTACATCGCCGACGAGGTCATGGTGGGCTTCGGGCGCATCGGCGAGTGGTTCGGCGTCAACGCGTTCGACGTGGTCCCCGACCTCATCTGCTTCGCCAAGGGCATCAACTCGGGCTACGTGCCACTGGGCGGCGTCATCATCTCCGACCGGATCGCCGCGCATTTCGACACCGTGATGTTCCCCGGCGGGCTGACCTACTCCGGCCACCCCCTCGCGTGCGCAGCGGGAGTCGCGACGTTCGAGGTCTTCGAGCGCGACGGCATCCTCGAGCGCGTCCGCGACCTCGGCGAACGCGTCGTCGCTCCCAGGCTCGCCCGCATGGCCGAAACGCACCCCTCCGTGGGAGAGGTCCGCGGGCTCGGCCTGTTCTGGGCGATCGAACTCGTCCGCAACCGCGAAACGCGCGAGCCGCTCGTGCCCTTCAACGCCAGCGGAGCGGATGCCGCCCCGATGGGCGCATTCGCCGCCGCGTGCAAGAAGGCGGGCCTCTGGCCTTTCACGCACTTCAACCGCACGCACGTGGCTCCTCCGCTGACGATCAGCGAGGAAGACCTCATCCGCGGCCTCGACATCCTCGACCGCGCCCTCTCGGTCGCCGACGAGTACACCGTCTGACCGCCGCTCGCCGAACCCATCACCCGCCGCCGAGCCCATCCTCAATCTGCGCAGATCGGGGATGGGTTCGGCGTTTGAGGATGGGTTCGGCGCGGGCGGGGAGTGTCGGAATGATCACTTTGCTCACGGATGCCGGTATGTCAACCCTTCCGGCGAAAGTACTCACTGACGGGACACTGTTCTCGTGAGCTTTAGTGTGCAGCGCACCGTGGTGTTCCCGGATTCTCGGGTAGCGACCCACCGGGCACATTGACTCTTCAAAAGAAATGTGGGGACTCGGCAATCCGCTGGGGCGAGGGGTACGAATACCAGGCACGGGAATGAATAAGGCCGCCAGGCGTTATTTGTACTAACGCCGAAAGGCGAGATTGTCGGAGGGAATCGTGGGTAAGAACTACATCGACATCGAGAACGAATACGGCGACACCTTGCGATACCGCAAGCATGTCAACGGCCGAGGTTTGATCGCGCACGGGGCCAAAGTGCACCCGACCGCACTCGTCGAGGCTGGCGCCTATGTCGAACCGGGCGCCCAGGTGGCTGCCGGTGCTCACATCGGTCGCGGAGTGTGGATCGAGCCCGATGCTGTCATCGGCGTCGAGGTCGAAATCGCCCCGCACGCCCACATCGGAACGGGCGCCGCCATCGGTGCGCGCGCGAAGATCGGGGTGCGCACCTTCGTCGGTGCGAACGCGCGAGTCGCGATGGGTTCGCTCATCGGCGACGACGAGAGCATTGCCGACGGCGAGCGGGTCGCCACAGACCCGCGAGGATTGCGCCTCGCCGCCTGACAGGCAGATCGGGTGTCACGGTCGCCTGGGCGAGTTCGCTCAGGCGAACAGGATCAGCACGAATCCGATCAGCGGAAGCGTGCCCTGAATGAGCGCAGCCCTGAGGTAGCGCGAGCCCGACGTCATCAAAACCAGTGACGCGGCGAGCATCGACCCGATGCTGAACAGCACGAGCGTGCGACCGGCAACCTCAGCGACAGTGCCGGGTCCGCCCGCCCAGAAGAGGGTGAGGCCGAGGATGGCGCCGATCGCCAAGAAGAGGTTGTAGAAGCCCTGGTTGTACGCCAGCGGCTTCGTCACCTCGGCCGACTCCTGGTCGCTGAGTCCGAAGCGCTTCCAGACGCGCGGCTGGCTCCATTGGATGCTCTCCATCACGAAAATATAGACGTGCAGCAGTGCCGCCAGCGCCACGACGACAGTCGCGATCATCCCCACCATGGGCCGACCTTAGCGCGGCTACGCTCGAACACATGGCAGGCGGAGCGAAGCACGGGAACTCACGGTCTGGTGCGCCGCGCGGCGGGAAGCCCAAGCGCCCCATGCGCCAGGGTGCGAAGAGGACCGCGCAACCGCCGGCGAAGAAGCCCGTCGCGCCCCCTCCCCCCGTCCGCGAGCTCCCGTCCGGCCCGCTGCGGCTGGGCATCATTCCGGGTGCCACACCGGGCAAGTGGATCGATACCTGGCACGATCGGATGCCGAGCGTCACCCTCGAACTGATCCCCCTGAGTGTCGCGGCGCAACGTGAGGCGCTCTTCGCGGCATCCGCGGAAGACCGTGTCGATGTCGCCCTCATTCGCCTGCCCATCGACTCGACGGATCTCAACGTCATTCGGCTGTACGAAGAAGTCGCTGTGGTCATCTGCGCCGCCGATTCGCATCTCACTGCTGCCGACGAATTGACGATCGCCGATCTCGAAGGCGAGATTCTCATCACACCCGCCGACGATGTCCTCGCCGTCACGGTGCCTGGGTCTGTGACCCCCACCTTCGATCCCCCTGAGACCACCGAGGACGCCGTCGCGACGATCGCCGCCGGAGTCGGCATCACGATCGTGCCGTTGTCGCTCGCCCGTCTTCACCACCGCAAGGACGTCGAGCACCGTGTCCTCGCGGATGGTCCGCCGTCTCAGGTCGCGATCGCGTGGCCCATCGACGCCGAATCGGAGCTGGCGGAGGCTTTCGTCGGCATCGTCCGCGGGCGCACCTCGAACTCATCGCGCTGACTCGGGACGTCCCGTCTCAGCGGTGCGGCGAGCGCCGCGAATCCACGATGACGCCCCGCGCGTGTGGGCCGAGGGCCGAAAGCAGCCGTGCGGCATCGGGTGGTGGGGCATCCGCCTCTGCGGCGTCGGAATGGCGAACACGCAGGTCGACCGGCACGGGCTGAGCGATGCGGAGCGCACCGGCAGCCGCCCGCGCGGTTCGCTGGAGACCCTCGACATCCGCGGGGGGATGCACCGACCATCCCAGCGCATCGGCCGCCACCTCGAGTCGCGCGATGATCGCGACGAGGTGGGCGGGGTCGGTCACCAGCAGTCGCGACGTCCGCTCGGTTCGCGGAGCCTGCGGGGTCTCATCAGAGTCCATCTGCCCATTGTCCGCCTGTGGAGTGAGGTCGGGACCGGCGGGTGTCCCACACACCGCCGGCCCCACGACCGACGCGTCCCCACGCTGTCGGTCCAGTACTCGATCGCGAACCCCCGTTGCGATCGTGCGCTTTCACAGATGAGGAGCGCCTCGGGGCACCCCTGATACATGAATCTCAGAATCCGGCTCCGTGAGTTTGGAACGGCGCCGAGATGGCGGTGCGAGCGGATGCCTCGGCCAGTGCTTCGGCGGGGGTCCGGCCCTCCGTGAGACCCGCGTGGAGATCAGCGAGGAGCTCGCAGGCCGCGTCGTCGGCGACCACCACGGGCGCTGCGACCACGCACTGGGCACCCGCGTGGAGCCACGCGCGCGTCATGCCCAGTGACTCTTCACCCCACAGGACCGACGAGCGCCCCACCTCGCACGCGGAGAGGATCACGACGCGGGGCACCGTCGTCATCTGATCGAGGTCGTAGCCGAAGAGCGGGCCGTCGTGCAGTTCGAGGCCGGAGAACAGCGGGTTCTCAGCCGCATGGCGACCGTGCGCCGCGATGTGGAGGACATCGACGTCGGATGCCAACCTCGTCACCGCGGCGACCGTCGCGTCCTCCCGGCCGAGAATCTCCGTCTTCAACTCCGACGCCGTCCACGCCCGCGCGGCCACGGCCACTTCTTCGGCGGCCCGCGGCACACGTGGCCCCGCGACGAAGCCGGCCGTTCCCAGCGGTGCGGTGGCCGTTTCTCGAAAGCTCAGCCACCGCGTCGCCGAGACCGCGAGCGTCACGGGGCGATCGGCCAGGGCCGGAAGCATTGTCCAGGGAATACCCGCGAGCAGTCCGGGTGCCGTCAGGACCACGCGCCGATCACCGATCACCGCGGATGCGCGGCCGAGCAGCCCGGCGGAGAGTCCCGCGAGGCGATCGTCGAGCGCGCGACGGACCACGGCCGACATCGGTCCGCGCGACAGCGATGCGCAGACGGTCAGGTCAGCACGGAGCGCAGGCAAGGCATCCCGGAGTGCACGCCACTGCGGAATCGGGAAGAGTGCGTCGACATCCTGGGTGACCACGAGGACCGAGAGTGCCTCGGCCGACACCACGAAGGTGACGTAGGCGGTCTGCGGGTCGAGCCCGGCACGGAGCTCGTCGAGCGTCGCGTGGTGCTGGATGGCCGCGGCGCGCGTCGCCGTCCATTGTCTTTCGCGGGCGCGTTCGCGCAGCGCGGCCGCGCGCGGATCCGACAGCCAGGCGGGATCGTCCGCGCGCATCATCCTGAGCTCGGCGAGATCGGCTGCGAGTTCGGGGTCAGGCGAGGGTCGCAGCGGCACGACGCGCTGCTGCAGGTGGCGGGCACGCTCGGACCACTCGAACACGACATCGGGGCGCCGTGAGTGCACCGCCGAGGTGAGGCCGGCGATCATCAGTCCCTGTGCGTGCATCGGCAACGACGCCTGCAGTTCGAGGCTGCCGAAGGAGTGCTGCCCGTCGGTCAGTGCGTCGATCCCGGCGGCTGCGTGGCGGCGGGCCTCGGCATGGCGTCCTCGTGCTGTCGCGCGCGCGGCGCGCGCCTCGTAGGCGAGGAGGCGAACATCCATGCTGGCGTTCGCGGGAGCACGCATACCGCGGACGCTCGACGGAAGACCACGGCGCGATCGGTACAGATTCTCGGTCAGCCGGAGGGCAGCAGCTTCGCTGTGAAAGCCATTGCTCTCCAGTGCCACGGCAATTCGCTGGGGTTCGACGAGATCCGGTTGTCGCCGTGGTTCAGGGATCGACTCGCCGCCTCTGATCAGCGTTCCGCTCGATAGATTCGCGCGCACGCGCAACGCGGCCGCCCGAGAGGCCCCGGTGTCGTCACCCACCGCGCCGAAACGGCGCTCGGCGGCCGCGGCCGTCCGGCCCGCCGCCAGGGGATCATGCGTCAACTGAGATCGGGCGAGGTCCAGTTCGGTGTCCGCCCTGTCCTTGGCCATTCGGTGCGCGCCGTATGTTGCCGCGGCCGCCGCCATCGATTCCTCAGCCTCACGGGTCAACCCCGCGTCCCGAAGGACGACCGCCCGATCAACGGTGATGACAGCTTCCGTGACAGCAGAGATCCCCTGCAGCGCGGGCCTTGCTTGGGCCATCTCTTGCATCGCCCGCACCAGGTCGCCGCGGAGGAACTCGATGTAGCCGAGATTGTGTCGCGCCTCCGCCTCGTCGATCAGGCGACGCTGCAGCGCATACGTCTCAGCCGCCGACTGCGTGTCGCGCGCGGCATCATCGAATCGGCGGCGTTGCATGTGCAACATGCCGCGGTTCAGCAGCAGGTTCGCCCGCGCACCCGGATCTTCGAGACGATCAATCGCACGCGTCAGCCATTGATCAGCCCTGGCAAGTCGTCCGGAGATCTCAGCGATGACACCGATCTGGCCGGCAAGAACCGCTCGCGTCTGAGCACTGATGTCCGATCGCCCGTATGCCTCGGCGCACATCTGGTCCGCGAGGTCGGTTTTGCCCACACGAGCGAGGATCAGCGCACGAGTGCCGGCGATTCTCGCCTCGAGGTCGGGCTCATCGGTGCGCTCCGCGGCCCGGACGAGCAGGCGCTGCGCCTCGGCCAGACGACCTCGATTGGTTTGGTCGACGGCTTGAAGGTGCAGCGATTCAGCGGAGCGAGCCACCCGACCATCTTGCCCGCTCACGACGCAGCGCGGCATAGGGACGGCCCGGTGGGCGTCACGCGGGGATGGGGCCTACCAGTGCCAACTCGTCACACGCAGCCGTCTCTGCAGCCCGAAGGGCGCTCACTCGATCCGCGGTACTCGTGCCGCTCCCGTCCATGAGTCCCGGCGCGAGCGAACGCGCCAACATGCCGGCGACATACGGAGCGGCGAAGGATGTCCCGCTCCACAGGCCGAAACCCCCGATGAAGTCGTCGGGGTCGATCGTCTCGCGACGAACTCCTCCCCGATCGTCACGGGTACCCGGTTGTGTGCCGCCGTTGAACGGAGGCAGGGTGCTCAGCACGGCAGCACCTGGCGCAAAGGTGCGCACCCATCCGCCGAGGTTGCTGAACAGGGCCATCGTGCCGTTCGGATTCAACGCGCCGACCGAGAGGTGCGGGGCCGCATCCGTGGGATCCTCGACGATGAGCTCGGCCTCGTCCCACGCCCACAGTGCGGCGGGGAACGAGGGTCGGTCGGTGGCGTCGTTTCCGGCAGAGCACACGACGGCGCAGCCCCGTCGCCGAGCGGCAACGAGCAGTTCCGACAGTGTCTGGTCGGCGAGGTCGTCTTCGGGCGTCTCGTGGTAGTACCCGAGCGAAAGATTCAAGACGTCGATCTGGTGGCCGCCGTCGGCGACCGGAAGCGACATCCATTTGACGAGAGAACGCACGGCGAGCATGAAGTCACCCTCCAGGACGGTCCCCTGACTGTCGGCGACACGGATCGCAACGATGTCGGCTTCGGGGCACACCTGCCGGACCACGCCCGCGATGAATGTGCCGTGGCCAGCGGAGTCATCGATATCGCCATCGAAGGGGCCGGACACATCGCCGATCACCTCGGGGTCGGTGCTGTCATCGACGATTCCGATGAAGCGATCTTCGACCTTCGGTGCGCGCGCGACGATCTCGGGCGGCAGCCAGGGGTGCGGCCCGCATCCTGTGTCGAGGACGGCAACCACTGGCCGACGACCGCCCTCATCGAGTGTCAGTGTTCGGGCAGGCTCCGCGCCGATGTAGTTGACCACTTGGCGCCCGCCGCTTCCAGGAATGCCGTAGCTGTCGGTCCCGGTCATATTGACCGAGCCCGCCGGGTTGGTCTTCCGGCCGAACGGATTGGTCTTGCGCCCAAAGGGGTTCGTTTTCCGTCCGAACGGATTCAAACTCATCGAATCCGTCGTCAGGACATGGTCGAGGCTGACTCCGCGAAGCTCGGCAAATCCCCGGTTCGCGGTGCGGGCACGTGCGCGCTGCAGGAGCCGCCAGGCGTCGATCGGCGGAACGGGCTGATCGTCCCGGCCCGGCTGCGGGTCGGGAACAATCGCCACCCGATAGAAAGTCGGCAGCTCCAGCTCATCGCGGGCGCGCCGCGCGCGGGCGATGGCGGGCTCGGGTTCCGTCGGCTGACCGTCCATAGTCTGCAGCCGCACCCCCCAGCCGAAGTCCCCGGCGGCCACCGCGAGAATCTTCAACAGTTCCTCGACCCGGGCGCCGTCCATGATCAGCAGGTGATCGGGGGCGTAATCCGTCGGATACGCTTCGACCCCCGCCACCGGCTCACTGCGCGGATCCAGGGGGATTCCACGGTCGCGCTCCGCGTCATAGCGGTCGCGCCATGCCGCGCGCCGACGGCCTTCAGGTCCTTGATCGCTCATGTTTACTCCTTAGGTCGTGCGGGGGTGTCGTGTGAGGGACTGTCTGCGTCACACCTCGAAGCGAGGCGTTTCGAACTCTCGGAGGTCGCCAGAATCGTCGCGGATCACGATGCGCAGTCGGCTGAGTCCGTGTGGCACGGCGGTCAGGGCGAACCGCCCGTTCTCGGCGGCACCGGCATCCAGAACGGTCTCGTCCTGGAGAAGGCGCACGGCGAGGGCCGTTCCCTCGATCCATCCGTCGACGCGGCTGGACCCGTCGTCTTCCGCCGTCACGTGGATGAGGACGTTCACCAGACCGCTGCTGAATTGGAGGGTCATCGTGTCCGTCTCACTGCGGACGGCGACCACCTCACCCTCGACGAGAGTCAGCAGCTCGTATTCACGGCTGAGATCTTCGACGGCGACGGCTGCCACCATCCGATCGATGAGCCCGACCGGGACCGGATCAACCGCGCTCCAGGTTCGTCGCAGGGCCGCATAGGTGGCGGCATCCGCTGTTGCATCGTCGTCGTTCATGATCGTGTCTCCTCCCAGCCGTCGGCGAGCAGCGTCGTGCGCAGCTTGCCGAGGCATCTCTGCCGCGTCGGGCCGATCGACCCGATCGGCATCATCAAGTCCTGCGCGATCCGCGCGTAGTCCGGGCGCTCCTCGAAGGCGACAACCCGGAGCAGCCGCTTGCACCGCTCGTTCAGTGTCGACACCGCCGCCCACAGCCTCCGTGACTCATCGTCAGTGGCCGCGGATTCCTCCGCCGATTCGCCGGGCTCGAGGTGCGATTCAAGACTGTCGGTCTCCGTCGCATCCGCTCGGCGATGCAGCTTCGACACCCGCCACGCCTCTCGACGTGCGCACATCGTGAGCCAGCCCGAGACCGCGCGCGGTTCGAGGATCGATTCGTGTCGCTGGACGAGGGTCATCCATGTCGTCTGGACGACGTCCTCGGCGAGCGCCTGGTCGAGGCCATACGCGCGGACGACGTGCCAGAGCACGGGTGTCATCACGCGGACGAGCTCGTCCATCGCCCTCGACTCGCCAGCGCGCCACCGCACGAAGAGGTCGGCCGCGTGTTCCCAGCGCGAAGGCGCCGCGTCGGCCGCCTCATCGGCGGGCGCAGCGCCAGCACTATCTGTCATAGCGCCCATTGTGTCCACACCGGGAAGGAGCGCGATAGAGACCGCCTGATACATCTCGTCGAAAAATTTCCGATTCCCTGTGATGTCAGCGGATTTCTCGCCACTCGCCGACCCGTCGCACGCGCGCATAGAATCTGGCCATGGCCCCGCTCGTCTATGTCTGCGTGCGCCCGCAACGGGGCGCGGCCGCCGCGGAGTACGAATCCTTCCGCGCCGGAATGCGTCTCGACGCGTCGGAACTCGAGCATCTCGACCTCACGACCGAAACTCTGCCGGACGATGCCTTCGAGCGCTGGCGCGGCTTCGTCGTCGGAGGAAGCCCGTTCAACGTCACCGATCCGGAGTCGACGAAGACCGACGTGCAGCGGCGCCTCGAAGAAGCGCTTGGTCGGATCGCAGCCCGCTCGGCCGAGGACGGGACGGCTGCACTTTTCACCTGTTACGGCATCGGGATCGTCACCCGCGAACTCGGCGGCGCGGTCACGCGCGCGTACCCCGAAGACACCGGGCCCACGACGGTCACGCTCACCGACGACGGTCGCCGCGACCCCCTGTTGGGCGCTCTCGCACCGACCTTCACCGCTCTGACCGCACACAAGGAGGGCGCAGCCACCCCACCGCCGGGAGCCACCCTCTTGGCATCGAACGCCGGATGCCCCGTGCAGGCATACCGCGTCGGCGAGCGCCTGTACGCGACGCAGTTCCACCCCGAACCCACGACGAAGGCCTTCACCGAGCGCATGGCGGTGTATCGCGACGACGGCTATTTCGACGCGCGCGACTTCGACCACATCGCCGCGCGTGTCCTCGCAGCATCCGTCACCGAACCCGCGCGCATCCTGCGCGCCTTCGCCCGCACCTTCTGACCGGGCTCAGGCGCGGGTGAACTCCCCGCGGCCGGGGCGGGGCGACAGGATCATCACGATCGGCGCCACCACGATCACGACGGCCACGATCGATGCGGTCACAGCAATGGCCGAAGACTCCGGGCTGCCGGTGGTGCGAGCCACGGCGATCCAGACGAGCCCCCACGCAGAGGCCAGCCCGGGAGCGAGGCGGCCGCCGGTGAACCATGCCACGGCAAGTCCGATCAGCCCGACAACGATGAGCACCGCGATGCCCCAGGCGTTCGCGTTCTCTTCCATCGAAGCCGGCAACGTCTGCGTCAGCACGGCGGTGATGTTGGCGACGGTGGCAAGGGTCACCCAGCCGAGGTGGAGCCCCACCGTGACATCCATGAAGATCATGTCCGCCGCGTTTGCGGGCGGCGAAGCCACGAGCAGGTGCAGCGTCCACCCGAGCGCGAGCAGGAGCACCACGATGCCGACCGCGGTGAGGACCAGGGTCGAGAACTGTGCCACCAGCAGCCACACACCATTGAGCACGGCCGTGAGCGCGATCCACCAGCCGGTGAGCCGCTGACGCGGACGTGAGCGCTGTCCCGGAAGTGCCTGATAGACCGCGTAGGCGACCATCAAGATGTAGATGACGCTCCAGATGCTGAAAGCGGGCACATCCGGCGCGAGATACGTGGCGTCTTCGGCGAGGGCGCCACCCTGCAGGTCGCGGACATTCGTGCCGCCGAACAGGCCGGTGCCCACCATCGCAGCGATGATCATGAAGACCACCGCGGAGATGACGGCGATCTGCCGAGTGACGTCGTGCGGGCGCGCGGCGGCGTCGTCGGTGCGGTTGGCGCGATCGGGACGGTCGGTGTTCACGGTGCGGGGGGTGTTGACAGAGGCCATAGCTACCACGCTAGAGCCGCCGGTCTACCACTCTCACGGGCTTGACAATGCGGGGCCGACCACGACAGCGGCGTTCGGCGGCACCACCACCACGCCGTCGACGATCGACGAATCCTTCGTGGCAATCCAGACCTCGTCGTCTTCGCGCGCGTCGATCGTCCACTCCCCCGGCGACAGATTCACCAGCACACGGGCCGCCCCGCGCTGCAGTTCGAACACCCGGCCACCCTCGACTTCGGCTGCCGCGGCGCTGCGCGATGCAAACCTCGGGTCGGTGAGATCCTCCCGTTCCCGGCGCAACCTGCCCAGGCGGCGGTAGAGCGCGAGAAGCCGAGCATGATCGCCCGCGGATGCCTCTGCCCAATCCAGTCGGGATCGTTCGAACGTGGCGGGGTCGTTCGGGTCGGGCACCAGCGACTCGTCCCAGCCCATCGCGGCGAACTCCGCCTTGCGGCCCTTCGCCGTGGCTGCGGCAAGCTCCGGCTCGGGGTGCGAGGTGAAGAACTGCCACGGGGTGGACGCACCCCATTCCTCGCCCATGAAGAGCATCGGAGTTCCGGGCGCGGTGAGAGTCAGCACCGCCGTGACGGCGAGTCGATCGGCATCCACCATCGCCGAGAGCCGGTCGCCGGCAGCACGATTGCCGATCTGGTCGTGGTCCTGCGCGAAGGTCACCAGGCGCCACGAAGGCGACTCGGGTGGGATGGGGAACCCGTGATCGCGGCCCCGGAACGACGAGTACGTACCGTCGTGGAAGAAGCCTGCACTCCAGGTCTTGGGGAGGGCTTCGAGCGCCGCGAAGTCGGCGTAGTAGCCCACGGTCTCACCGGTGACGGCGACATGGACGGCATGATGCCAGTCGTCGGACCATTGCGCGGTCAGCCCGTAGCCGCCCGCCTCCCGCGGGAGGATCAGCTTCGGATCGTTCATGTCGCTCTCCGCGATGAGCGTGAGCGGCCGACCCTGATGCACGCTGAGCGCATCGGCGGCTTCGGCGAGCTCCTGCAGGATGTGGACGACACTGCCCTCGTCGTGCAGGGCGTGCACGGCGTCGAGGCGCAGCCCATCCACGTGGAAATCGCGCAGCCACATCAGAGCGTTTTCGCGGATGTAGGCGCGCACCGGCTGCTCGTCGAGGTCGACCGACGACCCCCACATCGTGCGTGCGCCGTCGCGCAGGTACGGCCCGAATTCGGAGAGGTAGTTGCCGGACGGCCCGAGGTGGTTGTAGACGACGTCTTGGATGACGGCGAGTCCGGCTGCGTGGGCGGCATCGACGAAGCGCCGGTAGCCCTCAGGGCCACCGTACGGCTCATGCACGGCGTACCAGAGCACGCCGTCGTAGCCCCAGTTGTGCACGCCGTTGAAGGCGTTGACCGGGAGCAGTTCAATGTGGGTCACACCGAGGCCGGCGAGGTGGTCGAACTTTCCGATCGCGGCGTCGAGCGTCCCCTCGGGCGTGAACGTCCCGAGGTGGAGCTCGTAGATCAATCCGCCGGCGAGTTGCCTGCCGGTCCACTCGCCATCGGTCCACGCGAATGTCGACGGATCATCGTGAGCGGATGCCGCGTGCACGCCGTGCGGTTGGCGTCGCGACCGAGGGTCGGGCCGCAGGTCGTCACCGTCGCCGAGCACGAACCCGTACTCCTCGCCATGGGCGAGATCGACATCCGATGTCCACCATCCGGCGTCCACTCGGTCGGCATCCAGCGCCAACTCGACGTCGGCAGCACCCGTCCGACGCAGCCGCACGCGCACCGCTCGCGGAGCCCAGACCTCGATCATGCGGTGCTCCCTTCGTCGTCGGCCGCAGCTTCATCAAGGACATCGGCCGGTACCAGGAGTGCGACGGGATAGGTCGAGAGCAGGTCGGCGAGCGCGATCTCCGACCCTTCGAACCGCCGCCCGGTGAGCGCATCGACGGTGGTTCCGCTGTGGCGCAGGAGGATGGTGTCGCCCCACCCGCCGCGCGCGGCGAGCCCGGCGGGCAGGCGGGTGGCCACGGCGATCACGCCACCACGATCGAACGCGATGGCATGATCGGATGCCGCGCCGACAATCGTCATGGGCGTATAGCGCGTGAACAGGTCGGGGCGGTCGCGCCGCAGGCGCAGTGCTCGCGACGTGACGAGCAGCTTGGCGGCGCCGGAGGCATCGACTTCCGGCATCCATCCGCCGTCGAGGCGGGCGAGCATCTCTCGCCGGGCTGCGTAGTCGACACTCTGCCGATTGTCGGGATCGACGAGGGTCAGCGCCCACAGTTCGGTCCCCTGATAGACGTCGGGGATCCCGGGGCCGGCGAGTTGGAGGAGCTTCGCAGCCAGCGAATTCGACCAGCCGTACTCGGCGATCTCAGCGACGAAGGCGTCGACGATCGGGCGCGCCGCACCGAACGCCGCGTCGACGAGAGTGTGGACGCGGGACTCGAAGGCCTCGTTCGGATCGAGCCAGCCGGTGTCTTCGGCCGCTTCGCGCGCCGCTTTCTCGGCGTACGCGTGCAGACGGTCGGGCGTCGATGGCCATGAGCCGACGATCGCCTGCCACAGCAGATTGTCGAACGGCCCATTGCCCGTCGATGCGACCTCCCGCAGGTCCGCGAGGACGGCGTTCCACCGTTGCGGCAGCTCCGCGAGGACGCTGAGCCGCGTGCGGACATCTTCACTGCGCTTCGTGTCGTGCGTCGTGAGGGCGGTCATGGCCTTCGGCCACGACGCCTGTCGCGCCGCGAGCGCGTCGTGGAAGCCGGCGACGTCGAGGGCGAACTCGGACGGGTCGCCGCCGACCTCGTTGAGCGACGTCAGGCGCGAATAGCGGTAGAACGCGGTGTCCTCGACGCCCTTGGCCATGACAGGGCCGGTGGTCTGCATGAACCGGCGCGAGAACTCCAGACCGGGGTCAGAGACGAGCGGGATCAGCGCCCGGACGGCGGGTGCGAGATCGGGCCGGGCAGCGATCGCGTGCTCTGCGGCGAAATCGACGTGCTCGCGACCGGCCGGCAGGTACGCGCGGTACACCGGGAACGCGGCGAGCAGCTCGGCCAGGGCGTCCCGGACCGATTCAGCTCCGAGCGATTCCACCATCGACGGAGGCAAGCACCGCACGAGGCGCAGCACTTCGGCGGCCTGCGTTGAATCGGCGATCTCGCGCTTCGTGCCGAGGATCATGTCCGGGTACGAGGTCGCTTCGCCACCGCGCAGCGACGCCTCGACCGCATCGAGCCCGGCCTCGCCGTCGGAATCGACCAGCACCCGGTCGATCTCACCGAGCGCGTCGTATCCCGTCGTGCCGTCGGTCTCCCACCACGCGGGGAGCGCTTCGCCGTGCTCGAGGATCTTCTCCACGGCGACGTACGCACCGCCGGTGGCGCCGGCAAGGCGCTCGAGGTACCCACCGGGATCTGCGAGCCCGTCCGGGTGATCCACCCGGAGTCCGTCCGCGAGTCCCTCTCGTAGCCAGCGCAGGATCTCGGCGTGCGATTCGTCGAAGACCCGTGGATCCTCAACCCGGACGCCCGCGAGGGTCGTCACGGTGAAGAAGCGGCGGTAATTGAGGGCGGATGCCTCATCCCGCCAGAACATGAGCTCCCAGTGCTGGCGAGCGAGGACCTCGCGCACGACGGCGGGGTCGGCGCTCGCGGCATCCGGAGCCGAGCCTTCGGCCAGGGGCAGGACGTGGTCGAAGTAGCGGGCGACGCCGGCGGGCTCGACCGTGATCTCCCCCGCGGCGATCACCTCATCCAGAGTCGACCCCAAGATCGGAAGCCGCACTTTGCCCGCACCGAACTCCCAGTCGATGTCGAATGCCTCCGCATACCGCGACTGTCGGCCGCGCGAAAGCACATCCCACCACCACGGGTTCTCGGACGGCGTCGCCACACCCTGGTGGTTGGGGACGATGTCGACCAAAATTCCGAGCCCGCTCGCGCGCGCCGCCTCGGCGAATCGAGTGAGGCCCTCAGGTCCTCCACGCGCAGGATCGACCGCTGTCGGATCGACGACGTCATACCCGTGATCCGACCCGCTGGCGGCGTGCAGCAGCGGCGACAGGTATGCCCACGACACCCCGAGGTCCTCGAGGTAGTCGGTGACCTCTGCCGCGGCATCCAGATCGAAAGCGGGACGGATCTGCAGCCGGTACGTCGACAAAGGCGATCCCGTCGACCGCGGTGAGCGAGCAGCCATGCCGAGCTAGTGGGGCAACTCGGGCTGGGGGGCGTGGCCGGGCATGATGTCGATCGGCATCGTCAGCGCTGCGAGCGACGCAGCCACGGAGTGATCGACGTCGGGTTCGACCTCTTCATGCTCCACGAGGACGAGCAGCGACTTCGGTTCGACCGCGATGCTGTGACCACTCACGAGCGGTTCGGTGTCGGCGAGGCTTCCGCTCGTGTCGATGAGGATCGCCCAGCGCGGACTGTACTCGTCGGCCGGAATAGTGAAGTCCAGCGGCTCGTCGCCCGCGTTGAAGAGCACGAAGAAGTGCTTGTCGGAGATGTCCTCGCCCCGGCGATCACGCTCCCTGATGCCGTGCCCGTTGAGGAACACCGCGATCGCCCGTCCGAAGCCCGAGTCCCAGTCGTCGGGATGCATCGCCGTGCCATCGGGGCGGAGCCACACGATGTCCGGAATCGGCTGGCCTTCTTCGCGCCGGATGGGCCGTCCGTTGAAGAAGCGGCTGCGTCGGAAGGTGGGATGCTCCCGCCGCAGGCGCGCCACGGCGGCGGTGAACTCCACGAGGGGCTGGTCGACCTGCTCCCAGTCGACCCACGTCACTTCGTTGTCCTGCGCGTAGCCGTTGTTGTTGCCGTGCTGGGTGCGACCGAGTTCGTCCCCGTGCGCGATCATCGGCGTGCCCTGGCTCAGCAGCAGCGTCGCAAGGAAGTTGCGCTGCTGGCGACCGCGCATCGTGAGGATGGCCTGGTCGTCGGTCGGGCCCTCGACGCCCATGTTGTTGGACCGGTTGTGGCTCTCGCCGTCGTTGCCGTTCTCGCCGTTCGCGTCGTTGTGCTTCTTGTTGTACGAGACGAGGTCGCGAAGCGTGAAGCCATCGTGCGCGGTGACGAAGTTGACGGATGCCACCGGCCGCCGCCCGGAGTGCTCATAGAGATCGGCAGATCCGGTGAGTCGCGACGCGAACTCACCGAGCGTCGACGGCTCACCGCGCCAGAAGTCGCGCACGGTGTCGCGGTACTTGCCGTTCCACTCCGTCCACTGCGGCGGGAAGTTTCCGACCTGGTAGCCACCGGGACCGATGTCCCACGGCTCGGCGATGAGCTTGACCTGCGAAACCACCGGATCCTGCTGGACGAGTTCGAAGAACGCCGCGAGCCGATCGACTTCGTAGAACTCGCGGGCGAGGGTCGCCGCGAGGTCGAATCGGAAGCCGTCGACGTGCATCTCGAGCACCCAGTAACGCAGCGAATCCATGATCATCTGCAGCGTGTGGGGGTTCCCGACGTTGAGACTGTTGCCCGTGCCGGTGTAGTCGGTGTAATACCGCTTGTCCTTGTCCTCGATGCGGTAATACGCCTCGTTGTCGATGCCGCGCATCGAGAGGGTCGGGCCCATGTGGTTGCCCTCGGCGGTGTGGTTGTAGACGACGTCGAGGATGACCTCGATGCCCGCGAGGTGCATCGCACGCACCATGCCCTTGAACTCCTGCACCTGGTGGCCACGCTGGCCGGTCCCGGCATAGGTGTTCTGCGGCGCGAAGAACGCGATGGTGTTGTAGCCCCAATAGTTGGAGAGGCCCTTTTCCTGCAGCGTCGAGTCGTTGATGAACTGGTGCACCGGCATGAGTTCGATCGCCGTGACACCGAGCTTCTTCAGGTGCTCGATGATCGCCGGGTGGGCCAGGCCCGCGTAGGTTCCGCGGATCTCCTCGGGGATGTCCGGGTGGAGCTGGGTGAGGCCCTTCACGTGCGCTTCGTAGATGAGGGACTCGGAGTACGGCGTCTTCGGCTGCCGGTCGCCGGCCCAATCGAAGAACGGATTGACGACGACGCCCTTCATCATGGCGGCGGCGGAGTCGTCGTCGTTGCGTGAATCGGGGTCACCGAAGTTGTACCCGAACACCGACTGATTCCACTTCACCTCGCCTTCGACTGCCTTGGCGTAGGGGTCGAGAAGCAGCTTGTGCGGGTTGTATCGCTGACCGTTCTTGGGGTCGTGGGGACCGTAGACGCGGTAGCCGTAGCGCTGGCCCGGCTGAACGTTGGGAAGATAGGCGTGCCAGACGTACGCGTCGACATCGCGGAGTTCGACCCGTGTCTCCTTGCCGCGGTCTCCGAACAAACAGAGTTCGATGCGTTCGGCACCCTCACTGAACAGTGCGAAGTTGGTGCCGTTGCCGTCGAAGGTTGCGCCCAGTGGATAGGCGGATCCTGGCCATGCCTGCATTGAGATCTCCGTATCGTCGCCGTCAACCCTACCCAGCCATTGAGACGGGTTGGACGTGCGGGTCACTGTGCTATGGGCGCAGGTCGCACCGTCTACAGGAGCGACAATCGGTCGTCCAGATAGTCGGCGAGCGGTCGTGGTGGGGCGCCTTTGCTCCACCGAATGACAGCGATGCCATCGACGCAAGCGAGCGGACCGGATGCCGACCCGCGGTCGACGGCGTCGACATCGATCACGCTCCAGCCGATGTGGACCGTCTCACCCTCGGCGAAGCCGCCGCGATGTGCCTCGGCCGATAGTCCCGCGCGGGCGCGCTGGGATTCGGCAGTGAACCCGCGGATCACTTCCGCTCGCGCCCGAACGATCTCGCCTGTTGCGAGGGCGCCGTCGGCGGTGATCAGCAGGGCGCCCAGATGCCATGCCTCCCCCACCGGCACGATGCGCGGTGCGCGTCCGAGGCCGAGCAGCCGGCGGGATTCCCGCCGTTCGCCGATGCGCACCCGAGGATGCCCCGCCAAACGCACGCGCGCGTCGGCGAGCAACGTGGAAGCGGATGCGGCGGCGTCAGCGTCAACGCCCTCGTCAGCCGAGGCCATGCCGTTCACTGCCCGCATCCGCCTGGGTCTCCGAGCCGGCAACGGGATGACGTGACAGCCCGACGGCGCCGGAGCCCTTCGTCGTCGCGGCGAGGACAGCGACCGACTCGTCGACGTCGGGATACGTCGGCCGCAGGGTGACGGCGCCCGTCGCGGGCGCTGCGGCGTTGTCGCCGGCGGCTGCGGCCGCGCGCTTCGCCCGGCGAGACATGGCCGTCAGGTTGAGCGCCTCGACGAACACGGCGAAGGCCATGGGTCCGTAGATGAGTGCCTTGTCGATCTTGACCTCGAAGCCCTCCGCCACCAGGAAGACACCGATCAGCACGAGGAACGAGAGCGCCAGCATCTTGACTGTGGGGTGCTTGTTGACGAAGGCGAAGATGAACCGCGAGGCGAACAGCATGATCCCGAACGAGAGCACCACGGCGGTGATGATCACGATCATGTTCTCGGTCATTCCGACAGCCGTGATCACGGAGTCGAGCGAGAAGACGATGTCGAGCGCGAGGATCTGCAGGAGTACCGATGCGAACGACGGCGCCTTGACCGGTGTGCCCGTGGCGACGCCCCCGTGCTCTTCTTCGGCACCCTCGAGTTTGTGGTGGATCTCGCTGACGGCCTTGTAAATCAGGAAAAGCCCACCGGCGATCAGAATGAAGTCTTTGACCGAGAACCCCATCCCGAACAGGACGACGATGTCCTCTTTGAGAGTGATGATCCATCCGGCTAAGAAAACCAACCCCACGCGCATGATCATCGCCAGCGTCAGCCCGAGGTTGCGTGCCTTCGCCTGCTGGTCGACGGGAAGCTTCGAGGCAAGGATCGAGATGAAGATGACGTTGTCGACGCCGAGCACGATTTCCAGGACGAAGAGCGTGAAGAAGACGGCGATCAGGTCGGGGGTGAGCTCGAGCGAAAAGTCCATCAGGCTTCCTCGTCTATGTCGGCGCCCTGCCGGGCGAGTGCGTCACCGCGCAGGGTGAGCGCGATCAGGGGGAACAGGAGTACGGAGATCATGCCGCCGGCCACGAGCACCGGGGCGAAGTCGGGCGGAATGATCTTGCGGTCGACTCCGATCGAGGAGACCGCGACGATGATCGGAAGGCCGGTCGCTCCGAAGAAGACGATCGCGAGTTTGTCCTTCGCTGTCGCACCCAGCGGTGCCGCGAGCATCGAAGGCAGACCACGAACGACGAGGAGGAGCAGGACGACGAGCCCCACCAGCAGCCAGAGCTGCGGGCGGTCGATCAGTGCCTGCAGGTCGAACGTGACGCCGGTGTAGATGAAGAAGAGGGGCACGAGAAAGCCGAACGCAATGGCCTCGACCTTGCTCTCCACGGCTTCGCGACTCTCGGGTGAGGCATCGCGAATGAGCAGCGACCACACGACACCGGCGGCGAAGGCGCCGAGGAGAATGTCGATGTCGAGCACCATGCTCAACACGACCAGCGCCCCGATGATCAGCAGGATCACGCGGATCGCGAACTGCCCCGACGTGTGCAGCGACGACTCGACGAACCTGTGCAGTGCGCCACGCGGCAGGAAGAAAGCAAGCGCGATCGCACCGGCGGCGATGACGACGAACAGGAGAAGGATCAGCGACTCCGACTCGGGATTACGGGTGCCGAGGAAGATCGAGATCGCGACCAGCGGACCGAATTCGCCCAGCGCCCCGATCGCCAGCACGCTCTTGCCGAACGGCGTCTTCATTTCGCCGGCGTCGCGCAGAATCGGAAGAATCGTCCCGACTGCGGTCGATGCCAGCGCGATGCCGATCACGACCGCCGCTTCGCCTGGGGCGAGGATCCACCCGACCCCGACACCGATGATCAGGCTCAAGATCCAGCCGAGGACGGCGCGCGTGCCGGTGCGGCCGCGGAGAATGGCGAACTCGATCTCGGTGCCCGCGACGAAGAACAGCATCGCGAGCCCGAGCTCGCTCAGCACATCCATGAACTCGGTGGGCCCCACCCAGCCCAGGAGGCTCGGCCCGATGATGATTCCGAGAATCAACTCGAAAACGACGATCGGGATGCGGACCCACCCGCCGAGCCCGCGTGCGGCGAGGGGAGCCAGCAACGCGGCGGCGGGAATCAGGAAGAAGTCCACGATCGTCAGCGTATCGGGGTCGGCACGCCGCACCGACGAGGGCACAAGATCGCGTGCGCCCGCGGCCGCCACGCCTCAGCGGAACTTCTTTGCGCGGAGTGCATCCAAATCCGCCCGAGGACGAGAACAACTTTCTGTCGGGTGAACTCGCACCCGCTTATGAAGGGAAAGTCCAATGAAGCGCATTCTCGCCATCGGAGCGATCACCGCCCTCTCCGTCTTCGGCTTCTCCGGCGCGGCCAACGCGGCGCCCGCCGACGCCGCATGCTTCGGTGGGATTCACAAGCTCATCAACACCGAGGGCTACGCCGGATTCACGAACGTCGGCCAAGTTGTCAAGGCACTGGGCGGCCAGGGCAAGAACGCCACCGCTCGCAGCCTCTGCTCCTGATCATCGTCTGACGCAATCGCACGGATGAGCGGCGGCTCGGGAACCCTCGGTCCCCAGCCGCCGCTCATCGAGGCCTCATGTCAGTTCTTCGGCGGCGATTCGCGCCGACTCGGCCGTCTTCCGTGCGGAGCGGGCCACGGACGCGGCATCCGTCTGCTCCGCTTCGGCGGCATCGAGTTCGGCCGCCGCTGCCTCGGCGTCGGCTTCGTACTGCGCGAGTTGCGCGCGCAGATCAGCGATTCGTTCACTGAGCCGATCGGCCTTCTCCCGCACTTTCGTCAGGCGGGCATCGGATTTGGCGAGGGCGCGATCTGCTTCGGATGCCGCTTTCGCCGCCTCGCGAGCGGCGGTCTGTGCCGCGCGACGCGCACGGCGCTCAGCGAGGTCGTCGCGCGGTTGCGGCGGCGGGGCATCGGCGACACCCGGCACCGAACCGCCGACAGCACCCTCCAGATCGACCGGCTCGAGTCCGCTCGCCGCGAGCGGTCGCGCGAGGCGCGCGGTGAGCACGGCGGCAGCGGCCGCGGCATCCGTCACTGCGGCGTTCAGGGTCTGCTCCACATCGGCCAGCGCGGCTGAGCTGACGGTCACTCCGCGATCTTTCGCCAGGGCGGATGCCTGGCCGGCGAGCGCGGCGACCAGCGCCCGGCGCTGGCGTCCCAGCCGCGCCAGTTCTGCCCCGTCGAGATCGTCTTGCGCTTCGCGCAGCGCGGCAGAGAGTTCGATCGCTTCGGCCAGCTGATCGCCGGCGTCGCGCGCCAGCAGGTCGACGGCGTAGGCAGCGGCAGTCGGTTTGCGCAGGTCCATGATGCGGCGGGCGAGAACCTTGTCGTCGGTGGCCTTGGCGGCCGCATTGCGGGCCGCGGTGAACTCGTCCGGCGTCAGGGCGTACAGCCCGAAGGCGACCTCGTCGAGGGCGGCGTCGTCCGAACCCGCGGTTGCCATACGCACATTGTGTCGCACCCACCCCCTTGTCTCGCGAGGGGTCTTGTCCCGCGAGGGGTCGCAATCAGCGCGGTTGCACGGGCAGAACACCACACATCGCGACCCCTCGCGGGCCGAACGTCGCGGAGCCGAACCTCGCGGGCCGAACGCCGCGGGCCGAACGTCGCCGGCCTGGAGGCGCGGGTCGGGCGGTGCGGCCCGACTAGCGCGGCGGAGCCGTCGTCTCGCGAGGGATGAAGCGGGTGGGCAGTCGGAGATGAGTCGTCTCCGGCTGTTCGCCCGCCATCAACCCGACGAGCAGGCGCGCAGCTTCGCTGCCGAGTCTCTGCATCGGCTGCCGCACGGTCGACAGTGCCGGCGAGGTACGCGTGGCTTCGGGCACATCGTCGAAGCCGACGATCGAGATGTCCTCGGGCACACGGAGGCCTAACTCATGTGCGACGGCGATGACGGCGATGGCCGAGATATCGTTCGCGGCGAACACCGCGGTCGGACGCTGCGGACCCGCGAGGAGTTCCAGCGCCGCTTCGCGCACGGATGCCTGTTCGTAGCGGCCCACCCCCGTCAGGGCCGGGTCGAACGCAATCCCGGCATCGGCGAGGGCGCTTTTATAGCCCGCTTCTCGAGCGATCGAGGATCGCAGATCCGGGCGGCCGGCGACGAAGCCGATGCGCGTGTGGCCGAGGCCCACAAGGTAGCGGACGGCCTCGCGCGCTCCACCGAAGCTGTCGGATTCGACGGTGGGGAGGTCTGCGGGACCGGTGTGCGGGTCGATCGCGACGATGGGCACGTCGGCCGACACGTTGACCACGGTCGGCGTGACCATGATCGCGCCATCGATCAACGTTCCGCTGAGCCTGCTGAGCGAGCGACGTTCCCATCCGTCACCGTTCTGGTGGCGCGATCCGCTGTATGCGAGGAGGTCGTAGCCCGAACCCCGCATCACCGTTCCCACGCCCTTGAGGATTTCGGCGCTGAACGGCTCGAAGTCGGCAACGAGCACTCCGATCACTCCGGTCTTGCGCGATCGCATGCTCGACGCCCCCAGGCTGGACTGGTAGCCGAGCGCCTCGACCGCGTTCATGACCCTGGCCACGGTGTCGGGCGCGATGCCGTAACGGCCGTTGACAGCCTTGGAGACCGTGGCTACGGAGACACCCGCGGCGGCAGCCACGTCGTGGATCGTCGAGCGTCGAGCCATGTCGTACCCCGTGACCTCATCGTGATGGAAAACCTTTTCGAAAACGTTTGACACGTTATCAGTCGAATGTGAAACTCGTCGATGTCTGGGGAATAAGTTCGAAACTCCGACAAATCCAGCTCGATGCGCCAGTGTCGGCGCATCACTCAAAGAAGAGGACGGAAGATCACATGGATGCCAAAAGGATCCTGGTCGGCGCGGCAACGCTGGCTATCGGTGCGATTGCGCTGAGCGGGTGCAGTGGAGATGGCGGCGACAGTGGAGATTCGGGCGGCGACGTCAAGATGTCCCTGTGGCAGAACTCGACGACCGGTCCGGGTAAGCAGTTCTGGGCCGACGCGATCGCCGCGTTCGAGAAGGAGAACCCCGGCGTCACCATCGACATGCAGTCGATCCAGAACGAGGACATGGACGGAAAGCTGCAGACCGCGCTCAACGCCGGCGATGCGCCCGACATCTTCCTGCAGCGCGGCGGCGGCAAGATGACCGCCATGGTCAACGCCGGCCAGCTCATGGACCTGACCGACACCATCTCCGACGACGTCAAGGGCGAGATTCCCGAGGGCTCGTTCAAGGCTGAGACCTACCAGGACAAGGTGTGGGCCATGCCCCTCTCGGTGCTCCCGAGCGGTTTCTGGTACAGCTCCGACCTTTTCGACGCGGCCGGCATCACCGAAACCCCGACCACGGTCGACGAGCTCGACGATGCCGTCTCCAAGCTCCAGGCATCCGGTGTCGCCCCGATCGCACTCGGCGCGAAGGACGCCTGGCCCGCGGCTCACTGGTACTACAACTTCGCACTCCGCGAGTGCAGCAGCGAGACGATCGAGTCGACGGGTGACTCGAAGGACTTCAGCGACGCCTGCTGGCTCAAGGCCGCCGAAGACCTCGAAACCTTCGCCGCGACGAACCCCTTCAACGACGGCTTCCTCACCACGGCCGCACAGCAGGGCGCGGGCAGCTCCGCCGGCCTTGTCGCCAACCACCAGGCCGCGATGGAGCTCATGGGCGCGTGGGACCCGGGTGTGATCGCGTCGCTGACCCCCGACGAGAAGCCGCTTGCGGACCTCGCGTGGTTCCCGTTCCCCGAGCTTTCGGGCGGAGAAGGCGATCCCGGCTCGATGATGGGTGGCGTCGATGGCTACTCGTGCTCGGTGGACGCTCCGAAGGAATGCGCTGACTTCTTGAACTTCATCGCATCGTCCGACCAGCAGACCGCCTACTACAAGGCGTTCAACTCCCCGCCGGTCAACACCGTCGCACAGGAGGCCGTCACCGAGCCCTACCTCAAGGATGTCCTGGCCGCGTACAACGATGCGCCCTTCGTGTCGCAGTGGCTCGACACGGTTCTGGGTCAGAACGTCGGCAACGCGTTGAACGTCGCGGTCGTCGATCTGCTCGCCGGTGGCAGCACCCCGGAGGATCTGGTCAAGACCATCAACACCGCTGGCGCACAGGGCTGATATGTCCACTCGCGAGATGTCTTCTCAAGACGAGCAGAATCTCGCTCAGCACGACGGGGGCGGCGTCACGCCGCCCCCGTCCGCTCCCCCGGGTCCGGCCCGTCGGCGGCGCGGGCTGGGCTGGGGTGGACGGCTCGAGGTTCTGATCCTCGTCGGACCGGCGCTGATCTTCTTCGTCGGCTTCGTGATCTTCCCCGTCATCATGGCGGGCTACTACGGGTTCTTCAAGTGGTCCGGGTTCGGCCCGGCGACCGATTTCGTCGGTCTGCAGAACTACGTCACGATCTTCAACGATCCGGTCTTCCAGGAGGCGCTGAGTCACAACGGCTTCATCATCGTGATGTCGCTGCTCCTGCAAGGGCCGGTGGCGATCCTGCTGGCACTGCTGCTCAATCGCAGGATGCGCGGGCAGTCGATCATCCGCGTCCTGATCTTCGTTCCGTATGTCATCGCCGAGGTTGTGGTTGGAACCGGCTTCAGCCTCATGCTCGCCACCAACGGCGCGGTGAACGGATTCCTGGAGGGTGTCGGTCTCGGCTTCCTCGCCCAGGATTGGCTCTCGAACCCCTCGCTCGCCATCTGGACGCTGATGGCGATCCTGACCTGGAAGTACATCGGCTTCGCGGTGATTCTCTTCCTCGCCGGCCTCCAGGGGATTCCCGAGGAACTCTACGAAGCCGCCGCGATCGACGGCGCGTCCTACTGGCAGATCCAGCGCCAGATCGCCCTTCCGCTCTTGGCACCGACGTTCAGAATCTGGGCGTTTCTCTCCATCATCGGCGCGCTTCAGCTCTTCGACCTCGTGTACATCATCTGGGGCCAGTACGTGTCCGCGGTGGCAGGCACCAACACCATGGCGATCTACATGGTCGCCACCGGCCGCAACGCCGGAAACTTCGGCTACGGCAACGCCGTCGCCGTCGTCATCTTCCTCATCTCCCTCGTTGTCGCGCTGGTCTACCAGCGATTCGTTCTCAAACGCGACACCGCGGGCGCCATCACAGAAAAGGGTGCGGCATGAGCACCATGCTGATCACGACGCGCACCACCGGTCGCCGTCGTCGCAACGCCCCCACGCTGCAGTGGGGCCCTCCGTCGGTCTACCTGATCGCCCTCGTCGTCATCGGGCTGATGCTCGGCCCCGTGCTCTACATCATCCTCGGCGGATTTCGGACGAACGCGCAGATCACCGTCGACCCGGCCGGATTCCCGAGCCCATGGCATGTCGACAACTACGTCGCCGTCTTGACCAGTGGGGCCTTCTGGACGGAGGTCTTGAACTCGACGATCGTCGCCACCGCAACCACCATCGGCGCCGTCGGGCTGGGGTTGATGGCGAGTTACGTCATCGCGCGATACAGCTTCATGGGCCGCGGCGCCCTGTACGCACTGTTCGCTGCGGGCCTCATGTTCCCGATCACGGTGGCGATCACCCCGCTGTACATCGTGATCCGCAACCTCGGCCTGATGAACACCCTGCCCGGCATCATCCTTCCGCAGATCGCGTTCGCGTTGCCGACCACGATCATCATCCTCGTGCCCTTCCTCAAGGCAATTCCCGACGAGATCCAGGAGGCCGCCTACATCGACGGATGTGGACGGCTGTCGTTCTTCTGGCGGATGGTGATTCCCCTCGCTGTTCCAGGAGTCATCACCGTCGGTATCCTTGCCTTCATCGGAAGCTGGAATGCTTACTTGCTGCCCCTCTTCATTCTGAACAACGAGGCACAGTTCACTCTCCCCCTCGGCGTCCAAGCGTTCTCGTCGCAGTACTCCGTCGACACCGCCAAAGTGCTGGCGTTCACATCCCTGTCGATGATTCCGGCGCTGATCTTCTTCAGCCTTTTCGAACGCCGCATCGTCGGCGGCCTGACAGGAGCGGTCAAAGGATGAATGCGCTGAGGATGCCGGCGGTGTCGGCGCGGGTCTCGCACCTGTTCGATCAGATGACCCGCGAGGAGAAGCTCGCGCAGCTCGTGGGGTTCTGGGTCGATCAGGGCGATGAGGTCGTCGCCCCGATGGCCGGCGAGCGGGTGGCGACCGCCCGTTACGAAGACGCCACCGTTCACGGCCTCGGCCACCTCACGCGTGTCTACGGCACGCGTCCGGTGGACCCTGTCGAACGCGCCGCGTGGTTGTGGCAGGAACAGCGCCGACTGCGCACCGAGACACGTCTCGGTATCCCCGCGATCGTGCACGAGGAGTGCCTCACGGGCCTCGCCGCCTGGAAAGCCGCCACCTTCCCGACCCCGCTGGCGTGGGGCGCCTCCTTCGACCCCGAACTGGTGGCCGAGATGGGTGTGCTGATCGGCGAATCGATGAGGTCGCTTGGCATCCATCAGGGCCTTGCTCCCGTGCTGGACGTCATTCGCGACCCCCGCTGGGGGCGCGTCGATGAGTGCATCGCCGAAGACCCCTATGTCGTGGGAACGATCGGCACCGCGTACGTGCGCGGCCTGCAGGATGCCGGGGTTCACGCCACTCTCAAGCACTTCGTCGGCTACTCCGCCTCGCAGTCCGGACGAAACCACGCTCCCGTTCACGTCGGGCGCCGCGAGCTGGCCGACGTGCTGTTGCCGCCGTTCGAGATGGCGGTGCGCGACGGTGATGCGCAGTCGGTGATGAATTCCTACGCAGCGATCGACGGGATGCCGGTGGCCGCGACGAGCGAGTACCTCACCGACATCCTGCGCGAACAGTGGGGCTTCGACGGCGTCGTCGTCTCGGACTACTTCGCCGTCGCCTTCCTGCACGTGATGCACGCCGTGGCCGCCGACCTCGGCGAAGCGGCCGAGCTCGCGTTGGCCGCGGGCATCGACGTCGAATTGCCTACGGGAGATGCCTATCTCGCACCGCTCGCGGAGCGACTGGCCGCCGGGCTCACCCCCGAGGACATCGTGGACCGCGCCGTCTTGCGGGTCCTCTCCCAGAAGGAGACGTTGGGCCTGCTCGATGAGCCTTTCGAGTCCGCACCCACCGCCATCGACCTCGACTCACCCGCGCATCGTGCTGTCGCGCGCCGCCTTGCCGAGCAGTCCGTGGTGCTGCTCACGAACGACGGAGCACTCCCGCTGCGTGCCCCCGACCGCATCGCGGTCATCGGCCCGAACGCCGATTCCCCCGAGGCGCTGATGGGCTGCTATTCGTTCGCGAACCACGTGCTCGCGCACCACCCGGGCATCCCGCTCGGATTCGAATGCTCTTCCGTGCTCGAGGCCCTACGGGGCGAGTTCCCCGGTGCGCAATTCACTCATGTCGCCGGGTGCGACGTCGAGGGCGATGACGACTCGCACGTGGGTGCGGCCGTGGCTGCGGCCCGTGAGGCCGACGTCGCGATCGTCGTCGTCGGCGACCGCGCCGGCCTGTTCGGACGCGGCACGGTCGGCGAGGGCAACGATGTCGAAGACCTCGAGCTGCCCGGCATCCAGCGCCGACTTGTCGAAGAGCTGACCGCCACCGGCACCCCGGTGGTGATGATCGTGCTTTCCGGGCGTCCGTATGCGATCGGCTGGGCGATCGAAGCGGATGCCGCTCCCGCAGCTGTCGTGCAGTCGTTCTTCCCCGGCGAAGAAGGCGGCTCCGCGATCGCAGCCATCATCGCGGGGCGCACATCACCGTCCGGCAGGCTGCCCGTATCGCTCCCGCGCTCAGCCGGGGCACAGCCGTTCTCGTATCTGCATCCGATTCTCGGTGGCCCGTCCGACGTCACGAGCGCCGACAGCACTCCGGTGCTGCCGTTCGGCCACGGCCTGACGTACACCTCGTTCGAACACACGAATCTGCGCGTCGTCGCCGACTCCCCCACCGGCGACACGTTGGTCGTAGAAGTCTCGGTCCGCAACGTCGGCGCTCGCGCGGGGGCCGACGTCGTCCAGCTCTACGCGCGTGACACCTATGCAAGCGTGGCGCGACCTGTTGCCCAGCTGATCGCGTACCAGCGGGTCGAGCTGGCCGCGGGCGAAGAGCTGACCGTCCGGTTCGAGGTGCCGCCCTCGCGGTTCTCGTTCACGAACGCACGATACGAGCGGGTCGTCGAGCCGGGAGACATCGAACTCTGGGTCGGATCGTCGTGTGCGCATCAGGAGGCGACGGCATGCGTCCGCCTCACCGGCGACGACCATCTCGTCACGGTCGACCATGCCCGCATCGTCGAAACGGAGATTCTCCGCGCGCACGCCACCGTCGCGGGCTGACCGCGGCGGGCGGATGCTGACGATCCGTCCGGGGAGGCCGCAAAGGCCTGACCATCCGCCCGCATTCTGCGCCTCCACGGCCGGGTGCGGGCGGGTAGCGTCGGATTCAGACTCCTGAGGAGGACTCCATGTCGACAGCGACCGAACGCGCCGCGCGCACCGAGGCCGAGCTCCAGCAGATGGCCAAAGACCACCTGTGGATGCACTTCTCTCGCCAGTCCACGATGGAGCAGGGCGTCCCGATCATCACCAAGGGTGAGGGACACCACATTTGGGATTCCCGCGGCAAGAAGTACATCGATGGCCTGTCCGGGCTTTTCGTCGTCGCCGCCGGTCACGGCCGCACGCGCCTCGCGCAGGCTGCCGCCAAGCAGGCAGAGGAGCTCGCGTTCTTCCCGATCTGGTCGTATGCCCATCCCTCCGCGATCGAACTGGCCGACCGCATCGCCGACTACGCCCCCGGCGACCTGAACCACGTCTTCTTCTCCACCGGCGGCGGCGAGGCCGTGGAGACCGCCTTCAAGCTGGCGAAGTACTACTGGAAGCTGCAAGGCCAGCCGAACAAGCACAAGGTGATCTCACGGGCCGTGGCCTATCACGGCACGCCTCAGGGCGCACTGGCGATCACCGGCATCCCGGCGATGAAGGCCATGTTCGAGCCGGTCACCCCGGGCGGATTCCGCGTCCCCAACACGAACTTCTACCGCGCCGCCGAAATGGGCGCGCCGACCGACAGCCTCGAGACCTTCGGGGTGTGGGCGGCCGACCGCATCGAAGAGATGATCCAGTTCGAGGGGCCCGACACTGTCGCCGCCGTCTTCCTCGAGCCCGTGCAGAACTCGGGCGGATGCTTCCCTCCCCCGCCCGGATATTTCCAGCGGGTGCGCGAGATCTGCGACAAGTACGACGTCCTGCTGGTCTCGGATGAGGTCATCTGCGCCTTCGGCCGCCTCGGGCACATGTTCGGCGCCGACGCGTACGGTTTCCAGCCCGACATGATCACCTTCGCCAAGGCCGTCACCAGCGGGTACTCGCCGCTCGGCGGCACCATCGTCAGCGACAAGATCTATGAGCCCTTCCGCACCGGCGACACGTCGTTTTACCACGGCTACACCTTCGGTGGGCATCCGGTGTCGGCAGCCGTGGCACTCGAGAATCTCGACATCTTCGAGGAGGAGGGGCTGCTGGAGAACGTCCGCACCAACTCTCCCGTGTTCCGTTCGACGCTGGAGAAGCTGACCGATCTCCCGATCGTGGGTGACGTTCGCGGAGACGGCTACTTCTTCGGCATCGAACTGGTCAAGGACAAGGCAACGAAGGAGACGTTCGACGACGATGAGTCCGAGCGCCTCCTCCGCGGCTTCCTTTCAAAAGCGCTGTTCGACGCGGGCCTGTACTGCCGCGCCGATGACCGGGGCGACCCCGTGATCCAACTGGCTCCGCCATTGACGATCGGCCCGAGCGAGTTCAACGAGATCGAGCAGATTCTCCGCAGCGTGCTCACCGAGGCGTGGACTCGGCTCTAACTCATTCGCGACCGATGAGGTCGCGGGAGTAACTCTCCGTGGACGACGTCGTACGCGGGCAATTGAGCGAAGAGATCCTCTTCGCTGTCGGAGATAGCGATCATTTCGGGATCGTCATCGGGTCGTGGTCGCAACAGGCACCTCCTGGTCGCTGCTTCCACTCTGGCCCGCCGGATACGTGCGCACACCCCCTTGACAATTACCGCCGACCAAGGCACGGGGGAACGGGCACATGCGGGTTACAGTTACCCTGTGGGCACCATTTATTACGGAGGGTCAGCGACAGCGATTGAGATCGAGGATCTCGCGCTGGCGCATCTGAAGGTCGTCATCGCGACGAAACTGCGGCGCGACGAGAGCTTCACCGTCTCATGGCGCCACCCAGAAGATCAGCCTCGGGGCCGCAGCACGATCTGGCTGCACCCGTCTATTCCCTTGCGCTTCGTCTTCGAAGACCCCGAGCCGGCCATTCTCAGCAGGGAGTGGGTCGAGGAACTCGCGAACTCCGCGAACTCGTCAGGCGGCATCATGCTGGTCGCCGACCATTTCAGCACGACGACAGAGATCACCGACCCGTGTGCAGACACGAACGAGGCGGTCAGCGCGGATTCCTCCGACGAGGTCAGCCCACCTCGATAGGGGCTTCTTCGAGCGGTTCAGGAACAACGGAAAGTCCTGCCGGTCCGCTCGCGCTCTGCATGAGCTCTTCGATCCACGCACGGTTGATCCGCGGCGGGCGACTCCCAGAGAAGTGAAATTGCAGCGGTACGGACGGGTGGATCCAAAAGCTGCGCCGCTCACCGTGCGGGAGGTCGACGTCGAACATGAACGGCTCCGAGCGACGGAGTTTGTTCATCACGACAATGCGCAGATGAGCCAGCGTACGGTCGTCGAGTTCGACGGCATTGCCCATAGTGTCGTAAATGAATCTGCCCACAACTGTGAGCTTAGTCTCGTCAGCCCACAATAACTGTCACGCGCTGGCGGGGACCATTCGACTGACTCGACTCTCTTCGACCTCGGGGATCTCCTGATCGAGCGCGACGGCCAAACCGCCGGAGGAGTTCGCGGATGCCGCGAGTTCGCGCATGAACGCAGGATTGAGAATCTCGGCCTCATCCCCGTCGAACAGGAACCGCAGTGGGATCGCCGGCTGAAGCCACAGCGTGCTGCGTCCGCCCTCAGAAGGAAGGTTCCGCCATGACAGCGTGAAGCTCTCGCCGCGGCGAAGCTTGGTCGCGATGACGACTTTCAGATGCGCGAGCAACCGGTCGGGGATCTCGATGGGATCGCCGAAGTTCGCGTAGTACAAGCTGCCCATGACTGCTCCTGATGTTGGGTGGTGCGATCAACAATATCGCTAGTTTAGCTAGCAATTATCCACACGAGATGCATGCTGATATCACCACTCTGCAGTGCTGGCAAGACCTTTGCCACACCCCAGGGGGTGCTCTTATCGTCGAAGAAAAAGGAGATCTCGACATGGCCAACGCCGCCACCACGAAGAAGTCCGCACCCGCCACGAAGAACCGCCGCCGCCCAGCGAAAGGCGGCTCCGGTGCGGAGCTCACCAAGGAGCAGAACGCCGAAAGTGGCTTCACGGCCAGCGCCACGCTCAGCGACAACCTGCAGAAAGTGCTTGTCGACCTCATCGAGCTCTCACTCCAGGGCAAGCAGGCCCACTGGAACGTCGTGGGCCGCAACTTCCGCGACACGCACCTTCAACTCGACGAGATCATCGACGCCGCTCGAGAATTCTCCGACACCGTCGCCGAGCGGATGCGCGCTTTGCACGCGCTGCCTGATGGGCGGAGCGACCTGGTGGCCGAGACGACGACCCTTCCGGAGTTCCCCCAGGGCGAGGTCGACACCAGCGAAGTGGTCGATCTGATCACCGAGCGCCTCGATGGCGTCGTCTCCACCTGCCGCGAGGTTCACGATGAGGTCGATGAAGAAGACCCGACGAGCGCCGACATCCTCCATGCGGTGCTCGAGCGCCTCGAGCAGCTCTCCTGGATGGTCAGCGCGGAGAACCGCACCCCGGCGAAGAGCTGATCTCCTGCGGACGTCCGGTCAGGACGTCCGCAAGAGTGCGCTTCGGCGAATCAGTCCTTGTGACGCGGCTTGCGCGCCGGCCGGTCGTCGCGAGGCGAGAAGTCGCCGCGCCGGCCGGGCGCACCGGCATCCGGTCGCATCTGGATGAGCTGTCCGGAGATCCGCGTCCCGGAGAGGCGATCGAGCACGTCGCCCGGCATGTCGGCGGGCAGTTCGACGAGCGAGAACTCCGGATAGATCTGGATGGCCCCGAAGTCGTCGCGCTGCAGACCGCCTTCGTTCGCGAGGGCGCCGACGATCTGACGCGGCTCGACGCGGTGGCGCTTGCCGACGGCGATGCGATACTTCGTCATCGCCTTGCCGCCCGTGCGCCGGGGACGCTGAGCTCGATCACTCCGGTCATCACGATCACGGCCGCTGCTGCCGCGCGAATCACGGTCGTCGCGATCGCGGTCGAACTTCTCGTTGCGCGCGGCACGCTCGGTCTCGGCATCGAGCAGCAAGGGCGACTCGCCCTGCGCGACGACGGCGAGCGCTGCCGCGACATCCGCTTCGGGGACGTCGTGGCTGCGAACATAGTGCGCGATGATGTCGCGGAACTTCTCGATTCGGCTGGTCTGAGCCAGTGCCGCGGTGATGCTGTCATCGAAGCGGGCGAGACGCGTGACGTTGACGTCGTCGACACTGGGCAAGTGCATCTGGGTGATCGGCTGACGCGTCGCCTTCTCGATGCGCGTCAGCAGCCCACGCTCGCGCGGGGTGACGAAGCTGATGGCATCGCCCGATCGACCCGCGCGGCCCGTGCGGCCGATGCGGTGCACATAGGGCTCACTGTCGGTCGGGATGTCGAAGTTGATGACGTGGCTGATGCGTTCGACGTCGAGACCGCGTGCGGCGACATCGGTGGCCACCAGAATGTCGAGCTTGCCCGACTTCAGCTGGTTCACGGTTCGCTCGCGCTGCGGCTGAGCCACATCACCACTGATCGCCGCGGCGGAATAGCCGCGTGCGCGGAGCTTCTCGGCGAGCTCCTCGGTGATGCTCTTCGTGCGAACGAAGATGATCATCCCCTCGAAGTTCTCGACCTCGAGGATGCGGGTGAGGGCATCGACCTTCTGCTGGAACGAGACCACGAGGTAGCGCTGGGTGATCGTGGAGGACGTCTGCGTCTTGCCCTTGACACTGATCTCTTCGGGATCGTTGAGGTACTTCTGCGACATGCGCCGGATCGCGGCGGGCATCGTCGCTGAGAAGAGGGCGACCTGCTTGTCAGCGGGAGTGTCGGCGAGGATCGTCTCGACGTCTTCCGCGAAGCCCATCTGGAGCATCTCGTCGGCCTCGTCGAGCACCAGGAACTTCAGGTGGCTGAGGTCGAGGGTTCCCTTTTCAAGGTGGTCCATGATGCGGCCGGGCGTTCCGACGACGATGTGCACGCCGCGACGGAGTGCGGACAGCTGCACCCCGTATCCCTGGCCGCCGTAGACGGGGAGCACGTGCACGCCGTGCATCCGCCCGGCATACTTCTCGAACGCCTCACAGACCTGGAGCGCCAACTCGCGCGTGGGCGCCAGCACGAGTGCCTGCGGGGTCTTCTGCGAGACGTCGAGGCGCTGGAGGATCGGCAGCGCGAACGCGGCGGTCTTGCCCGTGCCGGTCTGGGCCATGCCGACGACATCCTTCCCGCCGAGAAGGGTCGGGATGGTCGCAGCCTGGATGCCGGAAGGGGTTTCGTATCCGACGTCACCCAGTGCTTTGAGCACGGGGCCGTCCAGCCCGAGGTCGGCGAAAGTGAGCGCAGCGGGCTCGTCGGACGCCGCGTCGTGGGCGGATGATTCGGTAGTGGTCACGCTTCAGGGTAATGCCCCGTAGCTGACCGACGAGTGGACGTCGTCGCTCGTTGTCAGTTCAGAGCCGACGTGAGACGTGCCAAACCGTCGAGGAAGGTCGACTTGAGAGGCTCTTTCTGCCATTCCTCGAGGGTCAGTTCACGCCCGATATCGCGGTAATGCTTCTCGACGGCGCGCATCTTGGCAACGAAGGATTCGCCGCGCACGAGCATCATGACCTCCTTATTGAGGCTGAAGGAGCGGATGTCCATGTTGCTGGACCCGATCACGGCGATGTCGTCATCGATGGAGAAGTGCTTGGAGTGGAGGATGTACGGCGCCGGGTACTGGAAGATCCGGACGCCTGCTTTCAGGAGCACCTCGTAGTAGGAACGCTGAGCGTGGAAGACGAGCCCCTGGTCACCCTCCTCCGAGACGAACAGCTGGACGTCCAAACCGCGCTGGCACGCCGTCGTGATCGCGTAGATCATCGCTTCGTCCGGCACGAAGTACGGGCTCGTGAGAATGACCTTCTCGGTCGCGCCGTAGATGAGGGTGAGGAACATCCGGAGGTTGTTCTCGGTCGTGTATCCCGGGCCACTCGGCACGATCTGGCACGTCAGCGCATCAGGACCGGTGGTGACCTGGACATCTTGCACGGGGACCTGCTCGGTGAGCTTCTCGTCGGTCTCCATCAGCCAGTCCGAGAGGAACACGGCGTCGACCGCTGCCACCGTCGGACCCGTCACGCGAGAGACGAGCTCCTGCCATTTGAGGCCGCGCTTGAGGTTCTTCGGGGTGTTGTAGGTGCGATCGATGAGGTTCTGCGATCCGACGAAGGCGGTACGCCCGTCAACGACGACGATCTTGCGGTGGTTGCGCATGTCGGGGCGCTGCCACTTTCCCTTGAACGGCATGACCGGGAGCATCCACGCCCACTTCACGCCGATGCGGTCGAGCTCCGCGAACGTCTCCTTGTGGCCGACGGCGCGAACCGATGAGATGTGATCGGCCAGGAGGCGGACGGTGACGCCCCGTGCCACGGCGGCCTCCATTGCCGCGAAGAATCCGCGGGTCGTGTCGTCCCACGAGACGATGAAGAACTCGACGTGGACGTAATTCTTCGCCGTCGCGATCTCGGCCGCCATGGCATCGATCGACCCCTGGTAGTCGCTGAACAATTCAGCGGAGTTGCCGTGGGTGGCCGGCAGTCCGGTGAGCGCGGCGTTCTGCTCGACGACTCGCGAGAACCAGCGGGGCCACGAGGGATCGGTCACACCGAGGCCGGTGGCCGCGGCGGTGTCTTTGATGATGCGGTCGATGCTGGCCTGCTCTTCACGTTGCTTCTTGGGCAGTTGAAGGCTGCCGATGAGCAGGAACAGCAGGACGCCGACGTACGGGATGAGGAAGATCGCGAGCAGCCACGCCATGGCCGCGGTGGGCTTGCGGTTCCTCGGCAAGATGATCAGCGCGGCGATCTTGATCGCCAGGTCCACGAGGAATGCGAACGTCCACCAGAAATTCGCGCCAATCTCAACGTCCACGATCATCCCATCGATCAGCATCGTCGGCCGAGGGTCATGTGCCTTCGCCGGGTCGGCTCAGTATCCCATTGCACAGCCCGCGAGATGAGCATATTTCCGGTCCAGTTTCCATGGAGTGTAAATAATTCTTGACACACGGCAGCGGCCCGGCGTACCGTCTCCATGTAAAGAAAACCTGACATTGGAGCTCGTCGTGGTCTACGAAGAACGCAACACCTGGGTAGGGCTGATTGTGAGTGTCGTCGGCATCGCGATCTACGTGATCGTCGTACTGCAGCAGGCAGCGGGCGGGCCACTGACCGATGTCGACTGGTGGCCGATCATGCTGTGGACGATCGGCGGCAGCATCGTGGCATCCATCGTCGTGAGCATCCTGTGGGGGCTCGTCGCCGGCATGCGCGATCCCGAGGGGGTGGGCAAGTCCGACCAGCGCGACCGCGACATCGCGCACCTGGGCGGCCGCGTCGGGCAGGCCTTCATGGTGATCGCGGGACTCGGCGTGATCGCGCTCTGCGCGATCGAGGCCGACTGGTTCTGGATAGCCAACACGATGTTCTTCGGCTTCTTCCTGTCGGCGGTGATCGGCGGCGTCGCGAGTGTGATCGCCTACCGGCGAGGTCTCGTCTGATGGTGAAGCCGACCCGCGTCACCAACACGATCCGCGCGGTGCGCGAGCAGTCGGGCATGACGCAAGCGGAGCTCGCGAAACGCATCGGCGTGACCCGCCAGACCCTCATCGCGATCGAGCAGGGCAGATACTCGCCCACCCTCGAACTCGCCTTCCAACTCTCACGCGAGTTCGGCGTCGGCCTCGATGACCTTTTCCAGTACCCGGAGGACTGACCGACGCCGAGGGCGAATCAGTCGGACGAACGCCCAGCGGGCATGTCAGTCAGCCACCCGACAACCACATCGCCGATCATCGAGCGCAGGTGATCGCGACGATCGGGTGCCATGAGATCTCGATCGAAGATGTAGCCGAACGTGTATTGGTTCGCCACCTGGAAGAAGCAGTACGAGCTGATCACGAGGTGCACATCGAGCGCGTCGACATCGCCCCGGAAGGCACCCGCTTCCCGTCCTCGGGTCAGCACTCCATCGAGCAGCCCCAGGGCCGGCTGGTTGAGGTCGCGGAGCGATTCGAGCCGTCGGATGAACTCGCCACGATGGATGTTCTCGATCGACACGAGCCGGATGAACGCGCTGTGGTTCAAGTGGTGGTCGTAGGTGAGTTCCGCGATCCGCCGCACGGCCTCGACGGGTGAGAGGTCACCGACATTGAGGGCGCCTTCGGCCTCACGGATGCCCCGGTACGACCTCTCCAGGACGGCAAGGTACAGCTGCTCTTTGCTGCCGAAGTAGTAGTAGATCATCCGCTTCGTCGTGCGCGTGCGATCTGCGATCTCGTCCACGCGGGTGCCGCTGTAGCCCGACTCGGCAAACGCGACCGTGGCCACTTCGAGCAGCTCCGCGCGCGTCCGCTCCTTGTCACGCGTGCGGACGACGGGTTCGGTCACGGCTCTCACCCTAGTGAGTCGCTCGATGCATTGCGGCTGCCTCCGCGGCGTGCAACTGCCTGGACGAGGAATGTACGGGATGGTACATTCGCGAAATGAGGACCTCTATCGCGACGGTATGCCTGTCGGGTGGTCTCGTCGAGAAATTGCACGCGTGTGCCGATGCGGGCTTCGACGGTGTCGAGATCATGGATGCCGACCTCCAGGCCGCATACGAGTCGCCCGAGGAGATCCGTGCCCTGTGCGATCGGCTGGGACTCTCCATCGAGATGTACCAGCCGTTCCGGGACTTCGAGGGTGTCGACGATGACACGTTGGCGGACAATCTGCGCCGCGCCGAGGCCAAGTTCGACGTGATGGAAAGACTCGGCGCCAGCCTTCTGCTCGTCTGCAGCAACGCCGCCACGGCGACCATCGACGACGACGAGGTTGCCGCACGGCAACTGCGACTCCTCGCCGAGCGGGCAGCGGCACGCGGCATCCGGATCGCCTACGAGGCCCTGGCATGGGGCCGCTTCGTCGACGACTACCGGCAGGCATGGCGCATCGTCCAGATGGCGGACATGCCGAATCTCGGCATCTGCCTGGACAGCTTCCACATCCTTTCGCGAGGTCACGATCCTGCGGCGATCGAGTCGATCGACGGCGAGAGCATCTTCTTCCTTCAGCTCGCCGATGCGCCCGCACTCACGATGGACCTCCTCTCGTGGAGTCGGCACCATCGGGTGTTTCCGGGGGAAGGGTCCTTTGCGCTGACGGATTTCTTGGCGCACGTCCTGCGAGCGGGTTATCGTGGCCCGCTCTCGCTGGAAGTGTTCAACGACACCTTTCGTCAGACCGATGTGGTGCGCACCGCCGAGCACGCTCGTCGCTCGCTGACCTGGCTGGCCGACCGGACGTCGGCCCGGTGCGGATGGAGCACGTCGCGCATCGGTGACCCACAACCCGCGCAGGGCATCGACTTCGTGGAGATCGCCGGCGACGACCTCGCGGTGCTCGACGAAATGCTCGGCCAGCTCGGATTCACGTTTCGGGGCCGGCACCGCAGCAAGCCGGTGCGCCTGTGGGCAGCCGGTGACGCCCGGATCATCCTCAATGAGCAGCGGCGCGGTCATGAGCCGCGCTTGACGGCGCTGGGGCTGACCGTCGCCGACGCGGATGCCGCTGCCGACCGTGCCATCGCACTCGGATCGCCCAAGGCGTTTCGTCGCACCTACTCCGGAGAGCAGGAGTTGCGTGCGGTCGCCACACCCGATGGCACAGAGGTCTATTGGAACGACAACCCCGCCGCCGACTCTTGGCTTGGCGAGTTCGACGGCGGTGTGGCACCCGCCGCGGACGACCTCGCCGGTGAGATCGATCACGTCAACCTCAGTTATCGATGGCAGGACTTCGACGAAGCTGTGCTGTTCGCCTCGAGCGTGCTGTCGCTCGAACCGGAGGCATCGGCGGACGTACCGGGTCCGCGCGGCCTGATGCGCAGTCAGGTCATGCGAACCGCCGATGGCATCGTCCGCCTCCCGATCAATATGGCGCCACCCACAGCGCCGCTGCCCGCTCGCCACATCGCGATCCGGTGTGCGGACGCTATTGAAGCAGCGTCCCGTGCCCTCGACGCCGGACTACGACTGATTCCGATTCCCGCGAACTACTACGACGACCTGTCGGCGCGGTTCGGGTTGGATGCCGAGTTGCTGGCGACCTTGCGCTCGCTCAACCTCTTCTACGATCGCGACGAACACGGGGAATTCATCCATTTCTATTCCCCGACCGTCGGCGGGGTCTTCCTCGAGATCGTCGAGCGCCGCGGTGGGTACGACGGTTACGGCGCGCTCAACGCACCCGTGCGGCTCGCGGCTCAACGCCACGCGACGCAACAGTCGGTGGTCGACGTCAGATAGGCCCGCGATAGAACGTCAGACGGAGACGAGCTCCGACTCCAGCCGCTGGTAGCTGGTCTCCATTCCGTCGGTCATCCCCGTCGCGAGAACGATGTCGCGCAGTTCGAGGCTCGGGTAGGTGATGACGAGGCTGAGCAGCGTGCCGCCCTCGACCGGGGTCAGGGTGAGCTCGTTGACAGTGCCCGGCCCTTCCATGCCGATCATGTTCTCGGTCGTCACTTCGCGGTAGGGGGCGTTCGACTCGAGGAGTTCGCCCACGAAGCCGAATCCCTGCGCGCCATCGGCCGCGCCGCCCGCGATCGGCGCCCACTCGGTGCGATATCCATCGCCGACGGCGGCGGCGACTTCGCAGACCGTCATCTCCCAGCCGTCCGGACCGAGCAGCCACCGCTTCATCAGCTCGGGCTCGTGGTGTGCGCGCCAGACCTGCTCAACGGACCCGCGGATCGTGCGCGAGACGCGCACGTGCGTGTCGTCGAGGAGTTGCGCGTGGACCGGCAGTTCGGCGGAGAAGGATGCAAGGTCGGCGAGCACGTCGTCGATCTGTCCCATCGCTTCGCGCATTCCCTCTTCCATACCCACGCCGAGCAGCTGCTCGAGGGCTTCGAGCGAGGGGAAGTGCGTCGTGGTGACGAGGCGGGACCCGGCATCCGTCTCCTCGAAGACGAAGACCATCCGGACGCTCGGCATGCCGGCGTTTTCGCTGTCATTGTCGGCGGAGAATCCATCAAGCACCTCGAAGCTGCGGCCGGGATCCACGGCGAGAAACTCCCAGAACGCGGTGGATCGTTCGCCCTCGGGGCCGGTCATCGTGTATTCGGAGCGTCCGCCGACAGTCACGTCGTGGCGATAGAACGTTGCCGGCCACGAGGGCGGGCCCCAGAACCTCTCGATCTGGCGCGGGTCGGTGTACGCGTTCCAGAGTCGCTCGACGCTGGCGGGGAAGTCGGCAGTGACGGCCATGGTGAGCGCGTCAGTGTCCTTGACGACGGAGGTGATGGGCATGACGGGGCCTTTCTGATGGGCCGGCTCAGGAGCCGGGTTGGGTGCGTTCGGTGTATTGGGGGTCTTCGGGGTCTTCGGCGAGCAGCGCATCGAGCCTGTCGATACGCGATCGCCAGATCTGCTCGTAGCGGTCGAGCAGAGCCTGCGCCCGCCGGATCGCCTCGAGGTTGCCGCGGACGATGCGCTCGCGGCCACGAGGATGCTTGGTCACCAGACCCGCTCCCTCCAGGACGGCCACGTGCTTCTGTACCGCGGCGAATGACATGTCGTAGGAGGCGGCGAGCTCGGAGACCGTCGCTTCCCCTCCGACCGTTCGGCGAACGATGTCGCGTCGCGTCGCATCGGCGAGGGCCCGGAAGAGCCGGTCCACCTCAGCATCGGAGAGTTCAGTATCTACAACCATTTGGTTGTAGATTACGACGCGAGCGGAATGCGTGTCAAGGACTTCTTCTGCACATCGCAGTGCATAGTCGCCGTCCGGCCCACGAGGGGTCGCGAACGGCGGTGTTGGCCGCCCGCAATACGAGAGATCGCGACCCTTCGCGGGTCGGGACTCGGGCGAATGAGGGCGATAGCGTGAAGGCGTGCCGCGTGAAAGCCGGAGCAGAGTCGAGACCCCTGGTACGGCCAGAGAGGTTTTCCGCGCCTTTCTCGTGCTCGGTGTCACTTCGTTCGGCGGTCCGATCGCTCATCTCGGTTACTTCCGCGACGACCTGGTCGCCCGTCGGCGATGGGTGAGCGATGAGGAGTACGGCGAGATCGTCGCGCTGAGCCAATTCCTGCCCGGGCCCGCGTCGAGCCAAGTCGGATTCACCCTCGGACTCCTTCGAGCCGGCCCGCGCGGCGCCCTCGCCGCCTGGCTCGCTTTCACGCTGCCCTCCGCGATCCTGATGGTCGCATTCGCCTACGGCGCTTCGCTGTTCGACAACCTCATCGGCAGCGGCATCCTGGTCGGACTGAAGGTGGTCGCCGTCGCCATCGTCGCCCAGGCCGTCTGGGGGATGGCCCGCACTTTGACTCCGGATGCGCGGCGCGCGGCGATCGCGGTCGGGGCGGCACTGATCGTCCTCGTCTTCGCGAATTCACTCGGTCAGGTCGCCGCGATTCTCCTCGGCGCTATCGCCGGCCTGGCGCTGTGTCGCACCGGGGTCGCGGTGGAGGGGACGACGCTCGCCTTCCCGGTGTCGCGGCGGGTGGGGTGGATATGCCTCGGCCTGTTCGCCGCGCTGCTGATCGGCCTGCCGATCGCGGCCAGTTCTCTGCACAGCACCGCGTTGGATGTCGCCGACGGCTTCTACCGCGCGGGCGCGCTCGTGTTCGGCGGAGGACATGTGGTGCTCCCGCTCCTCGAGGCCGAAGTCGTCGCCGGAGGCTGGGTCTCGCCCGAGGAGTTCCTCGCCGGCTACGGTGTCGCGCAAGCCATGCCCGGTCCGCTGTTCACCTTCGCCGCGTATCTCGGCGCGCTCGCCGCTCCCGGCGCCGCCGGTCTGCTGACCGCAGCCCTCGCCCTGGTCGCGGTGTTCGTGCCGGGCTTTCTGGTCCTCGTCGGAGTCCTGCCGTTCTGGAACACCTTCCGGCACCTGCCGTCGGCACAGGCGCTGATCCGCGGCGCGAACGCCGCCGTCGTGGGAATCCTCGCGGCCGCGCTCTACGATCCGGTGTTCGTCACCGCGATCGACGGCCCGGCGACGTTCGGGCTGGCCCTCGTGTGCTTCGTCCTGCTGACGTCGTGGCGCGTTCCGCCGTGGGCGGTGGTTGTCGTGGGCGCCGCGGGCGGCATCCTGATCGGGCTGCTGTGAGATCGACGCGCGCTTCATCCGTCGCATCCGCACGGTGTGACTGACGTGGACTGCGCCGGAGCGACGGGCGAACCAACGGTGCGAGCCGCGAGCCGGACTCATCCGTCGCGTGCGCGCAATCATCGTGCCTCGCACCACGCGCAAGCGACGGGCGAAGCACCGGCAAGCGCCGCCAAGACCACGCGCGCCCGCAGCACAGCGTCAGGCGATGCGCAGCTCGTGGATCGGGGAGCTCACCGAGGTGCCGTTGAGGTCGAGGTAGAGCTCGCGCTCGGTGATCGACACCGTCATGGTGTTGCGTCGCTCGAGCGCCGGGACGACCGAGTCGATGAAGCCGGAGTCGAAGCTGTACAGCGCGATCGCGTCCGATTGGTGGATGCGCTTGCCGTCCCACGCAGCGCGCACCTTCACGGGGTCGCGGTGGGTGTAGACGACCGCGCGATCGGCGAGCTTGCTGCCGAAGTGGAGGCGCGCGGCATCCGGCGCCCCCACTTCGATCCAGGCTGTCACCTGACCCGTCAGATCACGCACGAGCACGGCAGGTTCGTCGGTAGAAGAGATGCCCTCACTGAAGGCGATGCCCTCTTCGAATTCGAGGCAATAGGCGAGCAGCCTCGTCACCATGTAGGCCTCGGTCTCAGACGGATGCCGCGCGACGCGCAGCGCCAGTTCTTCATAGACGCCGCGGTCGACATCGGCCAATTGCACGGTGAACGTGTGGATCGTCGCGCCGAGGGCCATAGCGGTCGAGCCTACGCCCCCGGCGTCATCCGATCGATCAGACGCGGGAGCCGCGACCCTTCACTGCTACGTAGATGCCGAGCACGATGACCGCGCCGATGATGGATCCGATGATGCCGGAAGGCTGGAAGAAGCCTTCCGCAAGATCCTTGTTGAAGATCAGGTAGCCGAGGAAGCCGCCGACGAACGAGCCGATGATGCCGAGCACGATCGTCAGAAGGATGCCCATGCTCTGCTTGCCGGGGATGATCAGGCGTGCAACGGCGCCGGCGATGATGCCGATGACGATGAGGCCGATGATGGTGCCGAGAATGCCCATGGTGACTCCTTGTTGGTGTGGGTGGAACGTGCTCGAGGGTGTGAGCACGGTCCGGGGGTACAGATGTTGTACAGAATAATCTCGAGTCAATCACCCCTCCGGGTGTGGCGACACACCCCTGAGGGTGAAATGATACAAAGCGTGACCACGAAGCATCGCCGCCCCATCACCGTGGCGTTAGTCGATGACTACGACGTCGTCCTCAAGGGGGTGGCGCACATGTTCGATGAGTATCGCGACCGGGTGGTGGTCGCCGAGATCGACGCCAACCGCCCCGTGTCCGACACCGTCGACATCGTCCTCTACGACTCATTCGCGCAGCCGGAGTCCGATCACGACGAGATCTCGGCGCTCGTCGCGAACCCGCGCGCCCGCCACGTCGCCATCTACACGTGGAATTTCCAGCCCGAACTCGTGGAGTCGGCCAAGCGCATGGGCGTCCACGGCTACCTCTCCAAGACGCTGAACGCATCCGAGCTCGTCTCGGCGATCGAAACGGTGGTCTCCGGCGAGACGGTGTTCAGCGACCCGCGACGGCGTGCTCCCAGCGCCCCGGGGCTGAACTGGCCGGGCAAGATCGAGGGCATCACCGACCGCGAGTCGGAGATTCTCGCCCTCATCACCCAGGGAAAGAGCAACGCCGAGGTAGCGCGCCTGACCTACCTCAGCCCGAACACAGTGAAGAGCTACATCCGGTCGGTGTACCGCAAGATCGGTGCCACGTCACGGACGCAGGCGGTGCTGTACGGCGTGAGCCATGGATTTTCGCCCGATGTCCACCGCATCGACCACTGGATGGGCGGCCCGTAAAGATCGCCGGCTCCGCGCGGTGATGCGGTCTTCGGCGCGCGCAAGGGGTTGCCCCACGATCAGCCCCACCCCAGACTCGCATGATGAAGATCTCCGATACCGGTGACCTGTGGTGGAAGACCGCCGTCATCTACTGCCTTGACGTCGAGACCTATATGGACGGGAACGACGACGGCGTGGGTGACTTCGCTGGGCTCGCCCGGCGCATCGACTACCTCGCCGACCTCGGCGTGACATGCCTGTGGCTCATGCCGTTCTATTCGAGCCCGGATCGGGACGACGGCTACGACATCAGCGATTTCTACGGTATCGATCCTCGACTGGGCAACCACGGCGACTTCGTCGAGATGATCCGGACGGCCGCCGATCGCGGAATGCGGGTGATCGTGGACCTCGTCGTGAATCACACGTCCGACAAACACCCGTGGTTCGTCAGCGCACGCCGCAGCAGGACCTCGCCCTTCCGCGACTTCTATGTCTGGCGCGATGAGCCGCCGAAGAAGGAACAGCCCACCGTCTTTCCCGGCGAGGAGGCCAGCGTGTGGGAGTACGACGAGCGCACCGATCAGTACTTCCAGCATGTCTTCTACAAGCACCAGCCCGACCTCAACGTCGCCAATCCGCTCGTGCGGGACGAAATCGCGAAGACGATCGGCTTCTGGCTGGCGCTCGGGGTGGCCGGGTTCCGGATCGACGCCGTGCCCTTCTTCATCGAGCCCCCGGACGGTGTGGATATCGGCGATCCGCACGAGGTGCTGCGAGACCTCAAGCGTTTCCTCCAGCGGCGAGCCGGCGACGCCGCCATGTTGGGCGAAGTGAACCTCCCTTTCACGCAGCAGGTGCAATTCTTCGGAGGCGAGCGAGGTGGTGAACTCGACCTCCAGTTCGACTTCAACTCGATGCAGGCGCTCTACCTTTCGCTGTCACGAAGCGATCCGACTCCTTTGATCAAGGCCCTCAGCTCCCGCCCGCCGATCCCGCCAGAGGCAGGGTGGGCCAACTTCGTCCGCAACCACGACGAACTCACCCTCGACAAGCTCACGGACGCCGAGAAGCAAGAGGTCTTCGAAACGTTCGCACCCAACGAGGCGCAGCGCGTGTACGACCGGGGTATCACCCGGCGACTGCCACCGATGCTCGGCGGCGACCCGCGACGCATCCGGATGGTCTACAGCCTGATGTTCTCTCTGCCCGGCACACCGGTCCTCTTCTATGGCGAGGAAATCGGCATGGGCGAGAACATCGAGGTCGCTGGGCGCGAATCTGTGCGCACGCCGATGCAGTGGACCGACGGCAAGAACGGCGGCTTCTCACGCGTCGCGCCGGGCAGGCTCGTCGCGCCGATCCCCGGCGACGGCTACGCACCCGACCACGTCAATGTCCAGCAGCAACGCAATACCGACGGGTCCCTCCTTCAGTTCATCCGACAGCTGATGTCGCGCTACCGGTCGTCGCCGGAGATCGGATGGGGCACGTTGCGAATTCTCGATCACGACGGTACCGGCGTCCTCGCCCACGAAGTCAGCGCGGATGTCGGACGCATGGTCGCCCTCCACAACTTCACCGAGGTGCCGGTCCGGATGACGGTGAAGATCGGAAAGGTCGAAGACGACACTGTGCTTCTCGATCTGCACGGCCCGGAGCGACTCCCCCTCGCCCCGCACGGAAGACTCGACATCGAATTGCCCGCCTACGGTTTCCGCTGGTTGCGGATATCTCCACCGGGAGACACCCGCATCGGATGAGACGCGGACGCCGCACAATGACACCGCTTCGAACCCATGTCAACCCCCTGTACCGAAGTGAATCCCCGGTGTGAGATGGACTCTGAGTTCGCGCGCACTCGCCGTGCCGCGATCAGACGAAAGGACACCATTATGGGTTTGGACGACAAGATCAAGAACGCTGCTCAGGACGCCACCGGCAAGGTCAAGGAAGCCACCGGCAAGGCGACGGACAACGAGCGCCTCGAAGCTGAAGGCGACAAGGACCAGGCTGAGGCCAAGGTCAAGAAGGTCGGCGAAGACGTCAAGGACGTCTTCAAGTAAAGACCTGAACATGAAGGTGGCGGGGACCGAATCGGTCCCCGCCACCTTTTTCGCTGTCAGAGCGCGCGGAGCTTCTTCAGCAGCGGTTCTGCGGCCTCATCGAGGAATCGGCCCTGACCTTCGTCGCCCACCTGCACCACCGCGACGTCGGTGAATCCTGCGTCGACGTACTTCTTCACCGCCTCCGCGATCTTGTCGAGATCGGGTCCGCACGGGATGGCTTCTGCGACATCCTCGGGCCGCACGAATTGGCTCGCACCCTCGAAGCCGGCCGGCGTCGGCAGATCGGCGTTGACCGCCCAGCCACCGCCGAACCAGCGGAACTGATCGTGCGCGCGTTCGATCGCGGTCTTCTCATCGGGATCCCACGAGATGGGGATCTGGCCGATCTTGCGCGATCCCGCGCCGTGGGCCTTGTCCCAATCCGCAACGAGGTCGGCATCCGGTTCGACGGCGACCAAGTGATCTCCCAGCGGTGCGAATCGTTCAATCGAGCTGTCACCCGATACGGCCAGCGCGAGGTCGACGCCCTCGTCGGGCACATCCCAGATGCGTGCGGAGTCCACCCGGAAGTGCTCACCGCCCCACGTCACGAGTTCGCCAGTGTGCAACTCGCGGATGATGTGAATGGCCTCTTCGAGCATGTCCTGGCGCACCTGCACCGACGGCCAGCCCTGTCCGACGACGTGCTCGTTGAGGTTCTCGCCCGAGCCGAGCCCGAGCGTGAAGCGGCCCTCGGCGAGGATCTGCAGCGTTGCCGAACTCTGCGCCACCACAGCTGGGTGGTAGCGCATGGTCGGGCAGGTGACATAGGTCATCAACTCGACCTTCGACGTCGCCTGCGCGACGGCACCGAGCAGAGTCCACGCGTAGGGAGCGTGCCCCTGGCTGGTCAGCCACGGGCTGAAGTGGTCGCTCGACACCTCGAAGTCGAAGCCTGCCGCCTCAGCCCGGACCGCGTAGTCGACGAGCTGACGCGCGCCACTCTGTTCGGTCATCAGCGTGTACCCGAATCGTGCACCCATTACCCACACTCCTTCGTCGAAATCGGCTGTTGCGAGCTCGGCAGTTCGCCGGCTCGGCAACGGCAAGTCTCACCGCGCCGTGGGAATTTCGTGAGGCCATTGACGACGGGCGAGTGATCTGTATTGGTTCACCTTCCGTTTCCCGACTCGATCGCACGTCGCGGATCGATGGACAGGCTTGATGCCTACTCCCCCGAGGTCGCAGAGTTACGCGATGCGCTCGGTCGCAAGTGGATGTAGGCCGGTCCCACCGCCCTGCGAGAATGGACGGAGCGCTCGGCGCCGCGTCGTAAGCGGTGCGAACCCCGCGCCGGCAAGGATTCAGCATGACAACCACTCTGACCGTGACCCACGCGACGTGGACAACCCCCGCGGTGCGGCGCATCCACTTTCGCACCGACGACCTTTCTGCATTCGCGGACAGCGTTGCCACCGATCGCTACGTGAAGCTCGTCTTCTTGAAGCCCGGCGTCACCTACCCCGAACCCCTCGACGTCCGCGCGCTCCGCGGAGTGCTCCCGCCCGAAGACATGCCTACCGTGCGCACCTATACGGCGCTGTTTCCGGATGCCGCGGCCGGAACACTCGCCATCGACTTCGTGGTCCATGGCGATGAGGGGGTTGCGGGACCCTGGGCGGCGAGCGCAGAACCCGGTGACACACTCCTCGCGAACGGCCCGGGCGGTGGGTATCGCCCCGACCCCGAGGCGGATTGGCATCTCCTCGTCGGTGATGAGTCCGCGCTCCCCGCGATCATTGCGGCCATCGACGACCTCGCAGCGGATGCCCGCGGCCGAGTGATTCTTCTCGTCGACGCGCCCGGCGACGAGGCTGTTCTCGCCACGCCCGCCGGGGTCGAGGTGCAGTGGCTCTACCGCAACGGCGAATCCTCCGATGGTCTGCTCCTGGCCGCGGTGCGCGACCTCGAGTGGCCCGAAGGGCGTGTGCACGCATTCGTTCATGGTGAAGCGCAAGAGGTGATGCACGGCATCCGTCCCCTGCTGTTCACCGAGCGAGGTCTCCCGCGTGCCGACGTGTCGATCTCGGGATACTGGCGTCGTGGCCGCACCGAGGAGTCCTACCGGGAGTGGAAGTCTGAACTCGCCCGTACCGAGGGCGGCCGCTAGGTCGCATCCCGCGACAGTCGTGGGGCCGCGACGTTCGATCAGGATGCCGCAAACCGACTGGGATGGCGACTGCTCGGCGCCGAGGCTAGCGTCGTGCGCACTCGAGGCACGTTAGCCGGCGTCTTCGCTGGACGAAAACGGGCGCGCAAGGCAGCGTCCTCTCGCGCACCGACTCAGAAGGGTGCGGGGTCGAATTCGGCGTCGATGGAGAAGTGGACGCCGCTGCTCGGATGGTCGGGGTAGACCCGTCCCGTCGGACTCGTCCATTCGAGAACGCCGCCAGATTTCTGCACCACGGACCAAGGCGTTTGATGTTTCAGAGTGTGGTGCCGTCGACACAAATGGGCGAGATTCGAGACCTCCGTTGGCCCGCCGAATTGGAAATCGATGGTGTGATCGGCGTCCGATCTTCGGGTTGACATGCGACACCCCGGAAATCGGCAATGCTGATCCCGGACTTGAAGGTGTCGGCGCATTTCCTTCGACGGCTGGTACCGATCGACTCCGAGGACAGCGCCGGAGATCGGGTGTGTGAGGATCCGGTCCCATCCGGGTGCGGTGGCGGCAAGCCTTCGGGCGGTGTCCGCGTCGATCGGACCGAACCCACCGAGCGTGACCGCCTCGAACGGATCCGCAACTCTGTCGTCGAGGAGCGTGAGGACCGGGACGGTGACCTGAACGGTGGCGCGGATCGCTCCGAGCCCGGTGTCGGTGGTCCCGACATGCCCGACGGGGTCGCTCGCGAGGAGCAAGTCGACAAGAAGATCGACCCGGATCTGGTCGAGGCGTCCGCGACCGTGACCTCTTCGCCAACATCCGCCTGCTTCTCGGCGCTCGGCGACGTCGCGGGCCATGCTGCTGACGCGGTCGTACACACCGTGGGCGAGGACGGCGTCCGTGACGAACGACACCTCCGCCATCCCATCGTCCAGATCGACCACCGCAACCCGCCGCTTCGCACGGGCCACCGCATGCCGCTCGGCGATCGTGGTTTCGAGGAACCACTCCGCCCGGCGTTTCGCGACCGGCGTCAACCGTGACGCCGACTCGGCTTCGGCGTAGGGGAGGATCGAATCCTCGTACTCGGCCCGCAGTTCCGGACGCTCGATCCGAGCGCCGGCGTCCGCGATGATCTTCGCTTGGAACCGAGAGATCTTCCCCGCCGACAGCGATGCCAGCGTCCCGGGAAAGTTCTTGACGAGCGCTGGTCGCATCGTCCAGATGGTGCTGCACCGTCCGGTCACTGACGCGCCAGACCGCCGCGATCTCGGCGGCCACGGACCGATGCGCGAAGTCCGCCTCGGACACGGAAGTTCCGGCATCCGCCCACTGATTCGCGACCTCATCCGCCTGCGCCAACAGCCGCGCTTCCCGCGCCTGCAGCGCCGCGATCTGCTTCCTCACGTCCGCCAACTGCGGCACCAAAACATCCAACCGCGCGATCGCCCGCTCATCCGGAGCGAGAGAAGCGGTGGCGTCTTTCATGCCTTAATTCTCGCAGGGGCCTCCGACATTACGTTCGACACAATCAACATTCGTGCATGCACAAAATGGAAACTAATGTCAGCATCCGCGCCGCGGTCGTAGTGGCATTGGCTTGGAACGTGAAGTGGCGGGGCGGGAAGATCCCGCCCCGCCACTTCGAGGTTATTTGTCGCGCGGTCGGACTAGACCGAGGTGTCCTTCGCTCCACCGCTGTCGGCGGGGACCCGGATCGATCCGGTCCGCGCTGAGAGAAGCGGCTCCACCGTGGGGTTCGCTCCGGTCGCGAGTGACTCGTCCAGCATCTGCATGTTGAGGGACAATTCGCCCTCGACCGGCTCGACCCGTGTGGCGAGCGGCTTCTCTACGACGAACATGAGCAGAACCGCGGCAACCAGCACGAGCGGCACCATCAGCAGGAAGATCGGCGCGAGCGCGTCGTTGTACGCGTTGATGACGACCGAGTGAATGGGCTCGGGAAGCCCGGCAACGATCGCCGGCGTCAGCGAGTTCATGTCGCCCGCACCGGCGCCACCGGCAGGCATGTTCGAAGCGAGGATGTCGGTCAGACGCGAGACGAACAGGCTGCCGACGATCGCGGCCCCAAGGGACGAGCCGATCTGACGGAAGAAGTTGTTCGAGCTCGTCGCCGTTCCGACGATCGCCTGCGGGAACGAGTTCTGCACGACCAGCACGAGGATCTGCATGGACATGCCGAGCCCGAAGCCCATCACGGCCAAGTACGCGCACATGATCCAGATCGCCGTCGTCGCCGTCAGTGTCGACAGCAGCAGGAGCCCGGCCGCGGTGACGAACATGCCGATGATCGGGATGAGCTTGTACTTGCCGGTGTGGGACACGATCTGGCCCGAGCCGACCGAGGAGATCAGCAGCGCACCCATCATCGGGATCATGAGAAGTCCGGCCTGAGCCGCACCGACACCCGTGACCATCTGCAGGTAGGTCGGCATGTAGGCGAGCGCCCCGAACATCGCGACACCGGTGATGAGCCCGGCCGCCGTCGTCAGGTTGAAGTTGCGGTTCTTGAAGAGCTTCAGCGGGATCACGGGCTCGGCTGCACGGCTCTCAACCCAGACGAAGAGGGCACCGAAGACGACGGTTGCGGCAATGAGGCCGATGATGATCGGGGAATTCCAGTCGTAGGTGCTGCCGCCCCACGTGGTGAACAGCACAAGGCTGGTCACGGCGATGGCGAGCACGATCATGCCGACGAAGTCGATGCGCGGCTTGACGAAATCACGCTTGGGCAGCTTGAGGAAGAAGATCGCCGAAATGATGGCGAGGATGCCGAGCGGGATGTTCATCCAGAAGGCCCAGCGCCATCCGGGTCCGTCCGTGAAGTAGCCGCCGAGGAGAGGGCCGGCGACGCTGGAGACAGCGAAGACGGCGCCCATGATGCCGTTGTACTTTCCACGTTCGCGGGCGGGCACGACGTCGGCGATGATCGCCATCGCGAGGATCATCAAGCCACCGCCACCGAGGCCCTGGACCCCGCGAGCGGCGATCAAGGTGCCCATGGAGTCGGCGAGGCCGCCCATGACACTGCCCACCAAGAAGATGGAGATCGCGGCGACGAACAGCCACTTGCGTCCGACGAGGTCGCCGAGCTTTCCGTAGACGGGCATGACGATGGTCGAGGCGAGGATGTAGGCCGTGGTGACCCAGAGCATGTGCTCGACACCGTTGAGCTCGCCGACGATCGTCGGGAGGGCGGTGCTGAAGATGGTCTGGTCGAGTGAGGCGAGAAGCATCGCGACCATGAGGCCGGCGAAGACCAGCAGCACGCTGCGGGTCGACGGGGATTGCGCCTGATCTGGCGCGGACGACGGTGAGGTCATGGGAGTTTCTCCAGTACTGTTCTGAGCGTCTCGATGGAGCGCTCGTAGGTCTTTTGGGGTTCGATGGGGGCGATGCCGGATGCGGAATCGCTCTGAGTCGCCCACGCGCGCATGCTGATGCGCACGGTTGCCATGCAGATGCCGAGAATGATGTGGGCCTGATCGAGGCGTTCCGCTTCGGTGTCGCCGGAGAATCGCGGGTCGGCAGACATCCACCGAGCGATGATGCCGCTCAGCCGGTCTTCGAGTTCGGCGATGTGCATCATGTGACGTGTCATCAGCTGCGGGTTCTTCTGCAGCACTTCGCGCGTACGCACGAAGTCGGACGCCCGACCACCCTTCGCCTCGAACATCGCCCGCACCAGATCGAGCGCGCCGGACAGCACATCTTCGGGAGTCTCCCGCGTCTGATCGAGTTCGTCTGCGATGGAATGCCCATCGAGACCGAGGACGGCGTCTTCCTTTGAGGGGAAGTAGTTGAAGAAGGTTCGGGGCGAAATCTCGGCGCGCTCGCTGATGGCGTCGATCGTGGCCTCATCCAGCCCACGTTCGAGCGCCAGCTCGATTGCGGCCCGGTGGATGGCCTCAGACGTCTTCGCGCGCTTGCGCTCGCGGAGACCTAGTGTCGATGATTCTTGCACGTCATGAATTATTGCACGCTCTGCAAAATGAGACTGGTAGCGGGCTGAGTGCGACCCGATCTGCGTCGTTCGGCTGTCCTGAGCTGCAGACTAGGCTTCGCGGCAGCGGGAGATCCCGCGCGAAGGGCAGGGAGCGATCATGACCGAATCCGCAGCGAAGCCGGGCATCCTCTTGGTGACGGGAACCTCATCCGGAATCGGCCTGGCAACGGCGGTCGCCGCGGCCACGGCGGGGTGGACTGTCGTGGCCACCTTGCGCGATTCCGCCAAAGCGGGTGCGCTCAACGATGCCGCCGAAGCGGCGGGGGTCACGCTGGACGTGAGAGCACTCGATGTCGTCGATCCAGCACAGGTCGTGGACTGCATCGCGGGCATCGTGCGTGACTACGGGGGGCTCGACGCGCTGGTGAACAACGCCGGCGCCGCGCACGTCGGCACGCTCGAAGTCGATGACCTCGAGGCGATCCGCGCCTGCTTCGAAGTCAACCTGTTCGGAGTGATCACCACCACTCAGGCGGCGCTCCCTCATCTGCGCGCCCGCGGGGGGCGCGTTCTCACAGTGTCGAGCGTCGGCGGTGCGGTCGGCCAACCGTTCAACGAGGCGTATTGCGGCGCGAAGTTCGCCGTCGAGGGGTTCATGCAGGCACTCGCCCCCGTCGCAGCCACGGTCGGAGTTCAGGTCGGCGTGATCGAGCCGGGCGCGGTCGCCAGCGAGTTCGTCAACAACCTCGGCCTCGACGCCGCAGCCCTCATCGGGCAGGCCGGGCCGTATGCCCCGGCGATGGAGCGCTACCTCGCGCGCACTGCGGGCACATTCGACCCCGCGGCGGCGCAGAGCCCCGCGCAGGTCGCGGCCGTCATCGTCGACACGCTCGCCGCCGAGGTGATGCCGTTCCGTGTCCAGACCTCGCCAGGAGCGACCGCTTTCGTGTCGCAGAGCCTTGGCGATCTCGATGGCGCGGCCGTGCAGCAGCTCACGCACTCGTGGGTCAACGGCTGATCAGCTGGCACGCCCCTTCATCCGTCGCGTCCGCGCAATCCTCCCGATTCGGATTATGCGAACGCGACGGATGAAGAGCCCGCAGAGTCTCTCGCCTGTTCGGATCAGCCTCGCCGGATCCAGACCGTTGACTCCCCCGCCACTTCGGAGACCGCCACTTCGGGGACTCGCGACCTCGGTGCTGACGAGCAGCACCTGCGCGTCGCCATCGAGCGGGTAGGGCTCGGTCCCGAAGTTCGTGATGTTCTCCCACCCGTTCGGCCGGATGAAGTGCAGCACGTCGTCCCGGCCGGTGGGAACCCAGGTGAGGGTCTCCTCGGTGTGCAGTTCGTGCCGCAGGGCCAGCGCATGCCGGTACATCGTCAACGTCGATGACGGACGCCCTTCCTCCGCTTCGACGGACGACTCTCCGAACCAGTCGGGCTGCGGCAGATGGGCACCCGCTGATCCGAAGCCGAACGAGTGGCCGCCACGCGTCCACGGCAGCGGAACGCGGCATCCGTCTCTCCCCAGGTCGATGCCGGGGCTGCGGAAGAAGGTCGGATCCTGGCGCTCGGCGTCGTCGATCTCGGCGACCTCCTGCAGTCCCAGCTCCTCGCCCTGATACATGTACGCCGAGCCGGGAAGCGCCAGCGTGAACAGCGTCGCGGCACGCGCGCGGCGGATACCGCGGGCCCGGTCCAACTTCGGAGACACTCCCCCCGAGAGCAGCCACTCGTTGCCGTGCTTGCGCGTCGGGTAGCCCTCCGCATCGCGCTCCGCGTCAGGCAGTCCGTACCGCGTCGCGTGCCGCACCACGTCATGGTTGGAGAGCACCCACGTGGTCGACGACCCGGACGACTGCGCAAGCTCGAGGTTGTCCGCCACGATCGCGCGGAACTGACCGGCGTTGAAGTCCGCCTGGAGCAGGTCGAAGTTGAAGGCCTGGCCGAGGCTCTCCGCGCTGGCATACTGCTGCCGGCGATCGCGAGCGACCCACGCCTCGGCGACGGCCGTGCGGGGCGGGTCGTACTCGTTGAAGACCTTCCGCCATTCGGCATACACCTCGTGCACGTCATCCCGATCGAGCAGCGGATGATTCCCGTCGATCGGCAGGGCATCGAGCTCTGCGCGTGACGGGAGCGGGTCGGCGAGGTCCTTCGTCAGCATGTGCGCGACGTCGATGCGGAAGCCGTCCACGCCGCGATCCGACCAGAAGCGCAGCGTCGTGAGAAAGTCTTCGCGCACCTCGGGATTGCTCCAGTTGAAATCCGGCTGCTCGACGGCGAAGTTGTGGAAGTACCACTGACCGTCCGCAACACGCTCCCACGCCGGGCCGCCGAAGACCGATTCCCAGTCCGTGGGCGGCTCCGCACCGTCCGGGCCCGTCCCCTCCCGGAAGATGTAACGGTCGCGTTCGGCCGACCCGCGGCCCGCGGCCAGCGCCGCTTGGAACCACTCATGACGATTCGACGAGTGGTTCGGCACGATGTCGACGATCACGCGGATGCCGGCCCCGTGCGCCGCGGCGAGCATCTCATCGAAGTCGGCCAGCGTCCCCAGACGAGGGTCGACGTTGCGGTAGTCGTCGACGTCGTAGCCCCCGTCCGCGAGAGCTGACGGGTAGAACGGGCTCAGCCAGATCGCATCGACGCCCAAATCATGGAGGTACGACATCCGAGACGTGACGCCGGGGATATCGCCGACCCCATCGCCATTCGCATCGGCGAAGCTCCGCGGGTAGATCTGGTACACGGCGGCTTGGCGCCACCATGACTCCTTTCCCTCGCCTTGGCGCTCGTTGATGTTGCTGGTGGACTCGATGATCGTGCTCACGGGGGAAGAGAACCTTTCTGGGTGGTGCGGTGGGACGAGAGAGGAGGGTCAGCCCTTGACGGCGCCCTGAGTGACACCCTCCATCACCCAGCGCTGGGTGAAGAGGTAAACGATGATCGCCGGCGCCATCGCCATGAGGTACGACGCGAACGACACGTTGTAGTTGTTGCTGAACTGAGTCTGGAAGATGCTCTGCAGCACGGGAAGGGTCTGCTGGCTCGGGTCGGAGATGATCAGCGACGGCATCATGAAATCGTTCCACGAGGCGAGGAAGGCGAAGATGCCCACGGTCGCGCTCATCGGTGCCAGCAGCGGGAAGATCAGCTGCCAGTAGGTCTGCCATGTCGATGCTCCGTCGATGCGTGCGCTCTCCTCGAGCTCGTGCGGAATCGAGCGCAGGAACGCCGTGAACAGCAGCACGCTGAAGCTCAGCTGGAACATGATGTGCAGGAGGACGACGCCCGCCGGGTTGTCGAGGCCGGTGAGTCCGGTCAACTGGATCTGCGGCAGCGCGAGCACCGGAAACGGGATGAACATCGCCATCAGCAGATAGAAGAACGACCAGCGGAAGAGCCGGCGGTCCCAATTGCGGGCAATGGCGAACGACGCGACGGATGCCAGCACGATGGTGCCGATCACCGTCGCGGCGGTGATCAAGAACGTGATCATGAAGGCGACGGGGAAGTTCGTGAGCTGCCACGACGCGACGAAACCGTCGATGCTGAACGGGCTGGGCAACGAGAAGGCATTGCCGTCGACGGCCTGCGACTGCGTCTTGAAGGCCATTGAGATGGTCACGTAGAGCGGGACGAGCACGGTGATCGCGCACAGGGCAATGATGATCGTGCCTGGCCAGTTGACGCGTTCCATGCGGAAGCGCCCACCGTTGCGACTCTGCTTTGGTGCGGCATCTTCGAGGACTTCTGTCGCTTCGAGGTTTTCGACGACGAGTGCAGGCTGAACCGACATCAGAGCACGTTCCTTCCACGGGTGATCGCGAGTTGAAGCAGGGCAATGGCAACCGTGATGACGAAGAAGATCGTCGCGTTGGCCATCTGGTAGGCATAGTCACCGCTGGAGAACCCGGTGATGATCGTCATGGCGATGCTTCGGGTGGCAGTTCCGGGACCACCACCGGTGAGTCCGACGATGATGTCGTAGGCGTTCAAGTACCCCTTGAAGCCGAGGATGACGTTGATCACCACGTAGCCGGCGACGAGCGGAAGAGTGATCTTCGTCAGCTGCGCCACCCTGCCCGCTCCGTCGAGGTCGGCGGCCTCATAGATCTCGCCGGGGATCGAAAGGAGCCCTGCGATGTAGATGAGCAACGTGCCAGGGATGGCCTGCCACGCGGTGACGATCACGATCGCGATCCAGGCGAGGTCGGGGTTGGCGAGAATGCTCTCGCTCAGCCATCCGATCCCGAGCGCTTGACCCAGAGCGGGCAGCGAATTGGAGAACAGGAAGTTGAAGACGTAGGCGATCACGATGCCCGAGATCACCATCGGGATGACGAAGATCGTGCGCAGGCCGGTCTTCATGCGGATGCGGGAGGTCAAGCCCACGGCGAGGAGGAATGCCGCCACGTTCACGACCAGCACGGTCACCGCGGCGAACCCGAACGTGAACAGATAGCTCTGCACGATCGCGGGGTCGGAGAACGCAGCGATGTAGTTGGTGAAGCCGACGAACTCCCAGTCGCCGAACCCGATCGAGTTCGTGAAGCTGAAGAAGATCCCGATGACCGCGGGGAGGGTGATCGCAAGGGTGAAGAGGATCAGGCTGGGGAGGAGGAAGAGGTAATAGACCCCTTCCACTTTCCGGCGGTGGCGCGGCTGTGCTGCTGCGCGTGTGCCGATCCTGCGGGGCCCCGGAGGGGCGGTGAGCGTTGCTGTCGTCGTTGCCATGTCATCAGCTCCTGGTTCTATTGACGAAACGCGAGTCGCGCCCAGTCGGCGTCGATCACAGCGAGTGTCGACTCTGCGTCTGCACCCTCGACGATTCCCTGGAGATAGTTGTCTGAGGGAATGGTCTGCGGGATGGCTTTCGAAGGCCCCTGGTAGAACTTCGCATCGTCGAAGTACGCCTTCATGTCGGTGATGCGCGGATCGGTGACCGGCGCGGCATCCGTGGTCGTTCCGTACCCGAGCTGGGCAGCGTTGTACTCGTCCATCACGTCTTTCTGGAAGAGATAGCCGAGGAACTCACGGGCTGCTTCCTTGTGTTTGGATGCCTCGGGGATCCAGGCCGCAAGGTCGAGGTTGACCCGCACCTTGAGATCGTCCGGGTCATCGGTCATCGGGAGGGGAAACGTACCGAGGTCGAGGTCGGGGTTCGTCTTGGCGATCTCACCGAACGCCCACGGGCCTTGCAGGTACATCGCCGCCTCACCTTCGGCGAAGGCGAGGTTGCCGTCACCGTAACCACGGCTCGCGGCATCTGCGTTGGTGTAGTTCTCGGTGAGTTGGGTCATCCGATCGACCGGCTCTTCGAGGGTCTTCTCGAACGAGACCGTGGAGTTCGGTCCGACGTCGGTGCCCTGGGCGTCGAGCTGGTCGTAGAAGTCGGCCACGTCGATCGAGCCGCCGACGGTGTAGTCGAACCAGCCTTGCCCGATGGTCCACGGATCCTTGAAGGTCGCGTAGAACGGCGTGACGCCGTTCGCTTTGAGGGTCTCGCAGACCTCGATCAGTTCATCCCAGGTCTGGGGCACCTCGACATCGTTGTCCTCGAAGATCTGCTTGTTGTAGATGACGGATGCCGCCATCACGGAGTACGGCAGCACGCTGGTGCGCCCAGGGTAGGTCGCGTACTGGTCGACGAGCTCTTGGACCTCGGGGAGGATGCGGTCGGCAGCGGGCATATCGGACAAGTCGCTGAGCGCTCCGCGCTCCATGAAGCGCGCCATCTCCATGTTGTAGTTGAGCATCCCGATATCTGGCGGATTGCCACGGAGGAAGCCCGCTTGCAGGTTGGAGGAACTGTCGAGGACGACCTTCACGTCGTCTTGCGAGGCGTTGTACTCCTTGATGAGGTCGCGGAAATAGGGAATCGCCTCGGGCTTGCTGAGCAGGAAGCGCACAGTCTCGGGATCGGAGGTTCCAGAGCATGCGGCGAGGCCACCACTCGCGATTGCGAGAGTCAGAACCACGGCCGCAGCACGTCTGATCTGGGAGGTTCTCATTGGGGCAATAGGCACGTCTTCGTCCATTCCTCATCGGTCAACACTGGCCATCGCATTTCTGATCCGAGTAAATTTAGGTCTCGAATCAACTTTGCTTCGACCATAATGAAGGCAAGAAGAGGAAAGGTCAAGGGCTTGTATTCATCGGATTCGGGGGCGGCGAGCATTCGGCGAGCGAATCTCGGTGCGGTTCTTGATCACGTTTGGGATGCCGGACCCTTCACGGCCGGCCACGCCATGGGCGCCGGGCTTACCCGCTCGACGACGATCGATCTCATCGACGAACTGGTCGCCCGCGGACTTGTGCGCGAGCTGCCCAATGCGCGAGCAACCGGCGCATATACCAAAGGCCGCCCCGCCCGGCGCTTCGAGTTCGACGCTTCCGCTGCGGTGGTCGTCGGTGTGGATGCCGGACGCGCACACATGATCGCCACCGTGGCGGACCTCCGCGGCGAGCTCCTCGGCGAGAAGAGACGCGATCTCGACGTCGACCTCGACAGCGCCGAGGTGCGACGCGAAGCGATCTCGGAACTCGTCGACGAGGCACTCGCCGCCGTCGAGCGCTCGCGGACCGACGTGATCTCGCTGTGCGTCGGGGTCCCCGCACCCGTGGACGGTGAGGGCCGATCGCCACACCACCGCGACGACTTCTGGCAGCGGATGAACCCCGACTTCCGCGAGCTGTTCCAGTCGACCGTGCCCCTCGTCCGGGTCGAGAACGATGCCGTGCTTGCCGCGGTCGCCGAGGGCGCGCTCGGCGAGGGCATCGGCTGCACCGACTTCATCGCCTTGCTCTCGGGCGAGCGTCTGGGTGCGGGCGTCGTGGTCGACGGGCGCCTATTGCGCGGCGCGCACGGCGGCGTCGGAGAGATGGTCGCGTTCGACCATGTTCCGGATGTCGCGGGCGCGTGGGGACTCGGATTCCGCGCGGCGCATATGGCGCAGGATCGCATACGAGCCGGGGACTACAGCCCGACCAGCGCTCTCGGTGCACTCCGCCCGGAGGACGTCGACGCGAAGCTCGTGCTCGACCTTGCGCGCCGCGGCGATCCTGACGCGAGCGCCATCGTGACGAGGATCGGCGAACTTCTCGCGAAGGTCGTCGGGGTGTTCGGAAGCCTGTTCGATCCCGCGCGAGTGATCATCTCAGGCGGCGTCGCCGAGGGCGCCGAGGGCATCCTCGCGTCCGCGCGGCTCGTCCTCCCCGAGCTGCTCGACCTGCCTGCACCCGAACTCGTCGTTTCGCGTCTGGGATCGGGAGTCGTGACACTCGGTGCGCTCCGCCACGCGGTGGATGAGGCGCGCGCCCATGTCCTCGATCTGGATCGAGATGCCGTCGGCGCCGGGGACCGACGCTAGAGTCCGGGCCGTGGCCTCGGCGCAGGGGGCGGCGGCACTTCCTTCGCCGCGATGATCGTGGCCCTGGCAATGCGCTCGATGCCGCGCTTGCCGTCGACGACCACGGTCGTCTCGTCCGCGCTCAGCAGTTCGCCGAGGGCATCGGTCGCCTGCCCCGACGGCAGGAGATAGCGAACGACGACGCGGTGACCGGGGGCGGGAAGGCTGGAACGCGACATCTTCACCAAGAACCGGGTGCGTAGTCCTTGAGGAAGACGCCGAACAGGTCTTCGCCGGCCTCGCCGCGGACGATCGGGTCGTACACGCGGGCGGCGCCGTCGACGAGGTCGAGTGGAGCGTGGAAGCCTTCTTCGGCGAGGCGCACCTTCGTCGGGTGCGGGCGCTCATCGGTGATCCAGCCCGTGTCGACGCTCGTCATCAGAATCTGATCGGACTCGAACATCTCGCGCGCGCTCGTGCGAGTGAGCATGTTGACGGCGGCCTTGGCCATATTGGTGTGCGGGTGACCTGGGCCCTTGTACCCGCGCCCGAAGACGCCTTCCATGGCGCTGACGTTCACAATGTAGGTGCGACGCGCCTCGCTTGCCGCGAGCGATGCGCGCAGCTTCGAGACGAGCAGGAACGGCGCCGTCGTGTTGGCGAGCTGCACTTCCAGCATCTCGAGCGGGTCGACCTCTTCGACCGACTGGGTCCACGAGTTCGCGTGGGCGAGGTCGGGAAGCAGTCCCCCGGCGTCGATCGCGGTGCCGGCGGCGAGGCGTTCGAGCGAGCTCGACCCGGCGGCCATCGCCTGTTCGGTGAGCTCATCGGCGCGCGACGCGGCGGCAGCGAGGATCGGATGCGCGGTCACCGAGCGCTCGAGTGCCTGAGGGTGCTGATCGTTCGTGTGCCCGAAGGTGATCAATTCCGGAAGCGGGCCCGTCGGCAGCGGCGCCAGTTCGGCATCCACCAGCGGTTGGTACGCGCCGGTCGAGCGTCGCACGGTCTGGGTGGCGTTGTTGATCAGGATGTCGAGGCTGCCTGCTGCGGCGACGTCTTCGGCGAGCCCGATCACCTGGGCGGGGTCGCGCAGGTCGATTCCGACGATCTTCAGCCGGTGAATCCAGTCGGACGAGTCGGGGAGGCTTGAGAAGCGCCGCACGGCGTCGCGGGGGAAGCGAGTCGTGATCGTCGTGTGCGCGCCGTCGCGGAGGAGCCGCAGCGCGATGTACATGCCGATCTTCGCGCGCCCGCCGGTGAGGAGGGCGCGCTTGCCGGTCAGGTCGGCGCGGGCATCCCGCTTGGCGTGACTCATCGCCGCGCACGACGGGCACAGCTGGTGGTAGAACGCGTCGACCACCGTGTAGGGCTGCTTGCAGATGTAACAGCCGCGCGCCTTCAGCAGCGTGCCGGCGGTCGGGGCCGTGGTGGCGGTGCTGATCGGGATGCCGCGCGTCTCGTCATCGATCCGATCGGCCGCACCGGTCGCGGTCGCCGCGACCACATCACGGTCAGCTTGGGCGATCGCCTCACGGATCTCGCGGCGGCGCACCTTCTTGACAGCCTTGAACATCGCTGCGGTCGCCTGGCGCACCGCAATGAATTCGGGATGCGTCTCGTCGAGCCCGGCCATACCCTTCAGCACGCGGAGGGTGGCCTCGAGATCTGCCGGATCGATGCCGCTCGGCGGCAGGTCAGAGGGGGCGGGGGTCTCGGGAGGCACACGTGATTCTACGCCCGGCGACCTGCGTCGAACCTGTTACCGTGCGACGGTGACCTCCGACTCCGAATCCCCCCGCGCGCCGAAGCGGATCCACGTCTCCGCGGCCGTCATCACCGACACCGACGGCCGCCTGCTCCTCGTGCGCAAAGCCGGGACCACGGCGTTCATGCAGCCGGGTGGCAAACCCGAGCCGGGTGAGTCCGGGAGTGAGACGCTCAGCCGCGAACTGGCCGAAGAGCTCGGACTCGACGTCGATCCGCAGAGCCTTCGGCCGCTCGGCGAATTCACCGCCTCAGCGGCGAACGAGCCCGGATTCCTCGTCGTCGCCGATGTGTTCGTCGCGGACATCGGTTCGCAGCGTCCCGCGATCGGCGCCGAGATCGTGGAGCTTCGCTGGATCACCCGAGCGGATGCCGACGATCTCGAGGTCGCCCCGCTCGCCCGGGAGTACTTCCTTCCCCGCTAGACGGGTACCGAGGCGAGGGGATTTGCTGAGCCGAGGGCCGAAAAGCGGCATCCGATCCTCGCTCCGGCAAATCTCCTCGCCACGGCACCCGCAGACTCACGGCTGTGCGCGACTCGCCCACAGGAGTCCGCGCTCGACGATCGTGCGCACAGCCGGCACCGCGAGCACATCGGGCTGATGCCCCGGCGTGGCGATGAAGACACGACCCTCACCCCACTGGCGCGTCCAGATCGCGGGGCAGGTCACCGGTTGACGCCACGGATCCCCCGGCTTGGCGGCGAGCGTTGTGGTCGCCAGCACCGTGTTGTAGCTATCCGCGAGTACCCAATACTGCTCGGTGGTCAGCTCGAAATCACCGATCCCCGCGGTGATCGGATGCTCCGCACCTGCAGGCGTCATCTCAATGCGGTGCGGGACGAAAGCATCAGTCCCGTCGTTCCTCCACTCGCTCTGGGGCTTGCCCGGGTGTGCGACGAAGTGCCCTCCGACAAGTCGCAGGTACTCCGATACGTTTCGGAACGAATCGGTGATGCCCCCGTGCCAGCCCGCGAATCCGACTCCGCGCCGGATGGCCGCCTCAAGACCGGCGAACTCCTCTTGCTCGATCGTCGACATGGTGACGCACTGCACGATGAGGTCGACGTCATTCATCGCGTCCGCGTCGGCATAGACCGCCGGTCCGCCTTCGACACGCACCTCGTAGCCGTGCGACTCGAGGAAGGGGATGAACATGTCCGTCGTCTCGATGGGAAAGTGGCCCGGCCAGCCGCCGCGCACCACCAGCGCCACTTTCGCCGCGGCATCGCTCGTCGTACTTTCGGGATTGATCATCGCTGACACCTCACGCCTCGAGAAATGACTGATGACGGTAGCCCGAACCATCGAGCACCGCGACCGTCGACTCGGGCACCTCGAGGAACACGCCCGGCAGATCGGTCAATGGCTCCGACACCACGACTTGCGCGTGGTCACCGAAGGTCGACAGTTGTTCGGCGTCGGGATACATCGCCCGCAGCGTCGGAACGTCGGCTGAGTGAAACAGCGACCGCGATTGCCCCTGGGTCGAATAGCGAAACGCCCACATCGTCGCGCCATCCGTGAGCGCGAACGTCCCCTGCATCGGAAACTGCACGCCTGCCTGGTGTCCTGCCTTCTCGACCATGCGAACAGCCTCGCCCATCGCTCGAATCGGGTCATCGGTGAGACCGAATGTCAGCGCGAGGTTGAAGAGCACCTCTGAATCGGTGGTCCCCTGAATGTGCGGGTACAGCGCCGGGTCGACAGCCATTGCGACGTCGCGCTTGTAGAGATCGAACCCGGAGAAGAAGCCGTTGTGCATGAACAGCCAGTTGTCGTGGCGAAACGGGTGGCAATTCGTCTGCTGGATCGGCGGCCCGCCCGCTGCTCGCACATGAGTGAAGAAGAGCGGACTGCGGATGGCGCTGCTGATCTCCCGCAGATTCTGGTCGTGCCACGCAGGTTCGATACTGCGGAAGAGCGACGGCGCGGTGCCGGCGGGAGCATCCTCGGGATACCAGCCGAGTCCGAACCCGTCGCCGTTGACCGGCTCAGCGCCGAGCGTCGAATTCAGCGACATCGCCACGACGGAATGCTTCGTGTCGACGATGAGCGAAGAGGGTCGCAACGGCTCCCCCGAATATGCGAGCCAACGGCACATCATCGTCCTCCGGATCCTCGGCGCAGCACCGCGTCGTCGTGCACGGGCCTGCGGATCGCCCGCTGGCTCTCAGTATGCCTCGCTTCGACGGCCGCCGTCTCGGCGCGCGGCGCGGCGCCATGCGGTTCGCCCGTCGCGTCTGCCCAGTGTTGCCACCCCGGACTGTGCGGGAGCGACGGGCGAACCCACGGCATCCGCCTCTGGTCCCACTCGTCCGTCGCGAACGCGCAGTCGCACAGTTCATGACTGTGCGGGAGCGACGGGCGAACCCCCGGCATCCGCCTCTGCCGCCGGCGTCACTCTCGCGTTTGCTTGATCCGCTTCTTGATCTCGCGCTCGGCGAGCACAGGCACGAAGTCGCGCACCTTCGCGGACGCCAACTCCGCCCGGACGGCATCGACGATCTTGCGGATCTCCGCCGGGGCGACTTCCGGATACTTCGTGGTCATTCGCTCGAAGATCTCGCGAAATGCAATGTCTTCGTCGACACCCTTGCTCGCCACATTTCCTCCAGAGTCGCGCAGTGTCCGAAGCGTATACCGCCGCATGTATCGGCGTCACCCGAGAATGTGATGACAGTTATGCCGCGATGCGAAGGCTCGTGCTCCCACCCGCAGACACCGGGGCCGCGAAGGCCGATCAGCGCAGGATGCCGCGCTGGCGGGCAGCGGATGCCGCGGCAGTGCGCGAGGTGACATCCAGCTTCGAGAAGATATGCGCGAGGTGGGATTTGACCGTCGTCTCACTCACGAACAGGGCCGCCGCCACCTCGGTGTTGGACTTTCCCGCGGCGACGAGATCGAGCACCTCGATCTCGCGAGAGCTCAGGCTGACCCGCGGTGCCCGCATCCGATCCATCAACCGCGACGCGATCACGGGCGCGAGTGCACTCTCGCCCGCAGCGGCCGCCCGGACCGCGGCGATCAGTTCGTGGGGCGGGGCATCCTTGAGGAGATAGCCGCTCGCGCCGGCCTCGACCGCGCTGAGGATGTCGGCATCCGAATCGTAATTCGTCAGCACGAGCACGTAGGGCGGCGCATCCATCGCTCTGATGAGTCTGGTCGCATCGGCGCCGGTCGACGCGCTGTTCGCCCCGAACTGCAGGTCCATCAGCACCACGTCGGGGTTCTCTCGCTCGGCCACACGGACCGCCTCCTCCGCCGTGTCCGCCTCGCCGACCACCTCGACATCGTCCTCCAGGCTGAACAGCGCGCCGAGCCCCGCGCGAACGATGGGGTGATCGTCCGCGATCACCAGGCGGATCATGGCACCCCCGCGAGCGACAGTTCGACGACGAGTGTCGTACCGCGCCCGGGTTCGGCATCGATGGTGAGTGTTCCACCCAGCTGTTGGACGCGCTCCTGAGTGGCCTGAAGGCCGAAAGAATCCGACTTTCCTGGCGCCGACTTCGTCGACATCTGCGGGTCGAAGCCGTCACCGTCGTCGACGATGCTGAACGACAGATGGCTGTCGGCGATGGTCAGTGTGATCGTCGCGACGCGGGCGTGAGCGTGCTGGATGACGTTGGCGATCGCTCCCTGGGCGATGCGCAGCAGCGCCGTCTGCAGATGCATGGGCAACACGACGGAGTCGGATACCCGCACGTTCACCTCGAGGCCCTGCGTTGCCCATTGCGTACGAGCGAGCCGCCGCAGCGCACCGCCGAGGTTTTGATCGTCGAGGTCGGGCGGGGTGAGTTCACGGATGAATCGGCGCGCGTCGGCAAGATTCGCCGCAGCCGTTTCACGCGCGAGCCGGATGTGCTCGACGCCGGGACGATCGGGGTCGGCACGCTCTGCCGCGTGAAGGAGCATCTGGATGCTGGAAAGCCCCTGCGCGAGGGTGTCGTGGATCTCCCTGGCCAACCGCGCACGCTCCGCGAGCACTCCGGATTCGTGTTCGGTCGCGGCGAGCTGCCCCCTCGTCGCGAGCAATTCCTGCATGAGCGCCTCGCGCTCGGCCGCCTCTCTGGCGAGCGCTTGGTACCCGAGGCCGATGAGCAATGCGACGCCGGCGCCCACGAGGGGGCCGACCACTCCGCCGACCGTCCATCCGCTGTGCAGTCCGAGCGCACAGATGGCGATCACGGTCGACGCCACGATGGCCGCCGACCCCCACCGTGCGCCGAGGATATGGAGGTAGAGGAAGAAGAGCGGGAAGACCAGATATGCCGCATCCGGGCTCAGCCACACCAGAATCACCCATTCGAGGGTGATCGCCGCGAGCCACGCCAGTTTCAGGCGCCGGCCACGCGTTCCGCGTGTGTGCATGAGGAAGAGCCCCAGAGTGTAGGTCGCGAGAAGCGCGACGCACAGCAGGATGACGACCGCACTGGTCTCGGTCGGCACGAACACCGCGCGGGCGATGACCAGCACGGTGAGTGCGACGAAAAGCACATGCAACCCGGTGCGCAGGCCCACGAAAACCGGGGTCAGTGCGGTGTGGGGCATGGCCTGAATGCTACGCGTGCCGCCCACCCGGGTCATCGTCCGAAAGTACGACTGCCGAACCCATCCTTCGGGCGCGCGACTTCGTTCGGGCGGCCGATGACCCGAATGAGCCGGAAAGGGAAAGTGGGATGTGTCATCGAACGCGATGGCAGGAAAGGCGCATCACATGTTCGTCGCAATACGCGATCTCCGTTTCGCGAAAGGCCGATTCATTCTCATCGGCTCGGTCGTCGGCCTCATCACCGTCCTGGTCGGCTTTCTGAGTGGCCTCACGGGGGGACTCGCCACGCAGAATATCTCCGCCGTGCTTTCGATCCCGGGCGATCGCATCGTCTTCTCCGTCCCCGCGAGCGGAGACGCCGGCGCCAGTTTCTCCGATTCGACCATCACCGAGAAGCAAGCAGATGCCTGGTCTTCGACTGGCGGGGTCACCGGCGCCGAGCCGTTGGGGATCAGCCAGACGCGCGGCGAATCCGGTGACGCGAGCGCTGCGATCGCGGTCTTCGGCGTGAACCCCGACTTCAATGCGACCGCACCCTCTCGTGATGGCGTCCTCGGGGTCTCCGCTCCCGCGGCGGATGCCCTCGGTGTGGCCGCGGGCGACGAGGTCACGATCGCCGGGACCAGCTATACCGTCGAAACGGTCGGCGGCGACGCGTGGTACAGCCACACTCCGGTCGTCGAGATGACGTTGCACGACTGGCAGGCCTACTCGGCAGCGACAGGAAACCCCGACACCTACGCCACGGTCCTCGCCGTCAGCGGCGATCCGGATTGGGCCGGCGCGGATGCCGCCAACGCGACTGTCTCGATGACCACGCTGGCCTCATTGACCGCGCTCAGCGCGTTCAAGTCCGAAATCGGATCCCTGCTGCTCATGGTCGTCATGCTGTTCGGCATCTCGGGACTGGTGATCGGCGCGTTCTTCACCGTCTGGACGATCCAGCGCACGGGCGACATCGCCGTTCTCAAGGCGCTGGGGGCGAGCACCGGCTCTCTCGTTCGCGATGCGCTCGGCCAGGCACTGATCGTCCTGGTGATCGGCATCGGAATCGGCCTGGGGATTGTCGCCGCGCTCGGCGCTCTCGCGGGAACCGCCCTGCCCTTCCTGCTGAGCCCGGTGACCACGATCCTTCCGGGCGTCATCATGATCGCGCTCGGCCTCGCCGGAGCCGCGTTCGCGCTCCGCTCCGTCACCTCCGCCGACCCCCTCACCGCCCTTGGGAGCAACCGATGATCCGCCTCGACAACATCACTTTGACCTTCCCCGACGGAGATACCCGCGTCACGGCCGTCGACCATGTGTCGCTCACCGCGCATCCCGGGACCGTGACCGGGATCACCGGCCCGAGCGGTTCAGGGAAGTCGAGCCTCCTCGCCGTCGCGGCCACGCTCATCCGTCCCGAATCCGGCAGGCTCCTGATCAACGATGTCGACGCCACGTCATTGAGCCGCACCGAGGCGACCGAACTGCGGCGCAGCACGATCGGCATCGTCTTCCAGCAGTCCAACCTTCTTCCTTCACTCACCGCCTGGGAACAGCTCGCCGTCATGAATGAGCTCGGCACGCCGCGCAGCCGCCGGCACCGAGCGGATGCCAAATCCCGCGCCTTTGCTCTCCTCGACGCGGTGGGCATGGCCGATCAGGTCCACAAGCGCCCACACCAGCTCTCCGGCGGACAGCGTCAGCGCGTGAACATCGCGCGAGCCCTGATGAACGATCCGAGCGTGCTCCTCGTCGACGAACCCACGAGCGCCCTCGACCAGGAGCGCGGTGCGAGCATCATCGAGTTGATCCTTCGTCTCACCGACGAGCTGAACACGTCGACGCTGCTCGTGACCCACGATCTGGTTCACCTACCGCGCATGCACAGCGTGGTGGGCCTCGTCGACGGCAAGGTCGTCAGTTCCGAAGCTGTCGGGTCCATTTCACCCTCATCGCATGACCGAGCGGAGGGGGAACCGGTCATACTGTGATTGAAAACGCACTTTTCTCACTAAGGAGACACGTATGGCTGACACTGACTTGGACGGGCTCGGACCCGTCGACTTTCTGATCGTGGAGTTCCCCGCCGGAACCCAGAGCTTCACCGGCGAACTGGCCGAGGAGTTGGTGCGGCTCTCCGATGCCGGCACCATCCGGATCATCGACGTGCTCATCCTGGCGAAGGACGAGAACGGCGACGTCGAAGCCGTCGAACTGTCTGACGTCGAGAACCTGGGCCCGCTGGTCCAGATCGAGGCTGAACTCGCCGAGCTTCTCGCCGAAGATGATGTCGCGCACCTTGCGGAGGCCATGGACCCCGGCACGGTCGCCGGCGTCCTCGTCTACGAGAACCTCTGGGCCGCGCCCTTCGCATCCGCCGCGCGACGCGCGGGCGGACAGCTCATCGCCAACGGACGGATCCCCATCCAGGCCATCATCGCTTCGATCGAAGCCGACACCGAAGAAGAAGGAGCCTGAAATGCTCAGAGCAGGACGAGTAGGACGCCGCGGCGTCATCGGCGCACCCGTGGCCAAGGCCGCCGTCGTGGGCGCCGCCGTGGCCAGCCCCGGCCGGTCCCCGATCGCGAGGGCCGCCGTCGTCGGCGCCGCGATCACCCCGGGACGCCGTCGCCGGATCTGACCATCGGATGCGGGTGCGTCCCTCACCGGGGCGCCCCCGCATCTATTCTCTCCACATGACATCCCCACACATCGCCGACCTCGGACGTCCGATTCGTCGTCGGATCGTTGTCATCGGACTGCTGCGCGCCCTCGCGTCGACGACGGCGCTCGTGGCGGTGTACTTCTGGTGGCCGTTCGACCTGACCGGCGCCGTGCCGTCATGGATCACGCTCGTCGTCGCAGGTGTCGTGATCGTCGGAATCACCACATTGCAAGTGCGCGCCATCATGCACTCCCTCTATCCGGGGCTGCGCGCGATCGAGGCGATCGCCGTGACGGTGCCGCTGTTTCTCCTGCTGTTCGCCGCCGCGTACTACTCGATGGCGCTCGAGAACCCGGCGAACTTCAACGTCGACGGGTTGACCCGCGTCGACACCCTCTACTTCACGGTCACGGTCTTCGCCACGGTGGGCTTCGGCGACATCTCCGCGGCGAGCCAATCCGCACGGCTCATGGTCACCGTGCAGATGATCCTGAATCTCATCGTTCTCGGTGCCGGAATTCGGACCATCCTCGGGGTCGTGCAGCGCAGTCGCGAGTCCCACGCTGCTGAGTCCGCCTGACGACCCACCCCATCCGGGGGTGTCGCGATCGTGCGCGAGTGACGATCATTGGGATGTCACGCCATCAACGATGAAGGAGCCCCATGACCGCCCGTTCTACCGAGGTGTTCCGGCAGGCACGCGACCACCTGGTCTCCGTCCGCGAGGACTATCCCCGCGCCATGGCCGAATTCACCTGGCCGCAGATCGATGCCACGTTCAACTGGGCGATCGAGTGGTTCGACGAGATCGCACGCGGAAACAACGCGCCCGCCCTCGTCATCCTCGAGGAGGACGGCAGTCGCACGACCCGGACCTTCGATGAAATGGCCACCCGCTCTGATCAGCTCGGGCGTTGGCTCGCCAGCCGCGGAATCTCGCGCGGCGATTCGGTCATGCTGATGCTCGGCAATCAGGTCGAGCTCTGGGAATCGATGCTCGCGCTGACGAAGATCGGCGCGATCATTCTGCCGACGACCGTGGCGATCGGCGGCGAAGACCTCCGGGACCGCATTGTTCGCGGGTCTGTGACGTACGTGATCGCTCCGGGCGATCAGGCGGAGAAGTTCGACGATGTCGCGCCAGCGGTCTCGGGCATTCGTGTGGGGGCGGGGCCAGACGGGTGGGCCCCGTACGAGGAAGCATTCGACGCCCAGAGCGAGCGGATGCCGCATCCGGGCACTCTCGCGACCGATCCGCTGCTGCATTACTTCACCTCGGGAACGACCAGCCGCCCGAAGCTGGTGGAGCACACCCACGCGTCCTACCCGGTCGGTCACCTGACCACGATGTATTGGCTGGGGCTCCGGCCCGGCGACATCCACCTCGCGATCAGCTCGCCCGGCTGGGCCAAGCACGCATGGAGCTGCTTCTTCGCCCCCTGGATCGCCGAGTCGACGATCTTCGTCTACAACTACGCACGATTCGACGCCGAGCGGATGCTGCAGACGATCAGGTCGGAGGGGATCACCTCCTTCTGCGCACCGCCCACCGTGTGGCGGATGCTGATCCAGGCCGATCTGGATGCCGGAGCGGGATCGCTGCGCGAGGTCGTGTCCGCCGGTGAGCCGCTGAATCCAGAGGTCATCTCGCAGGTGCGCCAGCACTGGGGTCTGACCATTCGCGACGGCTACGGGCAGACCGAGATGACCGCCGTCATCGCCAACTCTCCGGGTCAGCCGATCAAGGATGGCGCGATGGGACGCCCACTGCCCGGGTGCGCCATTGTGCTCGTCGATCCGGTCACGGGTGAACGCGCTGACGAGGGCGAGATCTGCATCGACCTGTCGCAGCATCCGACAAATCTGATGACCGGGTACGTCGCGGATGCCGAGCGGAACGCCGATTCCTCATTCGGCGGCTACTTCCACACCGGTGACATCGCCAGCCGTGATGAGGCGGGATACCTCACCTACATCGGCCGCACCGACGATATCTTCAAGGCGTCCGACTACAAGATCAGTCCGTTCGAACTCGAGAGCGTGCTCGTCGAGCATCCGGCCGTGGTCGAGGCCGCGATCGTCCCCGCCCCTGACGCACTGCGGTTGGCCGTGCCGAAGGCGTACGTGGTTCTCGCCGCGGGGGTCGAGCCGACGGCCGCGACGGCCCACGACATCCTGCTGTACGCGCGCAATCACCTCGCGCCCTACCAGCGGATCCGGCGGATCGAGTTCTTCGACCTCCCCAAGACGATCTCCGGCAAGATCCGGCGCGTCGAACTGCGCCAACGCGAAGAGCGCATCGCTCGCGGCGAAGAAGAGGCTCACGAGTGGCGGGACGACCAGATTCGGGACGCACCGCTCGAGGGCGAGTCGCAGTAGCCCGGCACTGACTTCCCCAGCCCGCGAGTGCCGCCCAGCCCGCGAGTGCCGCCCAGCCCGCGAAGGGTCGCGATCTGCGGCATTCGCGCCGCTGAACCCGTTCGAACGCGACCCCTCGCGTGGATGGGACCGCGCCCGACCTGTCAGCCTTTGCCCTTGTCGTCCTTCTTCCCTTTGTCGTCCTTGCCGTTCCCGTTCCCGTTCCCGTTGCCGTTCGCCGTTCCCGTTGCCGGGACCTTCGTTGGTGTCTGTGGTGTCCACCGATGTGGCGGGGGACTCGGCCGGCGTCTCGGCGGGCGGTTCAGGCACGGTCGCGGGTTGAAGATCGGCTCTGACGAGATCGATGCTGGCCTGGATCGAAGCCGCTCGCGCAGCGCTGACAGAGCCGTCGGCTACGGCGGCATCCAGCGTCTGCTGCAGCGCATCGAGCTCCGCGAGCGCGCCGGCGGCATCGCCAGCAGCCGCAGAGTCGGCGATGCTCACGACGTTCTGCTGCATTGCAGTGGAGGTCTCGCGCGTCAGATCTTCAGCGTCGGTCGCGCATCCGGAGAGCATCACCGCGCTGACGATGAGCGCAGTGAGCACGGATGCTGAATGTCGCCTCATGGCGTCACCTCCACGAGCAGCTCCTGCAGGTGAGTGCCGAGCGGTTCCTCCACTTGGGGAAGATCGGGTGGGGTGGGAGCTGTCGACATGCCGTTCGCGAGGCTCACCGCGAGAATCACGCCCGCCACCGCGAGAATCACCGCCGTGATGATCACCGGGACGCGCCACCGGCGACGCCGAGGTTCAGCGTCAGCCGCACTGCTCGGCGCGGCATCCGCCGATGGCAGCGCCTCGATCCCGCCTGCGCGGACCACCTCGGTCGGCTCGGCAACGAGTACTTTCGTCGCGACAACCTGCTCCTGGAGTGGGCGCGGGAGCTGAGCGGAGGTCGTCGATGATGCGGCGACCGCCGACGCCTGGGTCATGGCGGCGGTTTCTTCTGGGCTCGGAGACCCTGAATCGAGTTCGCGGCCGCGTGCGGCGACTTCGCGTGCGGTCGGTCTGTCTTCAGGGTTCAGTGCGGTCATGGCGGTCAGCAGCGAACGCCAGCCGTATCCCCACTCACCGGAGATGATCGGACTCGCCGTCAGCCGGGCGGCTACAGCTTCGGCCGGTGTTCGTTGCGGAAACGCCCGCACCCCGCTGAGTGCTTCGACGAGGACCAGCCCGAGGCTGTAGATGTCCGACGCTGCAGAGGGAGCGTGTCCCCGCACCTGCTCGGGTGAAATGTAGGCGGCGGTGCCGATGGTGGTTCCCGGAGTCGTCACGCGGGCCGCGTCGACGAGATAGGCGATGCCGAAGTCGGCGAGCACGGCGCGAAAGGAATGCGGCGGCGTGATGGGAGGGCGCAGGAGGATGTTGCCCGGCTTCACGTCTCGGTGGATGATTCCAGCCATATGGACAACGTGCAGAGCCTCACCGAGGTCAGCAGTGAGCGAGGCCGCATCGCGAGGGCTGACAGCACCTTGTGCGACACGGTCAGCGAGGGTTCCTCCCGCGATGTACTCCATCACGAGATAAGAGGCGTCGCGTTCGGATATCCGCGCATCGAAGAGCGTGACGAGGGCGGGATGGCTGAGCGAAGCCAGCAGCTTCTTCTCGGACTCCCGACGAACGGCGTCGGTTTCGCCGGCAATTCCGGCGCGGAACAGCTTCACCGCAACCGTGCGCTCGAGCGACTCATCGGACGCGCGCCACACCGTCCCCATGGCGCCCTCGCCGATGAGCTCTTCGAGCCGGTAGCGCCCGTCGATCAACGCTCCGGCGCGCGCCGCAGCAACGGTGTCATGCTCATTCACGCGGCAATTTTCTCACGAGCGCCTCACGAGCGCTGAGCCGTTGACTTAGGCACTCGCGGCGTGCTTGGCATTCTTGCTACGCGCCGCGTTCGCCTGGGTCCCTCCCCGGCCCGCGAAGGGTCGCGATCTGCGGGGTTCGCGCGGCCCAACCCGTCCGAACGTGACCCTTCGCGGTGACGTGACAGACTCGCACCACAGATGTCGTCATTGGAGGCACCGTTGCAGGTCGCATATTGGATCATCGCCGGGCTTCTCGCCGTCTTGTATCTCTACTCCGGCGTCGTGAAGATCATCCGGTCGAAGGACCAACTGCGTCCGATGATGCAGTGGGTCGATGACATGCCACTCGGCGCGATCCGCGCGATCGGAGTCCTCGAAGTCCTCGGCGCGATCGGGCTGATCCTTCCTCCGCTGCTGGGCATCCTGCCCTGGCTGGCCTTCGCCGCCGCCATCGGGCTGACGCTGCTGCAGGTGGGCGCGATCATCGTGCACGTTCGACGCCACGACACCATCTGGCTGAACCTCGGCGTCATCGTGTTGAGCGCCGTCGAGATCTGGCTCGCCACCATCTGGCTCTGACCACAGCAGCGCCCCGATGGCCGCACCCGCCGGCACGCGGACGTAGGATCAACGGCGTGCCGTCCGACTCTCACCGCCGCCCCGCAGTCACGACGATCACCAAGCCGCACGCCGACCGCGACATGGCTCGCCCCCTGCCGTCCGCGCTCAGCTGGGTGGTGCTGGTCGCGTTCGTCGCCGGTCTCGGCGTCGCCATCCTCGTCTTCGACGCTCCGATCTGGTTTGCGATCGTGTACGGCGCGATGAGCGTGATCGCTTTCGCCGTCTACGGATTCGACAAGGCCGCGGCGAAGCGCACCGCCCGTCGAGTGCCCGAGAGCACCCTGCTCGTCCTGGGACTCGTGTGCGGCTGGCCGGGAGCGCTGGTCGCTCAGCAGCTGTTCCGACACAAGACGCGCAAGCGTTCGTTCCGCCGCCTGTTCTGGCTCTCGGTCATCGTCAACGTGCTGGTCCTCGCCGTTGTCATCGCGTTCATCTTCCCGCTCTAACGACGTCCCGCTATAACGAAAGGAGCCGCATATGCGCGCCCTCATCCACTCCACCTTCGGCGAGCCCGAGACTGTCCTCACGGTCGAAGACCGCCCGCTCCCCGAACCGGGCCCCCGCCAAGCGCGTGTGCGCACGGTGCTGTCGCCCATCCACAACCACGATCTGTGGACCGTCCGCGGTACCTACGGCTTCAAGCCCGAGCTCCCCGCCCGCGCCGGGACCGAGGCGATGGGCATCGTCGATGCGATCGGCGCCGAGGTGACGAACGTTCAGGTCGGGCAGCGTGTTGTGACCGGCGGCACGTTCGGTGTGTGGGCCGAGTTCTTCGTGACGGATGCCGCGGGCCTCATCGCCGTGCCGGATGCCCTTCCCGACGAGTCCGCCGCGCAGCTGGTCGCCATGCCGTTCAGCGCGATCAGCCTTCTCCACTCCCTGGATCTGAAGGAAGGCGACTGGCTGGTGCAGAACGCCGCCAACGGCGCTGTCGGTCGCATGGTCGCGCAGCTCGGCGCGGCGCGCGGCCTCAACGTCCTCGGCCTCGTTCGTCGAGCCGATGGTGTCGCCGAACTCCGCGACCAGGGCATCGCGAACGTCGTCGCCACCGACAGCGACGGGTGGCGCGATGAGGTCGCCGCGCTCACCGGAGGTGCGCCCATTTCGTCGGGCGTCGACTCGGTCGGCGGATCCGCGGCCGGCGACGTCCTCTCTCTGCTCGCCGAGAACGGCACCCTCGTGGCGTTCGGCGCGATGCAGTCCCCCGTGATGGAGATCGCCTCGGGCGACGTCATCTTCAAGCAGGCGACGGTCAAGGGCTTCTGGGGCAGCCGGGTCAACCGCGACATGGATCCCGCCACGAAGGGGATGCTCTTCGGGCAGCTCATGGGACATGTGCTCTCCGGGGAACTCACCCTTCCCGTCGCCGGCATCTACTCCTTCGAGGACATTGCGGATGCCGTCGGCGCCAGCAACACTGCGGGCCGCGTCGGCAAGGTGCTCTTGCGCCCGTAGCTCGCTCGTCGAGCCCCAGTTCGTCCGTCGCAAACGCACGGTTTTGTCGACTTGGACTGCGCCGAAGCGACGGACGAACGGGGTGAGTTGCCCAGCCCGAAACTCGTCCGTCGCCAACGCGCAGTCGCCGACGGCAGCACTGCGCGGAAGCGACGGACGAACGGGGTGAGTTGCCCAGCCCAAAACTCGTCCGTCGCCAACGCGCAGTCGCCGACGCCAGCACTGTGCGGAAGCGACGGGCGAAAGGTCCCGCCGAAAGCGACGGACGAAGCGGGCGACGGTAAGCGAAGCGGGTGCGCTCAGCCGAGGAAGCCGCGCAAGAGCGACTCCGAGGCGGCCAGGTGTTCCAGCGTCGCGGTGGCGGCGGCATCCGCTCGTCCCGCGAGGATCGCCGTGACGATCTGCTCGTGCTGCGCATTCGAGTGCTCGATGTTCCGCGGCAATAGCGGGAACGTGTCCAACCAGGCGTTCACGCGCGCGCGGTTTTCGGCGGCGAGCGCCACGAGCGACGGGATGCCGGCGACCTCCGCGATCGTCAGGTGCAGCAGCGTGTCGAGCCGACGGTAGTCGTCCTCGCCGGCATGGGAAGCGGCCTCGTACCGCGCCCACAGTGCCGTTCTCACCTCGGGCGGGAGCGTTCGCTCGGCGGCGGCGCGTGCGGCGCCCGCCTCGATGACCCGGCGCAGCCCCAGCACGTCGTCCAGTTCTTCAACGGGGACGACCCCGGGGTTCGGCGGCAGGGGCAGCGGGTCGGCCACGAACGTGCCGCCGTACCGGCCGCGGCGTCGCACCAGGTATCCGGTGTCGGCGAGCTCGCGGATCGCCTCGCGCACCGTGTCTCTGCTCACGGCGTAGCGCGAGGCGAGGTCGCGCTCGGCAGGGAGCGACTCCCCCGGCGCCACCACGCCCAGGCGAATCGTCTGCACAAGCCGCGCGACGGTGTCTTCGAGCGCATTCCCCTCGTGCACCGGGCGGAAGACGGCTCGCCGCACCTCGTCGAGTGGCGCGTCGCTCATGGCGACTCACCTCCTCGCGATGCGCGATTGTTCGACATGTCAGAGCGGTGTGACGTAGGCGTTCGTGACTCCGCCGTCGACAACGAAGGCCGTCGCGGTGATGAACGACGCATCGTCCGATGCGAGAAAGGCGACGGATGCCGCGAGCTCTTCCGGCTCGGCGAAGCGACCCATCGGCACGTGAATCAACCGGCGCTGCGCGCGCTCGACGTCCTTCGCGAAGAGCTCCTTCAGCAGCGGCGTGTTCACCGGCCCCGGGCAGAGCGCGTTGACGCGAATCCCCTGACGCGCGAACTGCACGCCGAGCTCGCGCGTCAGGGCGAGCACGCCGCCCTTCGATGCGGTGTAGCTGATCTGCGAGGTCGCCGACCCGATCAACGCGACGAACGACGCGGTGTTGATGATCGAGCCCCGCCCCTGGGGGACCATGTGCCGGAGCGCTGCTCGCGAGCAGAGGTAGACGCTCTTGAGATTGACGTCCTGCACTTTGTCCCACGCGGGGAGCTCGGTCGTCTCGATCGAGTCGTCATCGGCAGGCGAAATGCCGGCGTTGTTGAACGCGATGTCGAGGCGTCCGAACTCGGCGGCGACACCGTCGAACACCTCGTTGACGAGCGCTTCGTCGGCGACGTCCACTCGACGGAAAACGCCGCCGACTTCGGCCGCTGCAGCCTCGCCCGTCACCGGGTCGAGGTCGGCGATCACGACGAACGCGCCCTCGGCGGCGAACCGGCGTGCCGTGGCGAGCCCGATTCCGCTGGCGCCGCCGGTGATGATGGCGACGCGGTCTTTGAGTCGCTGGGTCAGGTCCATCTGGTTCCTCTCGGGGTGGTGTGCACGGCGGTCGTCAGACATCCGTCGCGAAGAAGACGTTCTTGGTTTCGGTGAAGTGCTCTGCGGCGTCTGGTCCGAGTTCGCGGCCGAGTCCGGATGCCTTCATGCCGCCGAACGGGGTCCAGTACCGCACCGACGCATGCGAGTTGACCGACAGCACGCCACTCTTGATGGCCCGAGAGGCACGCACGGCCCGCCCGAGGTTCTCGGTCCAAATCGACCCCGCGAGGCCATAGGCCGTGTCGTTCGCGAGCCGGATCCCGTCTGCCTCGTCATCGAAGGGCAGCACGGCCACGACGGGCCCGAACACTTCCTCCTGGGCGATCCGGTCCCCCGGCTGGGCGAGCACGACTGTCGGCGCGAACCAGAAGCCGTCGCCCTCCGGGGCGGTCCCGCGGAACGCGATGTCCGCGTCATCGAGGAAAGAGGCGACTGTCGAGCGATGGGATGCCGAGATCAGCGGCCCCATGTCGGTTGATTCGAGGTTGGGGTCACCCACCCGCCAGGCGGCGACGGCGGGTTCGAGCAGTTCGAGGAATCGGTCATAGACCGACCGCTGCACGAGGATTCGGCTGCGCGCGCAGCAGTCCTGGCCGGCGTTGTCGAACACGGCGCCGGGGGCTGCGGCAGCCGCGCGCTCCAGATCGGCGTCGTCGAAGATGACGTTCGCGCTCTTGCCGCCGAGTTCAAGGGTCACCGGTTTCAGCGCCCTGGCGCATCCGGCTGCGACGTCCACGCCCACCGCGGTCGATCCGGTGAAGACGACCTTGCGGACATCGGGGTGGGAAACGAAGCGCTGCCCCACGACCGAGCCCGACCCGGTCACGACCGAGAAGAGTCCGTCGGGAAGTCCCGCTTCCAGCGCCAGATCGCCGAGCCGAATCGCCGTCAGCGGGGTGAGTTCGGCGGGCTTGATAATCACGGCATTGCCCGCGGCGAGGGCCGGGGCGAACCCCCACGACGCGGTCGTCATCGGGAAGTTCCACGGCACGATGACGCCCACCACGCCGTAGGGCTCGTGGAAGGTCACATCCATGCCACCCGCGACCGGGATCTGCTGGCCGCTCAACCGCTCGGGTGCACCGGCGTAGAAGTTCAGCACTTGAGCGACGTGCGCGGCTTCCCACCGGGCCGACCCGATCGGATGCCCCGAATTGAGGACCTCGAGTTGGGCAAGCTCCTCGGCGTGTGCCTCGATGGTGCGGGCGAAGGCGCGGAGTCCATCGGCGCGCGCGCCGGGTGCCAGCGCAGCCCACAATCGCTGCGCGACGACGGCGCGCGCGATCGCCTCATCCACCTCTTCGACGCTGGCCCGCGACACGTCGCGGATCGGCGTCGCGGTGGTGGGGTTGATCACGGTGAAACTGCTCACGACATCGCTCCAGAATTCATGCGCGATTCGGCATATACCGACGCCTGCTCGACGAGGCCCGCGAACAACCGGCGGTCCTCGATGTTCTGCTCGGGGTGCCACTGCACGCCGAGGACATATCCGTCGCCCGAAGACTCGACAGCCTGCACCAATCCATCGTCGGTGCGCGCGGTCACGACGAGGCCGTCTCCCAGCCGGTCGACGCCTTGGTGGTGGTAGCTCTCCACCGAGAGATCCCCCTCGCCGACCAGCGCCGACAACGCACTGCCCCCATCGACCGACACGGTGTTCGGAGCGAAGACGCCGCCTCCGATGCGGTAGCGATCGGTGCCGAGCACCTCCGGGAGATGCTGGTGCAGCGTCCCGCCGCGCGCGACGTTCACGAGCTGCAGCCCGCGGCAGATCGCGAGCACCGGCATCCGCCGCTCCTCCGCACCCCGGAACAACGCGAGCTCCCACGCATCACGATCGGGCCGGGCGGGGTCTGTGCGCGGATCGCGCGGGGCGCCATACAACTCGGGCTGAACGTCGATGCCGCCGGTGAGGATCAACCCGTCGAGCCCATCGAGCACGGCCGCCGCGGCCATGTCGGCGGTCGCCTCCGCCGGGTGCGCGTGTTGCGGCGGCAAGAGGACGGCCACCCCACCGGATGCCGTCACGGCGTCGAAGTACACGTGCGGCAGAAACGCTGCGCGCACATCCCACACGCCCTGCTTGGCCTGCTCGAGGTATGTCGTGAGCCCGATGACGGGCGGTCGGGCGGCGGCGGCCCCGGACGCGTCAGAGTCGTTCGAAGCCACGGATCCGCTCCCAGTCCGTCACGGCGGCGTCGTAGGCCTCGACCTCGATCCGCGCCTGATTCAGATAGTGCTCGACCATGTCGTCGCCGAATGCGGCTCGGGCGATCGTCGACTTCTCGAACAGCTGCGCCGCCTCGCGAAGCGTCGTCGGCAGATGGTCGACCTCGGATGAATATGCGTTGCCGGCCAGCGGATCCGGCATCGGCAGCTCGTTCTCGACACCGTACAGACCGCCGGCGATGATCGCGGAGATCGCCAGATACGGATTCACGTCGCCGCCCGGCACGCGGTTCTCCGGGCGCAGGGACTGCCCGTGGCCGATCACACGCACCGCGCAGGTGCGGTTGTCGAGTCCCCACGCGACACCCGTGGGCGCGAAGGAACCGGGCTGATACCGCTTGTACGAGTTGATGGTGGGCGCGTACAGCAGCGTGAATTCGCGCATGGTCGCCAGGATGCCGGCGATCCAGTGCTCCATGAACGGACTGAACCCGTACTCGCCGTCGCCGGCCATGACCGGCTCGCCGCCCTCACCCCGCACCGACAGGTGGATGTGGCAGCTGTTGCCTTCGCGCTCGTTGAACTTCGCCATGAACGTGAGCGCCTTGCCGTGCTTCTCGGCGATCTCTTTGGCACCGCTCTTGTATATCGAGTGCTGGTCGGCGGTCTCGAGCACCTCGGCGTAGCGGAAGGCGATCTCCTGCTGCCCGAGGTTGCACTCGCCCTTCACGCCCTCGCAGTACATGCCGGCACCGTCCATTCCACGGCGGATGTCGCGCAGCAGCGGTTCGAGGCGCCCAGAGGCGAGCAGGTCGTAGTCGACGTTGTAATCCGTCGACGGTGTGAGATCCCGGTAGCCGCGCGCCCAGGCCTCCCGGTAGGTGTCGTCGAAGACGATGAATTCGAGTTCGGTCCCCGAATAGGCGGTGAGCCCTCGTTCGGCGAGGCGGTCGCGCTGGCGGTTGAGAATCGCCCGAGGCGACTGGACGACGGGGTCGCCGTTCTCCCAACCGAGGTCTGCCATGACGAGTGCTGTTCCGGCCATCCACGGGATGCGTCGCAGAGTCGCCGGGTCGCACAGCAGCATCATGTCGCCGTAGCCCTTCTCCCAACTCGACATCGGGTAGCCCTCGACGGTGTTCATGTCGACATCGACCGAAAGAAGGTAATTACAGGCTTCCGCGCCGTGCGGGAGCACCTCCTCCTGGAAGAGGCGCGCGGAGACGCGCTTGCCGACGAGGCGGCCCTGCGCGTCGGCGAACGCGACGATGACGGTGTCGATCTCATCAGCGGCGATCGCGGCATCAAGCTCCGCGACACTGAGATTCCCTGGCATCCGGCACCTTCCCTGGCGCTGATCATTGCGCGTGGAGAACGCGAGCACAATTGCCCGCGTCACATCCACTGTAACCACGAAGTTGACTTCAAAGGTAGACACAGCCCACCTTTAGGCATCACAATCATGCCAAAGGCGCCACCGCCATCCGAACACGCACGCTCGCACCCGAATGCCCGCACCCGAATGCACGGAGGATCGATGTCCGAATCCAGCAATGCGCCCTTGCGCAGTGACTCCGCGAAGGTTGCTGGCGCAACCTATACGCGCGCGGGTCAGAACTACTTCGAGAAGCGCACGCTCAAGCGCTCCGCCGGAATCTGGGGTCTGTGGGGCCTCGCCGTCGCCGCCGTCATCTCGGGTGACTTCTCGGGGTGGAACTTCGGAATCGACTTCGCCGGGTTCGGGGGCATGCTCATCGCCTTCGCGATCCTCGTGCTCATGTACTACGGCATGATCTTCTCGATCGGCGAGATGGCCGCCGCCATGCCGCACACGGGCGGCGCCTATTCCTTCGCGCGATCAGCGATGGGCCCGTGGGGAGGATTGGTCACCGGTGCCGCCGAGACGATCGAGTACGTCGCCACCACGGCCGTCATCGTGTACTTCTCGGCGTCCTACGCCGACGCGATCACCACTGAACTACTGAACTTCTCCATGCCCGCCTGGGTCTGGTGGGTCATCCTCTACGCCGTGTTCATCGTGCTCAACGCAGCCGGCGCGAACATCTCCTTCACCTTCGCGATCGTCGTCTCGATCATCTCGATCGGCATCATCCTGGTGTTCTCGCTGATGGTCGCCTTCAGCGGCGTCTTCTCGTGGGATTCGCTGTGGAACATCGTGCCGGATGCCGGCCAGACCGCGTTCTTGCCGCACGGCGTCTTCCCGATCCTGTTCGCCCTGCCGTTCGCGATGTGGTTCTTCCTCGGCATCGAAGAGCTCCCCCTTGCGGCGGAAGAGTCGCACGATCCCGTGCGCGACATTCCGAAGGCGGGCTTCTGGGCTCGCGGCACCCTCATCGTCACCGGCCTGCTCGTGCTCTTCCTCAACACCGGCGTCCTCGGCGCCGAAGCCACGGGCACGGCGGGCGAACCGCTCCTCGACGGCTTCCGTGCCATCGTGGGCGACGAAGCCGCCGCCGTGTTGGCGCTGCTCGCCCTCGTCGGGCTGCTCGCCTCGCTCCAGGGGATCATGTTCGCCTACGGACGCAACATGTACTCGCTCTCCCGGGCGGGTTACTACCCGCAGTTCCTCTCGCTCACCGGCAAGCGTCAGACGCCGTGGGTCGCCCTCGCGGTCGGCGGCGCCATCGGCTTCATCGCACTCGTCCTCGTCGACACCCTCGGCGGCGCCGGCGGTGTCGCAGGCGCGATCGTGCTGAACATCGCGGTGTGGGGTGCGGTGCTCGCCTACTTCCTGCAGATGGTCTCGTTCATCATCCTGCGCCGAAAGTTCCCCAACGCGCTGCGGCCCTACGTCAGCCCGTGGGGCGTCCCGGGTGCGGTGATCGCGGCTGCCATCGCACTGCTGATCTTCGTCGGATTCCTCCTCAACCCGACCTTCCTCCCCGCGATCATCGCGATCGCGATCGTGTACGTCGTGATCCTGATCGGCTTCGCGGCGTTCTTCCGGCACCGTCTCGTGCTCTCACCCGAGGAGGAGTACGCACTCTCCGGCGGATCCCACGGAGACCCGCAGTCCGAGGGTTACGACGCCATGGAGAGCGAGGTCTTCGGCGACAAGCCGTAGACCGGGTCTGACGGCAGCGACGTTCAGCGGCGCGGGGTGGAGCTATCGGGGGATGCTCCACCCCGCGCTGTGGCGTGGATGCGCGATTCGTCCGTCGCATACGCGCAGTGTCACCGAGCCACACCGAGCAGACGGGACGGGCGAACACCCCGGCATCCGCCCCTCTCGCCCTCATCCGTCACCTACGTGCAGTCGCTGGCGACATCACTCCGCGTACGCGACGGCCGAACGATGGGCGACGAGCCGGATGCCGGTCGGCGAAGCCGCTCTCAGGCCCACGCCTGCGTCGTCACGCGCACATCGGCGCCGGTACGCGCGGACTCCTCGATGGCGAGCCCGAGGAGGTGATCTTGGCAGGCCTCCGCCAAGGGGTACGGCGCTGGACCTTCGGATCGGGCCCAGCGTCCGGTCTCCTCCAGGAGCGACGCCACAGCGATGTCGTCCTCGGAGAGTCGGGTGCCCACCCACGGGTTCTCGTAGACGATGCGTCCTTCGAACGAGGCCGAGACGACGTCGTTGCCCTCGAGGTTCATGTCGATGCCGCTGCGGCGATAGGAGATCGGCGAGATGACGACGCCGTCGCTCGACAGCCGGGTGACCGTATCGTCGACGATCTCGCCGAGCGATCCGCGGACGACGATGCGGCGGGCCAGCAACGGGTTCCACCACTGGTTGTCGACGAAGTCGTACAACCCCATCCGCCCGTCGCCGAAGTCGAGCGTCGCGATGGTCGTGGTCCGCGGTCGGGGTGACGGGTCATCCACCCAGCCGGCGGGAGTGAGCGGGTCAGCGAGCGGCGCTTCGAAGGTCCGCGCGCTCACGACCGCGTCTGCCATGCCCACGCCCAGCAGGGTCCGGATCATCGAGGTCGCGTGGTACAGATGGGTCGATGCCACCTGGACCGCCGTCGGCGCACCGATGGCGCCGCTTCGCACCACGGCCATCCGCGCCGCATGGCCGGGCATGAGCATGTACTGCTCAGCCACCTGAACCAGGCCGCTCCCACCGACCTCCGCCCACAGGGCGCGCAGACCATCCGCGGTCGGCGCGGGTGGGGTCTCGGCGAGCACGTGCACGCCGAGGTTCACGAGTTCGGCGATCACCGCGGGCATCGGCTCCCACGGCACGGATGCGATGACGAAATCAGGCTCGTAGGCGAGAGCTTCTTCGACGGTCCGCACGACGGGCACCGACCATTTGGCGGATGAGCGCTCGGCTCCGGCATCCGAGTGGGCCACCACAGCGACCGCTTGGAGACGGTCGGGTGCCGCCTGTGCCATACGGATGTGGAAGTCCGACCGCCAGCCGGTTCCGACGATCGCGAACTTCACGGGATCTGACACAGGCAACCACCTCTTCATCGAGCGTTCAACGACCTTCTCACACGGCACCCAGGACGCGGGCGCCTCAGAGGGGACGGATGCCGGGAGTGCACGGCCCGCCCGCGACTCGTCCGGCGCAAATGCGCACTCGCATCGCCGAATACTGCGCGCAGGTGACGGGCGAAGGCGCGCCCCGCGCAGAAAAAGAGGAAGCCCCGACTGTTACCACACAGCCGGGGCGAGACGGATGAGAGTCCGCCTATCCCCTCCATCGTACCGCGAATTCTGCGTGCCTGGGTCCGATGCCGCGTACGGTGGGGCATTGACCCGCACATTCTGACGCAGAAGGCGAAATCTATGCGAAGCGTGATTCTTCGCGGCCATGTGCTGAACATCGCGCGGGTGGCCTCTGTCATCGGCATCCTGACTCTGGCGGCACCGCCCGCAGCCCTGGCCGCACCCGCCGTCATGCAGGCAGTTGCACCGGCCGCTCTCCCCGCCGCGCCCGTGCCCGATGCGACGACCGTGCCCGTCGACCCGGATCCGTCGCCGTCGGTATCGCCTGATCCGATCGAGTCGGCATCTCCCCTCCCGACACCAACCGATACCCCGACTGCTGAACCCGCTCCCGAACCGGTGGACAGCCCCGAGGTGTCACCGTCAGCCACGCCGACCCCCACTGCGACACCCACGCCGTCGCCGACCACGACGGCCACACCCGTCCCCGCGGTTCCGCCCGCCATAGCCACCTCGAGCACGTCGCTTCCGACACTCCTCATCGCCATCCTCGTGCTGCTCGCCGGCGCGGTCTTCGTGTGGCTCCTGCTGCGCCAGCGCCCGACGCCGACGGCGATCGAGGACGACGGGCCTGTCGAGGATGTGCCGACCTCCGTCCTCTTGGACTCCATGGCCGCGCTCGGGACGGCCATGGTCGACAGCGGCTTCCCGGTCGGTATCGTTCGCAGCGCCCTGGAAGACATGGCGGTCGCAAACGGTCGCACGGGTGTCGAAGCGGTGGTGTTCCCGACGTCGATCATGGTGTCCACCAGCGATGACCTCGCGGCGCAGACGCGCGCGGTGTCGGCCGGCGACGCCGTGCACCTGCTCTACCAAGTGGACGCGGTCGACCGCATCGCGGGAACAGCGCGCACCCGCCGGGGCGCGGCCGCCTGGGTGCGCGAGCAGGTCGACCGTGTCGCTGACCTCCCGCTGCCATACTCCCCAATGCAGCGCATCGGCGGCTACGCGATCATGTCCGCCGCACTCAGCGTTCTCCTCGGATCCTCGTGGGGCGGAGTAGCTCTCGCGGGCGTGTTGGGGCTCGCGGTCGGCGCGGTTCTGATCGCCACCGCGCACCTCGCCTCGACGTACCAGGCGCTCGTGGTGGTGGGTGTGTCCCTCGGCGTGAGCCTGATCGTGCTCCTCGTCGCCCACACCCTTGATCCCGGTGTTCTCCCTGCAATGGTCGCGCCGCTGGTCATGCTGCTCCCCGGAGGCCTCCTGACGATCGGCGTCCTCGAGCTTGCGACCGGGCAGATCATGTCGGGGGCCGCTCGACTCGCCGCAGGCGCCATGCGCCTCGTGCTGCTGGCAACCGGCATCGTCGCGGCGGCCGCGCTGGTGGGCATTCCCGTCCACGGTGACAGCTTGGATCTCGGGCCCATCGCACCCTGGGTCGCGGTCGCGGTGTTCGGCCTCGGCATCACGGTGTACCAGTGCGCGCGGCCTGGATCGATCGGCTGGATCATGGTCGTCCTCTACGTCGCCTTCGGGGCTCAGGTCCTCGGCGATGTCCTTTTCGGCGGAGTGCTCTCGGCCCTTGTCGGCGCCGCCGCGATGACACCGGTCGCTGTGGTCATCGCACGCCAACGCACCGGTCCCCCCGCCCTCGTGAGCTTCCTTCCCGCGTTCTGGCTGCTGGTTCCCGGGGCCCTTGGGCTCATCGGTGTGGCCACGGTGCTCGACGGCGACGTCACGGGAACGAGCACGATCATCACCACCGTCGCCACGATGGTGGCCATTGCCCTGGGGGTCCTCGTCGGGCTCGCGCTGGCGGGATCCCTGCGCGCGTTCGAGAATTCTCGCGTCGACGAATCGGCGGACCGGCCGAGCCCCGGCACTGTGTCATAGTGGGGCTGTCGGCGTGAACAGGTGAACGGAACATTCTTGGCAATCGTCCACATGATCCCCATTGCGATCGCCATCGCACTGAGCACGGTGCCGATCATGATCACGATCGTGATTCTGCTGTCGCCTGAGCGATCTCGCGCCGCCATGCCGTTTCTCATCGGGTGGGTCGCGGGAATCCTCGTCGTCGTCTCCATCTGCGCCCTCCTCGCCGAGGCCGTCCCCGCCCCGCGCTCACCGCGACGACCCGATACTGTCATCGGCACGATCGAGATCATCGTGGGTGTCGCACTCCTCGCGGTCGCGATCATCTCCTGGATACGGGCGTCGCGCAGTGACGTGCACTCGATGCCGATGGGGCTGGGGTCCAAAACGAAGTTCTCCGCATGGGAGGCCCTCGGTCTCGGCTTCATCCTCAACGTGCGGCCCAAAGGCATCCTCTTGGCGATCGCCGGCGGACTCACGGTCCGATCGGATGCCGAGACGCTGCCCATCGCAGTGGTCGCGATCCTGGTCTACACGGCGATCGGAGCGTCCACCGTCGCGATTCCGATCATCGCCGTCAGGGTCGCGCCCGGTCGCACAGAACCGATCCTGATTCGCGCGCAGGACTGGCTTGTTCGCCACGGGAACGCGATCACGAGCGTGGTGCTGATCGTGATCGCCCTCATCATCATCGCTATGGGCGTTCAACGCCTCTGACGCCGAAGTCTGACCGCTCGGCCAATTGTTATCCCTCACTTTTTGGCGGTGGACCGTCATCGTCAGCGATCCGTGGCTCCCTTGATCACGGCGCGTTACCAGAATGTTATCGCTCACAACTTGCGGTCACCCCGAATGTTAGGGCTAACATTCAGATCACCGGCCGCACAGATGCGGCCACGTGACACCAAGAGCCGGCAGTGATGCCGGACCAGAACGAGGAGGTTTTGGAGTGAACAAGAAGCAGCTTCTCGCCGGGTTCGCGCTTTTGGGAGCAATTGCTCTCACTGCGACCGGCTGTGCAGGTTCGAGCGATGCCGGCAGTGACAGCAGCGGCGGCGGCGGAGACGAAACGGTCACCGTCGGCTTCGCGCAGACGGGATCCGAGTCCGGATGGCGCTCGGCCAACACCGAGTCCATGAAGACGGCGTTCTCGGCCGACAACGGATTCGACCTCGTCTTCAACGCGGCCGACAACGACCCGGCCGCACAGATCGCGGCCGTGCGCGACTTCATCAACCAGGGCGTCGACGCCATCGTCATCGCCCCGATCGTCGAAGACGGCTGGGACGACGTTCTTCAGGAAGCCGCGGATGCCGAAATCCCCGTCATCCTCGAAGACCGCACCGTCAGCTCATCCGACGACCTCTTCAAGGCGTGGGTGGGCGTCGACTTCAAGAAGGAGGGCGTCACGGCAGGCACCTGGGCCGCGGACACCTTCGGCGACACCGCGACGAAGATGGTGGTGCTCGAAGGCACCACCGGCTCCGCCCCGGCCAACGACCGCGCTGCCGGCTTCGACGAAGCCATCAAGGACACCGCGATCGAGAAGATCGACTCCCAGACGGGTGACTTCACCCGCGACGGCGGCAAGTCGGTGATGGAGGGCTTCCTCCAGAAGTACGGCGTCGACGGTATCGACCTGGTCTTCGCTCACAACGACGACATGGCGCTGGGTGCGATCGAGGCCATCGAGGCCGCGGGCGCGGTGCCGGGTGTCGACATCCAGATCGTGTCGATCGACGCGGTCAAGGACGGCATGCAGGCTCTGGTCGACGGAAAGATCAACTACATCGTCGAGTGCAACCCGCTGCTGGGTGACCTCGCCGCAGGCCTGGTCAAGGATTCCCTCGCGGGCAAAGACGTCGAGAAGGAAACCTTCGTCGTCGATGGCGCATTCAACCAGGAGCAGGCCGCCGAAGTTATCGACAGCCGTCTGTACTGACACACCCGGGTCGATCCTGCACAATGCCCGGATCGATCCTGCATCACACTAGGTCGAAGCACATTCGCCGGGGGACGCGTTCCGTCCCCCGGCGAATGTCCGGCCAGAGACGCTTGGAAAGGCAGCTGAATCACATGTCCGCGGACACCGCAGTCCAGCCGGTCGTAGAGATGACCGGAATCACCATCCGGTTCCCCGGGGTGCTGGCCCTCGACGGGATCGACTTCTCTCTCCGTCCCGGTGAAGTCCACTCGCTCATGGGCGAGAACGGAGCCGGCAAGTCGACTCTCATCAAGGCGCTCACCGGGGTGTACGCCGTTGACTCCGGGTCCATCGTCGTCAGCGGACAGCCGCGCAGCTTCGGCAGTACGGCCGACGCGCAGGATGCCGGCATCTCCACGGTCTACCAAGAGGTGAACCTCTGCAGCAACCTCTCCGTGGGCGAGAACGTCATGCTCGGGCATGAGCCCCGCGGGGCCACCGGCATCGACTGGAAGGCCGCCCATCGCCTGGCCGCCAGCAATCTCGAGAGCCTCGGCCTGTCCATCGACACCCGTTCCACCCTCTCGAGTCACTCGATCGCCATCCAGCAGCTCGTCGCCATCGGTCGCGCAATGGTGCTCGACGCGAAGGTCCTCATCTTGGACGAACCGACCTCGAGCCTCGACCGCGGCGAGGTCGAGCAGCTGTTCGCCGTCGTCCGCGATCTTCGCGACAAAGGCGTCGCGATCCTCTTCGTCAGCCACTTCCTCGACCAGGTGTACGAGATCTCCGACCGCATCACGGTCCTCCGAAACGGCAAGCTCGTGGGCGAGTTCCCCATCGCCGACCTCCCTCGCGGTGAGCTCGTGAACAAGATGATCGGCCGCGAACTCGACGAGCTCGCTGCTCTCGCCTCGGTGGCCGATCGCGAGATCGATCGCACCGGCACACCCGTCCTTCGGGCGACGGGTGTCGGTCGCCGCGGCGTGCTCGACCCGGCCGACATCGACGTGTTCGACGGTGAGGTCGTCGGAATCGCCGGGCTCCTCGGATCGGGCCGAACCGAACTCGTCCGGCTGCTGTACGGGGCTGACCGCGCGGAGTCTGGCCAGATCGAAGTGCACGGCAAGCCTGCCAAGCACGCCTCTCCGCGTCAGGCGATCCAGAACCGCATCGCCTTCTCGTCCGAAGACCGCCGCGCGGAAGGAATCATCGGCGACCTCACCGTGGCCGAGAACATCGTGCTCGGCATCCAGGCCCGCCGCGGTGCGCTTCGGAAGGTCAAGAAGAGCGAGGCCGACGCCGTCGTGGCCGAATACATCGACGCCCTCGGAGTCCGCCCCGCCGATCCGGCCATGCTCGCGCGCAACCTGTCGGGCGGAAACCAGCAGAAGGTGCTCTTGGCCCGCTGGCTCGCGACCGCGCCAGAACTCATCGTCCTCGACGAGCCGACCCGCGGAATCGATGTCGGCGCCAAAGCCGACATCCAGCGCAAAGTGGCAGAGCTGAGCGCGCAGGGCCTGTCGGTCATCTTCATCTCATCGGAGCTCGAGGAGGTGCTGCGTCTGGCGCAGCGCGTCATCGTCATGAGAGATCGTCGCAAGATCGGCGAACTCGATTCGAGCGACGTGAACTTGGACGGACTCATCGACTACATCGCCAACAATCCAGAGGAGAGCATCGTATGAAAGCGATCGTCTCGCATCGGCTGTTCTGGCCGGCCGTGGCGCTGCTTGCGCTCATCGCGATCAATACGATCGCCCGGCCCCAGTTCATCCTCGTGACCGTCCGCAACGGTCAGCTCTATGGAGCGCTGATCGACATCCTGCGCAACAGCGCACCGCTGATGCTCGTCGCCCTCGGCATGACGATCGTGATCGCGACGCGCGGCATCGACTTGTCGGTCGGAGCGATCATGGCCGTCTCCGGCGCCGTCGCTCTGACGATCATCGACAGCTCGCCCGAGCCCGGCAGCCTCGGGACCGTGATGATCGCCCTCGTGGTCGCGATCGTGGTCTCACTCGTTCTCGGTGCATGGAACGGTTTCCTCATCGCCGTGATCGGCATTCAACCGATCATCGCGACCCTCGTGCTCATGCTCGCCGGCCGCGGCGTGGCCCTCCTGATCACCGAGGGCTTCATCACGACGGTCAACAGCGCGCCGTACGAATTCATCGCCACGGGCTACCTCGTCGCGTTGCCGTTCGCGTTCCTCATCTCGGTCGGCGCGATCGCCGTGATCTCGCTCATCGAGCGGCGCACGGCGTTGGGAGTGCTCACCGAAGCTGTCGGCATCAATCCCGAAGCGAGTCGCCTCGCCGGCGTCCGCGCACGAGGCATCATCTTCAGCGCGTATGTCGCCAGCGGCCTGCTGGCCGGCATCGCCGGGATCATCTACAGCTCCAACATCCGTGCGGCCGACGCCAATGCGGCAGGGCAATTCATCGAGTTGTACGCCATCCTCGCGGTCGTCCTCGGTGGCACCTCTCTTATGGGTGGCAAATTCACGATCGCGGGAACGGTCATCGGAGTTCTCGTCATTCAGACCCTCGATGCCACCATCCTGTTCCTCGGCGTGCCCTCCGCACAGAGCCCCGTGTTCTTCGCGTTGGTCATCATCGTCGTCGTCCTCGTCCAATCCCCCCGTCTGCACAAGTGGGCCTCGAGCGCTGTGAAGTCCGCTCGAGCACGAGGCGGATCCGATACCGACCATCGAACGAAGGTGGCATCATGACGCAGACCCTCGAGCCCCCGCGCCGCTTTGCCGCCTCACCGTCGAGCTATTCGACGTTCATGAGCCGCCATGCATCGCTCATGCCCACGTTCGCCGCCGTGGCGATCTTGATCTTGCTGCTCATCGGCGCGTACGCCCGATTCCCGAAGTTCCTGGGGCCCGGCAACCTGTCCGCGCTGCTTCTGGACAATGCGTACCTCGTCGTCCTCGCCGTGGGACTCACCTTCGTGATCCTCACCGGCGGTATCGACCTCTCCGTCGGATCCGTGATGGCATTCACCGGAATCCTCGGCGCGAGCATGCTGTCGCAGGGGATCCCCGCGGTGGTCGCCGTGCCGGTCATGTTGGTTTCGGGAGCACTGATCGGCCTCCTCATCGGCGTCCTTGTGCAGTACTTCGGCGTGCAGCCATTCATCGCGTCACTCACGGGTCTCTTCCTCGCACGCGGACTCGCGTTCGTCGTGAGCCTCGCATCCATCAAGGTCGAGGACCCGGCCATCCTGTGGCTGCAGCGCACGCGCTTCCACGTCGCCGGCTGGTACATCACACCGACCGGACTCATCGCCCTCGGGGCGGTCGCCATCGCGTTCTATGTTCTGCTGTGGACACGCTTCGGCCGCACCGTCTACGCGATCGGAGGCGGCGAGCAGTCTGCGCGCCTCATGGGCTTGAACGTCGCCCGGACGAAGATCGCCGTCTATGTCATCAGCGGCGTCTGCGGCGGGCTGGCGGGACTCCTGCTGACCGCATATTCGGGCGCCGGCTATCCGCGAAACGGCATCGGCACCGAGTTGGATGCGATCGCAGCCGTCGTCATCGGCGGCACGCTGCTCACGGGTGGCACCGGCTACGTGATCGGCTCGATGATCGGCGTGCTCGTGTACGGCACGATCAAGAAGCTGATCTCGTTCATGGGCGCCGAGCAGTCTTGGACCTCGATCATCGTCGGCGGGCTCCTGCTGCTGGTCATCGTCGTGCAACGAGTGATCGTCGCGCGGTCGCAACGACGAAGATAGCGAGCGACATCACGCCTGAGCGCGACGGCCGCGCTTCCCTCCGCCGGGATAATGGTCAGATGGAGCAGCCGCTGCCAACGTTGGAGCTGACCGGAGCCACGGTCCGCTTCGGCGCGGATGCCGCCATCGACGGCGTTCATTTCCGGATGTTCCCCGGCGAGGTCCACTCCTTGATGGGTGAGAACGGCGCGGGCAAATCGACGCTCATCAAGGCGATCACCGGGGCGATCCCCCTCGATGACGGAACGCTCGAGATCGATGGCAAGGTCGTGCAATTCGGGTCGCCGCATGATGCACAGCTGTCCGGCATCAGCACGGTCTACCAAGAGATCGACCTGCTGCCGAATGTCTCCGTCGCCGAGAACATCGCCCTCGGGCGGGAGCCTCGTCGAGGGGGCCGCATCGATTGGCGTCGGATGCGGCGCGAAGCGCGTGAGACGTTGGCGGATCTCGGTCTCGACATCGACCCCGCCTCCCGGCTGGGCACGCACTCGGTCGCCATCCAGCAGCTGGTCGCGATCGCGCGCGCGATCTCCGCAGACGTGCGGATCCTCGTGCTCGACGAGCCCACGTCGAGCCTCGACCTCGACGAGGTCAGCGAACTGTTCCGCGTGATCCGTGATCTTGCGCAACGCGGTGTTGCGATCCTGTTCGTGTCGCACTTCCTCGATCAGGTGTACGAGATCTGCGACCGCGTCACGGTGCTCCGCGACGGCAAATTCGTCGGCGAGTACCTCACGAAAGAGCTGCTGCGCATCGACCTCGTGCAAGCGATGCTGGGCCGCAGCGCCGCTGAGATCGATACCCGCACGCACGTCGACATCCCCGACGACGAGCAGCATCCCGTGCTCACCGCGAGCGATGTCAGCGTCGGGCGCGGTATCCGCAACGCCGATGTCGAGCTCCTCGAAGGCGATGTGCTCGGCGTCGCCGGGCTGCTGGGATCGGGCCGAACCGAACTTGCGCGTGCACTGACCGGCATCGACCGGCTCGAGGGTGGAGTTATCCGCATCGAGGGCGACCGTAGAGCGATGAACAGCCCGCGGTCGGCGATTTCGCTGGGCATTGTGTACTCATCCGAGAACCGTCGCACCGAAGGCATCATCAGCGAACTGAGCGTGGTGGAGAACATCACGCTCGCGCTGCAGGCCGATCGCGGGGTCTTTCGCCGCATCCCGCCCGCTCGGCAGCGCGAACTCGCCGCCAGCTGGATCGAAGCCCTCGACATCCGTCCGCCCGACCTCGATCGCGCCGCCGGGACCCTGTCGGGCGGCAATCAGCAGAAAGTCCTGCTCGCCCGTCTGCTCGCGCTGTCGCCTCGCGTCCTTGTGCTCGACGAACCGACCCGCGGCATCGACGTCGGCGCGAAGGTCGAGATTCAGAAGCTCGTCGGAGAGATGGCAGCCAACGGGCTGTCGGTCGTGTTCATCTCCGCCGAACTCGAAGAAGTGCTTCGGGTGGGCACACGGGTCGCGATTCTCCGAGACGGCCGCATCATCGACACCGTCCCGTCCGACCTTCTCACCGTCGACTCCCTGCTCGCGCTCGTCGCCCGACCGGATGATGACGATGAGTGACGCGACCGTGACTGCCGAAGACGGCACCGCCCGGACGGCGAACATCTTCGACGTCGCCCGGCTCGCGGGAGTCTCCCACCAGACGGTGTCGCGCGTCATCAACAATCTCCCCAATGTGCGGCCCGCCACCCGCGCCCGCGTCGAACAGGCCATCGCTCAATTGCGCTACAGCCCGTCGCCGGCGGCGCGCGCGCTCGTCACGCGCCGCACCCGCACGATCGGGTTGGTCACCCCCGGAATGAGCGACTACGGTCCCACCTCGATCGCGACGAGCTTCAACTTCGCGGCGCGGGCCGCGCGGTACAACGTCGACACGGTGAGCGCCCTCGACCCCGATCCCACCGCGATCCGCGGTGTGATCGAAGGCCTCCTCCGACAGCGCGTGGATGCGATCGTTCTCGTGGTCGTCGATGTCGGCGTGCTCGAGGTGGTCCGCGGGCTCGATCTGAGCATCCCCGTGGTAGCGGCGACATCCACGTCGCGGCGAAGCCCGCTGATCGTGTCGATCGATCAGTACCGAGGAGCACGGTCGGCCGTTCGACATCTCGCGGAACTCGGACACACCCGGATCTTCCATCTCGCGGGCCCGCCACGCTCCCCCGATGCCATTGAACGGGTGCGGGGCTGGCGAGACGAGCTCGCAGAGCGTCGCCTCGAGATCGTCGAGCCGACGTACGGCGACTGGTCACCGGCGAGCGGTTACCGCGCAGGTCTCGAGTTGGATGCCGGGCCCGGTTCTGCCGTCTTCGTCGCGAACGATCACATGTCGATCGGCTTGCTTTCGGCGTTCCGCGAACGGGGTTTGCGGGTCCCGGAAGATGTCAGCGTCGTCGGATTCGACGATGTGCCCGAGGCGGGCTACCTCTACCCACCGCTCACGACCGTCCGACAGGATTTCGCCACGCTGGGCGAGCTCATCATGCAGAAGGTGCTCGTTGCCGTTGAGGAGCCGGACAGCGCGACGGCCGACACACCTCTTCCGACACACCTGATCGTGCGCCAATCCACCAGCGCGCCCCTCCGGTAGCGCGTCTCACTCCGGCCAGGCGTGCGGGCTGATTCGACCGATCAGCACATCGACTGCACTCCCCTGGACTTCCAGGATGATCCGGCGTCCCCGAGAAGGCCCATCCGCGTCAGGATCGATGTCCGCGATGGTTCGCCCTCGATCGGCGTCGTCAATGACCACGCGAATCGCGTCGGCGTCGATGCTTCGGACGACAGTCATGCCGTCCGCCGCAATGATCGCCGCGAGCGGATCGTGCATGGCGCACTGACGGATGCCGTAGACCTCCATGTAGAAGTCCAGATAGGTGCCGAGCATGCCGACAAGGTGCGCGGGAATCGCCCCGGGAATGCGACCGATGACGTCGGCGTCGGCCTCGGTGAGGGCGTGTTGCATCGTGATGTCGAGCGGAATGACGTCCAGTGACCAGGGCGCGTCGAAGACGATGCGAGCAGCTTCGGGGTCGTTGTGGATATTGGCTTCGGCGATGGCGGTGACGTTGCCCTTGCGCGCGAAGGCACCACCCATGACGATCACCTTTGCGATCGTGTCGATCGTCTCCGGGTGGTCGATCGCGAGCCGGGCGAGGTTGGTGAGCGGGCCGAGAGCGAGCACTCGCAGCTGCCCCTCGTGCTCCCGGGCAAGGTCCGCGAGCAAAGTGATCGCGGACCGAGGATCAGGGCGAGAAAACGCCGGTTCGAGGCCGATCCCACCGACGCCATCGGCGCCGTGCACGTGTGGGGCACCACCCCTGAACGTCCCGCCAAGCGGATCGTGCTCCCCGATGCTGACCGGGATGTCCGTGCGGCCGGCGGCTTCGAGAAGTGCGAGGGTGTTCTGCGCCGCACGCTCGGCAGACACGTTGCCCGAGACCGTGCCGATCCCCACGATGCGAACGGCCGGTTCTGCCAGGAGATATGCCAGCGCCAGCGCGTCGTCGATGCCGGTGTCGCAGTCGACGAACAGCGGAATCGGGACGATCTCGCGGCCCATCACGCCGGGTACTCCGACAGCGGACGCAACTCCGGTTGCGATCTGGGATCGCCGACCGCGGCCGCGCCGACCGCGCACGCGCGTTGCAGCGCGTCTCCCGGTGCGTCCCCCCGAATGAGGCCGATGGTGAGTGCCGCCGCGAAAGAATCGCCGGCACCGACCGTGTTGACGACGGATTCCGCTGGCGCGAAGGCTCGCGCGATCTCCTGGCCGTCTTGATAGAGGACGGCGCCCTTCGAGCCCAGGGTCACCGCGGTGAGGCGGGCATCGCGCAACTCCGGCAACGCGGCGTACTCGGTCTCATTCACGATGAACAGATCGACCCGCTCTCGGAGCGCTGCGGTCAGCGCGTCGGCGGGCGATGCGTTGAGAGCGAAGAACCCGTCGGTGCGTGCCGCGACGTCTTCGACAACGGATGCCGGCACTTCCAACTGCGCGAGCAGCGCCGTGTGCGGGTCGACGGCGATGCCGGCGATATCGATGCGGTCATTGGCGCCAGCGCACACCACGATCGAGTTCTCGCCAGTCTCGTCGACGATGATCAGCGCGGTTCCCGAGGCCTCCGACACGACTTGGATGCCGCTGACGTCGATGCCGGCTTCGCTGAGCGATGCGGTCATCGACCGTCCGTCGCCGTCATCGCCGACGGCTCCGAGGAGTCGCACCGTGGCTCCGAGGCGCGCTGCAGCTGCCGCCTGGTTCGCGCCCTTGCCCCCGGGTTGGCGCACGAGCACACCGTCCGCCACCGTCTCGCCCCTGACCGGGGCACGGCGGACGTGAGCAGTGAGGTCCATATTGATGGCCCCGAGGACCGTGAGCGATACGGATGCTGTCATCGATGCGCCTAACTCTCGATTCGAAGCGTACTGGGCATCCGTTCGCCTCCTGTTCACCTCGTGGTTCACTCGAGTCAGGGCGGCATCACTACGTTCTGATGCCATGATCCTTCGCACCTCCCGCGCCCTAGCCGCCGTTGTCGCCGCCGCCACTGTCGGCGCCCTCGCCATCGCGCTGCCCACCTCGGCATCCGCGGCGCCGACCCCGCCATGGGCTTCCGTGCACATCAACGAGGTCTCTTCCGACAACGGCAGCACTCCCGTCGGCGACGCGATCGAGCTTTTCAACAGCTCGGACGCCGAAGTCAGCATCGCCGGATGGCTGCAGATCGACAGCGGTGACGCCAGCGCAGCGAAGACCTTCAGCGCAACATCAGCGGACGGCACCGCGACGACCGTGGTCCCCGCGCACGGCTACGTCTACTTCGCCTCGACGAAGGGGCTGGGCAGCAGCGGCGACGGCGTGAAACTGTATCTGCCTGACGGCGCGAACGGCACCGCCGGCACGCTGGTCGACGAGGTGGCCTACACCGCCGGCGAGGCGGGTACTGACGAAGGAAACAACTTCGGCGCCGGTGCGTTCGCACGATGCCCGGACGGGACCGGCGCCTTCGTCTCGGTGGCGGCGAAGAGCTTCGGCGCCTCGAACGCGGCGGCCTGCCAGGCACCGCTGACGAATCCTGCCGACGGTGGCAGCACGCCCCTCGCCTGCCAGCCCGAGGCCCCGTCGGGCACGGGCACCCTTCCCGCGACGGCGCTCACCCCGGGCGCGTGGCCGGGAAGCCCCAGCGTCGCCGTCAGCGACAACACGTGCGCCTGGACGACGACCACGGGCCCCGAAGGCCGCGACATCAGCGGGGTGGTGTTCGCTCCGAGCAGCGCCGGCGTCATGTACGCCATCAAGAACAAGAGCTGGGTGTTCCGCCTCGTGAAGGCAGGACGGCCTGTGGGTCTCCGACACCAGCAACGGCTGGGGTGCGGGCAAGGAGATCTTCTTCCCCGGCAGCACGGACTCCGCAACCAACCAACCCGACTCGGAAGGACTTACGATCGGACCCGATGGCGCGCTCTACGTGACGACCGAGCGCAACAACGCGGCGAACACGATCCCGCTCAACTCGATCCTCCGGATCGACCCGACTCAGTCGGGAACGCAGCTGGTCGCCACCGATCAGTGGGACCTGACCGCCGAGTTCCCAGAGCTCCACGCGGGCAGCAAGACCGAGGCCAACCTCGGCTTCGAGGGCGTCACGTTCGTGCCCGACAGCTACCTGACCGGCAACGGATTCGTCGACGCATCGACGGGCAAGACGTACGCTCCGAAGGACTACCCGTCGCACGGCACGGGGCTGTACTTCGCGGCTCTCGAGAACGACGGCAAGCTCTACGCCTATGCGCTCAACTCAGACCACACATTCCACCGGGTTGCCGTGGTCGACACCGGCATGGGCCACGTCATGGACGTGCAGTTCGACGCCGACAACCAGCGGATCTGGGCCCTCTGCGACAACACGTGCGGGGTGACTTCGACGGTGCTGAAGGTCGGATCGACGGGATCGATCGTCCCCGAGGTCGCGTACAGCCGGCCGGACACCCTGCCCGACAACAACATCGAAGGCTTCGCCCTGGCACCCGACTCCACGTGCGTCGACGGCACGAAAGAGGTCGTCTGGGCGGATGACGGAATCTATGGCGCAGGTACCGGCAGCGCCACCGAAGGGCACGCACTGTTCAGCGGTCGGATCACCTGCGACCTCCAGCTCGGCGAGCAGGGCGTGCCTGTGCCTGCGGGCCCGGATGCGTGGGTCAAGACCAAGGTCTACAACACCGGCGACGAGGTGAGCTATGACGGCAAGGTCTTCCGGGCGCTCTGGTACACCTCGGGGCAGACGCCCGGCGCGAGTGTCAGCGGCGCGTGGGCCGAGATCGCGACTGCGCCCGACGGAACCGCAATCTGGACCGCCTCACGCATCTTCAACACCGGCGAGGTCGTTCTCTACCAGGGGCGCACGTTCACCGCGCTCTGGTGGACGCGCGGCCAGACGCCGGGCACCGCCGGAGGCCCGTGGAGCGAGACCCTGCCCGCAGGACCGAGCGGCATCTCCCCGTGGAGCGCGTCCACCGTTTACCGTGGCGGAGAAAAAGTGACCTACCAGGGCCGCACCTACCAGGCGCAGTGGTACTCGGTCGGGTCCGCCCCCGATTCCTCCACGCCATGGGGGCCGTTCAAGGTCATCGGCTGAGGATCGCCCGACCGGGATCGGCGAGGGCTCTCGGCAGCATCCGTCATGACGTGAGCCCTTTGTCTGCGGCCTCCCGTGCATCCGGGATTGCCGTCATGGACGGGCGCACGAGCAGACCGATGATCCCGGCCAGCGCCAGGACCGCGACGAAGGCGGCCCAGCCGGCGATCCGGTTGAGGGTGAAATCGAAGATCAAGCTGGCGACCCCCGCGGTGAGGAAGATCACGACGATCACGTCGGCGACGAGAAGGCGGTTGCCGGTGCGGACGATGCTCTGCTTCAGCTGATGCGCGAAGTACACACGGTGCATCAGCACGGGTGCGAGTCCGAGCAGTGTCGCCGTCGCGGCGAAGGCCACCAAGATCAGGTACAGCCCCAGCTGGTAATCGTCGAGCTCGGCGAATCGCGATTGGAAGGCCACGGCCAACAGGAATCCGCTGATCAGCTGGGTGCCGGTCTGCGTGACGCGCAGCTCTTGAAGAATCTCGCTCCAGTTGCGATCGGCACGCTCGTTCGCGCTCTCATCCCGCCCGTCACCGGGGAGCACATCACGGTTCCCATCCATGAGAACAGTGTCACCCAGCGCGACCGCGGAGTGAAAGGGGGTTGCCTTTTCGACGCGGGAGCGGATCGGATCATCGCCGGAGACAGCACCCGTCCGGGGTTCGTCTCAGCGTGGGTCGCCGACCGCCTCGCGGGAGGTCATCGTCGCCACGACCATGTCTCCGATGAGCCGCCGGTGCGAATCCTGCAGCGTGGGGTCGAGCATGTCGCGGTTGAAGATGGCGGCGAATGTGTGGCGATTGGCAACATGGAAGCACGCGTACGCGCTGATCACCATGTGAACGTCGACCGCGTCGATGTCGTCGCGGAAGATGCCATCGCGCACACCGCGCTCGATGACCTGCTCGAGCAGCGTGACGGCTGTGACGTTCTCGCGCAGGATCGTCTCGGATTTGCGCAGGTGCTCGGCCCGATGGATGTTCTCGATGCTGACGAGCTGGATGAACGACTGATGGCTCGTGTGGTGGTCGTAGGTCGCCTCCGCGAGCTTGCGCAGAGCCTCATCGGGCGAGAGTTCGTCGATCTGGATGCCGCGCTCGACCTGCCGGATCTGCGCGTACACCCTCTCGAGGACCGCGAGGTAGAGACCCTCCTTTGAGCCGAAGTAGTAGTAGATCATTCGCTTTGTGGTGCGCGTCCGGGCGGCGATCTCGTCGACCCGTGCGCCCGCGTAGCCGTTCGCGGCGAATTCGGCGGTGGCGATATCCAGGATGTCGCCCTGGGTGCGGACCGCGCGCGCCGTCTGTCCGCTGTCGCTGACTTCGCTCCGCCGATCGGTCATGCAGAGACCCCTCCATCGACAGTCCGCTCCTCGGCAGCGATGAGCGCCCGGAAGTGCCTTTGCACCCGGTCCCGGTCAGGCGACGTACCCGTGATGATCTGGAGACTTGCGCAGGCCTGGCCCACAGCCATCCGGCCGCCGTCGAGCACCGGGTGGCCGCGTTCCGCCGCTTGCCGGAGGAGCTCGGTCTCGAGCGGTCGGTAGACGACATCCGACACCCACGCGCCCTCCGCGAGCAGGTCGAGGTCGAAAGCGATGCCCGGGTGATGGAGCATCCCCATCGGTGTCGCATGGACGACCCCCGTCGCATGTGTGATCGCGTCACCAATGTGGTCCAGTGCCGCCGTGGCGACCGTCTGCTCCGGAAAGTGGGTGCGCATGCGGGCAGCAAGTTCCTCCGCGCGAGCGATATCGACATCGGACAGATCGAGCCGCGCGGTGCCGCGCGAGAGCAGCGCGTACGCCGTCGCCGCGCCGGCCCCGCCGCATCCGATCTGCACGACGCGCTCGAAGGAGGCGTCCGGCAAACCGGCGACGAGTCCGTCGCGGTACCCCATCCAATCGGTGTTGTACCCGATGAGACGGTCGTCGTCGAACACAACGAGGTTCACGGCCTGGAGGTGCTCGGCATCCGTGTCGAGCTCATCGACGATGTCGACGACGAGCTGCTTGCAGGGGTGCGTGATGTTCATCGCGGCGAATCCGAGGCGCTTCGCTTCGGCGAGGAGTGCACCGACGTCGGCAGCAGGCCTCCCGAGTTCGATGAGATCGAAGATGCGGTATTCGTACTCCAGACCCATCGCGGCCGCCTCGGCCTCGTGCATGGGCGGTGTCAGGGATGCGGTGATGCCCTCGCCGATGAGTCCGACGAGAAAGCGGTCGCGGTGCGCGCGCGTCGGGAGGTTCTCAGCGTGAAGCGTCACGAGGCGTCCCCGACTTCGAAGTCGACGGTGGCGAGCGACACCTTGACGGGAGCCGAGATCCTCAGCACTTCGGCATGCGCCGGGTGGCGATTGTAGGCCTCGAGGCCGGCGAGGTCGTCGAAGTCCGCGACGATCGCGAGTTCGTGCGAGGAGGGGCCGCCGAGGACATCGGTGCCCACGCTCATACTCCGAAGCTCGGGGATCTGCGCGGGCAGCGCGCGCAGCAACGTCATCCACTGCTCACGCTCGGCCACGGTGAATGTCTCCACGAACCGGAAGACCGCGACATGGCGGATCACGCCGACGCTCCTGTCTTCTCCGCATGGCGCTGGCCCATCGTGATGAGGCAGACCGTGGCGATCGAGGTGCGCATGGCGCCTTTCTGCGAGTACCGACGCTGGGACCCGCGCAATATCCGAATAGCATTGCACGAATACGTACTAACTAGTACGTTCGATGATCTAGGACGATCGATGACGATTCAACCTCTTGGGAGGGGATACTCGATGACGAGTCTCGCCGAATGGAACACGCCCGCTCGATCGAGTGGCCCTGTCTCTGTGCTCGGTCGCATCATCGCGATCCTCGACGCGGTCAAGGAGTCCGGCGGATCGATAACCATCACCGACCTCGCGGTGCAGACCTCCATGCCGAAATCCACCGTGTCGCGGCTCGTGGCCGAGTTGACCGCGCAGCGCTATCTCGAGCGAGCGGAAGAAGGAGTGACTCTCGGGTTGCGCCTTTTCGAACTCGGTGCCCGGGCGAGCCTGCCTCGCCGCCTCCTCGCTGCTGCTCTGCCCGTGATCATGAACCTCCGGGATGCCACCGGCGAGCGCGTCGGTCTGTGGGTGCAGCAGGGCACGGACATGGTGGCGATCGCCGCGGTCCCCGGTCGACTGCCGATGCTTCCCGCGCGCGCGGGGATGCGCTCGCCCGCACTCACCACGGCGAGCGGCAAGGCCTACCTCGCCTTCTGCGCCGATCAGAACGTGGTGAATCGAGTCAGCGCCACGCTCATCGACGATGCGGCGGACCACTTCCGCGAGGAATTGAGTCATGTGCGCGCGTCGGTCGTCGCGATGGACATGGAGGTGTCCTATCCCGGGATCCTGGCCGTGGCGAGCCCTGTGCTCTCGGCCACCCATGTCGTACTCGGCGCCATCTCCATCGCGGGCCCGAGCGGCGCCATGGACCCCGAGCGGGTCGCACCGTTGGTGCGTGCCGCGGGCACGACCCTCACGCGCCGGCTCACGGCCGCATAGACCATGCGAACCGCGGATTGGACCGAAACGGTCAGCGTGCTCGATCGTGTGACGGCGGTCCTGGAGGCTTTCGGGGAGCATGACGAAGGTCTGGGAGTCTCGGAGTTGGCGAGGCGGGCGAACCTGCCGAAGTCGACGGTCTCGAGGATCGCAGCCGACCTCGTCGGGCAGCGTTTCCTCGACCGTGACGGCGACATGCTCTATCTGGGCGTACGTCTTTTCGAGCTCGGACAGACCGTCGAGCAGCCACGGAGCCTCCGCCGGTTCGCACTTCCCGTCATGACCGACCTCCGCGACGCGACCGGTCAAACCGTCCATCTCGCGGTCCTCGAGGGGACGGACGTCGTCTTCATCGCGATCCTCCGGGGCGAGCCGACGGCGAGTCCGCTGGCCCGGGTCGGCGGTCGCATTCCCGCCCATGCCACAGCTCTCGGAAAGGCCATCCTGGCGTTCTCGCCACCGGAGGTCGTGTCGCGCATCGCGGGCGGCGGACTCGTGCAGCGGACCCCGCACACGATCTCTGAGCCGTCCGCGCTCCTGAACGAGCTTGCCGCGATCCGCCAGAGCGGTGTGGCGACCGAACGGGAAGAGTGCGCGATCGACCGCTCCTGCCTCGCGAGCCCCATCCTCGGTCTCGGCGGCGCGCCTATCGCGGCGGTCTCCGTGGCCGGATCGGTCGAGGCGATCATGCCGGCCCGCATCGCCCCCGCCGTACGCGCAGCGGCGATGACATTGAGCAAACGGATCGGCGGCGGCCGCATCCACTGAACGCGGCACACGAGAACGGGGTAGGTGCGAAAGTCGCACCTACCCCGTTCTCGTGCCGGTGAGGTCAGCCAGCCATCTCGCGGATGGCCTTGTACGCCTCGAGCGCGTCACCCTTGAAGTACGTTCCGAAGAAGTCCTCCGACTGGCTGATGAAGGCATCCATGTCGATGTCCTCCGTCTCGATCACCGTCTTCGAATCGTCGGCGCGGTACTCGTCGAGAATCTCCTCGGTAGCCTCATCGACGCACGTGCGGTTCTCGGAGCGGATCTCGTGAAGGGTCGACTCCAGCAGCTCCGTCTGCTCCGGGCTCAGCTTCTCGTACGTCTTGTCACTGACGAGGAGCCAGTGGATGCCGACGTTGTGATTGTTGAGGATCACCGTGTTGAGCACCTCGTCGAAGCTCTGCGAGTGAGTCGCGACGATCGGGTTCTCCTGGCCGACGGCGATGCCCTGCTGCAGTGCGGAGTAGACCTCCTCGACGGCGACGGAGACCGGGTTGGTCACGCCGAGCGCCTCGGCGTTGGCCAGGAACTGCGGCGAGTTCGGGAATCGGATCGGAACACCGGCGAGGTCGTCGGGGCTGGTGACCTTGACGTCCTTCGTGGTGAACGTGCGAGAGCCGAAGAACCAGCCATCGACGATCTTGACGCCGGTCGCGTCGTGGAAGGCGTTGAACAGGTCTTCCGATCCCTCGTCGATCCACTTGAACGCGTGGTCGACGTCGTCGAACGCGTAGGTCGCGTCGACGACTCCGATGGGCTCGAACGTCGAACTCAGCGCCGAGGCGCCCTGCAGGTCGATGTCGATGTCGCCGGCCTGGACGAGCGGGAAGCGGTCCGCGTCGGGACCGAGCTGGCTCGCCGGATACAGCTCGACGGTGAAGCCGATGTCGGCGTCCTCGAGGCGCTCCTGGAGCAACTCGACACCGCAGTAATAGTTCGGCGTCTCCTCCGGCTGGCTGGTCGCCACGCTGATCTTTACGGGCTTGTTCTCAGATGCTTCTTCGGTAGCGGTGCTCTCCGAGGTGCCGCCGCCGGCGCAGCCGGTGACGACAAGTGCGGTTGCTGCGAGCACCGACGCGGCGATTCTGCCTCGGCGCGTCGATCGGGCTGTGCCCATGTGAAATCTCCTCTGATGTGCGCACGTCTTCGTGCTGGGTGGGACGTGGTTTTCGATGCCGCAACGGGACATCCGGCCGGAACGTCTTCGCACGGGGCAAGATCGTCATCGACCACACTGACCAGTTGCGGCTTGGTGGCAGTGCTGACTCTTACCGACTTCGTCTGGTTCGCAAAGGGATGTCCCGTCGAGTGGAACATCCATTCTCGGTGACTTTCGCGGGCACCGAAGGTCGGTCTCGCCGCTGAATGGAACGTGTTCCGTGCGCCGCTGCTTCGTGCCATACGCTCGGTGCGGATCAATGCAACCACGACGCAGGGAGCTGAATTGACCGCGCCCGAGGCCCCGTCCGTCCGCATCGGTGTCGTCGGCGCCGGCTTCATGGGGCGGCAGCACATCGACTTCATCCGAGCGGCGCCAGATGCCGCGCTGGCGGCGGTCGCCGATCCCGCGGCGCCCATGGGTGCGTACGACACTCCGACCTATCCCAGCGCCACAGCCATGCTGGATGCGGTGGACCTCGATGCCGTCATCCTCGCGAACCCCAATGCGCTGCACGTCGAGACCGCCATCGAGTGCCTGGAGGCGGGGGTGGCTGTCCTTGTCGAGAAGCCCGTCGCCGTCGACTACGTCCAATCGCTTCGACTCGTCGATGCGGTCGCACGCGTCAACGGACGGCTGCTCGTCGGCCATCATCGCCGCCACCATCCGGCAATCTCGCGAGCCCGCGACGCCATCCGCAACGGCGAGATCGGAGAGGTGGTCGCCGTCAGCGGACTCTGGTCGGCGCGCAAAGAGGACGCCTACTTCACGGACACGCCGTGGCATCGTCAGCACGGTGCCGGAGTGATGCTCATCAACGTCGTCCACGACCTCGATCTGCTGCGTCATCTGTGTGGCGAGATCACCGAGATCCAGGCGATCCAGAGCTCCCACGCGCGCGGCCTCGAGGTCGAAGACACCGTGTCGCTGAACTTCCGGTTCGAAAGCGGCGCGGTCGGCAGCTTCCTCGCCTCCGATGCCGGCGTCTCGCCGTGGGGCTGGGACCAGGCATCCGAAGAGACGCTCGAATTTCCCTACGTTCCGGACGGCGTCGCCTATCGGCTCGTCGGCACCCGCGGCGCACTATCAGTGCCGAACCTCGCGAAGTACTCCTACGACTCGTCGGTGTCGAGTGACTGGCACTCTCCCCTTTCGCGCAGCTACCTCCCCTTCGCGCCACGAGGCTCCTTTCAGGCGCAGCTGGACCACTTCGTCGCCGTCGCGCGAGGGGAAGCGGAACCGCTCGTCTCGGCCGAGGACGCCTCGCGGACCCTCGCGCTGGTCGAAGCGGCGGCACTGGCGGCACGGAGCGGTGCGACGGTCGAGCTCGCGCGATTCCGCGCGGACGCCGAAGCACGGGCGCACTCGTGATCGCCACGCACGCGAAGACGGTGGAGCCATGAGGTCGCACCGCGGCCGGCAGGTGGACGCGATCGTCGTCGGAGGCGGCCTCGCCGGGCTGGCGGCGACGCAGCGGCTCGCCGCGAACGGACTGAGCGTCGCGCTCGTCGAGAAGCGCGAGCAGCTCGGAGGCAGTTCGGCGATGAGCGGCGGATGGTTCGCACTGTCCGGCACGGCGCTCCAGCACCGTGCCGGCGTGGAGGATTCCGACGAACTGTTCGTCGCCGACATGGTCAAGACAGGTGCCGGCTTTGCGGACGAGCGGCTTCTGCAAGCACTCGTGCGGCGTCAGGCCGCCGCGGTCGCAGCGATCGATCGCGCTGCGGCGTGGACGGATGAGCTCAAGGTCAGTGCGGGGATGACCGTGGCGCGGGCCCACTTGGTCCGCATCCGGGCACTGCTCGCATCCCTCGAGCGGGATGCCGTTGCCGCAGGCGCCGAGATCCTGACCTCGCACGGGGCCGATGCGCTGGCATGGGACGGCGCGCGGGTGACCGGCATCCGATCTGCGAGCGGAGATCTGGGCGCACGCGCGGGCGTCATCCTCACGAGCGGGGGATTCTCGCGCTCCCGCGAGCTGCTCGAACTCTTCGTGCCCGACCAGGCCGCCGCCATGCCGTATGGCGGCGTCGGCAACACCGGAGACGGACTTCGAATGGCCTGTCTGCTGGGCGCCGGTCTCGCGGACATCGGGCACGTCTCAGGTACGTACGGGCAGCATGCCGACGCGACCGACGACGAGCACGAGCTCCTGACCGCGAACTATCTCGGCGCGATCCTCGTCAACGCCCGCGGCGAGCGCTTCGCAGACGAATCGGAGTCGTACAAGGTCCTCGGCTCCGCCGTGCTGAGCCAGCCGGGTCACATGGCTTTCCAGGTGTTCGACTCGGTGGTGCGGGCGCGATCGAAGCCAGGCGTGCCGCTCTCCGATATGGAGCGGATCGAGGAGCTCGGCCATCTGGTGAGCGCGCCTACGATCGCAGCGCTCGCGCACAAGATCGGTGTTGCCGGCGGACGGCTCGAGCGCACCGTCGAAGAGTTCAACCAGCGCGTGCTGGGTGGCCATGAAGACGCCTTCGGCCGGACCGGTCTCGTCAACGGCGTCGGCACTCTCGCCCCCATCGAGATCGGGCCGTTCTATGCCTACCCCGCCGTGACGGCGATGACCTCGACGTTCGGAGGCCTGAAAGTCCTGCCGGATACCTCGGTGGTGCGCGTGGACGGGACACGTATTGACGGACTGTACGCCGCAGGAGAGGTCGTCGGGGGGTTCCATGGCGCGTCATACATGACCGGAACCGCGCTGACGAAAGCCCTCGTGTTCGGTATCGAGTCCGCCGATACGATCGCCCGCCGCTGACCCACGTCGGTCGCGGTCAGGCTTCGCGGCCAGGCTTCGTCGTCAGCCGTCGCGGCCAGGCGTCAGTCGATCGGCGGCGCGGATCGCCAACTCGTACCCGTACACGCCCGCCCCCGCGATGACGACGTGCGACACCGATGAGATGAGCGAGTTGCTGTGTACGGCGTCGCGCGCGTGGATGTTCGTGATGTGCACCTCGACGACCGGGGTGACGAGCATTTTGAGTGCGTCGAGAAGCGGGACCGAATTGAAGCTGAAGCCGGCGGGATTGATGACGACCGTCGCGTTCTGACGGAAAGCATCGTGCACCCACTCCACGATCTGATGCTCCGCGTTGGACTGGGCGAAGAACAGCTCGAGACCGAGCTCGCCGGCCACCCGGCTGCAGTCCGCACGAACGTCTTCGAGGGTCGCAGACCCGTACAGTTCAGGTTCGCGCAGACCGAGCATGTTCAGGTTTGGTCCGTTGAGGACGAAGAGATTCCTGGTCACGAATGACTCCTTTCGAATCGACCAATCCTCTCGCGGGTTACGACAGGCCGAGCAGTGTCGGCACGATCGTCACGATCACCGGGAACAGCGTCAGCAGCAGCAGCACCACGCCCAGCGGTACGAGGAAGGGAAGGATGCCGCGGAACAGCTCGCCCATGGGTCTGCGGGTGATGGACCCGATGACGAACAGCACAGCTCCAACCGGTGGCGTCAATGATCCGATCATCAGGTTGAGGATCATGATGACACCCAACTGCACCGGGTCGATGCCGTAATCGGCGACGATCGGCATCAGGATCGGCACGAGCACCAGGATCACCGGCGGCGCCTCGAGGAAGATGCCGAGGAGGATCAGCAGCACGTTCAGCAGCAGCAGGAAGACGACCGGGTTGGCGGTCAGACCCGCCAGCCACTCGCCCAGGTTCCGTGAGACCTGCTCCCGCGCGAGCACCAACCCCATGAGGTTGGACGCGCCGAGGATCAGCAGGATGCCGCCCGAGATGACCACCGTCTCCTTAGCCGCCCTGGCGAACACCCGCCAGGTCAGAGTGCGGTAGATGGCACCGAGGATGAGCATGTAGACCGCCGCGATCCCGGCGCTCTCGGTCGGAGTGAACAGACCGCTGAAGATTCCCCCGAGGATGATCACCGGAAGAAGCGCAGGGCCGAAGACCCGCACAACCGCTTTGCCGAGCATCGATCCGTCGAACGGGCGCGTGACGGCGATCTTGGGATGCAGCCGCACCCAGACGAAGACGTACAGGGCCAAGCCGACCGCCATCAGCATCGCCGGGAGGATCGAACCCGCGAACAGTGCACCCGTGGAGATGGATGCCGTGGCCGCGAAGAGAACCGCGGGAATGCTCGGCGGCATCACCGTGCTCATCAGCGAGCCGGATGCGGTGAGCCCTGCGGCGAATCCGTACGGGTACCCCGCCTTGAGCATCTGCGGGATCTGCACCTTGCTCGTCGACGCCGCGTCCGCGAGGGCGGAACCGCTGATCCACGAGAAGCCGATCGCCGTGCCGAGGTTGACGTAGGCGAGGTTGCCGGGGAGCCGTGGCAGAAGCGCACGGGCGAAGTCATAGAGGCGCGTCGCGATGCCGAGATGGTTGGCGATCGTGCCGACGAAGATGAACAGCGGGACGGCGAGCAGCGGGAAGCTGTTGATGCCGTTCACGATCGACGAGATCGCGTATCCCGCAGACAGGTCGTGGCTGTAGAAGTACAGCATGCTGGAGGCGATCATCGCGAACGCGACGGGCACCCGCAGCAGCAGGAAGACGACGAGCAGCAGGATATAGAGCCAGAGATCCAAAGCTCAGCCTTCCATTTCGCCGATGTCGAGCTTGTGCTCGGGGCGGTTCGCGTAGGGGATCTTGAATGCGGATTGGACCGCGGCCGACAGGAAGCCGATGAGCGCGAAGATGTAGAGCGATCCGAGGGGAAGGTGCATCGCAGCACTGAGCCGGATCCACTCGGTTTCGATCTTCACGAACGCCTCATAGGCGAGAGCGAGGCTCGTTGCGGCCATGATGATGGCGGAGATGACCCGCAGCACGACGAACAGCTTCCTTCCGGCAAGCAGTCCATCGAAGATCTCGAGCACGATGTGCCCGTTGCGGCCGACGAGATAGCCGGTGGTGATGAACGTCATGGCGACCATCGAAATGAGGGCGAGTTCACCGGCCCCGACCCAGGCGACCGCGGGGAAGTACCGACCGAGCACCTGATACATCACACCGAAGACGATGAGGGCGAACAGCGCGACGCCGATCGAGATCTCGATCGTCGAGAGCACCTTGATGAACTTCGGATCCTCGGGAACGCCCCGGTTGAGCTGAGGAGCCGTGTAGAAGGTGCTGGTATCCCCGTAAATGGAGTCGCCCAGTGCCTTGTCCGGCTCAGCGGGCTTATCGGGCTCCGTGGGCTCTGCGGGCTGATCGAGCCCGTTCCCGCTCACAGCGCCACCGCCATGTTGTCAGGATGCATTGCCAACCTCTCTGTTGATGCAGGACCGCGCATGCGAACGCACATGGTGACTCTGCGGCTTCGAACGAACTCCGTAAAGTCGAGTCTCGTCGAATGGGACACTCAAGGCATCCTGCCCAGTGAGACAGTCTTTGGCCTCGAGGTGGGGCCGTGCTTAGCATTCGGGAATCTAGACACAATGCCCATGGACGGAGTTGTCATGGCTGCTTCCGCAACCAAATCCCTGTCGCCCGAGCAGGAGCAGGAACTCGAGGATGTCTTCGCCCGCGCCCGAGCGGCACTCGCGATCATCGAGACCTACGATCAGGCCCGCGTCGACCGTCTCATCCAGGCTGTGGCCTGGGCGGTCGCGAATCGATCGACGTTCCATCGGCTGGTGGAGATGGGAATCGAGGAGTCCGGCCTCGGTGACTTCGACAGCCGCATGAACAAGCGGATGAAGATCCGCGGCGTGCTCCGCGACGCCCTGCGCAGCCCTTCGGTGGGCGTCATCGAAGAAGATCCCGAGAAGGGGCTGGTCAAGTACGGCAAGCCGGTCGGGATCATCGGCTGCGTCGTCCCGACGACGAACCCCGACCTCACCCCTGCGGGCAATGCCATCTATGCGATCAAAGCGCGTGACGTCGTGGTGTTCTCCCCGCATCCGCGTTCCAAGGCCACGACCTTCGAGACGGTCCGGCTCATGCGCGAGGCTCTCGAAGCCGAAGGCGCGCCCGCCGACATCCTCCAATGCATCACGCTTCCGAGCCTCACGGCGTCGCAGGAGATCATGCGGCGATCCGACCTCGTCATCGCGACGGGCGGCCAAGGCTTGGTGCGTGCGGCGTACAGTTCCGGCACGCCGGCGTACGGCGTGGGCGCCGGCAACGCGACCGAGTTCGTCGATGAGACCGCCGACATCCAGGAGACGGCGCGCAACTGCATGCTGTCCAAGACCTCGGACTTCGGCTCAGGCTGCTCAGCGGACGGGAATGTCCTCGTCCCTGCCGGCCGGTATCAGGAGATGATCGACGCGCTCCAGGCCGAGGGCGGCTACCTCGCGTCATCGGAGGAGCGTGCGGCGCTCAAGTCTGTGATGTGGGACGACGAAGGTCATCGCCTCGCCGACACGGTCGCCATCTCACCGCAGGCACTGGCACAGGCGGCCGGCTTCGGCATCCCTGCGGATCGTCGCTTCATCCTGGTCGAGGGCGACGGGATTGCCGAAGACAAGCAGTTCTGCAAAGAGAAGCTCACGACGCTCATGGCGGTGCATAAGTACGAGGGCAGCTTCGAAGACGGCGTCGAGCTCGCCAAGCACCTGTACGACATCGGCGGGAAGGGCCACTCGTGTGGCATCGCGTCGACAGACGATGCGCACATCGACTACTTCGCGCAGCACATGCCGGTGTCTCGGATCATGGTTCGCCAGCCGAACTCCAAGGCGAACGCCGGCGCGTTCACGAATGGCATGCCGATGACCTCGTCGATGGGATGCGGCACGTGGGGCGGCAACATCACGTCTGAGAACGTCTCCCTTCACCACTACCTGAACACCACGTGGGTCTCGCGCACGATCGCAGAGGACCGGCCATCGGACGAGGATCTGTTCGGCGACTTCTACGTCGCTGAACTCGAAGAGACAGTTGTGAGCCGATGACCGACGAATCGGCCGAGCACGTACTGGCCGAGGCCCGTCGATGGTGGCAGACCGACATCATCGATGTGCGCCCAGGCGAGATCGACCTGCGCGGCTACCCGGTTCAGGAGCTGATCGGCAATGTCAGCTTCGTGGACACCATCTGGCTGATGCTGCGCGGCGAACTTCCATCGCGCCGGCAGTCGGCGCTCCTCGAAGCCGCGCTCGTGGCATCCGTCGATCACGGGCCCCAGGCCCCCTCGATCGCGATCGCACGAATGGCCGTGACCTGCGGCTCTCGTGTGAACAATGCGATGGCGTCGGCCATCAATGTCCTCGACGACATCCATGGCGGTCCGGGGCAGCAGTGCATGGAGCTCTACTTCGAGATCGATGCGGAGGCCGAGCGGCTGGGCGACCTCGAAGAGGCGGTCCGACTCGTGCTGGGACGCCATCGCGATGCGGGCGTCGCGTACATCCCCGGTTTCGGGCACCGCTTCCATCCGCTGGATCCACGCTCCCCGCGCCTGCTGTCGCTCGTCGACGACGCCGCGACGGAGGGGGCGGTCGACGGGCGGTTCGCCGCGATCGGCCGTGCGGTCGAGGATGCCATCAGCGAAGGCAAGTCCAAGCGCGTGCCCATGAACATCGACGGCGCGACGGCGGTGATCTACTGCGAGCTCGGCTTCACGCCCGAACTCGGGCGGGGCGTCTTCATCCTGTCGCGCTCGGTCGGGATCCTCGCCCACGCCAATGAGCAGATGCAGCAGGGGGGCCGGATCAAGGGCCCCGTGCCGAAGTCGATCGGCTACACGTACACCGGACCGGCACGACGATCTGTGCCGAACGAACGCGACCAATGAAGGAGAACGTCATGAAGGACCTGGTGTCGAACCAGATCGTCCGCTACCTGGAGGCCCGCGATGTCGAGCACATCTTCGGGCTCTGCGGTCACACGAACATCGCTCTGCTCGCGGCGCTCGAGAAGAGCGAGAGCATCTCCTTCATCAACGTGCGCCACGAGCAGATCGCGGCACACGCGGCGGATGGATACGCCCGGGTGACGAAGCGGGCCGGGGTCGTCCTGACCCACCTCGGCCCCGGTCTGACCAATGCCACCACCGCGGTGGCCAATGCCGCACTCGATTCGATCCCGCTCGTGGTGATCGCCGGCGACGTGCCGAGCCACTACTTCGGCAAGCATCCGCACCAGGAGATCAACCTCCACGCGGATGCCGCCCAGTGGGAGATCTACCGGCCATTCGTCAAGCGCGCGTGGCGCGTCGACCAGCCGCACCTCCTCGCCGAGGTGCTCGACAAGGCGTTCACCCTTGCCGAGAGCGGTCGCCCCGGACCCGTGCTCATCGATGTGCCGATGGACGTGTTCTCCGCCGAGGTGGACGTCGCCCTGTTCGACAAGGTGCTCACAAACACCCGCTCCCTCGTGAAGCCCAGCCTCGATGAACTGGTCGCCGAGCAGATCGTTCGCAACCTGCTGGCCGCTGACAAGCCGGTGCTTTACGTCGGCGGCGGGATCGTCAGCGCGGACGCGGCATCCGAGCTCAAGGAGTTCGCGGAGCTGCTCTCACTGCCCGTGGCGCACAGTCTCATGGGCAAGGGCGCACTCCCGGACGACAGCCCCCTTGTGCTCGGGATGACCGGGTTCTGGGGTACGGCGTTCGTCAACGAGACCACCCGGACCGCGGACTGGATCCTCGCGCTCGGCACGCGGTTCGCTGAGGCCGACTCGAGCTCGTGGTACTCCGAGTACACCTTCGACATTCCGGCCACGAAGCTCATGCAGATCGATATCGATCCGTCCGAGCTGGGCCGCAACTACCCGCTGGAGATCGGCGCGCTGGCGGACATCAAGTCGGCGCTCACCGTGCTCATCCGGGTCGCCCGTCGGATTGTCCCCGCAGGGATCGAGCGTGCCGAGCTGGTCGCGCAGATCGCCGCGAACCGCGAGACGCTCTCGCGGCGAAACGTCGAGGCACAGGCGTCCGACGCCTGGCCGATGCGTCCCGAGCGAATTCTCTCCGAGACGCGCGAAGTACTGCCGGCCGACGCGATCATCACGACGGACGTCGGCTGGAACAAGAACGGGGTCGGTCAACAATTCGACATCCTCACCCCGGGCACGTTCCTCACCCCCGGCGGCTTCGCGACCATGGGCTTCGGCGCGCCGGCGGCCATCGGCGCCAAGATCGCCCGGCCGGACCGCGTCGTCGTCTCACTCGTCGGTGACGGCGGTTTCGGGCAGAATCCGGCCGTCCTCGCCACCGCTCGAGAAGAGAACGTGCCCGTCGTCTGGGTCGTCATGAACAACAACGCATTCGGCACCATCGCCGGGCTCGAGAAGGCCGCCTTCGACACGACCTTCGGGACCGTCTTCGGCAAGGGCGATGACCCGATGTACACGAACTATGCGGCGATCGCCGAGGCATACGGCGTGACCGGCATCAAGGTGGATTCCGCGGCAGAGTTCAAGCCTGCCCTCGAGCGGGCGATCGCACTCGGCAAGCCCGTCGTGATCGACGTGTCGATGGTCAACGTGCCCACGCCGACGACGGGCCACTGGAACATCATGGACATCTACTCACCAGGCGAGACGGTCGAGCACGTCGCCACGCACTGATCCCCTGACCGCCCACGTGTGAGAAGGCAGATATGAGCGCAGTGCCGGGCTCGCCGAGACTCGCCATCTCGACTGTGTGCCTCTCCGGCACGCTCGAAGACAAGCTGCACGCCGCCTCGGCCGCGGGCTTCCGCGGCGTGGAGATGCTCGAGTACGACCTCGTCATGTCACCCTGGTCCCCCCGCCAGGTGGCCGAGGAGGCTGCGGGCCTCGGTCTGTCGATCGAGGTCTACCAGCCCTTCCACGTCGAGACTGTTGCACCGGACCTGTTCACGGAGAGCCTGCGCCGCGCCGAGCGGAAGTTCGATCTGCTGGAGCAGCTCGGCGCGAGCGTGCTGGTGTGCTGCTCGTCGAGGACGGCGGGCGGCCTTGATGACGACGACGTGACCGCGGAGCAGCTGCACGAGCTGGCAGCCCGCGCCGAGCGGCGCGGGCTGCGGCTCGCGTATGAAGCTGTGCCGTGGGGACGGATTCGCACGCATGAGGATGCCTGGCGGATCGTCCAGCGCGTCGACCATCCGGCACTCGGACTGTGTCTCGACAGCTTCCATGTGCTGTCCACCGGTAACGATCCCGCCGTCATCGCCGAGGTGGCCGGCGACAAGGTGTTCCACGTCCAGCTCGCAGATGCGCCACGCGTCAACCTGGATGTGCGCGAGTGGAGCCTGCACCACCGGATGTTCCCCGGTCAGGGCTCACTCGATGTGGCGGGCTTCCTCCGCCAGATCCTGACCCTCGGCTACACCGGCCCGATGGCTCTCGAAGTCTTCAACGACGTCTACCAGCAGGAAGACCCGCACCACGCGGCCACCGACGCGATGCGCTCGATGCTTGCGCTCGCAGAGGCCGCGGGCACCCGCGACCTGCTGACCCTGCCCGACCACCTCGGTACCCCCGACCTGCCGCAGGCTCCCCAGCTGGGCGGATTCGCGTTCGCCGAACTCGCTGTCGACGAGGTGTCGGCTCCCCTGGTCACACGCACCCTGACCGCCCTCGGCTTCGCCCATACGGGACAGCATCGCTCCATTCCTGTCGAGCTGTGGGAGCAGGGTCACGCCCGGGTCCTGCTCAATCGCGCTCCGCAGCGATCGATCGCCCCGGCCACCGCATCGATCTGCGCGTTCGCGGTGGACAGCTCTGACCCCGCCCAGTCGATGCAGCGAGCGGCTCGGCTCCTGGCACCGAAGCTTCCCCGGCCACGCCGACCCGATGAGAAGGATCTGAGCTCTGTCGCCATGCCGGATGGCACTGCCCTGTTCTTCTGCGAATCCAACCGGACGCACGACTGGCTGGACGACTTCGCTCCCACCGGGACTTCGGCGGACCCGGACCCGCTGCTCGTCGAGATCGATCACGTCTCGATCACCGAGTCGATCGACGACTTCGACCAGTCGACGCTGTTCTTCCGATCCGTTTTGGGGCTCGTTCCAGGGCAGTCCACCGAGATCACCGCCCCCTTCGGTCTCATCCGCAGCTGGTCGGCGAGCGACCCAGGCGATCGCGTGCGCATCACCTTGAGCACCACCCGTTTGCGGCGCGGCGATTGGGCTCCCGGCGTGTCGAGCCCTCAACTCGTCGCGTTCTCCACCGATGACGCGATCGCGTGCGCAAAGGTCATGCGTGAGCGCGGTGTGCAGATCCTCGAGATGCCCGGCAACTACTACGACGACCTCGACGCCCGCCTCGCACTGCCTTCCGACCTCATCGACAGTCTGCGGGCGCACTCGATCCTCTACGACCGCGACGAGGACGGTGAGTATCTGCACTTCTTCACCGAAATGGTGGGCTCGCGGCTGTTCTTCGAGGTGGTTCAGCGCATCGACGGCTACCGCGCCTTCGGTGCCGCCCAGAGCATTCCGCTTCGCATGGTCGCGCACCGCCGTCAACGCCTGCGCATGCTGGCGAGCGCCCCGACGGACTCCTCGACGGAGCACCGGCACCAGTACTCGCTCGCCCACCTGACTGCTCTGAGCCTGTCACCCCCAGAACTGGTCGATGCTGCCGCGGCTGCCGGCTATCGCTACGTCGGGCTGCGGATGACGAAGGTCACCGCCGAAGAACCCCACTACCCCCTGACCTACGACCCGGCACTCATGCGTGCCACCAAGACCCACCTCGCCGCGACCGGCATCGAGGTCCTCGACATCGAGCTCGCCCGCTTCACGTCCGGAGACAGCCCGCGCGACTACCTGCGCTTCTTGGAGGCGGGCGCCGAGCTCGGGGCACGCCACGTCATCACCCAGCTGCCGGATGCGGACTTCTCCCGCAAGACCGATCGATTCGCCGAGCTGTGCCAACTGGCCCTGCCACTCGGCTTGACCATCGATTTGGAGTTTCCGTCGTGGACGGAGACGCCGAACCTCACTGAGGCCACCAAGGTGCTCCGCGCCGCCGACCAGCCCAACGCCGGGCTGCTCATCGACACGCTGCACTTCGCCCGGTCCCGATCCAGCGTGGACGACCTGCGCACGCTTCCGCCGGAGTGGTTCCATTACGCCCACGTGTGCGACGCCCCCGGCGAGATCCCCACCACGACCGCGGGCCTGATCCACACCGCGCGGTTCGAGCGTCAGTTTCCCGGCGAGGGCGACATCGACATCCTCGGCATCCTCTCGGCGCTGCCTGCGGGAATTCCCTACGCCTTGGAGATCCCGCGGGCAGAGCTCGTGGCCCAGGTCGGAGCCAAGGAGCACACTCGACTCGCGATCGTCGCCGCCCGCCGCCACCTCGACCCGGTCCCAGCCGAGCAGAGGTGACCGCAGGAGCCGTCCTCAGCCGGCGAGTGCTGCGACCACCCGCTGCGCGGTGGCAACACTCGACTGCGGGTTCTGTCCGGTGATGAGCGACCCATCCACCACGACGGTGCTGCTCCATGGCGCGCCCGCTGCGATCACGGCGCCGAGCTCGCGCAATCGGGATTCGACGAGATAGGGCGAGCGTGCGCCCAGACCGCCCGCGTTCTCCTCCTCGTCGGTGAACACGGTCAGCTCGCGACCGGCGAACGCGAAGGACCCGTCCGGGCGGATCGCGCTCAGCAGACCGGCCGGGCCATGGCACAGCACCCCGACGATCGCGTCTCGGTCCACGGCGTCGATGAGGAGGCGGCCGAGGTCGGCGTCGAACGCGAGATCAGCCATCGGACCGTGTCCGCCGGGCAGCACGATCGCGTCGTACTCCCCCGCCGAGATGTCGCCGAGCACCAGCGGGTGAGCGAGGACACCGGCGATGGAATCGAGGTAGGCCGCGAATTCCCGGCCGGATTCGGTGTCGGTGTCGAGACTCCCGGGGTCGACGGTTGCACCGCGCCCGCCCGGCGTCGCCACGTCGAGGCGGTGGCCGGCGGCCGTGATCGAGCGGTGCAGCTCGACGAGCTCCTCGGCCCAGAACCCGGTGGGGTGCGCGGTGCCATCGGTGAGCGTCAGCGTGTCAGCGCCGGTGACGACCATGAGAACTCGTGACATGTGCTTCTCCTTCGTAGGGGGATACGGCTCGACGAACCGCCTCGAGAGTAACCCCTCTCATATCCACCGAATTCCGTATCCTATTGTTGACTCATAGATTTATTGATGGAGACGGATGCCGGATCTCGACCTGCTCGGAACCTTCCTGGAGATCTATCGGCTGGGTTCGATCACGGGCGCGGCCGCCAGCCTCGGAGTGAGCCAGCCGTCCGTGAGTGAACGGCTCGCCCGGCTCGAGGCGCAGCTCGGATGTCGCCCTCTTCGACCGATCGTCGCGCGGGGTCACGCCCACCGCGACCGCCGATCGACTGGCCGCGCGCATCGCCGATCCCATCGATCGACTCCGACAGGCGACCGCGGCTGCGGACGCTCCGATGACCGGAACAGTGCGGATCGGCGGCGCCAGCGATGTGATCGCGAGCAGGGTCATCCCAGCGCTCGCGCCCCTCACGCTCAGCGGGATCTCCCTTGGATTCACACTCGGACTCGCGCAGCCGCTGATCGACGCTTTGGCGCACGGACGACTGGATCTGGTGATCGCCTCGATCCGCCCGGCTCATCCCGAGGTTCGCTATCGCGGGCTCGTCGACGAGGAGTTCGTGCTGGTCGGCGCACCCAGCCTCGCCGCCGCGATCGACCCGGAGCGCCTGCGCAGCGATCCTGCCGGGGCGCTCCGCCGGCTTCCGCTGGTCGCGTACGACACCGACCTCTCCATCGTGCGCCGCTACTGGCGCAGCCAGTTCGGCAGCCGTCCGGCGAACACGGTGAGCATCGTCGTGCCGGACCTGCGCGGCATCCTCGCGGCCGTCGTCGCGGGGGCGGGCATCTCAGCGCTCCCCCGCTACTTGGCAGACCCCGCACTCGCCGCGGGACAGCTCGAGATCCTGCATCGACCGGAAGAGTCGACGATCAACACGCTCCACCTGGCGGTGCCGGCGCGGGTTGCGCCGACTCCCGCGACGAACGCCGTCATCGCCCGACTGCTCGAGAAGGCCAGGGAGTGGGACTCGCTGTAGCGGTGCTCAACCGACGCGCGAGCGGATCGGATTCAGAACAGCCTCGGCAGCCCATGCGGCGGCATCGCCGATATCTCTCCGGTTCATACCGAACTCTCGACGGAACGTGACCCACGTCGCTGCCGAATCGAGGTGAGCGAGAGACGCGACGATCGCGCGGCGCTCATCCTCGGCCAGCGCCGGGACTTCCGCATTGAGCATCGCCTCGAGCATCGCCCGCCGAGGGCTTGGCGCGGCACCGCTGATCCCACGCATGGTCGTCTCCGCCACCACGTGTGCGAGTTCCGGGCGGTGGTCATATGACTCCATCGCCGCGCGGATCGTCAGCGGCATGTCGAAGATGCTCGCGGATTCCTGCCGCGGGAAAATCCTGCTCTCAATCCAGGCCGCGGCCGCGAGCAGCAGATCGACCCGTGTCGCATAGTTGCGAAAGATGGTGCGCTCACCGACACCCGCGCGTCTGGCGATGAGCCGAAACGACACGTCATCCGTGCCCAGTTCCTCGATGAGTTCGGCGTACGCGGCGAGGATCGCTTCCTGGGTACGACTGACGTCGCTCGCCGCGGGCTCGTCGGCGGTATGAGTGTCGGACATCGTCAGATCGTCACGGTCACAGGGGCGCCGGGCGTGAGACGCGGTCGGCATCCGTGTCGGTGAGGATGAACAGGTCTCCCAGTGCCTGGGCGACAGTGCGCTCGAAGACGTCGGCGATAGCCGGTGCGCTCATCTCGAAGCCCGTCCGCATGCGAGCCCAGAACTGGGCGGACGCGAAGTAGCGGAGGGTGGCCGCCACGCGGCGCAGGTCCCGCTCATTCACCGAAGGGTGATTCGTGGCGAGCATGGTCAGCAGCGCGCGGGTGAAGAAGGTGGGCTCCGGCTCGCCGGTGGGTGAGATGGATGCCGCACGCGCGCACACGAACGCGAAGGCCGGCGAGGCATCGAAGGCCAGGAATCGGGCGCGCGAGGCGTCCCGAAACTCCGCGATCGTGACGAACGGCGGCAGCGGGAACTCGGTGGAATTGATCCACTCCGCGACGCCCTCCAGCAGATGCGATCTCGTCGGGAAGTGTCGGTAGACCGTCCGCTCCGACACTCCGACCGCGTCACCGAGCGAGCGATACGAAATGTCGTCGAAGGGGTTCTCTCGCAGAGCCGCGGCAGCGTGGGCAACGATCGCGGTGGGGGTGTCCATCACCTCGGCCATCATCCGCCCCTTCCCTTCTGCCGCACGCTATCGTCGGACGTCCGCCCCGGTAGCTCATTTCGCCGTGAGGTCGGCTCGGCTGGCAGCACATAACGATCCGAGTCGTCCAGCGTCAGCGCGAGTGAGGACACATACTGCGTCTCCCCGTGCGCCCCTCGCTCCGCTGATGCAAGCATATCCGGGCGCTCGAAGGTGTAGCCGGTGACATGGCAGCGCAGCCGCTCGCCCGACGGATTGCCATCGGCATCCAGGATCGGCGAGGCGATACCGTCTGTCTGGCGTCGCAGGTAGTACTTACCGCGCGTGACCACCGCCATGATCGGGGTCGTGACCACGGCGACGCCGATGGCGATCAACACCGAGAAAGGCCGCAGCCCTTCACCGAACAGCCCCCCGAACGCCGCCAGGGAGAGGAGCGACGCGAGGCCCACCGAGACGAGGCCGACCGGATTCCAATCGCGCAGCATTCCGCGGCGGAACTCGGGGAAGACGGGCGAGATGTGCAGCACGTGCTTGTTGATCACGATGTCGGCGGCGATCGTGACAAGCCACGCCATCACGACGTTCGCGTAGAGACTGAGCACGAAGCTGATGAGGCTGAAAACGTCCATCCACATCAGCGCCAGCGCGATGGCGAGGTTGAAGAAGATGAAGATCGATCTGCCCGGGTAGGTCTTGGTGAGCCGGGTGTAGACGTTCGACCACGCGAGTGACCCGGAGTAGGCATTCGTCACGTTGATCTTGACCTGGGCGACGACAACGAGAGCCAGCGCCAGCGCGATCGCCAGCCACTCCGGCATGATCGATTCGTAGAGCGCAATGAACTGGCGGACCGGCTCGGCGGCTTTCTGTCCCAGACTCGGGTCAACCCGAGTGATGAGGTAGACCGCGAGGAAGACGCCGATGACCTGCTTGATTCCGCTGAAGAGCACCCACCCAGGTCCCGCGAACAGGAGCGACGCCCACCACGACCTCCGATTCACGCGCGTGCGCGGCGGCATGGCCCGGATCACGTCAATCTGCTCGGCGAGCTGCGGCGTCAGCGCGAAGCAGACAGCGGCGCTCGCGACGATGGCTCCGAAATTGACGGACCCATCGGACTCGCCCGTGAACGCGACGAAGGCGCTCACCGCGTCGGGGTCGGAGACGATCACCCAGAGCAGCGGCAGCAGGGCGAGCGCAAGCCAGAGCGGCGTGGTCCAGAACTGCAGGCGCTCGAGTGCGCGCATCCCGTAGATGACGATCGGGACCACCACCACGGTGGAGATCAGGTAGCCGATCGGGAGCGGAATCCCGATCACGTTAAGACCCTGCGCCATGATTGCGCCCTCGAGGGCGAAGAAAATGCAGGTGAACACGGCGAAGATGACGGTCGTGATCGACGAGCCGTAGTAGCCGAAACCCGAGCCGCGCGCGATCAGATCCAGATCGAGGTTGTAGCGAGCGGCGTAGTAGGCGATGGGCAGGCCGACGATGAAGATCGTGATCGAGGCGAAGAGGATGCCGAGCACGGCGTTGTTCGTGCCGTGCTCGATCCCGACACTTGCCCCGATGGAGAAGTCGGCGAGGAAGGCAATCGAGCCGAGAGCGGTGACCCCGATGGAGCCGGCACTCCAGCGTCGGAAGGATCGCGGAACGTAGCGGAAGGCATAGTCTTCGAGGCTGTCCTCGGCGGCTGCCCGCGCGTTGTCTGCCCTGCTCACCGTGAACCCACGTCGCACTCCCTGCGCCTCACACGTAGGGGTCATTGTGCGCGTTCGCGTGTTACATCCGCATTGCGTTCACTCCGAGCATTAGATCGCCATCGCCGCGCGCACGCCCTGGGCCGCGGATGCTCCTCCATCGCCGGTGCTCGAGGCGAAGCCACTGGCGAGCACGAGATACTTGTCCGCCGCCTCCAGCGCGAAGCCGATGTGCTGCTCGACGAGCAGAACGGAGAGGCCGTCTCTGGCGAGCTGCATCACCGTCTGCTCGATCTCGGCGACGATCGTCGGCTGAATGCCTTCGGTCGGTTCGTCGAGGATGAGCATCTTCGGCTCGGTGATGAGCGCCCTGGCGATCGCGAGTTGCTGACGCTGCCCGCCCGAGAGCAGACCTGCCTTGCGCGTGGCGAACTTCTCCAGCGCTGGGAAGCGCGAGAGCTGCTGCTCGATGAGCGCCTTGCCGCGCTTGCGGCCGTCGGCCACCAGCTGCAGATTCTCCATTGTCGTGAGCTGCGGGAACGACTGCTGGCCTTGCGGCACGTAGCCCATGCCGCGCGCGACCCGTTTGTTGGGGGCCAGCGACGTCACGTCCTCGCCGTCGAAGATCACCTTGCCGCTGCGCGGCTTGATCAGTCCAATCGCCACGCGCAGCAGTGTCGACTTGCCGGCGCCGTTGTGGCCGAGCACGGTGACCACCTGGGCCGAGGGCAGCGTCACGCCGTGCAGCACCAGCGTGCGGCCGTACCCCGCCTGGATTTCGTTCATCTCGAGCATTTCAAGCCCCCTCCCCTGTCTTTGATGCCGCATCGGCATCGTCATCGGCACTGGTCGCGTCGGCGATCACGAGCATGCCGGTGGTGGTCGGCGCCCCGGCGGTGCCGAGGTAGACCTGCTGCACCTTCGGGTCGGCCTGCACCTGAGCAACGGTTCCCTCCGAGAGCAGCTTGCCCTGGTGCAGCACCGTCACACGCGTCGCGAAGCGACGCATGAAGTCCATGTCGTGCTCGACCACGAGGACGACGCGGCGCTTTGCGATCCGGTGCAGGAGCTCGCCCGTGGCCGTCCGCTCGTCCTGGCTCATGCCGGCGACGGGTTCGTCGAGTAGCAGCGCACGAGGGTCCTGCACGAGCATCATCGCGATCTCCAGCCACTGCTTCTGTCCGTGGGAGAGGATGCCCGCGGGAGTGTCGCGCTCCTTCGTGAGTCCGCTCTCCTCCAGCGCCGCCTCGATCTCCGGATCGACCCCACGACGGGCTCTGAGCAGCGACCACGACGAGCGGTGAAGCCCTGCCGCGATGTCGAGGTTCTGCAGCACCGAGAGCTGCTCGAACACGCTCGCCGTCTGAAAGGTGCGGCCCACTCCGAGTCGCACGATCTTCTGAGTGGACGTGCCCAGCAGTTCCTTCTCGCCGAGCTTCACCGACCCCGTGCCTTTCGACAGGCCGGTGATCGCGTCGATGCATGTGGTCTTGCCTGCACCGTTCGGGCCGATGAGGAATCGGACCTCCCCGGGGTGGGCATCGAAGGACACGCCGCCCACGGCGACGAATCCATCGAATTCGACCTGCAGATCCTTGACGACGAGCGAACCGTCGGTACCGGTCACTTCTGCACCTCCTGGATGTCGGGCTCGCGCACGAGTTCCGGGGCGGACGGCGCGGCGGGGGGAGTATCCCGAGACCGCCACATCAGTCCCTTCGCCTTGCCGAACAGGGACGATATCCCCATCGGGAGGAACAGTGTCACGAGGATGAAGACGAGACCCAGGATGTAGATCCATCCATCCGGCCAGCTCGAGCCCAGACTCGACTGTCCCCATCCGATCGCCATCGCGCCGAGTGCTGGGCCGAAGAGCGATGCTCGACCACCGAGCGCGACACCGGCGATCATCAGGATCGAGGCGGATGCGCCGATCTCCGCCGGCGTGATGATTCCGACGATCGGAACGAACATCGCGCCGGCGATGCTCGCCATGAGGGCAGCGATCACGTAGGCGACCAGCTTGATGTTGGCGGGGTCGTAACCGAGGAATCTGACGCGCTCTTCGGCGTCTCGCGTGGCGATCAGCAGTTCGCCGAAGCGGCTCCGGTTGAGCTGCCACACCACCAGGAGGCACACGATGAGGAGGGATGCCGCGATCAGGAAGACCATCATCTTGTTCGCGTCGTCGTTGAGGACGTAGCCGAAGAAGTACTTGAAATCGCTGAGGCCGGTGTCACCCCCGGTCTCCCGGATCGTCGAACTGATCAAGACGGCGAGCGCCACCGCAAGCGCTTGCGACAGGATCGCGAAGTACGCGCCCTTCACTCGACGCTTGAACAGCGCGTAGCCGAGGACCGATGCCACGATCACCGGAAGCAGCACGATGGCCAGCAGCGTGAACACTTCGCTGCGGAACGGCTCCCAGAAGGCCGGAAGCGGTGCCGTCGGGTCGTACAGGATCATGAAAACGGGAAGGCTGTCGGGCCCGGCGGACTCCAACGTGAGGTGCATCGCCATGGCGTAGGCACCCAGCCCGAAGAAGACCCCCTGCCCCAACACCAGCATGCCGCCGCGTCCCCACGCGAGGCCGATTCCCACCGCCGCGATCGCCCAGCAGCAGTACTTTCCGAGGTTGTTGATCCAGTGCATGGAGAGCACGGCAGGAGCGACGACCAGCAGCAGCAGGGCGAAGACCGCGATGCCGATGAGCGGAAGCCACGGCTTGAGTTTGGTCATTGTCATGTCAACCCCCGGGTACGGACCGTGAACAGGCCCTGTGGTCGGAATTGCAGGAAGACCACCACGAGCACGAAGGCAAGCACTTGTGCCATGCTTCCCGTCGTCCAGTCGGCGAAGTACGACAACGCGATGCCGAGGGCCCACGCCGCGATGACGGTGCCCTTGATCTGACCGACGCCGCCGGCGACCACCACGAGGAAGGCCGGGATGATGTACTGCGTGCCCATCTGAGAGTTCGTACCGCCGATCAGCGACGCCGCGACGCCGGCGACTCCGGCCAGGCCGGATCCGACGAAGAAAGTGATCCGGTCGACATTGCGAGTGCGGATGCCGCTGGTCTCGGCGAGATCCCGGTTTTGGACGGTGGCTCTGATCCGGCGTCCGAAGGACGTGTATTTGAGCCATGCCGCGAGGGCTGCGAGGCAGAGGGCTGCCAGCACGATGGTGAACACCTGGCGCATCGGCCATTCATAGCCGAGGACGTTGATCTGGCCATCGAGCCAGGTGGGCTTTTCGACGGGCACACCCTGAGCGGGGAAGATCTGCAGCGCGATCTGCTGCAGGATCAGACTCACCCCGACCGTGACGAGGAGAGTGTCGAGTGGTCGTCGGTACATCCATTGGATGATCCCGGCCTCCAGCAGCAGACCTAAAAGGCCCGCACCGATGAAGGCGAGCGGCAGTGCCAGCAGGATCGAGATGTTGCTCGAGGTGATCACCAGCTGGGTCATGTAGGCGATGAAGGCGCCGGCCATGATGAACTCGCCGTGCGCCATGTTGATCACCCCCATCTGACCGAAGGTGAGAGTGAGCCCGAGCGCTGCGAGCAGCAGCAGCGCTCCGAGCGCTGTGCCGTTCAGTAGCGGCGGTATGAGTGCGTTCACGTGCTGTCGCCCTCTCTGCGGTGGGGACTTCTGGAGGCGGGTGTGGAGGAGTGCGGGGCGCCGAGCCGTTTCGGACGGCACCCCGCACTGTGGTGTGGATCAGCCCGCGGAGGCTACGAGGGCGTCGCGGACGTCAGCGGGGAACCAGTCGTAGCCCTCGAGGAACGGGTCCGGCTCGATCGGACCGTCCGACGACCAGACGATGTCGAACTGGTTGTCGGCGTTGATCTTGCCGATGTGACCCTCCTTCGAGATGTGGTGGTTCTCCCCGTTCAGCGTGACGGTGCCCTCCGGAGCGTCGAAGCTGATGCCGCCGGCGGCCGCTGCGGCGTTCACATCGTCGACCTCGAACGACCCGGCCTTCTCGACCAGTTCCTTGTAGAGGTAGAGCGAGATGTACGCAGCCTCCATCGGGTCGGAAGTCACTCCGCTGCTGCCCGGGTAGGCCTTCCAGTCATCGATGAACTTCTGGTTGTTGGGAGTGTCGAGCGACTGGAAGTAGTTCCACGATGCGTAGTTGCCCGTGACCTCGTGGCCCATCGACGGCGCTTCCTCCTCGGCGATCGACACCGAGATGATCGGGGTCGTGTCCGGGCTGAGGCCGGCGTCGTAGTAGGCCTTGATGAAGCCCACGTTCGACGATCCGTTGATCGTGTTGAACACGAAGTCGGGGTCGGCCGCGACGATCTTCGAGACCTGAGTGGTCCAGTCGTCCTTGTCGAGGGGCACGTACTCTTCGCCGACGATCTCGATGCCGAGTTCGGCTGCGTAGAGCTTGATGATCGCGTTCGCCGTGCGCGGGAACACGTAGTCGGAGCCCGCCAGGAAGAGCGTCTTCACGCCTTGTGAGGCGAGGTAGTCCATCGCCGGGAGGATCTGCTGGTTCGTGGTCGCGCCGGTGTAGTAGATATTCGGCGAAGCCTCGAGACCCTCGTACTGCACCGGGTAGAAGAACAATCCGTTGTGCTCTTCCACGACCGGCTTGACGGCCTTGCGGGACGACGAGGTCCAGCCGCCGAAGATCGCGGCGACGCAGTCCTGCGTGAGCAGCTTCTCGGTCTTCTCCGCGAAGGTCGGCCAGTCCGTGGCGCCGTCTTCCTGCACGTACTCGATCTGCTTGCCGAGGATGCCGCCGTCGGCGTTGATCTCGTCCGCGGCCATGTGGAGCACGTTGGAAACGGTCTTCTCGGAGATCGCCATTCCGCCGGTCAGCGAGTTGAGGAAGCCGAGCTTGATCGTGTCGCCGGATGTGTCGATGCAGCTCTCGGCTGCAGCGGCGCCGGATTCGGTCGACTCCGCGGTGTCGCCGGCGCGAGCGCCGCCGCAGCCGGCGAGCACGAGGGCCGCCGTCGTCGCAAGCGCGGGGATGACCAGCAGGCGGCGCGCCCTTCGAGTCCTCGTTGTTGTCATGTGGATCTCCGTTTCTGTGCGGTGCAGGTGATGCGTTCTCGGGTTGGGTGCTGCATTTGTCGTGCAGGTGGATGCGTCCTGCAGGCACGCCGAATAACGCCGTCGCTCCGGCGCGGTTCCGTGGCATGCCGAAGAGAGGCATGCCCGAAAGGGCGACAGAACGGGCTGATCGGTGAATCAGAGCGTGGTGCAGGTGGTGAGCCGGTGGTGCGTACGTCTCGATGCCGGATGGTGCCGGGCTTCGCGTACCGGTTTGGATCGGCTGAAGATGATCGCCGACTGCTGCGGTAATTGCCAGCATGGGACCGTGACATTACTCTGACATTTCTCGATTGTTCCGATTCTGTTAACCGTCATCCGGGCACAGCGGCACAAACCTTGTAATTCCGGGCATTCATCGGCGGATGCCTGAAACGGGGTGCGCGAGAGCATTCAGCGAAACGATCGCTTATGGCACACTTCTGACATCACCCGCCGGAGGCCCGAATGCACTTCACTCCCGCCGAAACCGAGAAGCTCCTGCTTTCGGTCGCCGCGATGGTCGCTCGCGACCGCCTTGAGCGTGGCATCCTTCTCAACCACCCCGAGACGGTGGCTCTGCTGTCGTGCTGGGTCATCGAACGGGCCAGAGAAGGACGCGGCGTCGCCGAACTGATGCAGGAGGGCCGCAGCGTCCTCACCCGCGATCAGGTGATGCCTGGCGTTCCCGAGATGCTCGCCGATGTGCAGGTCGAGGCGACGTTCCCCGATGGTCGCAAGCTCGTCACCGTCCACCACCCGATCGACTGAGGAGTCGCCGTGGCATCCGCTTCCTCCGAGGGCCCTGGCGCCTTCCGCATCCAACCGGGGCGCATCGAGCTCAACGCCGACCGCAGCGAATCCGAGCGCATCCAGCTCGTGTTCGTGAATACCGGCGACCGTCCGATTCAGATCGGATCTCACATCCACCTCCCCGACGTCAACGCGGCGCTGGAGTTCGACCGAGCCCTCGCCCACGGGTTCCGTCTCGACATCGCCTCCGGAACGTCGCAGCGCTTCGAACCTGGTGCATCGCGGGCGCTCGATGCCGTCGCGATGCGAGGGAAGCGCCGGGTGCCCGGCATCCAGATCAAGACCGATGGACAGGAGCTGCTCGATGGTCTGGCTTGACCGATCTCGGTATGCGGCGATCTACGGGCCGACCGTAGGAGACGAAGTACGCCTGGGTGACACCGATCTGTGGATCCAGATCGAGCGCGACCTCACCGTCGGCGGCGAGGAAGCCGTGTTCGGCGGCGGCAAATCGATCCGCGAGTCCATGGCACAGGCGACCACGACACGAGCGGACGGCGCCCTCGACACCGTCATCACCAACGCGATCATCCTGGACTGGTGGGGCATCATCCGCGCCGACATCGGCATCCGGGACGGTCGCATCGTCGGGATCGGGCACGCGGGAAATCCCGACATCAGCGACGGCATCGACATGATCATCGGGCCGTCCACGGATGTCATCTCCGGCGAGGGGCGCATCGTCACCGCGGGAGCAATCGACTCGCACGTCCACTTGCTCTCGCCTTCGCAGATCCACGAAGCCCTCGCCACCGGCATCACGACGATCGTGGGCGGCGGCACCGGACCGTCCGAAGGCTCTAAGGCGACGACAGTCACGCCGGGGGCATGGCATCTGTCGGCCATGCACCGCGCTCTCGATTCCTTGCCGGTGAACATCCTGCTGCTCGGCAAGGGCAATACCGTGTCGATGGCCGCGCTGAAGGAGCAGGCGCTGGGGGGCGCCGCCGGCTACAAGGTGCATGAGGACTGGGGTTCCTCTCCCGCGGCCATCGATGCGTCCCTCCGCGCCGCCGAGGAATGGGGCCTGCAGGTCGCGTTGCACTCGGACTCGCTCAACGAGTCGGGATTCGTCGAGTCCACAATCGCGGCGATGGACGGCAGATCGATCCACGCGTTCCACGTCGAGGGCGCCGGCGGCGGTCACGCTCCCGACATCCTCTCGATCGCGGGGCTCCCCAACGTGATCCCCGGTTCCACCAACCCGACACTCCCCCACACCGTGAACACCGTCGCCGAGCACCTCGACATGCTGATGGTCTGCCATCACCTCAACCCGGCGGTGCCGGAGGACCTCGCTTTCGCGGAGTCCCGCATCCGCGCCACGACGATCGCCGCGGAGGACATCCTTCACGACATCGGCGCTCTGTCGGTCACGTCGTCGGACGCCCAGGCGATGGGTCGAATCGGCGAGGTGATCACGCGAACCTGGCAGGTCGCGCACGTCATGAAACACCGGCGTGGGGCGCTTTCTGGCGGTATGCCCGCCGACAATGAGCGCGCGCGTCGCTATGTCGCGAAGTACACCATCAACCCCGCAATCGCCCACGGCATCGCGTACGACGTGGGGTCGATCGAAGTCGGCAGGCTGGCGGATCTCGCGGTGTGGGACCCGAAGTTCTTCGGCGTCCGCCCCGCCGTCGTCATCAAGGGCGGGGCGATCGCCTGGGCCGCGCTCGGCGACCCGAACGCCTCGATACCGACGCCTCAGCCGGTGATGATGCGACCGTCCTTCGGTGACGCGATCGGGGCAGACCTGTCGGTGACGTACGTGTCTCCCGCTGCGCTCGAGGGCGGTCTCGCCGAAACGCTCGGGCTCCGCCGCCGACTCGCCGCGGTCGAGCCCACCCGCCACATCGGCAAGGCCGACATGAAGAACAACGATGCACTCCCATCGATCCGCATCCGTCCCGACACCTTCGAGATCGCGATCGACGGCGAAGACGTCGAGCCGGCACCGGCGGCATCCCTCCCCCTCGCCCAGCTGTACAACATGTTCTGAGCCGGATCCATGGACTCTGCCGCACATACCGTCGCTCTGCTGCTCGCCGACGCGCGTCTCCCGTCGGGTGGGCACGCATTCTCGGCCGGTGTCGAACCGGCCATCCAGGGAGGGCTCGCGCGGCACGATGTCGGCCCGTTCCTGCACGCCCGGGCGCGGACGACGACCCTCGTGGACGCGGCGACGGCGGTTGTGGCCCGTCGGGCAGGACTGATCGGTGCGCCCTACGCGCCGATCGAGCGGGCGTGGGCAGCGCGCACGCCCAGTCGCGCGGCTCGCGTCGCCTCGACCGACCTCGGCCGCGGACTGCTCCGACTCGCGCAGCGGCTGTGGCCGCAGGCGCCGGCGATCGCCGCGCTGACCGCGGGGGATGCCGTCTCGCCGCCCCGCCCCATTGTTCTCGGAGCAGTCGCCGCCCATACGGGACTCGACGCCGAGACGCTCGTGCGCGTGGCCGTGTACGACGACATGGCCGGTGGGGTTGCCGCTCTTCTCAAGCTGGAGCCGGGCGACCCCGTCGACGGTGTGCGACTCGTGCTCGACGCGTGCGCCGCAGTCGATCCCCTCATCTCGCAGCTCGCGGCACTCGACTCGCCCGAGGCGATTCCTGCGGCGAGCGCCCCTCAAGCCGAAGCGTGGACCGAAGCTCACGCCGTATCGAATAGGAGACTCTTCCGTGCCTGATTTCCCCCTCGCCCCCCGCGCGCTCCGGCTCGGCGTCGCCGGCCCCGTCGGCACCGGCAAATCATCACTCATCGCGACGGTGTGCCGGGCGCTCGCGACCGAACTGCGCCTCGGCGTCATCACCAACGACATCTACACCGACGAAGACGCCCGCTTCCTGCGCTCCGCCGGCGTGCTCGACCCCGAGCGCATCCGCGCAGTGGAGACCGGCGCGTGTCCGCATACCGCGATCCGCGATGACATCACCACCAACCTCCTCGCCGCCGAAGACCTCGAACGGGATTTCGCGCCCCTCGACGTCGTGCTCATCGAGTCGGGCGGCGACAACCTGACGGCGACATTCTCGCCGGCCCTGGTCGACGCGCAGATCTTCGTCCTGGACGTTGCAGGCGGCGGCGATGTCGCTCGGAAGGGCGGTCCGGGCATTGCCCGCGCCGACCTTTTGGTCGTCAACAAGACCGACCTCGCTCCGTATGTCGGAGTCGATGTGGCGCAGATGGTGACGGATGCCGAAGCCGCCCGAGACGGCCGTGCCGTGCTGGCACTGTCGAAGCACGACGCCGTGTCGATCGCCACTCTCCGCGCATGGGTGCTGACAATTCTCGCGAGTCACCGCGCCGGCACCCACATCGCCGAGGACCCCGGTCCCATGGCCCCGCACTTCCACGCAGATGAGGAGCATCCCGATGGTGGAATCATGCACTCGCACGCCGAAGATGCCCCGCACGCCGCGGCCCCCAGTCATGAGCACAGCCACGACCACCCGCACGAGCACGCGACCGCCGACTCGAAGGTGAACGCGAACGAGTGAACTCCACCCGCATCGCGGTCACCGCGGGCGATCCACGCGCACACGTGAATCTCGCCGTCGGCGCGCTCGCACCGCGTCTGATCTCGCGTGATGCGATGCGTGCGCACGTCGCGGTCACCGCCGCCGGGATGGTGCTGCTCGGAGGCGACCACGTGCACATCGGCATCGATGTCGGCCCGGGGTGCACCCTCGAGATCGAGGATGTCGGCGGCACGGTCGCGTACCCGGGGGCGCGTTCGTCATGGACCCTGGAGTGCCGGATCGGCGCCGGGGCAACCCTGCTGTGGCACGGCCTGCCTTTCGTCGTCACCGACGAGGCCGACGTCGAGCGCCGCACTTCCCTCACTCTCGACGCCGGCGCGCGCGCGGTGATCCGCGAGACCCTCGTGCTCGGCAGGTACGGCGAGCGCGGTGGCCGGTTGAGCTCGGCGCTCGACGTCGTCGACCCCGTCGGTCCCGTCCTGGTCGAGCGGCTTGACGCCGACGGCAACGCGCCGGAACCCGGCGTGCTCGGACGCAACCGGGTGATCGATGCCGTCCTCGCGGTCGGATTCCGCCCGCCGAGCAGTCCGAAAGATCTGGAGTTCGATCAGCCCGGATCGATGGCGCGCCATCTCTCGGACCACACGCACGGCTCGCCCCTCGATCCGGTGTGGGAGTCGTGGGTCGCGGCCGCGGAAAGGAATCACGTTGACCTCCCTCTCTGAGAGCCGGACTCCCACACGCATCCGGCGGAGCACGATCGGCGTCATCTCGCTGATCCTCCTGCTGCATGTGATCGGTTGGGGTGTCCTCGTGCTCCTCGTGATCCCCGCGGACATCCCGCTCGGCGGCGGTGGCGGCACTCTCGTGACGCTCGGCGTCGGTCTCACCGCCTACACGTTGGGGGTGCGCCACGCGTTCGACGCCGATCACATCGCCGCGATCGACAACACCACCCGCCGCCTCGCCGAACGCGGCAAGCCTGCGAACACGGTCGGCTTCTGGTTCTCGCTCGGCCACTCGACGATCGTCGTCGTGCTCTGCATCCTGCTGACCCTCGGCATCACGGCGATCGGCTCATCACTCGCCGATGAGTCCTCGGCCCTTCGCACCTGGACCGGAGTCATCGGCCCGACCGTCTCGGGCGTCTTCCTGCTGGTGATCGCCGCGATCAACATCGCGTCATTGCGCCGCCGCCATGGGCACGCGAGCGGGCCGGTGCTCCGGATGCTCGGGCCGTTCGAGGAGGCCGTGGATCGTCCATCCCGGATGTACGTCGTCGGGCTGCTCTTCGGCCTGGGCTTCGACACCGCGACCGAGATCGGGTTGCTCGCGCTCGCGGGGGCAGCCACGCTCGTGGCCGTGCCGTGGTGGGCGACACTCAGCCTCCCCATTCTGTTCGCCGCCGGAATGAGCGCCTTCGATACCACCCAGGGCGCCGTGATGCGTCGCGCCTATACCTGGCAGCCCGGTCGTCGAAACCTCGGTGAGGTCTACGCCATCGCAATGACCGGGCTTTCCGTCGTCGCCGCTGTGCTGATCGCGGTCGTCCAGCTCTCGGACGTGCTCGTCGCCAACTTGGGCTTCGGCGGGCCACTCCCCTGGCTGGCGTCGGTGGGGATCGACGACCTCGGGTTCGTGCTGACTGGTCTACTCCTGGCCACGTGGGCCGTGGTGCTGGTCGTCACCCGGAGGCCGCAGACCCGCGAAGGGTGACGTCTGACCAACGCGCCGTCACCGGCGCCGCTTCTGTGAACGGCTCTAGAACGGCGTCGGCACCCGGTGAAGCGGCAGGTTCGGCTCGACATACCCGCGCGGGCTCGGTTTGCGAGGCATCTTGGTCTCCTGAGGCGGGAGCGGTGCGTAAGGCACCTGGCTGAGGAGATGGGAGATGATGTTGAGCCGGCCACGCTTCTTGTCGTCATTGTCGACAACGAACCAGGGCGCCCAGCCGGTGTCGGTCGCCTCGAGCATGACATCCCTGGCGCGGCAGTACTCGTAGTGCTTGGTGTACGACTTCAGGTCCGTCGGGGAGAGCTTCCAAATCTTGCGCGGGTCTTCGATCCGGTTCCCGAGGCGACGCGTCTGCTCATCGACACTGACGTTGAGCCAGTACTTGATCAGGATGATGCCGTTGTCGACCATCGCCTTCTCCACTGCCGGCACCTGTTCGATGAACGCCGCGGCCTGCTCGGGCGAGCAGTAACCCATGACCAGCTCGACGCCGGCCCGGTTGTACCAGCTGCGGTCGAAGATGGCGACTTCGCCGGCCGCGGGAAAGTGGGCGATGTACCGCTGAATGTACATCTGCGACTTCTCGCGGTCGGTGGGGGTGGGCAGCGCGATGTGCTTGAACACGCGAGGGCTGGTCCGCTCGGTGATTCGGCGGATCGTGCCGCCCTTGCCTGCCGAGTCGAGACCCTCGAACACGATGCAGATCTTGGCCCCAGAGCGCTTCACCCACTCCTGCATGGCCACGAGCTCACTCTGCAGAACGCGCATCTCCCGCTCGTACTGCTTGTTCGTCATTTTTCGCGCCGGACCCGTCCCTGCCTCGGCTGCACTGTCGGTGCTCTCGCGAGCTGCGATCCTTCTTGTGCTTCTTCGACATGTCTTCGGCTCCGGTGCTCGCGATGGATGAAAGGGGTTCGCCGTACACCGAGCCGGGTGAGCTGGTGCCGGGTGTCCTCCAAGATAGCGAGCAGAACCCGGCCGCGGTGCTTTAGGCGGCGCGGCGGGCCTTGGAGATCAGCACGAGAGATACGACGACACCCAGAACGCTGGCACCGGCGGCCACCCAGAAGGTGAGAGAGAACGCGAACGACGGGTCGGCTCCTGCGGCCGCGCCCGCGACCAGGAGGGCCATCACGACCGGCGCGGCAGCGGCCGATCCGATCGTGCGGACGACGCTGTTCAGGCCGGTTGCGGCGCCCGTCTCGTTCGCCGGAGACCAGGTCACGACGAGCTGGGCGCAGATCGCGTAGCCGATGCCGTTGCCGAGACCGAGCACAGCGAACCCGACGATGACGACCCACGCCGTCGTCGGCCAGATCGCGAGGACAGCCGCACCGACGCCCATCACGCCGGCAGCGATCACGGCCGTGCCGCCACCGCCCAGGCGAGCGACGAGCATCGGCGTGAGGCGACCGCCGAAGAAGACCAGAACCGCGCTCGGAAGCATGGCGAGCGCTGAGGCGGTGACGGTCATGCCGTACCCGTATCCCGTGCTCGCGGGTGCCTGCAAGAGCAGGGGCAGCGCAATGTAGAAGACGTACGGAACGAATCCGACGACGACCGTCAGAAGGCTCAGGAGCGCAATGGGACCGCGGCGGAATGTGCGGACATCGACGACCGGCGCGATGCTGCGGAGCTCGACGATCACCAGAGCCGTGAGCAGCACGATGCCGGCGGCGCCGACGCCGATCGTCAGCGGCGAGGTCCATCCCCATGCGGCGCCCTGCGATACCGCGAGGAGGACGCCGACGAGACCACCGGCGAGCAGCACGATGCCGGGCCAGTCGATCGGTCCGGCGGCCACCGATGCCCTGCCGCGGGGCACCCAGGCGAGCACCATTGCGGCGGAGACGAGAATCAGGACCGCTCCGATGATGAAGATCCACCGCCACGACAGAGCGTCGACAACGATCCCGCCGATGACCAGGGCGAGGCCTGCGCCGAGACCGATCATGCCCGGGATCCAGCCGAAGGCCGCAGCCAGGCGTGGTCCCTTCAGCATGGAGCGGCTGAGCGCGAGAGCGAGGGGAAAGGTCGCCGTGCTGACGCCCTGCACGACACGGGCCGCGAGCAGTACCCCGAGATTCGGTGCGGCAGCCGCGGCAAGCGTGGCGATGGTGAACACGACCATCACCGTGAGCAGGACCCGTCGGTGGCCGAATCGATCACCGAGGTTGCCGACCACCGGCGAGAACACCGCGCCGGCCAGCAGGAATGCCGTGAGGATCCAGCCCGTACCGAGGCTGCTCGCGCCGAGGTCGTTCCCGATCGTCGGCAGAGCGGGCACGACAAGGGTCTGCATCAGCGAGAACGCGAAGACCGCTGCGCTGAGCGCGAAGGTGAACAGTCCCGGACGCCGCAGGAGCGGCGCGTCGGACGTGTCCACGGGGGCAGAGGTCTTGGGGACGCTGAGTGCGGCCGTGGTGGTGGCCGGTTCCAGGACGGAGATGTCGGGACGCATGAGGTGCTCGCTATCGGGATGTGGAGAAGACGTTGAATCGGAACGGAACCTTCGTTCCGATTAAACTGTATCACCGTCTACACTGTTCCCATGCCCGAGCCCACCCCCACCGCCCGTCCGCTGCCCGGGCGGCAGCAGGAGGCTCGATCGAACGATGCGACCGTGCTCATCGCGGCGCGCGAGGTTTTCTCCGCCAAAGGTCACGACGCATCCATGGCCGAGATCGCCCGCCATGCCGGGGTCGGCGTCGGCTCGATCTACCGCCGCTACCCGACCAAGGAGGCATTGGTCGAGGCGCTCCGCGTGAACGCTGTGAGCGAGGCGGCCGCGCTCGCCCACGAGGTCGGCTCAGCGGCAGACGACGAAGCCAGCTGGCGCACGCGTCGGCGACCCGGGCGGGGAGCCCGCAAGCACCGTCGCCCGGTTCCTCATGAGGCAGATCACCGGCGCAACGGGACCGGTCCTGCAGCCCCCGGGCGCGGGCGCCCCGATCTCCGAAGCTCGGCTGCGGCATCCGAGCACCTGCACGCAGGTCTCGAACGGCTGGTCACGCGAGATAAGGCCGACGGGCTCCTGCCCGAAGGATTCACGACGGCAGATGTGATGCAGTTGCTCCTGCATCTGCGCCCCGCGCTCCCCCTCCCCCGTGCCAGCGCCGATGCGCTCCACCTGCGCTACCTCGAATTCGCGATGCGAGGGCTGTATGCGCAAGCCGCGGCGGGCGCATCGCTGGCAGAGGGACCCCACTGGGACGAGTGGATGGGGTCCTGGCAGGACTAGGCCCAGACGCGCGGCGACGGAGGAGCTCATGTCGTCGGTGCGTGCGACGATCCGCAGGAAGGACGAACGGCGGGGAGTGCGCGATGCGGGGAGAGGCAACCGTGCTGCACGCCGATCTCGACGCCTTCTACGCCTCGGTTGAGCAGCGCGATGCGCCCGAGCTGCGCGGCAGACCTGTCATCGTCGGCGGCGGCGTCGTGCTGGCGGCGAGCTACGAGGCGAAGGCGCGTGGGGTGCGCACGGCGATGGGCGGCCGGCAGGCGCGTGACCTGTGCCCGGATGCCGTCGTCGTCCCGCCTCGGATGGAGGCATACTCCGCGGCCAGCCGAGACGTGTTCGCGATCTTCCGAGATACGACGCCGCTGGTCGAAGGGCTCTCGATCGATGAGGCGTTTCTCGAGGTCGGCGGTCTGCGGCGCATCGCAGGCTCCCCCGAGGAGGTCGCCGTGCGGTTGCGTGAGCGGGTTCGAACTGAAGTCGGACTCGTCATCTCGGTCGGCGTCGCGCGGACCAAGTTCCTCGCCAAAGTCGCAAGTGCCGTCAGCAAGCCCGACGGCCTGCTCATCGTCGAGCCGGAACGAGAGCAGGCATTCCTCCTCCCTCTGCCTGTCGAGCGCTTGTGGGGCGTCGGTGCGGTGACCGCCGAGAAGCTGCATCGGCTCGGCATCACCACCGTCGGTCAGTTGGCCGAACTCGAAGCTTCGACCGCCGAGCGACTTCTGGGCAAGGCGACCGGCGCGCACCTCCACGCGCTGGCCAGGCTCCGGGATCCGCGCCCCGTCGACACGACCCGCCGCCGCGGGTCGATCGGCTCGCAGCGCGCGCTCGGCAACCACCCGCGCTCACCCGACGAACTGGACCTCTTTCTCACTCAGATCGTCGATCGACTTGCCCGCCGCCTGCGTGACCGCGACCGGGTGTGCCGCACGGTCGTGCTGCGCCTCCGCTACGGCGACTTCACGAAGGCCACACGTTCGCGCACAGTCCGCTTCCCCACCGACCGCACTGCCGTGCTGCTCGCTGTCGCGCAAGCGCTGCTCGCCGCGGCTCTGCCAGAGATCGCGGACCGCGGCATCACCCTCATCGGCGTCTCGCTGTCAGGGCTGGGGCGTGCCGACAGCATCCAGCCCGAGCTTCCCATCGACTGGGACGATGGCGCGCGCCTCGACACGGTGCTGGACGCGGTGCGCGATCGCTTCGGCGCGACGTCGGTCTCGCGGGCGGCGCAACTCGGCCGCGATCCGGGTTGGTCGACGCCGGTGCTCCCCGAACACGAGTGATCGGTGCGGGGCATGACGTGCCGTGACGTGCCGTGCCGAACCTCAGAAGGGTGCGGGGTCGAATTCGGCGTCGATGGAGAAGTGGACGCCGCTGCTGGGATGGTCCGGGTAGACCCGTCCCGTCGGGCTGGTCCATTCGAGAACGCCGCCAGGTTTCTGCACGACGGACCATGGGGTCTGATGTTTCAGCGTGTGGTGCCGTCGACAGAGGTGCGCCAGATTCGAGACCTCGGTCGGCCCGCCGAATTGGAAATCGATGGTGTGGTCGGCGTCTGATCTTCGCGTCGACATGCGACACCCGGGGAATCGGCAATGCTGATCCCGGACCTGCAGGTGTCGGCGCATTTCCTTCGACGGTTGGTACCGATCGACTCCGAGAACGGCGCCGGAGATCGGGTGCGTGAGGATCCGGTCCCATCCCGGAGCCGTCGCGGCAAGCCTTCGGGCGGTGTCGGCGTCGATCGGACCGAATCCACCGAGCGTGACCGCCTCGAACGGGTCCGCGACTCTGTCGTCGATGAGCGTGAGGACCGGAACGGTCACCTGAACGGTCGCGCGGATCGCTCCCAAACCGGTGTCGGTGGTCCCGACATGGCCGACGGGGTCACTCGCGAGGAGCAGGTCCACCATCAGGTCGACCCGAATCTGATCGAGGATCGCGGGGAGTCGGCCGACTCGGCGTCGTCGCCCTCCGGCCGTGCTTCTCCGCCTCGGCGACGTCGCGGGCCATGCTGCTGACGCGGTCGTACACACCGTGGGCGAGGACGGCATCGGTGACGAACGACACCTCCGCCATCCCATCGTCCAGATCAACCACCGCAACCCGCCGCTTCGCACGGGCCACCGCATGCCGCTCGGCGATCGTGGTCTCGAGGAACCACTCGGCGCGACGTTTCGCGACCGGCGTCAACCGTGACGCCGACTCTGCTTCGGCGTAGGGGAGGATCGAATCCTCGTACTCCGCCCGCATTTCCGGACGTTCGATCCGAGCGCCGGCGTCCGCGATGATCTTCGCTTGGAACCGAGAGATCTTCCCCGCCGACAGTGACGCGAGCGTCCCGGGAAAGTTCTTGACGAGCGCGGTCGCATCGTCCAGATGGTGCTGCACCGTCCGGTCACTGACGCGCCAGACCGCCGCGATCTCCGCGGCCACCGCCCGATGCGCGAAGTCCGCCTCGGAGCAGGAACGTGCCGGCATCCGCCCACTCGTTGGCGACCTCATCCGCCTCCGCCAACAAGCCGTGCTTCCTCCGCCTGCAGCGCCGCCATCTGCCTCCGCAGCTTCGCCAACCGCGGCACCAGCACATCCAACCGCGCGATCGCCCGCTCATCCGGGGCGAGAGAGGCGGTGGTGTCCTTCATGCCTCAATTCTCCCAGAGACCTACGACATTCCGTTCTATAAACCAAGCATCTGTGGAAAACTACTTTCGAAGATTATTCGGCAAATTGAAGCCACGCCTCTCCCGCCAGTCGCGCCCTCGTCACTCCGACGCGCCGCCGGTTGTAGCTTGTAGTTGCGTTCGACACGTGCAGAGCGCCGGACTATCTCGAGACCGTCGGAGGCAACGATGAACACTGCGAACCAGAAGGCTCCGGGAGGGCTGCTTCCGATCCTCAGTTGGCTGCCTCGGTACGATCGGAAATGGCTGCGCGCAGACCTCATCGCCGGAGTCGCCGTCGTCGCGATGATCGTGCCCAAAAACCTCGGCTACGCCGAAATCGCCGGGGTGCCGGTCCAGAACGGGCTGTATGCCGCGGCGGCCGGCGCGATCATCTATGCCCTGTTCTGCACGTCTCGCCACATCTCCACCGGCCCGAGCTCGTCCCTCGCCGCGGTCGCCGGCGGCGCGGTGATCGTGTCGGGCGTCGCCGGCGATGATGCAGCGCAGCTCGTCGCGGCGATCACCGTGGTGACCGGCGTACTGTTCCTGCTGCTCGCCATCTTTCGCCTGGGATGGATCGCCCAATTCCTTTCGAGAGCCGTGGTCACCGGATTCCTCGCCGGAGCCGCCGTCGACGTGATCATCGGCGAGCTGCCGAAACTCACCGGCACGTCCGGCGACGGCGACAACGCGTGGCGGGAGTTCGTCTCGTGGATCACTGGACTGGGCGACATCCATCTGCCAACACTCGTGGTCGGCGCGGTAGCGCTCGCCGTGATCCTCGCGCTCCGGTTCTGGGCACCGAAAGTCCCGGGCGCGCTCGTCCTCGTGGTCGGCGGCCTGGTCGCCTCCTACGTTTTCGACCTCGGTGGACGAGGCGTGGCGCTCGTCGGTCCTGTGCCCAGCGGCCTGCCTGTCCCGCAGCTGCCGAGCCTCGAGTTGGCCTGGCAGCACGCTCCTGAAGTCATCGTCGCGTCCTTGGCGCTGTTGCTGATCGGGTTCTCGCAGACCGCCGGCGATGCCCGGGCTTTCGCGACCCGACACCGATACCGCATCGACGCGAACCAAGAGGCGGTCGCCCAGGGGATGGCGAATGTCGGCGCCGGGTTGGTGCAGGGGATGCCGGTGTCGACCAGCTTGTCGGCGAGCTCGCTCAACGAGTCGGCCGGCGCGCGGACGCCCCTCGCGTCTCTCACCACGGGTGCGCTGGTGATCCTGACCCTGATCGTGTTCGCGCCACTGTTCTCCGAACTTCCGAAAGCCGTGTTGGGTGCGGTGATCATCGATGCCGTCGCATTCGGGATGATCAGCTGGTCCGAGTTCGCTCGCATGCGCCGCGTGTCGAGGTTCGACTTCTGGATCGCCATCGCGGCCGTCGTGGGCGTGCTCTCCGCGGGCGTCCTGTTCGGGATCATCATCGGGATCGCGCTGTCGCTCGGCTGGCTCGTGTACGTCTCGACGCGGCCCATGATGCCGCTCCTCGGCCGCGAACCCGGCACCCAGGTCTTCCGTGACGTCGACCTGAACCCCGCAGACGAGACGTTCCCCGGCATCAGTGTCATGCGTCTCGACGGCGGACTGTTCTTCGCCACCGCCGAGGCCTTCGACGAACGCATTCGCGGTCTCCTCGCAGCCGATGAGCCGGTCACCGCTTTGGTGCTCGATCTCGAGGGCGTCGGCTTCATCGACTCGCAGGGGGCGGCGAAACTCAGCGAGATCCACGACGTCGCCGTAGCAGAGGGCGTCACCCTGCGCCTGGCGCGTGTGAAGCCGCACGTCCTTTCCGTGCTCAGCGCCCAGGGCGTCGTCGACGAGATCGGGACCGACCACATCCACGGCAACGTCCACCGCGCCGTCGAAGCGCAGTTGGAAAACGGCGCCGATGGCCGATGACCCGGCGCTCGGCCTCACCCTCGGTGGCGGCGGAGCCTTCGGCGCGGCGCATGTGGGTGTTCTGCAGGAGCTCGAAGAACGCGGCATCTATCCGGGAATCGTCGCCGGCACGAGCTCGGGCGCGCTGGTCGGCGCCGCCTACGCGGCCGGGCTCGACGTGCGGGCGATCGAACGCGCTGCAGGGGCGTTTCGCTGGCACGCGATCGCCCGCTGGTCCCTGACTCCACGCTGGGGGCTGCTCGACACCCACGCGGTCACCGACGCGATCCATCGCGCGCTGGGTCATGACCCGATGATCGAGGAGCTTCCGCGAAAGTTCGGTGCGGTGGCGACGGATCTGCGAACCCGGAAGATCGTCACGATCGACCACGGGCCGCTCAGCGTCGCCTTGCGATCGACGATTGCTGTGCCGGGGCTCCTCCCGCCTGTGCGCCACGGTGGTGCACTTTTGGCGGATGGCGGCATCCTCGACAATGTGCCGGTCGATTCCACGCGCTCGCTCGGCGCATCGCGCGTCATCGTGGTGCGACTGCATGCCAAGTGGGAGAACGTGCGCATGATGCGCACCGTCACGCGCACCGCCGACCTCGCCCGGGATCCGTCAGTCGTGCTGATTCAGCCCGAAATGCAGGGCATGGCGCAGTGGAGGATGTCAGACGTCCCGAGTCTCATTGCTGAGGGTCGCCGTTCGGCGAAGGTGGCCCTGGACGCCGCTGCGCTCTAGCGAGAACCATCCCGGCTGCGAGCGTCAGCGGGCGGCAACACTCCGCCGCGTCGAACAATGACGCGCTGTGTTGAGCAGGCGGCCTAGATTCGGATATAAATCAACTGGCATCGACCGCTAGGGGAAAATCATGACCGACACCAAGAACTATGTCCTTCTCGTCGCCGCATACGACCACGAGAGCGCGGCGGATGCCGACTTCGCAACCCTCAAAGGACTCGATGACGCTGCGGTCGTTGCAGCAGTCGTCCTCTCGCGCGACATCGACGGCAAGGTTGAGGTCAAAGAGCATGGCGGCGGCCTGGTCAGCAAAGGCACCGGATTGGGTGCCGTCGGCGGACTCGTGGTCGGACTTTTCGCACCCCCACTGCTCCTCTCCGGTGTCGTCGGCGCGGGAATCGGCGCTGGCATCGGCGCCATCGCGAAGCGCCACGATGAGAAGAAGCTCGGCGTCGACGCCCAGCAGTGGCTCCCCGCCGGTTCGTCGGCGATCGTCGCCGTCATCGACAATCTGTACCTCGATCGCGTCGAGGCCGCCGTCGAGCAGGCGACCAAAAAGGTCAATAAGGCGATCGAAAAGGATGACTACGACGAGGTCGTCAAGGCCGTCAACGAGGGCAGCGAGAAGATCGTCGACGCCATCCAGTCTTAATCCGTTCCATCCGACGCCGCGCCGCGGTCGTCGACGAGTATCAAAGGGAGTATCAAAATGAGCAAAGTGGACCTGAGCACATCGAAGACCGGCTGGACCGGCTGGGTCGTTTTCGCTGGGGTGATCCTGGTCATCAGCGGGATCTTCAGCATCATTCAGGGGTTGGTCGCGGTCATCGGCCCCAACGCCTACTACGTGGTCACCGAAGAGTCGCTGTTCGTGCTCGATGTGGCTGGGTGGGGATGGTGGAACCTCATCATCGGCGTCCTGCTGGTCGTGGCTGCGCTGGCGCTTTTCGCTGGACAGACCTGGGCGCGCGTCGTCGCCATCATCCTGGTCATTCTGAACGCCATCGGCCAGCTTCTGCTGGTGCCCGCACAGCCGTGGTGGGCGCTCATCGTCATCGCGATCGATGTTCTGGTTCTGTACGCGATCATCGTTCACGGTCGCGAACTGCGCGAGGACAGCTGAGCGCGAACGCGTGAAGACCGACTCGGCAATGACGAACTTGCGTCGAGCCGCCACCGCATCCTGCGTAGCCCTTGCACTCATAGGGCTCGCAGGATGCTCTGGCGAAGTCAGCGCTGTTGACAAGGCGCAGGCACGAGTCACCGTCAAAGAACGGGCGGTCACCAAAGCCGACGCAGAGGCGACCTCGGCCTCCGACGCTTTCTGCCAGGCAAGCCAGACTTATATCGTGGCGCTCGATCGGTACGGCGACGTCCTGCACGACACCACTCCAACCGTCGGCGACGTCAAGGTTGCCGGCGCAGACCTCGCCGATCCCCGCGAGGACGCCTTCGACGACGCCGAGACTGCGATCACCGCGCGGCAGGCGCTCGCCGATGCCCAGGCGGAGCTCGCCGACGCTCAGGCGGCACTCGCGGAAGCCCAGGCCGCGGCAGGCGTCACCGGCACACCCGTCGATCCCGCTGCCGAACAGCCCTCCGCGACGCCGCAGGTGCCATCCGCGACGGTCGATCGGGTGAAGCAAGCCGAGACCGAATACGCATCGGCGCAAGGTGCGATCACCGACCAGACCACCCTCGCCGATGCATCCGAGCTCTTCAACAGCGCCGTCGTCGCCCTTGAATTCTCGTGGCTGCGACTCTTCGTTGATGCCGGATGTGTCTCCGACGATCAGGCGATCAATGCGCAGGCTGCGGTCACCGCGTACACCGCGGCTCTGCAAGAGGGTCTGTCTGCCGTGGGTTACTACGGCGGACCCATCGACGGCGTGTACGGGCCAGAGACGGTCACCGCTGTCGAAGACCTGCAAGCCGCGAACGGACTGCCCACCACGGGCACGGTCGACAAAGCGACCGCCGACGCTCTGCAGAAAGAGTTGGAAGCGCTCGGCGGTGCCGCGGCCCAACAGAACGTCGCCACGACGGCTGCTCTCCAGCAGACGCTGAAGCTCGTCGGGTTCTGGGACGGTCCGGTCGACGGAACGTGGTCGCCAGAGCTGACCGAGGCTCTCCAGGAGTTCCAGGTCGAACTCGGCGTCGAGCCCACGGGCAATGTGGATGCCGCCACCATCATCGCGTTCGAACAGGCCATCGCCGAGCTCACCGCGCCCACGCCGACGGAGACTCCGGAACCGGAGCCGGAGCCGACGGAGGAACCGTCGCCTGAGCCGACGGAGTCCGAAGCACCGTAGGTCGAGTCGACGACCTACGGTGCTCGCCCGACCGTGTCAGGCTCTGCGCAAATCGTAGAAGCGCCAGAATCCGTAGTCATCCTCGAGGACCTCGATATCCACGAAACCCGCCTCCTGCGCGTAGCGGCGCAGAGTGGCGGGGCGCATCACTGTTCCCGTCGCCGCGCTCGGCTGGTGCGAAAGTCCGTCGGGGAGACAGACGAAGAGACTGTACCCGTACATGATGCGATCGATGTCGCCAGCGTCGGGGCGGAACTCGTCCTCGACCGCCTCGTCCATGATCACCACGAAGCCGTCGTCGCCCGTCGACTCGCGCATGGCACGAAGCACCTCTACCGGCGCGGGCATGTCATGGATGCACTCGAACGCGACGGCCGCGTCGAATGGCCCGGCCGGGGCCATGGCCGCGGCATCCGCCAGGTGGAATCGGACCCGGTCTTCCACGCCCGCCCTCGCGGCATTTGCGCGCGCCATCGCGACAGACTCCTCGTCTGGATCGAAGCCGTCCACGCGCAGCTGCGGGTATGCCTTTGCCAGCGCAATCGACGACCATCCCGCGCCCATTCCGACGTCGGCGAGCCGAGCGCCCGGCCGCGAAAGGCGCTCATGATGATGGGGGTGGCGTGTGAAGACGGCGGGCATAGCCTCGAGCCACGGGCGATTCATCTCCGCTTGCGATTCCCGAGCGTGCTCGCCGAACTCATCCCAGCTCACGCCGCCGCCACTGCGGTACGCATCGATGATCGCGGGCATCTGGGCCCCGGCCGCAGCGAGCATGCGCGCTAAGGGCGCCGTGTAGGAAAGACTCCCCGCATCGGTCAGCACTTCGGCCGCGCCGGCCGGTAGTACAAACCGTCTGAGCGCGCCGTCTGTCTCGCCCTCGTCGGTCACGTCGATGAGGCCGTACGCCGCTTGCTGTTCGAGCCACTCCCGCGCATAGCGTGGCGAGGTGGAGGTCTGTCGCGCGAGTTCGGCGGGCGTCGTGGGTCCATTCGCCGCGAGCGCGCGATACCAGCCGAGCCGGTCACCGACGTGGACGGACATGGTCTCCATCCACCCCAGCGCCGCACCGACCAGTCGCTCCGCGACGGCATCGGCGCTCGGTGAATCCTCTCCGGTGGTCTGCGCGTCGGACATCGGGGTCCTCCTCAGTGGATTGCCCGCACCATACCCGAATCCGCGTCAGCGCTCAATGAAAACCAGCGAGCCCGATCTCCTTGCTCGCTGAGGTCAGGCGTCGCGGCGGCGGAGCAATGCCCACGCACCGAGCATCGGCAGCACGAGCCAGGCAACCGCGAGCACCAGACCGACCGGCTCAGGCAGTGGGAAGAAATCAAGACCCGCAGAGTGTGCACCGAGGATCGCATTCCACGCCGATGTCGGCAAGTAGGAGGCGACCCGGGCGAGGGCTTCATTTCCGAAGAGCGGACCTATCAGCGGCGCGATCAACAGCGCGAGCACGATGATGACCGACGCCCCCGTATGCCGCACCGCCACGCCGATCGCCACCCCGAGAACCCCGGCACACGCCATCGCGACCGCCGCTCCGATCACGAGACGCAGTGCGGGAACGGTGAGGAGAGTGGATGTCTCGCCGCTCATCGACGACATGGCCAGCAGCGCCGCGGCGCTGAGCAGCACGGCCACCAGTTCCACGACGAAAACGAACACCGCGACGGTCGCGGCCTTGGCGAGCAGCCAACGGGTTCGGTTCGGTGTCGCGGCGAGCGTCGCGATCATCAGGTTGCCGGACCACTCGCCGGTCGCGGTCGTCACTCCCAGAATCCCGAGAATGACGAAGCCGAAGGTGAGTCCGGCGAGCAGCTTGCCGTCATCGGTCGGCGCCGAAGACGTGACCGCGAAGAGAAGCATCACCGCGACGGCGATCGCCCCCACCCACCACGTGGATCGCAGTGACGACAGCTTGATCCATTCGCTGCGCATCTGGTGAGCGAACGACGCACGGACCTCCGGTGTGGCGCTGATTGTCGCGGTCATGAGCCAGCCTCCGTTGTCGTCACCGGTTCGCCCGCATGAAACTCGACTTCATCGGAGGTGAGCTTCAGATAGGCCTCTTCGAGCGTCGACGCCTCGGCGACGAGTTCGTGAAGAATGACGCGATCGGATGCCGCACGTTCGCCGATCTCAGCGGCGGTCACACCATTCACCACGAGGAGGTCGCCGACGCCGCGGTGAATGGTCGCCGCGCTACCCTCCAGCGCCCGAGCCAGCTCGTCGGGCATCGGCGTGCGGACGCGAACGGTGCCTCCACCTGCCGCACCGACGAATGCGTCGAGGGGCGCGTCTGCGAGGATGCGGCCGCGGCCGATCACGATCACGTGATCGGCCGTCAACGCGACCTCGCTCATCAGATGGCTCGACAGGAATACGGTGCGCCCCTGGGCGGCATAGTCCTTCGCGAGGGTGCGCACCCACAGCACGCCGTCGGGGTCGAGACCGTTGACCGGTTCGTCGAGCACGAGGATTTCGGGATCTCCGAGCAGCGCCGCCGCGATGCCGAGTCGCTGCCCCATTCCAAGGGAGAACCCGCCGATGCGGCGGTCTGCGACCGATGCCAGGCCGGTCTGCTCCATGACCGCGTCGACCCGCGAGTGCGCGATGCCGTGGGTTGCGGCAAGCATCCGCAGGTGACTGCGGGCCGTGCGGCCGCCGCCGAAGGCCTTCCCATCCAGGAGTGCGCCGATCGTGCGCATCGGCGCTGCGGACCCGGCGAAAGGTTCCCCGTTCACGAGGACCCGCCCCGAATCCGGGATGTGCAGACCGAGGATCATGCGCATGGTCGTCGACTTGCCGGCACCGTTCGGGCCGAGGAATCCGGTCACTGATCCGGGCGACACGGTGAAGGTGACGTCATCGACGGCCTTCTTCGCCCCGAAGGACTTCGTGAGGTGCGTGACCTCGATCACGGCGCATCCTTTCGCTGGAGGCGGAGATAATCAGCGTACACAGAGGCCAGGCGCTCAGACGGATTCACCAAAACCTGGCCACGATCGCATCGCGTTGTCATCGAACAATCTCGATCTCGATCCACCACCGCAGTGGCACACGCGGGTGGATGATGGGTGCGCGCCCACCCTCCACGGCCAGAGCTAGGGAGTCTGCGTACGCCAGACTCGGCTCGATTGCGATGACCGGACGCTGGGCGATCGACGCATTGTCGAACCACAGGCCGAGATAGTGACATTCCTGCGACCACCGCAGAGTGAGCGCCGACCCGTCCGCATGCACAAGCGTCGCGGATGATGCCGCTGTGCTCCGGTGGAAGGTAAAGCTTGCGATGAGAGCCCCTGTCGACGCAATCGATCGACATCAGCCGCTCGTCCCACGGCTCGGATAGGTGCTCCTCCGTGAGAACGTCGACCACCGTCCGAGGCGGATCGGGGATAACCACACGCGTGCCCGGCATAGCTGCGAATTGTGGATGTGCCGCCCACAGGAAGGCGATGGCGTCACGAGTTGCGGAGGCTTCGTACTCGAGCCGAATGCTGCCTGACTCCGTTTGGGTGACCCACCTGGTGAGACGGTAGGGCCAGGCGGTCCCCCGGTGGCTGACTTCTTGGCCCTTGTCGTCCCACGCCGCGTCCCAGGCATCACCATGGTCGGGCAGTTCGTGCGCTCCCACGCGACACGCGGTGATCGTCGGTGCGCACTCATCCCAGCCGGCCATTTCGGCATCGCCGAAGGACGCACCCGGGGCTGACTTCCGCAGGCCAGGCTGGGTCAGCCATTCGCGCCCGTCAGCGCCGCGCAGCGATGTGATCTTCGCGCCCCGCGCAGGATCCCATGCGATTGTCGTACCCGAAGTCGAAGTGAATGTTCTGTCCACGGTGCGGATCGATTCTGTCGGCTAAACGTTTAGCGTGGCAGCACGACCCGCGGACGCCAACGCGCGCAGTGTCCGTGCTTCCTCCGCGCGCGTGCCGGCGGTATCGGTGTCGAAGAGGAGGAGTTCGGGAACAGAGGTCGCGAAGTAGTCGACCGCGTCTTTCGTTTGTTCGAGGGCGTCGGCACGTGCCGTCAGTCGTGCCCAGATCTTCTCGGCCTCCTCGTGTTCACCGAGACGGATGTGGGCGACTCCGACCCAATAGTCGGCGGCTCGCGCAGGACGATCGTCGACGGCGAGGGGACTCGTGGCGCGTGCGTCACCCCATGCACGTCGCGCGCCCTCCTGATCTCCCATGGACTGAAGGGCATCACCCTGCAGGACGAGGCGCTCCGCCACCGGGAATGCCGGGTGGCGACCCTCACCGAGATTGGCGGGAGCATGGTGTCCGTCTCTCAGAAGGCGCGCCGCGGCGGACGGATCTGTGTCGATCAGGTCACGTGCGATAGCGCACGACGCTCGGTCGAACGCGGCAATCACTCGTCCTTCACCGCCCTCGAAGGGGCGGAACACGCGGGTACACAGGATCTCCCACGCTTCGCGCCAGCGCCCGACGTCAAGAAGAAGCGTGACGCGCACGAGGGCGAGGTCGTCACGCTCGTCGAGCACATCTTGGTACTCCTCGAGCAGGGCGAGGCGCCCGGCGGGCGCGATCCCTCGCACTTGAGCGAGCTGATCTCGTTCGAAGACGAGGCGTGCGTCGCGGCGGAGCGCGAGCGCGCGCACGAATGCGGCATCGGCGAGTTGGCGATCACCCCCCGATTCGACGGTAGCCAGCGCGAGATTGCGCCAGACCACGGGTTCGGGCGATCCGGCATCCGTCGCCGCCGTCAGATGCACGAGCGCGTCCTCGGTGCGCGCTGCGTCGAGAAGCCACATGCCCAACAGTCCATGAGCTCGATGGTCCGCGGGATCGGCGGCGAGCGCTGCGCGCAGCGCGTCATATTCGTTGAGGCCTGCCGGGAAGGCGTAGTCGACGCGACTAGACCGAGCCTTGTGCCGCTCGTCGTCCGCGTCAGCGGGGCGGCCCGCCGCATCGAGCCACATCGCGCGGAGATAGTGACGAAGCGGTTCTGCGTTGGTGAACCCGATTGATCCATCGACGGCCGGATGTGGGTCGCGTGTTGCCGCCAACGCTTCAGCCCACGCCCCCGCCCGCGCAAACTCTGCGGCTACTTCGAGGGCCGTTCGCGGATCGAGGGTGTCCAGCGCGTTGTCCAGAACGGCGGTGGCAGCATCCAGCGGGTCGGCCTCCCGCCGCGCGCGGAGGAGGGCGGCAGCGTCGTCGGCGCGCTGCTGTCGCCGGCGAGCCAAAATCGTCACTCGATACGCCTCGGGGATCGTGCCTGCCCGTGCGGCGAGAACGACCGCGTCGTCCGGTCGATCCGCACGAAGCGCCAGTCTCGCGCGCGCCAACGACGCCGGCGCCGTCCAGGCCGCGTTCCACGCCGATTTGGCGAAGGACGCATCGGCGCGCTCATGTTCGCCCCGCCGTTCCAGCACGAGACCGTGCAGATAACTCGTTTCGCCGTCGCGAGGGTTGAGGTTTCGTCGGGTGAGGCGGGCGGTCGCTGCAGTCAGCAGACGATCGGCTGCGTCGTACTCGCCGTGGAGCAAGTGCCGCAGGGCGAGGGCGGTCGCTGATCGGGTGTCACTCGGGTCGCGCCGGAGCGCCTCCTCAAGGTACGACTGGGGGGAACGGGTGGGGTGACGGTTCTGCGTCAGATGGACCGCGGTGAGGTAGAGCTCATCGTTCGAGTCGATGTCGCGGGGTGAGTCGGGAGCTGTGGCCACCCAGGGAATGACGGCCTCGCCCGCGTGCCGCTCCCAGACGACAAGGAGGTCAGCGCCGTCACGCACCTCCACGCGCAGCGGGCCGCCGGCGGCGCAGGCGATCTCGCGAATCACGGGTACATCGGGCAACAACGCCACCGTCCATTCCGAGACGGTGGTCGCACCCGCGGTCACCACGACGGTTGCTTCCGCGTGCACGCCCGTGGAGTGCACGCCGATTCTGGCGACCTCGCCGTCGACATCGACCGAAATGGCGGCATCCCGAGTCGCCATCCGCGCGGGTCCGATCCGATGGATCGGGTACCAGTACTGACTGAACCGCTTCGTCTCGCCCGGCTGGAGCCAGCTGAAATCGGGTTGATTGTCGGTGAACACCCCCGCCATGAGCTCGACATACGGGCCATCCGTGTCTGTCAGTTGGGCATCCCAGGCCTGGCCGATGGCGCCGTTGCCCCACGTCCACTGCTTCTTGCCCGGAGATATCGCGCGATCCGCCCAGTGCACGAACCCGGCATCCGCAGCATGGTCGTAGCCACCGAAGAAGTCATGTTCGGTGTCGGTGATCATGTAGGACGTGGGCACCGGGATATTGCTGTAGATATCGATGCGATCGGCATCCGGGTGCGCACTGTCGGCGAGTGCCGGGTAGTCGACGCCGTAATAGGGGCGATCGGATCGAGGGAAGGCCGTGATGGCGCGGCGGGCGTGGTCAGCGACGTAACCGACGTCCTCGGGGAAGAACGACTGATAGCGCTCGTGCGATCGGGCCGCGACATTGGCCCACCACAGGAATGTCTGCGGAACATCGGTGCGATTGTGGAGTTCGACCTCGGCTTCGATCAGGGTCGAGTCACCGCGAAGACGGATGCCGTGGGTTCCGCGCATGCGCTGCAGCGGATCGAGGTCGCTGTGCCAGACGACTACAGAATTCGCGGACTCACGCTCGATGCGCGAATCGACGGGGAGAAACGTTCCGGGGCGATGGTGCTGCGGCCAGTTGAACTCGACACCACCAGAGATCCATGGTCCGGCGAGACCGACGAGGGCGGGCTTGATCACGTTGTTCCGGTAGAAGAAGTCGTAGCCCGCGACCTTGTCATAGCCGATGTGGATGCGGCCGCCGAGTTCAGGGAGCAGCATCAGCCGCACATACGCGTTCTCGAGATGAATGGCTTTCCAGGCGCGCGGAGCCTTGTTTTGTTCGATGCTGTCGATCATCGGCATCGGGTACACGCGACCGCTCGAGCCTTGGTAAACCCTTCGATCCAAGAACAGCGGGTAGGGGTCGGGCGCCCCCGGGGCGTACGTGTCGATTGTGACGTCCTCGGCCCAACAGGCGACTCCGCCGGACTCGAGCAACGCACGCTGGTCGGGGGGAGCATCGGGAAGGTGGATGCGGCTGGGGGCGTCGTGGCTCGTCACCGGCCCAACGTATGCGACGGACTACCGCGTAGACCATAGGCGATCGAATGCCGGACCTGGACTATTCGCTGATCTCTGCCATGCGCGTGCGACACTTGCCGAGTGGAGCGCGCAGAGGGATTCGACCGCCAACGGTTGAGTGTCGTGCCACGACCGCTGGTTGACCTCGCACTGTCCCAGCCCGTCACCAGGCGCATGATCGTGACGGATGCCGGGTACTTCCCGCACGCAGATCATCACGGCACACGGAGGAATCATGGCGCCGAGGAGACGATTGTGATCGTGTGCACCTCGGGGACCGGGTGGCTCGAGGCGGGGGGTCAACGACAACGAATCGGGTCGTCCACTGCGATCGTGATCCCCAGCGGAGTCGAGCACGCGTACGGGGCGTCGGAGAATGACCCCTGGACGATCTGGTGGTGCCACGTGCGGGGCAGCGACGTCTCGGAACTCGTTCACGCGGCCGGAATCACTCCGAACCGGCTGACGCTCTCTTTGAAAGGGGTGGACCGGATCACCGCACTGCTCGACGAAATCGCCACCGCGCTCTCTCGCGACTCGACGCCCGCGCGGCTGATCGCCACGGCGGGTATGGCCTGGAGGCTCTTCACCCAACTCGCTGTCGATCGGCTCCTCCCCGAGGATGGCACCCCATTGGAGCGGGCGATGCGCTATCTCGACGAACGAATCGACGGTCACGTCCTCGTGCCCGAGTTGGCGGCGATGGTCGGCGTATCTCCCTCGCATCTCACGGCACTGTTCCGGGATGCGACGGGCGGCGGCATCCTCGCGCATCACATTGCACTGAAGATGGCGCGCGCCCGCCAGCTTCTCGACACGACTCGGGAGCCTATCGGCGAGATCAGTCGTCAGGTGGGCATAGCCGACCCGTTCTACTTCTCACGTCAGTTCGCTCGCATGCACGGTCTGAGTCCTTCCGAGTACCGGGCAACCCGCAAGGGCTGAGGTGGGTCACCGCCGACCCAGGCGTCACATCGCGCGTTTGGACGGCCGCACGACCTCCCGACAGAATGGTGGTCCCACATACGGTCTAAGAGGACGGTCAATGCACGTGGAGACGATCGCACTCGGTGAGTTTTTGCGCGCGCGCCGCAACGTGCTGCGACCCGAGGACGCAGGAATCGCCCACGACACCGGCAGACGGGTGCCAGGACTGCGCCGGGACGAGGTAGCGAGGCGTGCCGGCATCAGCGCCGAGTACTACCTCCGCCTGGAACAGGGCCGCAGTACGCGACCGTCCGACCAAGTACTGAATGCGCTGGCGCTGGCATTGAATCTGGATGTCGACTCGCGGGCCTATCTTTTCCGTCTGGCGAGCGGCGGCCACCCCACCGCCATGATCGCGGATGCCGAATCGGCTGATCGGATCGCGCGAGTTCTCGGTCAGTGGACCCACACTCCGGCGTACGTGTCCGACAGTAACCGCGACATCGTCGCCGCCAATCCTCTTGCGGCGGCCTTCGGTAACGGAGGGCTCTCGGCCGGCTCGAATGTCGCCACCGATCTGTTCAACGATCGGATGAAGAGCACTCTCGTCGAATGGGAGCTGATGACCCGTTCGACCCTCGCCGGCCTCCGCCGCGACGCCGATCCGTTCTCTCCCCGGCTGGCGGCGATCATCGACGAGCTCTCCGCCGACGCGGACTTCGAACGAATGTGGGCGCGGTATGACGTGTCGGGCCCTGAGGATGCGCGCATCCACATGGTGATCGAGAACGTCGGCACGCTCGAAATCGAGCTGCAGAACTTCGCAGTGCGCAGCATGCCCGGGTATCTCCTCACCGTCCTCTCCGCACCGCGGCAGAGCCTCACGGCGACGGTGTTCGCCCAGCTGGCCGCCTCGCTCGCAGCCGACGAAGACGATCCGGTGACGTCGCGCTGATGCCCTGAGGGCGGGACTTGGTGGCCGAGTGGTACTACCAGGGACACGCACGCCGGCGGCATCGACCGTAGCGTGACAATCAGGTCCTCGCTGACCCGAGGCGGGCGACCTGAAGCGGATGTCGTGTCCCGATCACTGAGAAGAGAAGACCATGTCTGAACCCATCACCGTCGTGCTCGTGCACGGCGCCTTCGCCGAATCATCCAGTTGGAGCGGGGTGCTCTCTAACCTTCTCGGCCGAGGCGTTGCAGCCATCGCCACCCCCAACCAATTGCGCAGCGTCACGACCGACGCGGACAACGTGCGCCGTGCAGTCGAGTCGGTCGGCGGTCCGGTGCTGCTTGTCGGCCACTCCTACGGGGGTGCGGTCATCACCGAGGCGGCCGTCGGAAGCGACATCGTGAAGGGCCTCGTCTACGTCGCCGCGTTCGCCCCCGACCATGGCGAGACATCGCTCGGGTTGACCGGCCAGTTCCCGGGCAGCACCCTCGGGGAGACCGTGCGTCCCATCGCCCTCGGTGACGGGACCAACGATCTCATCGTCGACCGCGAACTGTTCCCCAGCCAGTTCGCCGGCGACGTGCCACTTGCGGAGGCGAAGATCGCCGGCGCCACCCAGCGCGCCATCCGCGACTACGCCCTCGGTGAGCCGCAGCCGGCCGAGACACCGGCGTGGAAAACACTGCCCTCCTGGTTCGTCTTCGGCACCGGAGACAAGAACATCCCCGTCGAGGGCCTGCGCTTCATGGCCAAGCGCGCCGGCTCGCTGAAGACGGTCGAGATCTCCGACGCATCCCACTCGGTCATGGTCTCGAATCCGGATGCCGTCGCCGACCTGATCGTGGGCGCCCTCGCCTACCTGTCCTGACCACTCCCACACCACACCGAGAAAGAGACGAATGCCATATTTCACCACTTCTGACGGGACCGAGATCTACTACACCGACCAGGGAGAGGGACAGCCTGTCCTGCTCAGCCATGGATGGCCCCTGTCGTCGGACGCCTGGCAGGTAGAGATCAAGCTCCTCGCCGACAACGGATACCGCGCCATCGCCCACGATCGCCGCGGCCACGGTCGCTCCTCCAAGACCTACAGCGGCAACGACATGGACACCTACGCCCGTGACCTCGCCGAGCTCATCGAGCACCTCGACCTGACCAGCCTGGTCGTCATCGGTCATTCCACCGGTGGTGGCGAGGTCGTGCGCTACGCCGCCCAGCACGGGGTCGGCCGCGTCGCCAAGGTCATCACTGCGGGGGCCGTACCGCCGGTCATGGTCGCGTCGGAGTCGAACCCCGACGGCTTGCCGATCGAGGTCTTCGACGGCATCCGTGCCGGTGTCCTCAGCGACGCCTCACAGTTCTACATCGACCTGACGGAACCGTTCTTCGGCGCCAACCGCGAAGGCAGCTCGGTATCTGAGGGCGCCAAGCGCGAATTCTGGCGTCAAGGCATGCTGGTCAACCTGGCCGCGGCGTACGACTGCGTGAAGGCTTTCTCCGAGACCGACTTCACGGAAGACCTGAAGGCGCTGGAGGTACCCATCTTCATCGCGCACGGCGGTGACGACCAGATCGTTCCCATCGGAGCTTCGGCCCTGAAGACCGTGGAGCTCGTCAAGGACGGCACGCTCAAGGTCTACCCCGGTGCACCGCACGGGATCTACGGCGACTATCAGGCCGAGCTCGACCAGGACATCCTGGCCTTCATCAAGCAGTAGCCAGAGCACTCGACCCGCTGCCAGCCGGCAGCGGGTCGAGTGCGGAGGTCAGGGACGCAGCGCCCGTGCGCGCTTGGCGATGCGCCGACGCCGGATCCACTTCTCCAGTTCGACGAAGAGCGGCACGACCACGGCGAGTCCGATGCAGATCAGCCATTCGTTCCCGGTCAGCGACACCGTGCCGACGAGCCTCTGAAGGAACCCGATCTCGACAGCCGCGACGGTCAGCGCCAGGGGAATGGCGATCCATTTCACGGCCGTGAGGATCGGGCCCGCGAGACCCGATTCAGGATCGCGTCGCATAGCGAGGCCACCGAGGATCGCACCGAATGCGGCGACCACGAACGTCATCGTCACGGGGACGTTCGGCTCCGACGGGCTCGCGAGGTCGGGGAACATCAGCAGCGGGATGAGGGTCATGAGGAACAGCACGCCGCCGTAGACGAACCACAGGGTGATCGCCGCGCCGTTGGCGATCGTCTTCTTCGGGTCGCGCGGCGGCTTCAGCATGATCCCGTCGGGCACCGGGTCGAGGAGGATCACGATGACCGGGAAGATCGAGACGAAGAAGTTCAGGAACAGGATCATGATCGGCGTGAGGGGCACACCGCTGTTGATGTCGAAGATGCTCGCCACGAGGAACAGAAGCACGAGCGAGAACAGCTGCGACATCTGGTAGCGGACGTAGCTGACGATCTTGTCGTAGATCGCGCGCCCCAGCTGCACGGCGGTCACGAGCGTGCCGAAGTTGTCATCGACCAGGATCATCTTGCCGGCCTGCTTGGTGACCTCGCTGCCGGAGCCCATGGCAACGCCGATGTCGGCCTGCTTGAGCGCCGCGGCGTCGTTCACAGCGTCACCGGTCATCGCGACGACATCCCCGGCCTCCTGCATGAGGCGGGCGAGGCGCAGCTTGTCTTCCGGGGTGACTCGACCGAAGACATGCAGATTCGGCAGCGCCGCCTTCAGCTCGTCGTCGGTCATCGCCTGGATGTCGGCACCGCTGGCTGCGCCCGGTCCAAGGCCGAGCTTCGCGCCGATGGCTGCGGCCGTGATCGCGTGGTCGCCCGTGATCATGCGGACATCGATGCCCGCCGCGTGCGCGATGCGCACCGCCTCTTTCGACGAGGGTCGCAGCGGGTCGATGATCCCGACGAGTCCGATGAGGGTGAGGTCCTTCACGCCGTCCATCGGGTCTGCGGGCACCGCGGCACCGGCATCGAAGCGGCGCACCGCGAACGCCAACACGCGAAGTCCCTGCTCGGAGAGCTTGCGGTTGGCGTCGAGGATCGTCTGGCCCGCAACGTCGATCGACACCAGACCGTCGGGCGTGGACACCGTCGAGCAACGGTCGAGGACGACATCCGGACCACCCTTGACGAGCAGGTAGAGACCCTTTTGACCGTTCAGAGTGAGGTCATGGTAGGTCCCCATGAACTTGTATGCCGAGTCGAAGGGCACCTCCGCGACGCGCGGATACTGCGTGCGGGTGAGCCCGGCATCCGCGCCCATCTTCGCGGCCAGCACCACGAGAGCCGCCTCGGTCGGGTCTCCGACCACGTCCCCGTCGTCCGAGACGGTGGCGTCACTGCAGAGCGTCAGGCCGAGGGCGAGGTTGCTGAAGTCGGGGTTCGGCGCGCCGGCCGTCCGCAGGATCTCGCCGGACTTCTCGTAGCCGGTGCCGCCGACGGTGAACCAATCGCCGTTGAGATAGAGGGACTCAACCGTCATCTCATTCATCGTGAGCGTGCCGGTCTTGTCCGAGTTGATGGCGCTCGTCGCACCCAGCGTCTCGACATCGGTGAGGTTCTTGACGACCGCGTTGTGCTCGGCCAGCTGGCGGGAGCCGAACGACAGCATCGCCTGGACGAACGAGGGCATGCCGGTCGGGATGGCCGAGATCGCCATCGAAATGCCGAGGAGGATCACAGACGCGATCTCCTGCCCGCGCACCAGGCCGAAGATGACGATGACCGCGACCGCGCCCCACGCGATCCAACCGAGCACACCGGTGAGCGAATCGAGCTCGCGCTGCAACGGCGACTTGGCCTGCTTCACCGACGAGAGCATCGATGCGATCTGACCCATCTGGGTGGTCATGCCGGTGTCGGTGATCACGACCATGGCGGTGCCGCGGGTGACCTGGGTGTTCTGGAAGACCGAGTTCGCCCGATCGCCGAGGGTGGTCTCGGGATCGGCGATGGTCGCGGCGTCCTTCGGGATCGGCGCGCTCTCTCCGGTGAGGGCTGCCTCTTGGGTCTCCAGCGTCGCTGAGCGCAGGATCCGACCGTCGGCGGGCACGATGTCACCGGCTTCCACGGCCACGATGTCGCCGGGAACGACATCCGTGGAGGCGATCTGGAGCAGAGCGCCGTCGCGGAACACGCGGGCCTTCGGGATCTGCATCTTCGACAGCGCGTCGACCGAGGCCTTGGCCTTCATCTCCTGGCTCGCACCGAGGAACACGTTCAGGACGACGAGGGCGCCGACGACGATGCCCACGCTGACCTGGCCGATGAGGAGGCTGATCACCGCGACGATGACGAGCATGACGTTCATCGGGTCCGCGAGCTGACCGAGCGAGACCTGCCAGAGCGAAGGAGCCTTCTCTGCGGCGATCGCGTTGGGTCCGTGGTCGGCGAGCCGCTTGGCCGCCTCGGCCTCGGTCAGGCCGCGTTCGCGGTCCGTGCCGAACGCGGCGACAACCGCGTCAGGATCCTGGGTGAACCATGGGGTTGTGTCTGTCTTCGCGGTGCTGACGGCGTCCATGGTGCTTACAATACCGCCGGGCGGAGCAGGTAACTCCGCGACCGACCCGGGTCGCGGTACCGACGTCGTGGCCGGCGCCCCGAACGTCATCCGATTCGAGCTTTACCGACCCGTTCCCAGAACGACGCCACCGCATCGAGTCGCTCGCCGACGCCGTGTGCAGCCACGGGCTCGACCGATGCGATGAGCCGTGCAGTGCCGCCGACGCCGAGGGACGCGGTGTAGACGGCGTCGCCGACAGAAACCTTTGCTTCGGTGAAGTCAGACCAGAAGTCGAATCCGGCGTCGTCCACGAGCGTGCGAACGCAGGTCACCGGAAGCTCGGCGCCGTCAACGCGAATCGTGCCGCTGTAACGCAGCTCGCCATCGGCGAGCACGATCCGTCCGTCGGCAAGATATGCCGGTTCTGACCATCCGTCGAGGCGAACGGAACCCACCACTGTGCCCTCGGTGAGGGGTGCTGTCGCGGGTACTTGAACCGTCAGGTCCACCACGCACCCGTCGGCGCGCAACCTGTCTACGAGTCGCACGCCCACCGAGGGGACGGTCATCACGGTGCACGACGAGTCTTTGGGAACGCCGTCTGCATGAGCCGACGAAAGATACGCGCGCGCGTCGGCGTACCCCATGGCCACGAGTGAGTCCGACTCGATGCGCCCGAGGTAGAACTCGGGATCGAGGGGAAGCGGCGCCGCCGGTTTGATGACATGCAGGGTGAATTCGTGACCCAGTGCCCTTGCGAGTTCGAAATCCGCGAGGAGCGCCCCCATCGCACTCATCTCGATCATGTGGACGTATTGCTCGAGCGGCCCGTCGCCCCAGTAAGGGGTATTCCCGATGCACCACACAAGCCAGATCTCGTCAGCTCCACGCCGAACCGCCTCGGCGATTCCGGCATCGCGGATCCAGACGGCGTCGGTGTAGATCTTTCCGTCCCGCCTGAGCGGTGTCACCCACCCGGGAAGCGACAGTCCTGCGGCCAGCAACTCCGCGTCGACCTCAGCGGCCGGCACGGGGAGGCTCTCCTTGGATGTGAACTCGGCGACGTTGAAGGTGCCCTCCGGGCGGCCGCGTTCACGGCTGGTCCGAATTTTCTCCGCATCGATGCCCAACGCCGGGAACACCTTCTGGATGATCCCGTCTGCGTCGCCCAGAGCGGGTAGTGACCAAGGACCCTTCAGATAGTCCATGAAAGGGAGCGCAGATCCGAAGGCGGACGCCGCAAGTCCCCGCCAGCGTCGGCACATCTCGACGCCGTCGATGTCGGAGAGAATCATCGCCGCCGTGAGAATCCCGCCCGAAGTGCCGTCGACGTGGTCGAAGGCGAGGCCTTCCTCTTCGAGCGCGCGCATGACCCCTGCCTGCCAGGCGACCCGCATACCGCCCCCTGCGAGCACGAGTGACCGGCTCATGGCTTGCGGCGAATTCGGTAGGCCACGAGGACCGCGGCGCAGGCGCCGTCAAAGGCCGCGACCAGAAGAGCGACCGGCGAGAACACCCCACGGGCGACTCCGATGCTCATCGCCGTTGTTGCCCCGATCTTCTGAACGGTGCTCCAGGCGAGAACGTCGGGGTCCGGATCCGGTCGCGAGACAGTCCGCGCCAGGAGGCCGCCGACCACCACCATGAAGAATCCGACGGTGCCGAAGAGGTGTACCGATCCTTTCGGTTCCGCCCCTCCGATCCGCCGCAGCACGAATGCAGGCGCAACGACTTGCACAGCGCCCGTCACCAATGTGATCCACCCGATTCCACCGACGACCACGCGCAGGCGGTCTTTCTGCGCGCTCACGAGAACACCCCGAAGTATCCGCCGCGCGCGATGATGTACCACAACGTGAACACCCACGTGGAGGCGGCAGCGTAGAAGCGCACGTTGTTGACGCTCATCCATCGTTTGACGACGGATTGGAGGTGCTCGTCGGTGGTGATCGTGCCCGAGTAGAGCTCGACATTCAGCGGCCTCTGGAGCAGTTGCGACACGACACTGAGCACGAGGACGCCCGCGAGGCACAACCACGCGAGCACCACCGTCGGCTCGCCCCACTCGGCGATGACCAGCAGGACGGGTGAAATCAGCATCAGCGGAAGCAGCCACGTGAAAGTGATCGTGGCCCGCCTGACGGGAATGCCCATCTGCGATTCGAGCGTGGAGAGGCGGACGGTGTTCCACGTCGGGAACAGGAAGAATTTCATGGTCAGCATCATTCCGAGATAGAAGCTGGCGCCGAACATCAGGTACACCGCCGCTATCAAGGCGACGAGGTTCATGACGTCACCTCCGCCGGAACCTGGTTGCGGTCAGGAGCGGCCGGCCATTGCTCGCTGCGACCGAGCGATACGACGCTGTCGATGCCGTCGCCGGATTCTTTCCACTGGGCGGCCGCGGCGTCTGCGGTCGGTGCGGTGAGAAACCAGGACTCGAAGTGGTCATCGAGAACGCCCGAGGTTCTTTCGAGGAACACAGTGGCCATGGGCTTGCGCCCGATTCCCAGGGCCTTCAGCCGTTTTCCGATCGGCTGGTCACCGAGAACCAGTCGTCCCTTCGCCCACGGACCCACGGCAAGATCGGCCGCGCCGGCGAAGTAGACAGTCGATTTCATCAGCATGCCGCGGAAAGTGCAGTAGTTGATGGCTGCGAGCTTCAACGGCAGGCTCGTCCGCGCGGGGCGTGCGATCTCGACGAGGCACGCGAGTGCGCCATCGGCATCGTAGAGCGCGGATGCCCGCGTGGGCGTCACCAGAAAGTCCAGGCTCGCTTGGTGCTTGGGCATGCCCCAGATCCCCTTTCCGCCCTTGACCGACACTTCCGTCGAGACGGGGAGATCGACCACGTACTGACCGAGGCCGAACGTGCGTTGAAGCAGCAGCGGCAGGATGGGTGGGGCCGGGCGCGGGCCGTGCGTCACCGCGATCGCGATGGAGTATTCGATGTAGGACCCGATGTCGGTCACGTGATAATCCACCACCGTGACCAGCAGAATGCCGCGTCCGAATCCCACCGAGATGGGGTGCAGTTCCGTGCCGGGGATCATCCGACGCGCCGCGTTCAGCGAGATCGGAAAGGCGGCCATCAGTACGGAGGCGTCTGATGTATCGACCGGCATCTTGTAGGGGATGCCGTCCACGCGGGCGAACTGTCCTGTCAATCGTTTTTGTCGTCGTGGCACGGGCGATGGGAGCACGTTCAGCAACGCGCGTACCGGGGCGAGCAGTGTATTCATTTGTCGAGCTCCTTCAGCATCATGGGGTGGATGTCGCGCCAGGCGTCGCGACCGAAAAAGACATCGAGGTGCCCGTATCCCGGCACGACATGGAGGGCATGGCGGCCGGGTTGGTGCGTCTCGAGGTGGGTGAAAGTGCGCCGCTGACTTTCCGGGAGGAAGCAGCGGTTGTCCTCCCCTGCGAACAGAGCGAAGCGTGCGTTCGTCCGAGGTGGCGCGGTTGCGGCATCGGGTGGCAGCCCGGGAAGATCGCCCTCAGATACGAGGTGCCCGGCGCGAACGCTGCGACCCATCTCAGCGAAGAAGGTCATGGGCACTCGAGCGAACTCGCCGGTGATCCAGTCGTGCGTAGCCTCATCGAGGTGCCGGTGCGCCCAGAGTGCCGGATGGCCGCTGCCATAGGTGAAGCTCACCATCCGGCACACGAGGTTGTGGCACTCCGGGTGCGTCAGGTCGACGGTGCGACGCACGACGCGGGAGAAGTAGCCGTCGGACCGATACGCCCATGCAGGCGACAGGTACGGCGTCAGTCTGGCGATCCACGGCGCCATCCGGAGAATCTTGAACCGTGAGAATGCCGGAATGACGGGATGCAGCGACACCGCGTTGCTGACGATCGTATCGACGTCGGGGAGCAGCCCCGCCACTGCGGAGAGCGCGAACGAGGTCGAGCCCTGGCAGTGGATGATCGCCTTGACGGAAGCAGCTCCAGTGGCGTCCCGGATGTAGCGGACCGCTGCCGGATGGTCGTACACGGCGGCTTCCGACACGGTCCACGGGTTCGCTGGCAGATCGATCGACGCACGCCAGTTCAGCATCCACACATCCCAGCCCGCGTCGAGGAGCCCATCGACGATGGTGTGAGGAACAGGTGGGCGAAAGAGCTCCGCACGGACGCCCGCGCCATGCACGAGCACGACCGGCCCTCGGTGGGGCTCTCGGGGTCCACGCACGTGCACGAGCGTGAGCAGCATGCCGTCGTCGGCGGGGAACGCCACAACCTCGGTCCGGTGATCGGTACGCGTGATCGTCGGGGGGCGGATGTCGGGTTCGCTCGTCGTGGTCCCGGGGGCCACGGTGCTGGGTGACGCATTCATCGGCTGAACCCTCTCTGCGAAATGATGATCGGCTTCTCCAGCAGACGGATTCGGGGAAGGCCGCCGACGAGTGTGGGCCTCATTCCCGCAGCCGACTGCTCCACGTCCCACTCCCGGCATGGCTCGTCGATGCCGAGTGGGTAGACCACCAGCTCGCCGTCACTGCCGATCGTCATCCGCAGGAAGCCCTTATGGGTGTCGATCGCTTGGGCCGACATCCGCCATGACGCGATCGTTCCGGTGCGCTGCGTGAGGAGAAAGAGACCGAATCCGAGCGTCCCGAACAACGCGCCCAGCCACCACGCGGCGAATGTGGTCAGCATGAGCAGAGGAATGGGCGGCCAGTCCGGCATGACGACGACGAGCACCATGAGACTCACGCTCGCGGCGCCGAGGAGGAACAGTGCACCGAGCGACGCGACGAAACGGCGTGCCCGCAGAAACGCGGCCATCGCACGGTGCACGAGAACCAGCACGAGTGCCACCGCGAGGATGAGCCCCAGAATGCGCGCCGCCTCCAAAGGGGGCGTGCGGAGTATGGCGACGATCCCCTGACCGGGGTGCACAAGGTCGATGACCCACGCGAGCACAGTGATGAGGGCGAGCTGCAGCCAGCCCATCCCGACCAGGAACGTGAAGTTGCGCCACCCGAGCCAGTTCGGGCTGAAGGGATTGGCGACGCGACGAAACAGCCGCTTCGACACCGCCTGATCGGGATACGTCGGCCCGCGCCGATGCATCGTCATCCCTGGTACATCCTTGCTCCGCATACGAGACTCCGCGGGGGGCAGGTGAAGCATCTCGGGGAGGTCGTGAGTCTGAGCGAGGTATGCGCCGCCGAGACCGCACGTGATCGCCTGCACGCACCGCGCATCGTCGACACGCTCGCCGGGCACCGTTTGCGCATAGCGCGAATAGTGATGCAGGTCACCCGTCAGCCAGAGGCGCACTTCCGCGCCGGTCGGCTCTGTCTCATCGTCGTCGCTCCCGACGACGGGCCTGTTGCGCACGATGGTTCGTTCGAAGTAGTGCAACTGATTGAAACCATCGGGTCCCTCCGTCACCGTATGCACCCACGCCGGCGATGCGGTGCAGACGATGACGCCGTCTCCCGGCGCAAGGTGTGCAGACAATTCGGTACGGAAGTAATCCATTTGCGGCTCGTCGATGTACTCGCTCAACTGGCTGTCAAGACCTGCGATCCACCACCCGGGCGCCAGTCGCGCGACGAAGTAGCTGCGAGTCTGCAGCGTCTGCCATCCTCCGATTCGCGCGCGGTGGGCGAAGACACGAAGAAACGACGTGAGACCGTCGTACCAGTCGTGGTTTCCGGGTACCGCCAGCAGCGCGGGCGAGGGCGTGCCGGCGACCCGAGGAAAAGCGGCGGCGTAGGGTCCGAGTGTTCGGTTCTCGTACCCACGGGCGGACGCCGCTGGGTACACCTCATCGCCGCCGAGCACGAGCAGATCACCACGCGGGAGGACGAGATCTGGTTCGCCGGGTCGCGTGATCGCGACCTCCGGCTGCGCGAGCAGGCTCGCGACGCTGTAGGTCGGGGCGAAGCCGTCTCCGGTGTCAGCAGTGAAGTCGATCCACATTCCTGCGCCGGATGCCGGAAGCTCCACCCTTCCCCCGGGAAGCACCGCCTGCACCTCACGCTTATCGCCGTAGTCGGCGAAGACTTTCGCCAGTGCGACCTTGGTGGCCGTCCGGGAAAGCTCGAACGGGTCGAGCCAACGCACCGCGCGAGTGGGGAAGAACCCCAGGTCGCGCTCGTGCGTGGCGAGTTCCCGGCGCCTCATCGGACGCCCCCTGCCTGCTCGCGAGCGACGTAAACGCTCCACAGCTCGCCGAGGAACAGGGCGCCGAAGGACGCGACGGCGGATGCGCCGGCCGGCCCTTCGGCGCGGAACGTGCCCATCTGTCGCGCGAAGTCGAGAGGCGCGATCACCATGATCCCCGCGGCGATGATCGCGCGTTCGTCCAGGCCTTCTGCCGTCGCGGCGCGAATCAAGGATTCGGGGTCCTCCTCCGCCGGCGGTGCGACGTGCCCGGAGAGAAGACGGACGAAGAGCGTGGTCGTGTCCGTCCACAGGTCGAAGCCCGGGTCGTCGGTGATGTCCTTGTACCCGACGAGAGTCACCGGTGACCCCGCGGGATCGGTCACCCACAGTCTGTAGAGCATGCGACGCCCGGACATCTGGCCCGGTCGCACGAACAGATTGAACCATCCACGGTCGACGGGGACACGCCCACCGATAGCCTCCGACTCGACCCAACCGGCGGCGTCCGCGAGATGCAGCGAATCGGCGCGGAACGCATCGATGTCGCGTGCGGTTATCGTCAGTTCGAATACGATCGGGTCGCCACGCACGCGGCCGATCTCGGCGCCGGCACGGGGGTCGCGCTGTCCGAGCGCGATCGTGCCTCGCATCGTCTCAGTGAACGCGACGGACGTGGCGGCGACGCCGCTCGGGATCGGTTCTGCAACCGGCATCTTCTGCTCGGCGGGCGGCGATTGCCGGCGAGGCGGCGCCTCCCAGGCCTGTTCCAGCATCCGGGTGCTTGCTCGATCCGAGAATGCGGCGATCGTCAGTGAGGGATTCGCACCGACGGCCCCGGGAAGTGCGGCACCATCGACCACGAAGAGCCCCGGGTGCCCGAAGACCTCCCCATAGGAATTGACGACGCCTTCGCCCGGGTGACGTCCGGCCGGTGCTCCCCCGAGCGGATGGACGGTGACGACCCGTCCGACCCACCACAGCGGGTTGTCCTGGTACTTCGCACCGAGTTCGTCAGCGAGATCTTCCATGACTCCCCGCACGCGCGCGAAGTAGGCCCGTGACGTCGCGGTCGTCCAGTTGACAGCAAGCCGTCCACCGCGCAACGACAGTTGACCGTCGGGAGTATCCCGGCCCATCCCGAGCAGCGGGAGCGTGCTCCCTGACAAATGACCATCGCCGAGGAGGGTGGCGAGATCCGACGAGATGTTCGATTTTCCCAGCGAGAAGAGCCTGTTGCGCAGGGTGTGCCACCCGAAAGTGGCCGCGCGGCGACTCATGGACCGCAATTGGGCAAGTTCCACCAACCACGTCAAGAAAGCGGGGAAGCCCGCATCCTCGACGTAAAAGCCTCGGCCTGTGCCTCCGTCGGCCTCGTCGGGAACGCGAATCGCCGACGTGATCACGGGGCCGCGGGATCCATCGATCGACAGCGGCTGCCCCGTGCGCGTGCAGTTCATCAACATGGTGAGCAGATCGCCGTTTCCGGAGAACCGGGTGCCCAGCGCACTGCTCAACCCGCGCAAGGACGTGCGGTTGCTCAAGAGCAGACGCGACGTGCCGAAGGTGCCCGCTCCCAGAATCACGCGGCGCGCACGGATCTGATGGACAGGGAGCGTCCGGGTGCGTCCGCTTCCGTCGCCGTCCGTGTCATGAACCACGTAGGTGACAGCGTAGGAGCCGTCATCCAATGGCCGGATGCCCCGCACTTCATGCAGCGTGCGGATGTCGGCGCCGCGGTGGGCTGCGTCCGAGAGATAGTTGTGGTCGAGCGAGTTCTTCGCTCCCAAGTTGCATCCCATGTCGCATTCGCCGCACAGAGTGCAGGTGACCCGACGACTTCCGTGGATATTTCCGTAAGCGGGATCGTCTATTCCGAGATTCGATGCGGGTTCTTCACCTGGGCGCGCAAAAGTGACGGCGAGCGGCGGACGGACTGTCGGCATCCCGATGCGAACGGCGGCACCCTCGAACGCTTTTGTCTTCGGTGTGTCGTGGTACGGATAGGGAGTTGGGCTCATCATCCTTTCGACAGCGTCGTAGTGAGGGTCCAAGTCCTCTCTCGAGAAGGGCCAGTTCTCGTACCCTCCGCCGGGGAGGGGCGAATCGCGTACGAACCATTGCGGGTCTTTGCGCAGGAGCACGTTCGCATAGATGAGGGAGCCCCCACCCAAGCCTGCGGAGACAATGCCTTCGAGGCCGCGGAACGTCCACGCGTCGAATAATCCGTACAGCCGCTCGCTGGGATCCCAGAAGTTTCGCGCCATCTGGTGCGGCGATCGCGCAAAGTCGCCCGGGCCGTAGCGGCGACCACGCTCCATCACCACGACGCTCTTTCCTGCTTCGGAAAGACGCTGCGCCGCGACTGACGCGCCGAAACCTGAACCGATCACGACCGCGTCGACGGTCTCTGGCATCACGGAACGGCTCATATCCCCCCCAAATGAGGCGATACGGTCCGCGTATCGTCACTCGACGGGTAAGAGCGCGATCTGCTCGCAGGAATACATCACGCCGGAAATTCGTCCGGCGCGATCACACTCGAGGTGATTCCTCAGGCTCCAGCTCGGTGATCTTCTCGCCCGCCTCCACGCGAACTCCAAGGCGGTTGCCCGCAGGCGGGAGGGGGCAGACATACTGGTCGCTGAACGCGCAGGGCGGCAGGAACAGGCGGTTGAAGTCGACCACGACGTTGCCGTCGGCATCCGGCGAGTCGATCGGGAGGAACCGGAAGCGGTAGGCGTCATCGCCGCTGGTCGCATCGGCGACGACAGCACTGAAGCCTCTCCCGCTGCGGGACACCGTCAGGCGTGCGAGCTGGCCGGCCACCTCGAGAACGACGACGCCGACGGCCGGCTCCTGGCTTTCGTGACCATCGACGCTGCGCACGACGCGGGTCTCCCCATCGGATGCCGCGACGAACGCGCCCTCGATCACCCAGTCCGAATTCCACGGAAAAGACTGGATGCCACGCAGTCGAGTGCGGGTGGGCGATTCGGGGTCGAAGATACGAAGCGCGAGTGCACCGTCGCGATCGATCGCGCGAAATTCGCGATGTCCGAAGACGGCGGTCTCACCGGGCGCGATCACGACTTCTTCCAGAGCGGCATCGGGTGTGCGCCGCACGGATCCCACGACCTTCCCGCCGCGCGCCGCCCAGGTGCCCGGCGCGTCCGCGTACGTGCGCTCCACGGCGTCCAGCCAATGGGTGTGACGCAGCGAGGCGATGCCGTGATCTCCGGCGACGGCGCGCCAGCGCGCCCGCTGTCGTGTGTCGAGGTCAGCGGGGGCGGTTGCGAGGCTCATGTGCGGCGTGTTTCTCCAGGCGGGCTGCGAGCACCTCAGCCGGCGCGTCCGCAGCCGGTGAACGGATGGGTCACCCCAGTCTGCGAGCGGCCGCCAGCGAACCACCAAGTCGCTGTCGCCGTTCTTGTCACACGCGTTCACGGCGCCGTCGCACAACGTCACATGGGCTTACACAGCGACACATTGATCGTCTCGCGACGCCGGCGGGCGCCCGGAACGGTTAGCGTTCCGTCATGACCCGCACCTCAACCAGCGGCGCCGTGCGGCTGCCGCACATCGCCGCGAGCCTCACCGCAGATGACTTCAAATCGGTCTTCCGCGGCCACCCGGGCGGAGTCGCCGTCATCACCGCAGACCCCGGGACCGGCCCGGTGGCGCTCACCGCGACGTCGGTCGCGTCGGTGAGCGCAGAACCGCCTTTGCTCGTGTTCTCGCTGTCATCGCTGTCGTCGGCATCCGCCGCAATCGCGGCATCCGACACGATCGTGGTGCACCTCCTGGATGAGCACGATCTCGACCTCGCCAAGAGAAGCGCCACCAGCGGCGTGGACCGCTTCGCGGACACGTCGGCATGGGCACGGCTGGCCACCGGAGAGCCGGTTTTCCCGAGCGTTCGCGCGTGGGTGCGGTGCGCGATCATCAATCGCATGGACGCGGGCGGTTCGACCGTCATCGCCGCCCACGCGCTGCAGCATCATGTCGGCCGCGATGTCGGGCCCGGAGAGGGCGGCGGCGCACTGGTCTATCACAACCGCTCGTGGCACCGGCTGGGCGAGCACTCGACCCTCACGTGAAGACGCCCGTACCTGCTGTATGACGCCAAGTGACGAGCTGTGTCCTCGGGTGACGGGCCTTTCGGAGTAGCAGCGCGCAGTCGCCTTAGTCTCCCTTCATGGCTAACCGTCGTACGATTCCACCGCTGGAGATTTGGCACTCGATGCACATCGCCGTCTTGAACTCCCGGCCGATGGACGACTCGCCCTCTGACGGAGGAGCGTCCGTCGATGTCGGCTGACAGTCGCGGGTTCGCCACGCGGCAGATCCACGCCGGCGCAGAACTCGATGATTTCCACCACCCTCGCGCGACCCCGATCTATCTCACCGCGGGGTTCGTCTTCGACGACTTCGAGCAGGCGAACGATCGGTTCATGCAATCCGATGACGGGTACAGCTACACGCGCGTGGGCAACCCGACCAACACTGCGGTCGAGCGGCGCATCGCGGATCTCGAAGGCGGCGCGGGCGCGCTCCTCGTCGGGAGCGGCCAAGCCGCCGTCTCGACGGCCGTGCTCGCTCTCGCCGGGGCCGGCGACCACCTGGTCTCGGCGAACAGCATCTACGAAGGGTCGCGGGAGCTGTTCCGCGACAACTTCGCTCGTCTGGGCATCGAGACCTCCTTCGTCGGCCGTGCGAACGATCCAGCCGCGTGGGAGGCGGCTATCCGCCCCAACACCCGGGCACTGTTCGCGGAGTCGATTCCCAACCCGAAAAACGACGTTCTCGACATCCGCGCCGTTGCCGCTGTTGCGCACCGCCACGGCATCCCGCTGATCATCGACAACACGCTCGCCACTCCCTATCTCTTGCGGCCGATCGAGCATGGCGCCGACATCGTGGTGCACTCGGCGAGCAAATTCCTCGCCGGCCATGGCACGGTGCTCGGAGGTGTCATCGTGGACGCTGGCCGGATCGACTGGGCGGCGGCCGCAGACCGGTACCCGCATCTCGCGAGGGACACCGGCGTAGACGGTCGCACATTCGCCGACCGTGCGGGCCGTGCAGCTTTCTTGACCTACGCCAGGTCAGTGATCGCAATGCGACAGGGTCCGTCGCCGTCGCCGTTCAACGCGTTCTTCATCCTCCAGGGCATCGAGACGCTGTCGCTTCGCGTGCAGCGGCACTCGGAGTCGGCCCGACGCATCGCCGGGTGGCTCGAGGCGCATCCCGCCGTCGAATCCGTTGACTACAGCGGCCTGATGTCCAGCCCCTACCGAGCACTGGCCCAGCAGTACCTCCCGCGTGGGCAGGGGTCGGTGTTCGCGTTCACGCTCCGGGGCGGGCGGGATGCTGCAAAGACGTTCACCGACTCGGTGCAGCTGTTCACGCGCATGACCCACTTGGGTGACGTGCGGTCGCTCGTACTGCACCCGGCTTCGACCACACATGTGGGCCGAACCGAGGACGAGCGCGTCGCGGCGGGAATAGGCCAGGGACTTCTCCGGGTCTCGATCGGCCTCGAGGACGTCGAGGATCTGATCGCGGATCTCGACCGCGCACTGGCCGCAGTGCAAGCCGGCGAACTACTCGAACGGGCGGGGATCGTATGACCAAGCAGCAGCACTTCGGTTGGTTCCTCTCCCGCGGCTTCGGTCCCCACGGGTGGGCACGCCCGTATTACGAGTGGAACTACGACTGGCGCAAACCCGGGCTCTACCAGGACAGCGCACGCACGCTGGAGCAGGCGGGGTTCGACTTCGTACTCATCGAAGACGCACTCTCTGTCGGCATCAGCCCCGAGACACTCGACCTTCGCGTGCGCAAGGCCTACGGCGGCCCCAAGCACGACCCGTGGACTCTCGCGCCGTACCTCTTCGCCGCCACCGAGCACCTCGGCGTCATCCCCACCGCAAACCCCGCCGGCTGGCATCCGTATACGGCCGCCCGCCAGTTCGCCTCGCTGCAGCACCTCTCCAGCGGAAGACTCGGACTGAACGTCGTGACAGACGTCGGCTCCGCTCACCACTTCGGGCAGGACCGTCTGCCCCACGACGCCGCCTACGACCGCGCGCAGGAATGGCTCGATGCGTTGCGCCTGCTGTGGCGGAGCTGGGATGACGGAGCGCTCATCGCCGACCCCGAGACGCAGATCTATGCCGACGGCTCGAAGATCCGCGCGGTCGAGCACCGCGGCAAGTACTTCTCGTTCGACGGGCCGCTGAACGCGGAGCCTCTTCCTACCGAACCTGTCATCGCGTCGCCCGGTGGCTCACCGCGCGGCATCCGTTTCGCAGGCGAGAACTCGGCCATCCAGCTCGCGCTGTCCAACCTCGACGTCGATGCAGTCCGCGCCTACCGCGAGCGCGTCCGCGCCGACGCTGTCGAGCACGGCCGCGATCCGGCCGCGATCAAGACGATGTTCGTCTTCAAGCCCATCGTCGCGTCCTCCACCGAAGAAGCCGATCGCATCGTCGCGGCATCCGCTGACCCGGATGACGCCGCCCTACTCCAGGTTGCCGAGGCATGGTCCAGTGACCTCGAGACCGACCTCACCACACTCGATCTGGATCGGCCGCTCGATCCTGCGATCTTCGGCGGCCACGTGTCGCAGGGAACCATCAAAGGGCTCCGAGGTCGGTTCGATTCGTTCGCCGATGTGCCCTTCCGCCAGATCCTCGCCGGAAAGGCACGGCTCGGCCGTATCGGCGATGGCATCAGCGGCACCGTCGGGACGGCCGAGGAGCTCGCGGACGTCATCCAAGCTCTCGGGGACGACGCCGACAACGACGGCCTCATCTTCTCGGGCGACCTGCACCCGGTGACGCTTCACCGAGCACTCGACGAGATCGTGCCGATCCTCCGCCGCCGCGGCATCCTGCGCACCGAGTTCGCCCCCGGCGGGCTGCAAGCGAACCTATCGTCGTTCTGATTTTCAAGGTCGACGTTCGTCTACCGCAATTGCGATTCACTTTCACTCACGCGTTCACTCACGCGCGCGCCTGACAGCAGGTTCGACGGAAGCTCCAGGAGCGGGACGGTCATCCAGACCAGGGCGCCGAGGAGTTTGGGGGCGTCCTCCCACACAGGCTGGCCGTGCATGGTCTGATCCGCGACCACCGATACACCGAGAAGGAAGAGGCCCAGGATAAACGCTCGGCCACCTGACGACAGATTCTGCATGCGGAATCGCGACAGCCGGGCTTCCGACCGCATGTTGACAGCCGGCGGGAAGGCGCGCACCAGAAGCAGGACCCCAATGACGGCATAAAGCAGCTCGAAGCCCTCCTCCGGCAAGCCGAGCGCAGGTCCGACTTCGTCGTGGAAGAGCAGAGCATCGTCGAGCGCGAGAAGGATGTTCAGAAACGCGAATCCGAGCAGCCACCGACGCCGTGGTGGCCATAGCACTGCGGCCAGCACAGCCATGGAGGCGACTGACGCCCACGCCATCACGTTCAGCAGCGCAAGCCCTCCGGCCAGCAGCGGCAGCACCGCGCCGGCATCGGCGGCCAGTGCCTTGAGGTCGCGGCTGTACTCGCCGAAAGGCTGCTGAGTGACGGCGGCAAGGAGACTTGTGCCGGCCACCAGCAGCAGGCCGATCAGCAGAGCCGCCGGGACAAGCGCTCTTCGAAACGAGGCCACCTCACATCCTCGCGTAGCGGGCGCGACCGAAGCAGAACAGTCCGTAGATCACGAGCCCGGCACCCACGATCCACAGCACGACGTCGCCGAAGGGCAACGCTGCGAGAGCGTGGACTGCGGTGTCTAAGCCGCCTCCCTGCTCGGCGTCATGCGTAACAGCTGTAATGACGAACAGCGCACCGGCGATCGTGATCGCGATTCCCTTCGCGACGTAGCCGACGACGCCGAATGTCACGATGCCGTTCTCCGCGACGCCGTCCGGAAGGGCGAGGTGCTTCTCGAAACCGCGGCGCACGCCCCGGACAATGAAGGCGATGCCCACACCGCCGACGATCAGACCGATCAGGCCGAGCAAGACGGCTCCGGCAGGCGTGGTGAGCATCCACGCGCTGAACGCCTCGGAGGATTCCGAGGCGTCGGCCTCTCCGCCGAGGGAAGACACGAGCGCCGTCCAGGCGATGGCGAGGTAGACGACCGCGGTGGCCGCGTACTTGACTCGGTAGCCCCACTTCTTCTTGGTATCGGCGTCGCGCTCGAGAACGGCTTCGGTGACCTGCCAGATCGCCAGGCCCAGCAGACCCAGAGCAATGATGCACAACAGCAGCCCGCCGACGGGGGTGTCGCGGATCTGTTGCATCGCGCCGTCCTGATCGGCCTCGCCCTCGCCACCGATCCCAATCGAGATCGAGATCGCGCCGATCACGATGTGAACGATTCCCAGCACGATGTATCCGATGCGCGCGAGGATCTCCAAGATGCGCGAGTTCTGTGCTGCGCGCGCTGCAACGACAGGCGTGCTCACAGCTGGAACACCTCGGGCCCGGTGAGCTCGTTGGTCATCAAGGTCATGCCGTATCTCCAATTCGTCATGAGTGCCAGGGCATCCCCGGCCATGACGTGTCTCCTGAATCAGTTGCTGGGGTGCAGAATGCGGCCGCTGTCGCCGACCGCCGACTCGGCGCCGGGGATGTGCTCGGCGACGAGAGCGATGCCACCCGAGGAGTTCGCCGATTGCGCGAGCTCTTCGATCCAGGTGCGGCTCAGCTCCGCGGGCGTGGGGTCGTCGAAGACGAAGCGCAGCGGGATCGACGGGTGGATCCACAGCGTGGATCGGCCCCGCGGTTCGTCGGCGGCGTGCGGCCACGACAGCGTGAAGCTCTCGTTGCGGCGCAGCTTCGTCGCGACAACCACCTTCAAATGCGCAAGGGCGCGATCTTCGATCCGGATCGGCATCGCCGACCCGCCGTAATACATGGTTCCCATGAGGTGGTCCTTCGAAATTGCGGCGCAGTGGCCGCGCTGCACGGGGTTAGCGCGCGGATTGAGCCTGCACTGCCCGGCGTGACTCCCGGCTCGGTGCGCGTCTTCGCGAAACACGTGCGGATGGGTGGCTTCCGATCGCCTGTGGCGCCTTCGGGCGGCGCGTGAGACAGGGAAGTGACAGCGACCAGTAGACCGCTGTCGCGAACTCTATCAGATCTCTATTGGGATACGTACCAATGCCATTAGAGCGTTATGTGAGCGATATGGTAGCGTCTGGTCACATGCCTCGCCCCTATGGTGACCCGGTCGAGATCGTGACCGCCCCGATCCCCGCGCAGTCTCCGTTCATCCCCACCGATTCGAAGATCGTGGTGGGAGCGGTCGCGCCGGCGTCGCCCGATCCGATCCCGATTGTGCTGCTGCCCGGTTTCGAGTACCGGATGCGCGAGTGGCGGCATCCCACGACGCACGAGATCCACTGGAGGCTGGAGCGGAGAAAGTCCACCCAGCCTGCCGACCTGGACGACTGACCGAGCCGACGGGCAGTTGCGATCATCTGAGGAGCGAGTTCCGCCCGCAGAACGGTCCCGCTCGCTGCTTCCCCAGAAAGACAGCGAACGGGACCGCCCCGTCCCACCCGCCACAGACTCGATCCTGCACTTTAGGAACGGTACGGGTCATCAACGCCTACGAACACACCCAAAGGGGTGGTGTCACTCGATTCGAAGTCGTCAGCGTCACGTGCGGTGCAGTGGGAGATCGGCCCCGGCCCGTCGCGCAACGGCTTGGATCCCCCACGCGATCAGTCCGAAGATCACCCCGAAGACGATGCCGGTCGCGAGGCTGCTTACAACCGTCGCCGAGCGCATCAAGACATCTTCGACCCCCACGGGGAGCACCCCCGAGAGGTTGCCTCCGAGTCGCGGTGGCGACGCTCCCCACACTGCACCCCACGCCGCGTTGTGGATGACCGCTAGCGCGGCACCGTAGAGACCGCCGGCGACCAGGAGCGACATGAGCGGCCGACGCGACCACAGCACGGCCACCACGACCCACGCGACGAGGGGCACGACGGCGAGCAGCACGTAACCCACCGAGCTCTGCGGCACAACCCCGAAGTCGTGCGCAACGATGCGCGGAACCTGGAGCAGTGCAAGCCCGACCACCACGAGCCACGGCAATCCAATGCCCCGGTATGGACGTCTGGTCGCTTGCGGCGAGGACGGAGCGGGCGCCGCGAGCGGGCCTTGCGGTTCGAGAGTCATACACGCGACGCTACGGACCATGCGCCGCCCCGGGAATCCGGCAGGCCACCGAAACGGATGCGGGTTAACCCCCGCTTCGACCGCGCTGTGAAATGGAAAAACCCCTGAAATCAGGGGTTTTTCTGGCGGTGACGGTGGGATTTGAACCCAAAGAGGTTATGGGCACTTCGTGGGCACGGACTCGGTCAGCAACCGCTGATGCTCTGAGACGCGCCCGGTGCCCGGGCTATGGTGTCGGGACCTCGAGTGTCACCTCGTCGATCGAAACCTTCGGTTCGGCAACTGATGCCGCGGCATCGTAGAGGCGCGCGTTGCGGCCCTCAGGGATGACACCGGTGTCGACAGTAGCAAGGAGGACGTCGTCGTCTATCGCAACCTCGAGGTAGTAACCGCCCTCCACGGGCGCGCAGGTGACAGTGATCGCCCCAGTGAATGGGTCGGGCAAAACGCCGGTGTCAGATGTCGCGACGGTCTCGGATGGACCGTCGTCCACGGTTTTCGAGATTTTCGCACCCGTCGAGGAGACCGTGAGAGCGTACATGGAAGGTGAGGGGTAGCCGCCCTTTGAGACCGCGTCCAGACAGGTCGCCCCATACGCGGCGATGCCCTCCAACGAGACGATCGCAGTCACCCTGATCGTCCGCAGCGAGTCGTCATCCGCACCACCGCCGAGATCAACGTGCGCTGCGTCCGCGCCGATCCCGGTGTATCCCGCCTGGCCGGCCTGCGTCGTATACGACATGTGCCCCTCGGAGATGGTGGGCGGGAACTTGCCCTTCCAGAGCCATGCCGACGCGGCCTGCGCGTCGTCGAATGTCTCCTGGTACGCCGTGCTCCACGCGATGTCGGGTGGTGCCGGAGCAGTGGACTGCATGGAGGTGGGGTCGGCGGGAACGGGCTCGGCCGTCGGCGCATCGGCGGACGTCCTTGCGGGTGAGCAGGCGGTGAGCCCGACCACCGCGAGGGTTATAAGGATCCCCGGTCCCGGCGCGCGCATTCCCAGTCGAGGCATCGCAT